>NZ_QUGR01000011.1:0-193853 GCF_003479145.1 Parabacteroides sp. AF18-52
ATCATCAAACGAATGAAGCATATATGTGTTCTTTGCGTTTGATATATATCAAACGAATAATTCTACAGGAAAGAATAAGGAACAATTATAATGGCCCAATCAATTCTTTCAGCCTAATTCCAAAAACATATCATCAAAATTAATTACAACCCGATGAAATAAATTAATAAAATCCATTCATTTAATACAGATAAAGATCAGCCAGACCGAAACACTCTCTCACCGGGAAGCGGAGATCCTGCGGCTTCTATGTCAGCATACAAACGATATGCTACACAGGAACCCCGTATTGCTAAGAGCTATGGGGAGACGATAGTTTTTTCAACGCCCGGAGTATGGACGTGTTTATTACTAAACTACGTAAGAAACTAAAAGCCGATCCCTCGGTTCAAATAATAAATATCCGTGGGATCGGCTATAAGCTAATTATTTAAAATGATCAAAAGAACAATTCAGGTTCGCGCCGTGCACTGAAGTTTTTATGAAGCATGGCCGTATAAGGCGTATCAAACGTACGTGCTCCTTCCGGGCATTCCTTCACACAGGCACAGCATTTAATACAAAGAACAGGATCACTGAACATCCGGTCATCGACAATCGAAATGGCAGTAACCGGACAAACATCAATACAATATTCACACAGTGTACATAGCTCTTCATCCGTAACCGGAGCCTGTGGTGTCGACGGTCCTTTTACTTTATAAGGGTAATTCCCTTTCACCTCCAGCACTGGCAATTTCGACAAACAGCCAGCATCATCCAGTTTCTTCAGCGTATCATGTCCAAACTGAGAAGCCTTGAACAGATCATCCTTATCCGGACGACCTGCCGCAATAGGCATATCCTTCCGGCTATAAGAATGTTCACCGACAAAAGCACCGGCACTGACAGGAATAAATCCCTGCACTACCAACGTATCGCTCAGCTCTTTCAAAGCATCTTCGTAATCGCGGTTCCCATAGACAACCACTGGTATGACCGGCGTATCTTTTCCCTGAAACATACGGATACGTTCCATCGCCGTTTCTGCAACACGTCCGCCATAGACCGGGACAGCAACGATCACCAGTTCATTCTCTCCTATTAGCAACGGTTCCTTTAAGCCTTCGCAGGTTATATCCGACTCAGATAAAGTTTCCGCTTCCAATCCTTCCGCAATAGCATAAGATATCTTAGCCGATGTATGCGTCGGAGAAAAATAGATTAAATGTATATTCTTATACTGCATATCTTTTATTTTATCGCCGCATCGATCTTTTTCATCAATTCGGCAAACTCTTCTTCCGTATATCCTTTGCCGGTATAGATCACTTTACCGTCCTTACCTATCAAATAGGTTCGGGGAATCAGGTTCTTGGCAAACGCACCGAAGATCGCCCGGTTCTTGTCGGGGTATAACGGGAAAGTAAAACCTTTTTTCTCGTTGTACTTCGCCAGTTCGGCATCCGTATGTTCACGACCGATCACCAGCATTTGAAAACTCTTGTTATCCTTATACTTCGGCCACAGTTTCTGCTGTACCTCAGCCAGTTCTTTCTGGCAGGGAGGACACCAAGTGGCAAAAAAGTTTATCAGGACTACTTTTCCTTTCAGAGATGCTGACGACGTTTGTGTTCCGTTATCGGAAACGATCGTAAATGCAGGCATCTGGTCACCTACCTTTATTATGTCTGCATCGTTTTGTGCATGAGTAATAAAGGCAAAGATCATAAAGATGGCGGTTAAGAGACTTTTTTTCATAAAAATTTTATTTTAAACTTTGGGCTACGTCATAGCCTGCTTTCAATGCTTTCAGGTTCATCTCGACCACTTCTTCACCCTTACGGCCAAAGATATGACGGATACCATCTGCTATTTTATCATATTCGATACCGATAAAAGGAGTTGCTGCCCCCAGCATAACAATATTCGCAGCACGGGCCGTAGCCACTTCTTTTGCAATTGCCTCCACATCGAGAATTACTTTATGCGGCAGCTTATTCAATTCTTCATTCACCTTGTCGATATCCGGATAGTTGGGGATATTGACAAACGGCTGTGAGTTTGTCACCAGCCAACCCTCTTTTTTCAGATAAGGAAGATAACGGAGACTCTCCATCGGTTCCAGTGAAATGATCAGGTCGGCATGTCCTTTCGGGATCAGATCGGATGCGATCGGCTGGTCTGACAAACGCAAATTCGACTGTACGTCACCTCCGCGCTGGCTCATTCCGTGTACTTCCGCTTGTTTCATATACAGACCTTCTTTCAAAGCTGCTTCTCCAATAACGGCGGCAATAGAGAGGATACCTTGTCCTCCTACACCTGACAATATAATATCTGCTCTCATTTCTTACTTGCTTTTTTCTTTCTGGTTAATGTCTGGATACATTCACGACGCGGGATCAGGACAGATACGCCCTTATATTCAATCTCTTCGCGGATGATCGTTTTCATCTCTTCGTAATTCTTTTTCAACGGGATCATCACACGGATATGAGCCGGATCGACGCCGATACCGGCACAAATAGCTTCCAGACGTCCTGTTCCGGCTGAATCTTGCCCACCGGTCATCGCCGTTGTTTCATTATCGGAGATAACGATCGTTATATTCGTATTCTCATTTACACAATCCAGCAAACCGGTCATACCCGAGTGCGTGAAAGTAGAGTCTCCGATCACTGATACCGCAGGGAATACACCGGCATCGGAAGCACCCTTTGCCATAGTGATAGAAGCCCCCATGTCAATACAGGAGTCGATTGCACGGAATGGAGGCAAAGCACCTAACGTATAACAACCGATATCACCGAATACTTTCGGATCTTTATATTCGGCCAACACTTCGTTCAGCGCTTCATAGACATCGCGGTGACCGCAACCCTGGCACAAAGCGGGCGGACGCTGTTCAACCACTTCCGGTATCGCATAGTAACTGTTAATTTCTTTACCCAAAGCCTTCCCAACAGCATCCGGAGTCAATTCACCGTCACGCTGTAAAGTTCCGTCCAAACGGCCATGTACAATAACACCTTTCCCCAAGAAACCTTTCAATTGTTCTTCCACTACCGGATAACCTTCTTCCAGTACCAGGATTTCCTTGCATTCGTTTGCGATCTTTTCCACCAACTTACGTGGTAACGGATACTGGCTGATCTTCAGTACCGGATGCTCAAACCCGTCCGGATAATTCTCAGACAGATAATTGAAAGCAATTCCTGTAGTAATAATACCCAACTCTTTATCCGGAGCATCGAAATACTTGTTATATATTGAGTTTTCAGAAGATTCGGTAAATACTTTCTGAGATTCCAGTAATACTTTGAAACGCTTACGTGCCAAAGCCGGAAGCAGGATAAAACGCTGGCGTCCGTCCGGCGGGCAATTCATTGTATTTTCATCTTTGATCGGACGTGTCACTACACCTGCACGGGAATGTGCCATACGGGTAGTAATACGCATCAGGATCGGATAACCCAGTTTTTCAGAAAGCTCGAAACCTTCATACACCATATCGTAAGCTTCCTGCTGGCTGGAAGGTTCCAGCATCGGGATCATGGCAAAATTACCATATACACGGTTATCCTGTTCATTTTGTGAAGAGTGCATAGATGGATCATCCGCTGTAATAATGATCATACCGCCGTTAATACCACTCATTCCTGCATTCATAAAGCAATCTGCTGCCACGTTCAGTCCGACATGCTTCATACAGCACAAAGAGCGCTTTCCGGCATAACTCATACCTAATGCAGCTTCCATTGCAGTCTTTTCATTCGCACTCCAACGGCTATGTATCCCCCGTTCTTTCGCTACTGC
The DNA here is from genome assembly GCF_003479145.1 of Parabacteroides sp. AF18-52. NCBI lineage: Bacteria > Pseudomonadati > Bacteroidota > Bacteroidia > Bacteroidales > Tannerellaceae > Parabacteroides > Parabacteroides sp. AF18-52. The sequence goes on from NZ_QUGR01000011.1 coordinate 3,799, forward strand.
CGAGCCTTGGATATACTCGGTAATTTCTGTTGAAGGAGTACCCGGATAGGCATAAACACCGGAAATACCGGCATCAATCGCAGCTTGTGCGATTGCCTCATCCCCCAAGAATAGTTGTTTTTCCATGTATATTTGTTTTCTTAAATTGATTTTTATGTTATACCAACTGCCAAAGATACAGTTTTTACCCCAACAAGCGGTAAAAAATTTATCGAATCTTTCTCCTGTTAAGCTCAGCCCTGTAGCGGTTTGCATTACGGTTATGTTCCGTCAATGTCGCTGCAAAATTGTGGCGTCCCGAAAAATCCTCTTTGGCACACATATAAAGATAATTATGCTTCATATAATTCAAAACGCTGTCCATCCCTTTGATGGTAGGAATACGTAATGGCCCCGGTGGAAGGCCGGGATATTTATATGTATTATAAGGAGAATCGATCTCCAGATGTTCAAACAGGATACGCTGCAAGGTAAAATCACCTACGGCGAACTTCACAGTCGGATCTGCCTGTAAGGGAATTCCACGATGCAAACGGTTAAGATATAATCCTGCTACAATCGGATATTCATCCGTGGCTGCTGTTTCTTCCTCCACAATAGAAGCGAGAACAGAAACTTCAACCGGGGTCAGGTTTATGGCCTTTGCTTTTTCCAAACGTGCATCTGTCCAGAAAGATTTATACTCCCGTTTCATACGTTGCATCAGTTTCTCTGCCGGAATATTCCAATAGACTTCATAAGTATTCGGGATAAACATTGCCATGACTGTTTCAAGCGTGAATCCCAACGAATCACAGTAGGCGGAATCATTGAGCAAAGAGAGCAATTCTTCTTTATCCAGCATCAACTGGTCATCCATACGTTCGGCTAGATCATCCTTGAAACGGATATTATTAAATGTAAGACGGGTTGCCACCTGATGTCCGCGCCGCAGATCGTTCAAAAGCTCCAGGTTACTCATCCCCGGTGATACGGCATATCGCCCGGTCCTTATGTTCTCCTGATATTTCAATATCCCTGCCAATTGCTTAAAGCTACCGAGCCGGCTACAATCAGCGGAATCGATCAATTGGCGACACAGGTCATCAAAATTTTTTTCCTTTCCTATATATAGGTAGACTGTTTCTTTCGACATAAAATTCGGAGCCCATGCCAGACGATATCCCCAAAAGCCCGCTCCCGCCAGCAAAAAGACTAAAAATACGACTCCCCCGATTAGTATATTACGTTTTCCTCGTTTTTTCTTATTCATTTTTTAATCCAATAAAATACTGATTATCAGAACAGGTTACAAAAGTAGTATCTTTTTCTCAAAAAATAGATGCAAAATACTTTGTTTATTAAAAAACATACGCCTATCTTTGCAGCGCAATTCTAAGGAAGAAGCACAGAACACATGGAAGTGTGGGTGAGTGGCTGAAACCACCAGTTTGCTAAACTGACGTACTCGTAAGGGTACCGCGAGTTCGAATCTCGCCGCTTCCGCTCCAAGGCTGTTAGTCGAAAGACTGATAGCCTTTGTTGTTTTATCCACCTCCAATAAAACCATTTTTCAGATCCTTTCAAAGTATTTTGTCAATGGAGTGGCACAACTACGCCATCCTAATGGGAGTCTTCATAAGTATAAGTGTTCAAATACTTTTTTAACTGATAATACCTGTAGAATCCAATGAGAAGCAGAATCACACTAACACCTATGCATATCCATGCTACTGCTATCAGATGTTGAATACTTTTGATTTCAAATATGCCGAACCCGACGGTCAAAAGATATAACGAGGTACGTATATAAGAAAAAAGAGTTCGTTCATTTGCCAACCTGGTTCTTTCCAATGCCAGATAATCCCTCAATATAATTTTCTCATAATTTTTAAACCCATTCATTTATTATCCCTTTCTTTCTATATAACATGATGACTTTATATTTTAAACACACAAAACAGAGCTGTTGTTTACCTGCTTTTTGAGGATATTTTCATCAGATTTCCACGATTCCACAATCCAATTCCACAATCACATCACCATTGAGAAAATAATCATCACTGATAATCAGCATTTTACTCAGAACAAATCATTTTGGCATGCCAATTGAACTATCATAAATGTATTAGCATAAAAGATTGTTTAATTAAAAATTTAAAGTCATGAAAAAAGTATTAGTTGTTATGGCAATGGTGATGGGTGTTGGTTGTATGAGTGCTATCGCAGCAGAAACAAGCGTTGATTCAGTGGCTTGCTGCCAGGCGTCACAGGATGAATACAAAAAGATTGAAGTAACGGAAGTACCGGATGTTGTGAAAAGTGCAGTTGAAAAAGCATATGCAGGTCAGACAATCAAAGAAGCCTCTGTAGCAGAAAAGGACGGAGCAAAAACTTATAAACTGGTAATCGCTACAGCTGAAGGAACTGAAAGCACTGTTACTTTCAATGACAAAGGTGAAGAAGTAAAATAAATTAACAACCCACAGGTTATAAAACGGTTAAGATAAAATGTCCGGGACTTTTAAAGAAGCCCGGACATTTTTGTTCTTTAACTTTCATACTTTTCAGCCCATCCCAGAATTACCGGACTGTGTACATCGACACCGAATTCTTCCGCTTTTAACAGGATGCGATGTGCCAATAAAGACTTTTTATCTTCCGGCGCATATCTGAAATAAGCTTCGGCTGCCCTTACATGAGCACCGTCCGGCATTGGGAATTCCCGCGTTTCAGGAAGACCGAAATCAGAAGAGGGAAGTTCTTTACGTTCTTCTGTCGTTAATTTGTCACTAAATTCATTTGCCATAACAATCCATTTTTCAATTCGCTTATAATAACCCGGACAGCAATCGAAAAGCTCACTATTATGACAACATTTAGTAATTATTCTATTAAAACAGAATCAGTCAACAAGAAACAGAGAGGTTATTCTTCCTTTTTAAGCAAGATAATATCCAATATGGAACTGACAATATCCGCTTTCTTCACCACCATTAAATGATCACCTCCTTCAACCGGAAAAACATCTTCGAGCCGGTCATAAGGAAATATCTGGTCGGAAGTTCCATGGATATGATAGAGATGTTCGCTTTTATTATCCGGTACCCAGTCTGTGATCTGTTCCACCGCCCATTTTATATAAACCGGATCAGTTACCGTCATATATTCAGCCAGATCAGAATTGGATGCATTATATACCAAACGGTTAAATGCATTCGTTATAAAATCAGTCGAAGAGAAAAGCCGCTTAGGCATAAATTCCATCAGATTCACTTTACGGACTGCCTGGAAAAGAATAGGGATTTCTTTCTTGCTTTTAAAAGAAGAAATAATCACACATTTCTCCGGTTTCAGGAAAAGGGTCATTTCCTGCATGACCACTGCACCGAAAGAATAGCCGATCAGGATAAACGGAGAGGAAGTATCGATCACTTTTGCCATAGTCCGGGCATATTCGGACAAGGATTCGTCCGGCCGGGGAATATACCATTCAATATAAACCTTCCTATACCCTTTCGGAAGCCTCAGCTTATCAAATACCTTACAATTATAGCACATTCCGGAAATAAAATAGACATCGATATTCTTTACATCCTTCTTCCGGAACCAGTTTACCAACGATGATAAACGATTCCATATTCCGGGAGATTGTGCTTTATTTCCTTCCATACTGCTTTTACTCTTTATAAGCATAAAGATAGTGGTTTTGTTCAAAAACCTTATATTTATAACCAAAAGAATGTTTTACTCATAAAAGAACACGAAGATGACCGAAAAAGAAAAAATGCTGGCCGGTGAATCATATGATTGCGGCGACAAAGAGTTAATCACACGCTGGCACCTTGCCAAAAAACTGGCAAAACAATATTACGATACAGATACAACCGATAAAGAACAGCTGAACAGTATCCTCGACCAGTTACTCGGATCAAGAGGTGAAAATGTATGGGTTTCAGCTCCTATTCATGTCGATTATGGCGAAAACATACACCTAGGAAACAATATCGAGATAAATATGAATTGAAGTTTAAGTTTATTACATGTACCGGGGAAACGTCATTTCCATCGTTAATGTTTACATATTCGGATAAACCTTGCAAACAAAAATGCAGCCTTTGCATCCTTTGCAAAAACTGCATTCCATTAATTATCCACTAAGATCACAATATCAGATATTACCTACCATTTTAGACGGATCAACCCAATTATCAAAATCTTCAGCCGTTAACAAACCCGATTCGACGGCCGCCTGTTTCAAAGACTTATTCTCACGATAAGCCTTCTGGGCTATCGATGCAGCCTTGTAATAACCGATCTTCGGATTAAGAGCCGTTACAAGCATCAATGAATCGTCCAGATGTTTCTTTATATTCTCTTTTACAGGCTCGATACCGATAACACAATTATCATTAAAGCTCCTGCAACCATCGCCAATCAGGCGGGCACTATGAAGAAAGTTATAAATAATCATCGGTTTGAATACGTTCAATTCGAACTGCCCGTTTGCCCCACCTACCGAAATAGCCACATCATTGCCCATCACTTGTGCGGCGATCATTGTCAATGCTTCGTTTTGGGTCGGGTTTACTTTACCCGGCATGATGGATGAACCGGGCTCATTCTCCGGAAGATGGATCTCACCTATCCCGGCACGTGGACCGGAACCGAGCATGCGGATATCGTTTGCAATCTTCATCAGACTGACGGCTATACCCTTCAGTGCACCATGGGTAGACACGATCGCATCGTGAGTAGCCAATGCTTCAAACTTATTCGGCGCGGTAACAAACGGCAACCCGGTCAGTTGTGCAATTTTACGGGCAACATTCTCTCCAAAGTTATCAGGCGTATTGATACCCGTACCGACAGCAGTACCACCTAATGCCAGTTCTGCCAAATGCGGCAAAGTACTTTTCAGGGCATGAATACCATATTCCAATTGAGCAGCATAACCACTAAATTCCTGGCCAAGCGTCAACGGCGTAGCATCCATAAAATGGGTACGTCCTATTTTCACGATCGGCATGAACTCACGGCTTTTCATTATCAAACTCTTATGTAGCATCTCCAGGGCCGGGATCGTATTCTCCCTAAGCATTTTATATGCTGCGATATGCATAGCCGAAGGGAAAGTATCGTTCGACGACTGCGACTTATTCACATCATCGTTGGGCGACAATATCTTTACCTCATCCGTCAATTTTCCACCATTCAACACATGCCCGCGATAAGCTATCACTTCATTCACATTCATATTGGTTTGCGTTCCGCTACCGGTCTGCCATACAACCAAAGGGAAAGAGTCATCCAATTTTCCATCCAGTATCTCATCACAGACACGTACAATCAGGTCGCATTTTTCCTGAGATAAAACTCCGGCATCTTTATTTGCCAGGGCCGCTCCCATCTTCAAATAAGCAAATGCCCGGATAATTTCTTTCGGCATCCGGTTTATATCCTGTGCAATCCTGAAGTTTTCAACACTACGTTGGGTCTGTGCACCATAATAGGCATCGATTGGGACTTTCACGTTTCCCATCGTATCTTTTTCTATCCGACATTCCATAAGTCTTTTTCTTTAATATCTTTTTTATAAAACCGTACAGATAATGAAATGTTTATACCTCAGGAGCATATATTTTGAAGTAACGAACCTTCATATAGCCATAAGTAAGGACGAAAAGCACGAAAACATATAAAAGCTCGGCCGTCCAGTAAACCATCAGCGGGACATCAAACTGTACCAATACCAAAAACAGATAGGCAAGATAAATCAGGATCGTAATCAGTTCAAAAACAAAAGCAGTCCGTGTCCGGCCCGTTCCCGTTACAGCATTACAATAAATATGTGCCGGAACCGACAGGAAATAATTGGAGAGCATTACAACAAAAGGCCAGAATGCATTCCGGATCAACTCTTGATTTTTAGTATAAATACCTAATACCTCATCCGAAAAAAGGAAGGTAAATACAAGCAACGGGATTCCCTGCATGTAGCTCAAACCCATCATCTTCCGGCATAAAGGCATGATATTACGATATTCCCCGGCACCGATCAGATTGCTGACCAAAGATCCTGTTGTCGTTGAAAAGGAACAGACTATTACAAAAAATACAGTAGAGATACTACGGACTATATTTGCAATGGCTAGCTGCTCCTCTCCCAAATGTTCAATCACCACAAAAAACAAGAACCAGGGAGCCACGGCCGTAAAAGAATACATCATGCTCCATACCGAAAGCTTAAATAGCCGAAGTTGCAATTGCCAATCGTATACAGGCCGTAGTCCATAATAACGCTTGTCTATTTTGCGGCAAACATATACCACTAAAACGATCAGAAAAGAAAGTTCCGAAATGGTGGAAGCCAATGCGGCTCCGGATATTCCCAGCCGGGGAAACCCGAAGTTACCGAATATCAACAGATAATTCAATACAATATTAGTAATTACCATTACGACTGCCCCCGTTGTCAGTATCCGTGTCTTTGTTATTCCCACAAAGAAAGCCCGGAAAGCCAAAGCCGGAAAAGTAAACAACAGACCGAACGTACGCCAGTCCAGATATTTTATTACAGCCTCATACACTTCTTCCGATGTGATCAGTTCAGATAATAAGGCCGGAGAGAATAACCAGGACATTACGAACATAGATCCGGCCAACACAATAAGAAAGAACAGTCCCTGAAAGAATACTTTCCCCGTCTCATTATAATTCCCTTCTCCGTTACGACGGCCTACCATCACTTGTAACCCCAGACTGAAACCAAACCCCAGCATATAGATAGCCAGGTAATACATACCCGCCAATGCGGCAGCTCCCAACTCCACCTCTCCATAGTGTCCCAGAAAGATAGCGTCTGTAATATTAATCAATTGCTCTATAAGAATGCTCATCATCACAGGAAAGTTGATGAGCCATATTTGTTTGTATGTGAAATTCATAATTCAACTTAGTATATATGCGTCACTATACATTCTTTTCAGAAGAATGCATCACGACAATTAATTATAAAATAAGATTTGTACCCTGTATGATAAGAGGATAGCGAATTACAGACAAAGAAGGTCTTTGCCTTATGTCAAAGGAAACTACGCTATATACAGAGTTGACACTTCATAAGTTGAATAATCGGATTATTTGTAACAGTTGCAAATGTAAACGTTTTTCCTGACTATGACTACTAAAACGGCAGAAAATGAAAAATATAAAAAGGACGACACTCCTGCCGTCCTTTCCGTTCAATCACAAATGACCTTCTTATCTGTCGGAATACAGTCCAATCGTATTTCCTTCACTATCGGAAAACATAGCAAAATATCCGCGACAGTCAGCTTCAATCTTTGTCTTTTCCCTAAGAACCTTTCCCCCGTTGGATTTGATCAGAGAGAGTGTAGCTTCCATATCGTCTACATGCAAATGGATAAGTACACCGTTCTTTGACGGGAGAAAATCGGCAGCCCATGATACGGCACCCGGAGCCAAACCGTCTTCATCAGGGAAGAAAGCCATCTTTTCGGCATCGCACTCCATCACATCCAACTTCAGGCTCAACACTGTTTCGTAAAACTTTACGCCCCTTACGAAATCAGAGGCCGGAATCTCGAAGAAAGAAATTAACTTTTTCATGTTCACTTTTTTAGATAAACAGTTTCTGTCTTTTGACAATGCAAAGATAGAGTATGCCAAAAGCCGAGACTTGGAAAAAAAGGACATTAGCCGTTCTCCTGTGAGAAATAATCGGAATAGGGAGCACAAACGCCCAGATACTCTTTCGGGGTATATCCGGAGAAAACCTTAAATTCATTAATCAGATGCGGCTGGTCATAGAAGCCACATTCATAAGCCAGTTGGGAAAAACTTATATCCGGAGTAGATTGCAGTACATATAAAGCATGCTGGAAACGGACAATCCGCAGGAACTCCTTCGGGCTGATCCCAACATGTCCGGTAAAAATACGTTGAAACTGTTTAGTACTCAGATAAACAGATGAAGCAAGATCAGAGATACGCACTTCTCCTCCCCGCCGGTTGATCGTCCGAATAGCAGAAAACATCCGTTCGAGATTATGTTCTTTCGGAGGATTGAGACGGGACAGAAGGAAATGTTCGACCAGGCAGATACAATTCCTGTCGTCTGCTTCATATAATATACGGTCTTCCAGTTCCTGCAATTCGCGGTCGCCCAACTCATCGGCAGAAACTTTTTGGTTGCAAAACTCACTGACGGGCATCCGGAAGAATGCACTTACCGAATGTGTATGGAAGACAACGGCCAGTATCCTGATCGTTCCGGAAAAGCTCAGTTCGGAGTAACCGACATACTGCCCGCACAAAATAGACTGGCTGTTTACACGGCGGCTGTCGTGTGAGGAAGATAATAATATTGGATTCCCCCGATAGAAAAGCATCTGCACATTCCCGGTCGGGATGATGCGCTCCGTGTTTTCTATAGGACTATCCGTCTCCAACAACCAGTAATGCCTGACATAAGGAGCAAGTACCGGCAAAGGTAATAGTATCTGAAACGATTCCATGCCGGCAAATATACGAATTTATTCAATCGGTATATGGATTTCAGTCACCAGCTCTTCAGGGGCCGTGTTAGCCGGATTATTCAGATACTTTTCATATCCCGGCGCATCAAGCGGCCTGTATCCACTTTCAGGAATCAGGTGCAGATAGATCGTATCATATACCGATTTCAGATGTTCATACGAACCTTTATAGCGGAAGATTAGATATTTAGCAGCAGGTAATTGCTTTACGCCAACCTCCCCTTTCGGTTCGGCTGTTTTCGGTAAAACCAGGCAAACATACGTGCGCAGCTTGTCAGGTTCCGTCACTTTTGGGTCGTCATGATAGATACAGATATGCTCGATCCCTTCCGAATACAGGTTCTGTTCTTTCACAAAGGCCCACAGTTTCTGCCAGGCCCCGCAAAAATCGAGAGTCATATAGGCTCCCGATAAACGGACATAGGCAATCTGACGGTCAGGATATTCTTTTACTTCAGTTTCTATATTCAAATCATGTCTTACTTCAACAGGTCTCATAATAATGTAATCTTTATTTTTACGATAATTATTAGGTGAAATACCATAGAACAGTTTAAAGGCCTTCGACAAGGAAGACGGGACATCATAACCTACGCGCCAGGATATTTCCTGTACCGACATATCCGAGTAACGCAGTAACCGAGCTGCAGTCTCGACCCTCATCCTGACAATAAAAGCACCGATATTCTCTCCCAGGAATGCTTTTACGATCCGGTGGAAATGCCAGGGCGAAAAACCGGACATCTCTGCCAGCATATCCAGATCAATTGTTTCGCTCAAATGATTGTTGATATACTCTACCAGGATATTTATTTTACGTTGATACTCTTCTTTTGTTGCGGGTCTTTGTTCCATATTCATTTTGTATTTCGCTACAAAGATAAGAGCGGGGAGGATAAGATACTTTTCCTATCTTGCTAAAAAAGGGCGACCATCACTGGCCACCCTTTCCATGTTCACGTTGAATTATCGTTTGTTTTTAAATCAGAGAGTGAATGTTTAATATCTAGTTGTTATAGGAATTTTACATAAGATTTATTTCTTCCGTTAGTAATCATCCTTATCGTACTCATCCGGATGAAACTCCCATACATCATCAAAACGTATAAGCCCACTCATGCCAGCTAAGACAAAACCTCTCTTGCCATTTGAGAAAGATGCCTGTGCCTTACGACTTACCCCTTTGAATTTGGCTACATTCTCCCACAAATCAGTTGAAGGAGAATATTTCCAGGTATCGGTACACAGACTTCCGCTTTCACCGCAAGTCAGATAGGCTGAACCATCGATAACAAAAGTTGCTGCCGACACACGAGCTATCGCATACTCATCATCATAACTTTCTTCCGAAGTATCCGAAATATTACGCAATTGTGTCCATATCCCTGTTGAAGGGTTGAACCTCCAGAAATCATCTGCATAAACTCCGTTATTCAATCCGCAGCAAATATATGCCTTGTCGTCGATCACGAAAGCGGATGCGCCACTCCGTTTACATCCATCGAAATAGAGCTGTTCCCAACTATCGGTATCCGGATCAAACACATAAAAGTCTTTCAAAAAACTGCCGTCATAGCCGCAACCGACATAACCTTTACCATCGACACCGAAAGCCACTGCATCATAACGTGCACCGCCGGGAAAGTCGGCTCTTTGTGTCCAACTATTGGCTGCCGGATCATATTCCCAGAAATCATCCAACTTATTGCTTCCGTCATATCCGGTTCCGAAATATCCTTTCCCGTCAACCGCCATGGCAACTCCCGAGTTACGCGCCGCACCGGGAAAGTTCGCTTTCTGTGTCCAGGTATCCCGGTCCATATCATATTCCCAGAAATCCGACAAACGGCTCGTTCCATCAAATCCACAGACCAGATATCCGTAATCTCCGATCGTAAACGATGCGACATCACTACGGGGAACCCCGTCAAAGTCGGATATACGATACCATTTTCCCATCAAGCAATCTTCCGTGTCATCATCATCGGGAATGATATCGTCATCCTCCTTACAAGAGACCATCGTTACGGAGAACATGGTCAACAGCAATAGAAACAACCTCTCAAATACATTCATACCACTTCTTCTATTTACTGATACAAAAGAACAAAGTATCTTACCTACGCACAAATAAAATCGACCAACAGGACTAATCTCCCGATGAACAGACTATTATAAAAGGTAAAGCCCATTCAGACGCACAAGCAGTAATTGTCTTTACAAAAAGAAAGGGCGACCATCACTGGCTACCCTTTCCGACGTTCACGTTGAATTATCGTTTGTTTCTAAATCAGAGAGTGAATGTTCAATATCACCAATTGTTATTGAAAAATCCTTGTTATTTTTAAGCCTTTCCAGGACCAGCGAACCGATCTTACGGGCACTGGCCTCATCCGGGAAAGACCTCAGCGTGTCAATTGCAGGAATGGAGGGCTGATATATCAACACCTTCTTGTTCATCACGATCTGATAGCCCCAGCCATCCTCCAATTGAAACGTTTGCAACTCCGGTTGCCGGCCGTCGGGAGACCCCACATCTCCATGACGGAAATAAAGAAATAAAACAAGTACCGGTAACAGCACCAGGCCCCAAAGAGCCTTTCTACCTTTAATAATCATCATCGTCGTATTCATAAGGGTGAAGTTCCCAAATGTCATCAAAACGGTAAGTGCTGCTCTTTCCCGTCGCCACAAATCCCCTTTCACCATTGGAAAAAGAAACAGCAACTGTACGGGCCGTACCTTTAAACTTGGCTACATTCTCCCACAAATCGGTTGCAGGATAATATTTCCACGTGTCGGAACGTATACTCCCACTTTCCCCGCAGGTCAGATAAACTGCCCCGTCGATAACGAAAGCCGATGCATTCGTTCGTACTATATTATAATCATCATCATAACTTTCATCCGAGGTATCGGCTATGTCGCGCAACTGAGTCCATGTCTCTGTTGAGGGATCGAACATCCAGAAGTCATCCACATAAGTACCGTTATTCGTTCCGCAACAAATATATGCTTTATCGTTCATCACGAAACTGGTTGCACCGCGCCGTTTGGTTCCGCCGATGCTGACGATCTGTTGCCAGCTGTTGGAACCGGGGTTAAACGCATAGAAATCTTTCAGATAATTCCCATCATAACCACAACCGATATATCCTTTGCCACTTACACCGAAAGCGACAGCATCATAACGTGCACCACCGGGGAAATCAGCTTTTTGTGTCCAGCTATTGGCGGTAGGATCATACTCCCAGAAATCGCTCAGTTTATTCGATCCGTCATATCCGGTTCCGAAATACCCTTTACCGTCAACTGTCATGGCAACTCCCGAGTTACGCGCCGTACCGGGGAAGTTTGCTTTCTGTGTCCAGGTATCCCGGTCCATATCATACTCCCATAAATCCGACAAGCGGTTTGTTCCATCAAATCCACAGACCAGATATCCCTTATTCCCGATAGAGAACGAGGAGGCATCACTACGGGCCAAACCGTCGAAATCGGATACGCGATACCACTTTCCTATCAAATCATCATCATCGTCATCCCCACAGGATATCATTACCAGAGGCAGCAAGGCCAGCAGGAACAGAAATAGTCTTTTTTGTGTCATCATATAACGTGTTACTGTTTACGGATGCAAAAGAATAAAGTATCTCAAAATCCGGCAAATTAAATCGACAAACAGCCTTTCCTATCCGATGAATGGGGATTTTAGGAAGGTAAAATCCTTTTTGGGCCTTATACCGGACCTGTTACCGGCTAATCTGTGCAATCAGGCCATTAACAGAGAAATCCGGGGCATTGGCAGGTTATTCTTGCATGAAAAAGACTGAATCCGGTTCTTTGTGCGGTCAATTGAACAGTATATAATAATATGAAAAGAAACATTTTTCTGTTATGGATATGCCTGGCTATGGCCGGCAGCCTTTTCCAATCCTGCTATGACGAGAGTAATAAGTATGGTAACGGATTAGTCGACTCGGCTTTCCGCAACATCAGTACGGACACCAGCACAGTGACGGTTACCGCCCTGCTGATCGACTCGTTGGAGACTTCCGGCAAATCTCTTGTCATGTTAGGTGAATACACTCATCCTGTATGGGGCAAAATATCCTCCTCCAGCTATGTGGCTTATAACTGCCCGTCATACACGACCGATATCGATGCCCAGGTAGTACTCGACTCACTGGTCCTTTCCTTTAATTACGGAGGATATTATGTAGGTGACACCTTGTCGGCTCAACGGATCAACATACATAAGCTGACCGAAAAAGTGAGATTGAACGATAACGGTTATCTCTATAACACCTCATCGTTCGCCTACGAAACAGAGCCATTGGCCACCAGCACGTTCATCCCCCGGCCTCAAAGCGGGGAAAAGCTACTGGTACGTCTGCCCGATGAGATGGGACAGGATTTTCTGACCCGTTTCCACAAAAGGGATATCCAGGTCAGCTCCGACTATTTTGAAGATTACTTCAAAGGGCTCGTCGTCATACCGGAGGTTACGGGCAACCAGTCGCTGCTCTCTTTCCAGGTTGCAGACAGTTCGGCGACGTTGGTCCTTCATTACCACATCATCGACGAAAAGGAGAATGAACAGGTATTGACATTCACCCCTAACACGACTACCCAGTTCAACCATATCGACCACGACCGCACAGGTACAATTATGGAACCTTTTCCGGCAGGGCAGAAAGAGATACCGTCTGCCTTACTCGATAACCGAGGCGTTCTTTTCGGTGGCCTGGGATGGTACACACGTCTGGAATTTCCTTTTATCAATAACATCCTGATGCAAGGTGAACAGGTTGCTATCGAAAGTGCCTTGCTGAAAATCTACCCTGAACCCGGTACGTTCTCCGGAACCAACGCACTCCCCGACAGTATTTATCTCTATATCGCCGATGAGAACAATGTTGTCACCGATGCCGTAACAGATTATCTGGGAACAGCCGTACAAAGCGGTACTTTAGTGAAAGACGACACATACGACGAAAACACCTATTACTATTTCGATATCACTGACTTTATGCAACAGGAACTGGGAGCTTTCGGGATGTACAAACACAACCTGCAACTGGTGTTCAATGAAGACACTTATACGACGTCGTTCCGCAACCTGACTTTCAGTGACCAGCAGGGCCGTTCTCCTATTATCTTACAGCTAATCTACAAAATATATGAAAGTTATTAAATATCTGATCCTTTTCTTTCTGCCGGCCGTAACCGCCAATGCTCAAAACATTATGACCTCCTCGCCTTATTCGATGTTCGGACTCGGTGAGATCGTAACGGGTTTATATGGTTCCAATTCAGCTATGGGAGGCGTATCGACCGGTATGCGCGATGCCTGGCTGATCAATACGGAAAACCCGGCCGGACTGACCGGACTCGACACGCTCCGCCTCTTTGCCGAGACTTCGGCATTCCTGAAAAGCGAATCTTACCGGTCGAAAAGCGGTAGCAGTCATGCCTTCACCGGTAATGTATCGGCCTTTTCCCTGGCTGGACGCATTCTTCCCCGCTGGTATATGGCAGCCGGCCTGACACCTTATTCATCGGTCGGTTATTATTTCCAGAGTACACAACCGCTGGAAGGATCGCCCGATTCATATTACACCAGCATATTCGAAGGATATGGCGGACTTTCCAAAGTCTACCTGACAAACGCCTTCATGCTGACTAAAAACCTTTCGGTCGGTGTCAATGTAAGTTACATATTCGGCAACACGAAACTCACGGAAAGCCAAAGCGACATTTCAGTTGAAAACAGAATGTACACACATAATTTCTATGCCGACTTCGGATTACAGTATCACCGCCAACTCAACCGCGATGCCTCCTTTACGGTAGGGGCTGTCTACGGATATAAACAACGGCTGAAACTGGAAAACTCGATCGCCATTACTTACAGCAGCAACGAGACAGAACAAAGCAAGAAGAATACGACACAATACCTGCCGCAATATTTCGGAGTTGGAGGTTCGTTGGCTTATAAGAAATGGACGTATGCCCTCGACTACAGCCTCCACCAATACAGCTGTCTCTCATCGGGCGACAGCCGGGTAAAGTTCAAAGATTCGCATGAGTTGAAAATGGGTATCAGCTATTTCCCGGACGGATATACGTCGGGAAGTTACTGGAAACGGATCACGTACAAAGCCGGAGTAGATCTATCGACTCCCTACATGCAAATCAACGGACAGACCGGTTACTCGTACCGGGTGAGTGCAGGAATGGGACTGCCGGTAATGAACGGACGTATCAATGCAGCCTTTTATTATGACCGCACACAACTGAAAAATAATGTGTTCGGACGGGAAGCCTTCGGAGTAACGGTTTCATATACATTGAGCGAGTTATTCTATAAACTGAAGTTATAATTTATCACAGGAATGCCCCTGATCCGGAGAGTAGAACCGCCGATCCGGCATGCCTGTGATAACAGGGATAGCACTATAGTGTCAGTGCATGCCACGCTATTGTGTCAGCACACGTCACACTATAGTGCCGGAGAAGTAATATTCATCAGTAGTAAATTACTTTGAAGACGTCCCGCTTTCCAGAATACTGACAATCGAGAATAAGGTAAAGCAAATGCCTCCCAGACCGGCCAACACACGTGCCGGGACGAAATAGTAAGCATGAACCGAACCCAGTTCAAACAGAAATGCGGAGAGGAACAGACAAGTCAATGCCGTGAAAATAGGTATCAACGGGATTCGGTTGGACAATTTGAATTCGTGCCTCCATATCTTCGACAACAAAATCACTTTACTGGATATACTGTAACAAACCAGTCCCAGCCCTATCATTATATAACCGGTCGTCCCGTTTGCCGGATTAGCAGTTGCCAGGATCAGGATAATCCCCCAGACAACGCAAATACTTCCCATGATCAATACCATAACCGGCCAGAACTCCCGTTCGGTAGGTGTAAAAATATTCCTGATCTGCCGGGCGATCGTCGCTACCAAAGCAATCAGGCTGGTACAGATACAAGCCAGGCCGATCATGACATGCCCTGCTACAAAATATTCCGAACCACGATCACTCCCGGCCAACAGCCAAAAGGCCCACACCCAGGCAACCAGCGCGATCAGGCCGGCAATGGCGATCAGGGTCAGCCCCTGAGCACGGGTAAAAGCTTCGGGCGGAACATCATGGTCCGTCTTTTTCGCATTGACGGTAATCATCGTAAACCGGGTGGAAGAAGTTGCCGTAGTCGATACGCAAGCGGTGATCAACCCGACCCCGCAAATCACATGGCCGGCAACAAAGGAAGATGCATCGGGCGACCGCATGATACAGATCCCGGCTATCACGGTCAGAAGGGCTGACAAATACCCCAGTGCCGGAAGCGCATACCGGCTTATCTGCCCAAACGTATGGATGATCTGCCGGATAATCGTTGCCGCAGTCGAGAACAGTGCGATACAGATCATCCCCAGCGAGAATATCACCGGGCCTGCAACAAACCGACTCGGGTCTGTTCCATACGCCAGAACGAACCATCCATAACCGAAACAAAACAGGGCCATCAGCAGAGGTATCGCCCTGAACAGAACACTAATGCCGTAATTCATAGTCTATTTGTTTTTTAATTTTCATCCAAACAGACAGGATTACGGCATTGTTCCTCAAATTACATTTTTATAGAATCTTTTTAGTTATCAGAAGCTGACAGCCTTATTCCTGCAAGGCCAACCGCCCCATCAATGCAGGCAGGTAAGAGTCGCTGATCGGAATCAGTTCGTCACCGATGCGTATCCGCTTCCGCTCAATATAGCTGATATGCGAGAGAGATACGATATAGGAACGGTGTACCCGGCAGAACAAACCGTCCGCCAGATTTTCCTCAAAACGTTTCAGGCTTACCTGCGACAGGAGAGGCTTGCCCGTAGTACGGTGAATCTTCACATAATCGCCATAGCCCTCCAGGAAAAGGATATCTTCCCTGCGAAGACGAATGATCTTACTTCCTTCCCGAACAAAAACGGGTTGTTCGGTTTGTTCCCTGTGCAATACATCATGCACATCCGCCAATGCTTTATCCAACTTCTCAAAATAGCCCATCAAGGCGTTCAACGTAGAAGCATCCCCATCGAAAGTAATACATTTCAACATAGTTCCGTATCTTTTAAGTTTATGCTACAAATAAATAAGAAAGTTCGGTGAACAAAGGTTAAGGGCCGATAAATGGTACAACTTAGTCGGTGAATCGCCCAAAGGGGCGGGGCGAAAAAATTTACCGGAATGATGCAGTATTTCATCCGTTCACTCTTCCATCAGTATCCATTTCTTAAAAACAGGGGTCTTTGTCTTGCTGATAATGATACGTTCGGGAATAGGCAAAATGAGATTGACGGACAAACGGCTTCCGAACCACAAGTCGATATCTTTAATCGCTTTCCGGGAGATGATAAACTGGCGGTTTGCCCGGAAGAAATGCCTCTCGTCGAGTTGATCGCCCAAGGCATCCAACGTACGGTCTACCGGATGCTGTTTGCCATCGGAGGTATAAGCCGTCACTTTTTCATTTGCCGTATAGAAATACAGGATATCTTTTACCTGCAAAGGATAAAACTTATCTGTCAGCATGATAAGCAAACTTTTGATCACATGACGCCCCTGTATGACATCGTTGGTCTGCCGGATATGGGCCAGGCGTTCCTCGGGACTGAACAGGCGAAGTTTGCTCAAGGCACGTTCCAGTGAAGTGAGCGTTACGGGTTTCAACAGATAGTCGATACTGCTCACCTGGAAGGCTTGCAAAGCATACTCATCATAGGCCGTAGTAAAAACAACCGGAGCTTCGATCTCGACCTGTTCGAATATTTTAAAAGCGGAACCGTCTGCCAGATGAATATCCATAAAGATGATATCCGGTTGAGGGGCCGTATGGAAATAGACCACACTTTCTTCTATACTTTCCAGTTCCGCTACTATTTCGATCGGGATAATGGAGTTTTGAGCCAATATCGCTTTCAGGGTGCTTACCGCAGCCGTTTCATCTTCTATTATTACAGCATTCATACGATCTATTTCGGTTTATAATAATCTGGATCTTATTCATACCGGTTTATTCGATAAAGGAAGGGACACTTTGAAATATTCTTTCCGGTTGGAGATATTGATATCTTTACCGGTCAACAAACGGTAACGCCCCCAGAGATTCTTTAAGCCGATACCGCTACTGTGCTCCTCCTCAACCTTCGGCTGAACTTTATTGGAGACCACCAACATGTTCTCCCCTGTAGTATAAATGTCGATTTGCAACGGATACTGCTTGCTGATCACATTATGTTTGACTGCATTTTCAATTAACGGCAGTACGCTCAGGATAGGAAGCGACCAAAGTAGCAGGGCCGGTTCGGCCTGTATGGAAAAAAACAGTTTGCCTTCATAGCGTACCCCCAGCAGATAAGTATAGGCTTTTACGAACTGTAATTCTTCTGCCAGCGTAACCATTTCCTTCTTATTGCTTTGGAGGATATAACGGAATACATTCGACAGTTCATCCAGATAAGTCAGTGTCTGTTCCTTTTCTCCATTACGGATCAGCGAATTAAGACCATTGAGTGAATTAAAGAAAAAATGGGGATTGATCTGTCCCATCAGGGCATTGTATGATGTTTGCAGCTTTTCCGTTTTCAACTGTTCATATTCCAGCATCATCTGTTGTTTACCGCTGAGTAGACGGATCAGGAGCACACTCAGAAGTACGGTCAATAAAACAAACAGATGCTCCGTGAGTTGCGGATGAAAAAAGAAGGGAGGTGATGCCATCCGGCTAATGGCTACAGTCTCCATCCGGTCTCTCGCCTTTGAAACAGGCCGCCCGTATCCCGGAATGATCTTATCGGAAGAAGATACCTTCACATTCGGGACATCCTTTATAATAAACTCGTGAATCTCCATATCTTGCGCCAGAAATTCACTCTGGGCAAACGGGTAGACCGTCAGAAGCCCCAGCCCGACAAGAAAACTGACTGCCCCGGCAAACAAGACTACTTTATATTCTTTTAGCTTCAACAGTTTATCCCCCACCTTATACATCTGTACATCCACCATAAAAAGAATGAAGGCAAACAGGAAAAACCAAACCAAAGGAAAATAAAAGAAATAACCATGCAACAGTACAGGAGGCGCCATCATATATTTGTCATTCGTCATATTGACCGCATGATCATAACTACGCATCAACATCGGGAAATTGACAAAAAGGGTCAATAGTACGGATATTGTAAAACCAATCAACAACTCACTCTTTCCGGAACGTAACATACAGGACTAATTTATAGGACGTAAAGATAACGTTCCCCGCTTACATGAAAAATTCCTATCGACGAAACGGACAAAAACATCGGTGAAACGTCCCTTTTCCAATGAAACCTGTATCCAACAAAAAAGCCACCCGAATAAATCGGATGGCTTTTTGTATGGCAATTAAATCCAAACGGATTAGAATCTTCTTTCTTTGATTCTTGCTTTCTTACCTGTAAGAGCACGCAGGTAATACAATTTAGCACGGCGTACTTTACCCAGCTTGTTAACAGTGATGCTTTCGATGAACGGTGATTCGATCGGGAAAATTCTCTCTACACCAACGTTTTCAGACATCTTACGAACAGTGAAACGTTTCTTGTCACCATGTCCTGAGATACGGATCACTACGCCTCTGTACTGCTGGATACGTTCTTTGTTACCTTCTTTAATACGGTAAGCTACTGTAATAGTGTCACCACTCTTGAATGAAGGATACTCCTTCTTTGTAGCAAACGCTTCTTCTGCAATCTTAATTAAATCCATTGTTTTATAGCTTTTTAATTGTAATTTAAAATGAAACGCAATATAACGGGCGACCTGTCCCGACAGAGATTGCGCAAAGCGGATGCAAAGTAACGAAAGATTTATTTGATACGCAAATAGATTGAAGAATATTTGCGTCACTCGTATAAAACCTCGGCAGATTTGTTTATTTTTGGAGAATAATAATGATTACGTGAAGATGAGGAAGATACTTACAATACTGTTTTGCTCTGTGTGTTTACTGACTGCCAAAGCACAGACTATACCCAATATGTACCGTAACGTCGATCAGGCAAAAATGAATCACTGGGTTGATTCCGTGTTCGATACAATGACTTACAACGAACGGATAGGGCAACTCTTTATGGTCATAGCCGAGCCGAAATCGGAGAACCGCAATATGCAACGGCTGATGCGGTATGTGAATGAGATAAAGGTCGGCGGGATCCTTTTCCATAAAGGGAATCCGATCACCCAGGCGGAAGTGACCAACCGGCTGCAGAAAGCATCTCGTGTCCCGATGTTCGTTTCGCTGGACGGGGAGTGGGGGCTGTCCATGCGACTCAGCGGAACGACCCGTTTCCCGAAGAACATGATGCTGGGAGCTATCGAAGATGATAAACTGATCACAGAATATGGCCGGGAAGTAGCCCGCCAGTGCAAAGAGATGGGGATACAAATAAACTTTGCCCCAGACATAGATGTGAACAGCAATACAGACAATCCGGTCATCGGCCTGCGCTCTTTCGGTGAGAATCCGCGGGCTGTGGCCGACAAGGGAATTGCGTATGCCCGCGGTCTGGAAGGTGCAGGCATCATCTCCGTTGCCAAACATTTTCCCGGACATGGCGATACAGCGGAAGATTCACATAACACGTTACCGGCCGTCCACCACGACCGGGCACGTCTGGACAGTGTCGAACTATATCCTTTCAAACGATATATCTATGATGGTTATGCGGGAGTCATGACCGGACATCTCTATATCCCGGCATTGGATAAAACCCGTAACCTGCCTTCTTCCCTCTCCCGCCCTATCGTCACCGGACTGTTGAAAGAGGAGCTGGGTTTCAGAGGTCTGTGTTTCACTGACGCACTCGCTATGAAAGGTGCAACCACCCGCAAATCGGATAACCCGTCGGTGAAGGCGTTGTTGGCAGGAAATGATATTTTGCTTGCACCAGCAGCTCCGATCAATGACTTTACCGCTGTCAAAGAAGCGATCGACGAAGGTATCCTCAGCATAGAGGACATTGAGGCTAAATGCATAAAGATCCTTCAATATAAATATATTACCGGACTGAACAACTATCGTCCGGTCGACACGAAAGGGTTAAGCAAACGACTGAACTCACCGCATGCCGCCTGGCTGGCAGCCAAGCTCAACGCGGAAGCAATCACTTTGTTGAAGAACGAAGAGAATATAGTTCCGCTCAAACAATTGGATAAAAAAAAGATTGCAGCTTTGTCTATCGGTGCATCCGTCGGAAATGAGTTTCAGGAAATGCTGGGACGCTATGACAGTGTTGCTTGTTTTAGCATCAGCCGCAATTCAACTGCCGCACAAGTTCAGAACATCTATAAACAACTGGAAAAATACGATGTGATCATCTGCGGCATACATACTGTCCGTATCCCCGAAAGCCTGTTACTCCGCCAGTTAACCTCAAAAAAAGAAGTAGTCTTCGCTTTCTTTACCCTGCCTTATTCCTGTAAAGAATATAAGAGTTCCATCATGAAGGCCAAAGCGGTTGTCATGGGATACGAAGGCACCCCTCTTGCACAGGAATATGCTGCACAAGTCATTTTCGGAGGAGTCCCGGCCAAAGGCAAGCTGCCTGTCACGATTCCCGGACTATTCCATGCCGGTTCAGGTATCTTTACTGAAAAGACACGGCTCGGCTACCATGAACCGGAAGAAGTCGGAGCCAATGCCGTACGTCTGGACGTTATCGATGCGATTGCTGAAGACGGACTCGAACAAAAAGCTTATCCCGGTTGTCAGGTACTGGTAGCTAAAGACGGAATGATCATTTACGATAAATCATTCGGCTATTTTGATTACGACCAGAAACAGCAAGTAGAAGAAAAATCCGTCTACGACCTCGCCTCTGCCTCCAAGGCGGCAGGTACATTATTAGCGGTAATGAAAGCCTACGATGAAAAGAAGTTCACCCTCAATAACAAAATATCGGATTATGTTCCTGAATTGAAGGACTCCAATAAAAAAGACCTGAATATAAAGGAACTGCTTTACCATCAGTCGGGGGTTATCTCCACAATCAACTTTTACCTGGATGCAATTGATAAAGACAGCTATAAAGGAAGTCTTTACAGCCGCGAAAAGAATGCTACACATCCGGTACGCTTCGATGCCAAGACCTATGTCCGCAACGACTTCAAATACTTGCCGGAACTGGTATCTTCCACCCAAAAGCCGGGATTTACCACCGAAGTCGCCCGCAACTTCTACCTGCACGACTCTTTCAAAGACAGTATCATGCAGGATATAAAAGACTCACGGCTCGGTACACGCGGAAAGTACGTATATAGCTGTGTCAACTTCATCATGCTGAAAATGATGGTGGAAAATCAGATGAAACAGCCGATGGACCAGTTGCTTCATAACGATTTCTACAGTCGGTTGGGAGCCTGGCACACGACCTATAATCCACTCCAAAGAATGGACAGCCTGCAAATCGTCCCAACCGAGAATGACCAGTTCGTACGCCGCCAGTTATTACGCGGTTATGTACATGACGAGGCTGCCGCCTTCCAGGGAGGTGTATCCGGTAACGCCGGACTGTTTTCGAATGCCAACGACCTGGCGAAAGTTTTACAGCTTTTCCTGAACCAGGGCACATACGGCAACGAACCATACTTGTCAGCAGAAACCTGCCGCCTTTTCACTCAAAGCAAAAGCCCGACAAGCCGCCGCGGACTGGGTTTCGACAAGCCTGCCGTCGGAACGCACAAAGGTTCCCCCTGTAGTAACCTGACACCACCTTCGACGTACGGCCATACAGGTTTTACCGGAACTTGTTTCTGGGTGGACCCGGATAATCAGTTACTTTATATATTCCTCTGCAACAGGGTTAATCCGTCACGGACCAACAACAAACTCAGCGCCTTAGATATCCGTACACGCATACAGGATGCAATCTATAAGGCGATTGATAGGAAAAGCCAAAAAGATTAGTATTTTTGCACCACCTTATTATAACAACATTAATTACTAAAACAAATAAAGTATGCTATTCGGACACGGTGATGACTTTTACAATTCGCAGAATGAAGTGAAGATAAACTTCAGTTCTAACGTATGGCACGGTGCTAACCTTGATAAACTCAAGGAACATCTTAATGAACAGTTCAGTAAACTGACACGTTATCCGGAGCCGGATGCTGCATCACTGAAAAGACTGCTTGCCCGCCGGTATGAAATAAAAGAAGAAAATGTAGTGGTGACAAACGGCTCGATAACTGCCTTCTATCTGATCGCCCAGGCATGGAAAGGGGCTAAATCCACCATTGCCGTACCTTCATTCTCGGAATATGAAGATGCTTGCCGCCTGCATGAACATGAAATCAATTTCTTCTCTACCTCCGATGATCTTTCGGAACTTTCTCTGGAAGGACAGGATTTCTGCTGGATATGTAATCCTAACAATCCGGACGGAAAACTGCTTCACCGTTCTGAGCTTCTGAGATTGATCGCAGCTAACCGCAATACGAAGTTTATCATCGACCAGGCTTATGTAGCCTTTACGACAGAAGACATGTTGAAACCTTCCGACGTAAAGAACAACCCGAACCTGATCCTGATCCAGTCCATATCGAAAGCATACAATATTCCAGGATTACGTATCGGCTATCTGGTCGCTTCTCCTGAAATAGCAGCGGAAGTAAACAAATATATCATCCCCTGGTCGGTCAATGCCATCGCACTCGAAGCCAGCAAATATATCCTGATCCATCCGGCCCAGTTCACCCTGCCTATCCGCAAATGGCAACGTGAAACAGCCGAACTGATCTATCAGCTGAATAAATTCGACAATCTGGAAGTGATACCAACGGCCACAACATTCTTCCTTGTCCGCCTGAAAAAAGGGACAGCTGCCGAATTGAAAAAGTATTTATGGGACAATTACGGTATCCTGATCCGCGATGCATCCAACTTCCGCGGACTGGATGAAACGTATATCCGCCTGTCCACCCAGACAACAGTAGAGAATCAGATTCTGATCGATGCGATCCGCGAATGGTTCGCCCAATTATAAGTAAAGAGTTGATTTACAATTTATAATTCAATCCCGGCATATCTATCAGATTGACATGCCGGGAATGTTTTTTCAGTTCTAAACGATTAAGATCGTTATTCCCACCATCTAAAAGACAACCTTCCTGGTATTAGATGTAAAAGTCCGTACATCTTTATAGGTAATGCATGCTTTTCTTTTTCGTAAAGCATACACTACACATATGCAACCTATGCCTTACAAAAATAAAACAGAGACCTTACTTATATCAAAGTCATAAGAAAAACGGTTAAAAGTCATATGCTTAACGATTAATATACAGGATAAAATTGCTTAATCCTCAATACCCGGCACCAAACTGTATACAACAAATAAAACAACAAGAAAAAGAGAACGAT
The DNA here is from genome assembly GCF_003479145.1 of Parabacteroides sp. AF18-52. NCBI lineage: Bacteria > Pseudomonadati > Bacteroidota > Bacteroidia > Bacteroidales > Tannerellaceae > Parabacteroides > Parabacteroides sp. AF18-52. The sequence goes on from NZ_QUGR01000011.1 coordinate 27,811, forward strand.
CTATAATATCCTTTACAGAAACTTTTATCTTTGTAAAGAATTACCAGTATCGTCTTGAGTTTGAACACTCCGGTCGATAAGAGATCCGAATTATACACATTAATATTAATATAAAAATATCGATTCTATGAATCTTTGCAACCGACTTTTACGACAACTGATCATATGCCTTTTTTGTCTCTTTACAGTCGTTAGTTTACAGGCACAGATCAGCGAGGGAGGCCTGCCGCCTAGTTTTCAGTTCAAATCTAACTTGCGAAGTACAGAGCAAGCCATACAAATCCCGGTAAATTTCAGTGTCGAAGACCTAAAAGTTGTCGATGCATGGCATGTTAGCCAAGGTGCTCCGCTGTGTATTGCCAAAGTAATCGACACCGACTTCAACATAGCGAACGACGGGGACTGGATCACCTTACCTGATGGCCAGCAAGTATGGCAGTTACATCTGCAGGCGAAAGATGCAATTGCCCTGATCTTCTATTATTCCGACTTCTACATTCCGGAAGGAGGCAAATTGTATATTTACAATGCAAACAAAACCCAGGTATTGGGAGCCTATACCAACCGTACACATCCTCAAAACGGAGCTTTTGCAACCGAACTTATCGCTGGTGATGAAGCTGTACTGGAATATGTACCCGCCCCCTCTGGAAAAGAAGTGCTTCTGCGAATCGACAAGGTAGGATACGGATACAACCACTTATCCATTGAAGCCCCCGGTGCCGGTCAGTCAGGTCCTTGCCAGGTTAACATCAATTGCGAAGAGGGAGACAGCTGGCAACTCCAAAAGAAAGGAATCATTCAGATGATACAATTGATAGACGATGCCACCTATATCTGTTCTGCTTCTTTGATAAATAACACAGCGAAAGATAAAAAACCTTATGTATTAAGTGCCTTCCACTGCTCACAGAATATGTCTGGAACAAAGGAGGCTACCGAAGAAGAGCTGAATCAATGGTTGTTTTATTTTCACGAAGAACACTCGGGTTGCGATAACGAATCACCGATCCTTCCGATCAAAACCATGGTCGGTTGTACCCGAAAAGTTGCTATCCCTGTCGAATACGGTTCAGATGGCCTGCTCCTGTTATTGAATCAGAATATACCGGACGATTACGATGTGTTTTTCAATGGATGGGATCGTATAAACAAACCTTCTCTCTCCGGAGTCGGAATTCACCATCCGGCAGGCGACTATATGAAGATATCCACTTACGGTAAATATCCCACAGAATCAGCAACCTGGCGGAATAGAGACACTGGGCAAACAGGAGCGAAAAACGCTCATTGGAATGTCATCTACGATGCAACCCCCAACGGACACGGAGTAACCGAAGGCGGTTCTTCCGGTTCACCGCTGTTCAACAGTAACGGATTAATCATCGGGACATTGAGCGGAGGTGACTCCAGTTGCGAAGACCCCGAAGGCATCAACCTATATGGCAAATTATCCTTCCACTGGAATAAATACAGCGAAAACAATACAGGCAGGATGGATCTCTGGCTCGACCCATTGCAAACGGGAGTAACCACGCTGTATGGAATGACGCAAACGGGGGAAACGATAGGAAGTAACTATAAAGGCCCCGCCGATCTGACATATCAGGAAACAGACAACAGAGATATTTTATTGAAATGGTCGGCTCCCTTATACGATCAGTTAGCAGGATGGGGTACGTCAAGCCGTTACAATCAATACGGATTACGAGGGGAACCTTTCTATTTCGCACAAAAATGGGACACGAGCGACTTGTCCCCCGTGCATAAGAAAACGATTACACACGTCTGCATCTATCCGGTATCGAATGTAACATACGGTATATATATCAAGCAAGGAAATCGTATCTATGAAGAAGATGTCATCGAATCCGATCCTGACAAATTCAATTCGGTCAAACTCAAAACACCCTTTGTAATCGATTCTAATCAGGAGCTACTGGTAGCCATCCATGTGAAAGAATATGGCAATGACGTTTATCCGGCTTTCGTTGATGAGGGACCGGCAATAGATGGAAAAGGAAATATTTATTCGTTAGACGGAAAAGAGTGGAAAACTTTCGCAAAGGAGGAGTTAAATGCCAATACACTCCTGGCCATTAACATTTCATCTCAGGATGGTGAATTAACTTCAAACTATACGGCATCCGGTATGCGACGCATACCGGTTACTCCAGCCGAACCCTCGGAGACACGTCGGTTGTCAGTCAAAAGATCAAATGTTGTTTCTGATTTGCCCGAAAGTTCCCTGATCACAGCTTTCCCTGAATTGACGGAATATAAGGTATATCAGGATCAATCTCCACTAGCGACACTGCCGGGCTCACAAACACAATATACGGTCAAAAACAGAATCTCCGACGTATCGCTGTTTCAGGTATCGGCCCTCTATGGGAAAGAGGAAAGTCTTCCCGTCAGTGCCCGAATAGAAACAAGCGTCAGCAACGAACTGACACCGGTTAAAGAGGAAATAGATATTCACCCTCGTGTATTCAGCGAAGAAGTTCAGATACAAAATCACCAGCAGGTAAAGGTGTTGGAAGTTTATTCTTCTGATGGCAAACTGGCACGGAAAATACAACGTCCGAACAACATACTGAACACCAGCAGCCTATCCACTGGCATTTATTTCTTCAGGCTTTCTACAGAGGAAGGGACAAAGACCATACAAGGTATAAAGCACTAAAGGATAAATCTGCATATACATAAAAAGCCTCTCTGATAATTCTACCAGGGAGGCTTTCAAATATATATCAAATCTATTTCTTACTTTTTGTAAGTCTTATAGCCATAGACAGCCAGGTTACCCAATTCTTCTTCAATGCGAAGCAGCTGGTTATACTTAGCCATACGGTCTGAGCGGCTCAACGAACCGGTCTTGATCTGTCCTGAATTAGTAGCAACAGCGATGTCGGCAATCGTAGCATCTTCCGTTTCTCCTGAACGGTGTGAAGTTACAGAAGTATATCCGTTACGGTGAGCCATCTCGATAGCATCCAGTGTCTCAGTCAATGTTCCGATTTGGTTTACCTTAATCAGGATAGAGTTGGCACAACCTTCTTCAATACCTTTTTTGAGGAATTCTACGTTTGTAACAAACAAGTCATCACCCACCAGCTGAATACGGTCACCCAAAGCCTTGGTTAACTTCTTCCAACCTTCCCAGTCGTTTTCATCCATACCGTCTTCGATCGAGTCGATCGGATATTTATTTACTAATTCGGTCAGATATAATACTTGTTCGGCAGCTGTACGCTTTGCACCATTCGGACCTTCAAATTTGGTATAATCGTAAGTTCCTTTCTTATCATAGAACTCAGACGAAGCACAGTCCATAGCGATAGTTACATCCTTACCCGGCTCGTATCCGGCAGCCTTAATTGCAGCCATAATAGAACCCAGTGCATCCTCTGTTCCGTTAAGAGCCGGAGCAAAACCTCCTTCATCACCAACAGCAGTACTCAGACCACGGTCGTGCAAAACTTTCTTCAATGCGTGGAATACTTCGGCTCCCATACGCAAACCTTCACGGAAACTCTTTGCGCCTACCGGGCGGATCATAAATTCCTGAAATGCAATCGGAGCATCGGAGTGCGAGCCACCATTGATAATGTTCATCATCGGAACAGGCAGCACATAAGCATTCGTTCCGCCGATATAACGGTAAAGCGGCTGGTCCAGATAATTGGCGGCAGCTTTAGCTACGGCAAGCGAAACACCCAGCATGGCATTGGCTCCCAGCTTAGACTTCGTCTTTGTTCCGTCCAAAGCGATCAATTTATGGTCGATCTCACGCTGGTTCAAAGCACTCATACCGATAATTGCTGGTGCAATAATCTTGTTCACATTATCTACGGCTTTCAGAACACCTTTGCCGCTATAACGTTTTTTATCGCCATCACGAAGTTCGATTGCTTCGTTTTCACCGGTTGAAGCACCAGAGGGAACAGCAGCACGGCCAAACGCACCACATTCAAGAAGTACATCTACTTCTACTGTCGGATTTCCACGGGAATCAAGGATTTCTCTACCTATTACTTTTTCAATTTTCATAACCTAAATATTTAGTACTCTATTATTTTTCACTCAGTACAAATATAACAAAGTTTACACGCTGATTGTTGCCAGTCCCTTATAGAGTTTTTCGATGAATAAATAGAAGAGTTTCTTTTTCAATTCAATATTTTATCTAAATTTGCGCCTTGTAATGGTTGACAATTTTTTCCTAAAAAGTTTCAACCATTTGCAACTTCCAACTGTTTTAACATAAAAAGTCTTGTTTTGTTGGGTTATGAAAAAGATTCTATCCATATTGACACTCTTTATTCTGGTCCTTATCGGTCAGGAGGTAGTGTTCAATGCAGATAGTGGAACGATAGTCCAACAAGGTTACACAAATGACAATGCAAGCACCTCTTCTCTGAATAAAGAGCTTAAGAAGTTTGAGTTAGGGAAAATTCCTCTTGAGTCTTACGATATAACAGCCCGTACCAAACCGGCTTCCGATAACTACGAACGACTGTTCAAATTATCGAACAACAATAAAAACCTTCTCCTCCTACATCTGAAAGGTCAAGCTATACAATATAAAGTATCAGAGACTTTATCTACTATTCAAACCATAAACTACTCTTCGCTTCGTAAATGTGGAAATCTTTGGATCTACGTTTTACGAAAACTCGTTATTTGATATTATAGATTAAACAACTGTAATCGATGGTTATGCCTTTTTTGTAAGGTATGATCCGAATGCACATTCCCTTATTTGTGCACTCAGACTATTATTTTCTGTTTATTATCTCCAATATAATATCAAAATTATGAAAACAAATAAATCTGTTATATTAAAAACATCCAACGGCGTATCAGCCGGTATCGTTATTATCGTTTGCTTTATCCTGGCTGTATGTTTCTTTGAATTCGTCCTGGGTAATCCATCTAACTTCATGGATAATAATCCTGACAACCATCCGCTTCCCGGAAATTATGCAGGTACGATCTATAAAGGGGGTTATATAGTTCCTGTTGTAATCACTCTTCTATTGACTGTTATTACATTAAGTGTAGAACGTTTCATCGCTATCAGCCGCTCCAAAGGGAAAAAAGGATTGATGGGGTTCGTGCAGACCATAAAGAAAGACCTGGAAGAAGGTAATCTGGATGCCGCAAAAGCAGCCTGTAAAGAACAGCAAGGCTCCGTTGCCAATGTCGTTAACGCAGCTCTGACACGCTATGCGGATGTAGAACAAAGAGCAGACCAGACAAAAGAACAAAAGATGGTCATCATTCAAAAAGAGATTGAAGAAAGTACGGCGCTGGAATTACCTACTATGGAACAGAACTTGCCTGTCATCGCTACGATCTCAACGTTAGGTACCTTGTTTGGGTTGCTGGGAACAGTATTAGGTATGATCCGTTCGTTCGCCGCTTTGGCTAATGCAGGTGCTCCCGACTCCGTTGCTTTGTCTACTGGTATCTCTGAAGCGCTGGTTAATACGGCTTTAGGTATCGCCACCGGTGCCATGGCCATCATCTCATACAACTATTTCACCAGTAAAATAGATAATATTACCTATGCTATTGACGAGATAGGTTTCTCTATCGTACAGACATTCGCCGCTAAACACTGAAGCATATGCCTAAGATCATAGTAAAACGCAAAAGTACATTCATTGACATGACGGCAATGAGTGACGTAACGGTATTGCTGCTTACTTTCTTTATGCTGACATCTACCTTTATTCAGAAAGAACCGGTTATGGTAACGACACCGGGGTCTGTTTCCGAAATCAAAATACCGGAAACGAATATTCTTTCAATCCTGGTAGACCCGGACGGGAAAGTATTTATGAGCCTGGATAAACAGGAAGATAAGGCAAATGTATTGAAGATGCTGGGAAAAGATTATGGTATAAACTTTACCGACAAAGAAATATATGAATTCAGTCTGCTTCCTTCCTTCGGTGTGCCTATCCAGAATATGCAGGAGTTTTTGAATCTCCCGGGATCCGAACAAGACCGGTTAATAGTCAACTACGGAATCCCGGCCGACAGTACCAACAACCAGTTTAAAGCGTGGGTTCAACATGCCCGCGAAGTAAACCGTGACCTGGTGATTGCCATTAAAGCCGATCAACAGACTCCTTATCCGAAGATTAAGAACATTATGAACACATTGCAGGACTTGAGGGAAAACAGGTATAACCTGATCACTACTCTCAAAAATGTACCTGACAATGCCTAAACAACAAACGTTATGGCAGAAGTAAATACAGATAAAGGAAAAGGCGACGGCAAGAAAGGTAAACAGAAAAAGGTGAATATCCGTGTGGACTTTACTCCGATGGTGGATATGAACATGTTGCTGATTACTTTCTTCATGCTCTGTACTTCGCTCAGCAAACCGCAGACCATGGAGATCAGTATGCCGTCGAAAGACCATGTGACGGAAGCCGAACAGACGAAAGTAAAAGCCTCCAAAGCCATCACTCTTATACTGGGTGAAGACAGCAAGGTGTATTACTATTTCGGCGAACCGGATTACGAACATGTTGAATCGCTGCAGACTACCGACTTCTCTTCCACCGGATTACGTAACATTCTTTTGGAACGTAACGCCGATGCCGTACAGAAGATCACGGAACTGAAAGTAAAAAAGCTGAATAAAGAAATCTCCGAAGATGAGTTCAAAAAGCAAGCCGCAGAAATAAAAGGAGGTAAAGACGCACCGGTCGTACTGATCAAAGCTACCGACGATGCTTCTTACAAAGACTTAGTGGATGCACTCGACGAAATGCAGATTTGCAACATAGGTAAATATGCGATTGTCGATATCACTGACGGAGACAAATTCCTGGTTGATAATCTAAAAAGCGGGGGCGAACTATCCAAGGAGATCGCCCAGGCGAATAAAAAATGACGATCATGATTAATATTAATAATATAAATCTAAACTCACCGGAATGGACCGATTTGATCTTCAAAGGAAAGAATAAAGAATACGGAGCTTATGAGCTACGCAAAAATTCTTCCCGCAGACATATTCGTGCCCTGGTCGTCGTTACCATCGGAGCAATCCTGGTAATGACCATTCCGGCTTTAATCAAATCTGTCATCCCGCAACATACCAAAGAGCAGGTACTGGAAGTTACAACACTTTCCAACCTGCAGATGGAAACGAAGGTGCCGGAAGAAAATCAAATTCGTAATATCGAGGCCCCTCCTCCTCCCGTACTGAAAAGTACGATCAAATTTACTCCGCCTGTCATCAAAGCGGATAAAGATGTAAGGGATGAAGAGGAGATCAAAACACAGGAAGAGCTGACCACATCCAAGTTGGCTATCTCTGTTGCCGATGTAAAAGGCTCTGACAGTGAAGACGCAATCGACATCGCCGACCTGAAAGATAACAAAGAAGTGATCGAGGAGGAAACGACTCCTTACGTAGCTGTTGAACAGATGCCACAATTCCCCGGTGGGAACGAAGCACTGTTGAAATACATCAGTACTCATTTAAAGTATCCGGTAATCGCTGCTGAAAATGGTATCGAAGGAACAGTCACACTCCGCTTTGTTGTCAGTCCGACAGGCGAAGTCACCAAGGTGGAGATCCTAAGACAGTTGGATCCATCCTGCGACAAAGAGGCGATACGTGTTATCAAGTCTCTTCCGCAATGGGTCCCGGGAAAACAAAATGGTAAACCTGTACCGGTCTATTTCACAGTCCCGGTACGCTTCAGATTGCAATAAGATGGAGGTAAAGTGTATAAATACGAGGCTTGTTTGGGGTATATCCATGATTGTGATATACCTCGGCATGTCTTTTCTTCTAATCTTCACGAACTTGTTTAACGAGAATATGTCATTCTATATGCGGATGATATTTGGTGTCTTATTCTTTTGTTACACAATATTCAGAGGATATAGGCTGGTAAAAGACAATAAACGATGAGAAATCTATTGTATATAATAATATGTATAGCGGTGTTAGCTTCATGCAACAGCAAGAATAGCAATTCGCCGGACGATACTCCTACGAGCGGTGTAATAGCAATTGCCTCCGACGGTTGCTTTACTCCGATCATAGAGGAAGAGATCGCCGTGTTTGAAAGTCTTTATAAAGAAGCTGGTATCGTTCCCTACTTCTCCGGTGAAACAGAAACGATCAACCGCTTATTACATGACAGTACACGGTTGGCAATCGCTTCACGACCGCTAACCCAGGAAGAGACTGAATATATGAACGGCAGAAAGCTATTTCCCAAAAGTATTCATATCGCTACCGATGCTATCGCTTTAATCACAAACAGACAAAATACAGACTCTCTGATCGGCATTCCGGTATTAAAAGATATACTGACAGGCAAGATCAAGGACTGGGAAGAGTTTACTACGGATAATAAGTCAGGAAAAATAGAAGTGGTATTCGACAATCCGAATTCCGGAACTGTTCGTTATGCTATCGATTCAATCTGCGGCGGAGAACCGTTGAGTGGTAATCTCCATGCGATGAAAGATAACCGGCAGGTAATGGATTATGTATCTAGAACTCCGGGAGCACTGGGTATCATTGGAGTAAACTGGATCAGTAACCCACTGGATTCAACATGTATGAGTTTTCTGGACGATATAAAAGTGATGGCAGTCAGTCGTTACAGAAAAGCGACCGTTACCAATAGCTTTAAACCGTATCAGGCATACATAGCCCTAAAGGAATATCCAATGACAAGGTCTGTTTACCTGATCCTGTCAGAACCGCGTATGGGACTGGCTTCCGGTTTTACCACCTTTATCACCAGCGACCGGGGGCAACGGATCATTCTCAAATCAGGAATTCTTCCGGCTACACAACCTGTCCGGCTGGTCAATGTCAGAGATCAATTATAAACCCTATAAACATCAATCATTATGATAAAGAATTTATATATACTCATATTAAGCCTGATAGCGATAGCTATTCACGCTGATAACCAACAAGGTATTGCCTATTATAAAGCCGGTGAACCGACGATTGCAAGCCAGCTTTTCAATAAACAGTTAAACGGTTCTCCCGCAGAACAGGCAGAAGCGCTCTATTACCTGGGAGAAATAGCCTTCGACGCCGGAAAAACACCCGATGCCCTGGCTAACTATCAAAAAGGTTGGGTTGTTTCTTCCGATTACGCTTATAATAAGGTGGGAGAAGGGAAAGTATTACTAAAAACAGACAAGGCGGCAGCCCAAAAAGCATTTGATACAGCAACCAAAGTTGATAAGAAAAATGTATCGGTTTATGTAGCCATTGCCAGAGCTTATTCAACTTATGGAATGAATTCAGAAGCAAAGGCTGCTCTTGATAATGCCAAAAAGTATAACATCAATGATCCGGCAATTTACATATATGAAGGCGATATGTTAATCAGTGAAGATAAACCGGGAGATGCTGCCGGCAGATATGAACAAGCGATTCACTTCGATCCCTCCTGCAAAGAAGCTTATCTCAAATACGCAAATGTTTACCAGGGCGTTCAGCCGGCATTATCCATAGAAATGCTCCAAAAAGTAATTACAAACTATCCGGATTATCTTCCCGCCTATAATCAACTTGGCAATATTTATTCATTACAGGGAACATACTCCAAAGCGGTAGCTGCATATAAAACATATATGGCAGGAGGTCTTTACTCTATTGACAATCTGATTCATTACGCATCTGCTCTGTTCTTCAACAAGCAATATGCAGAAGCAAGTCAGGTGATTAATGATGGACAGGCAATCGATCCCAATAATTTCCTATTAAAACGTCTATGCATTTATAATAACTATGAAACAAAAGCATATGAAAAAGGACTTGAAGAAATCAATACATTTTTCAATGATCCGGATGCTAAATACATATGGCAGGATTACTTATACTACGGTCGCTTACTCAACAAAGCCAAGCAGTACGATAAAGCGGCAGAAGCATTGCTAAAAGCAATAAAAGAAAACCCGGCTCACACAGAAGTGTACAAAGACCTTGCTGAAGTATACAGTAATAGTGAAAAAGATTCTGAGGCGATTAATGCCTATACACAGTATATAGAGTCATTAGGTAAAGAATCGGAAGCGGCCGATTATTATCAACTGGGTAAATATTATTATTCAGCAGCGACCAAAGACAGCTTGGAAGCCAATAATTATTTAACAAAAGCCGATAGCCTGTTTGCTATAGTAAAAGAACGTGTACCAGATAGTCATCTGGGAAGTTTATGGCAAGCGCGAACACAATCTCAACTGGATCCGGAAACAGAGCAGGGATTAGCTAAACCCTATTATGAGACCTGTATTCCTATGCTGGAAAAAAATAAAGACAAATATCGTAATGAATTAACGGAATGTTACCGCTATCTAGCTTATTACTATTATCTTAAAGAGGATATGGAGAGTTCCAAATCATACTGGAATAAGATACTGGCAATTGATCCTTCTAATGCTACAGCACAGGAAGCATTGGAAAATATTAAATAAGATATTTAATATCCATATAAAACAAAGACAGCCGTCATAAAAATGACGGCTGTCTTTGTTTTATATAACTTACAGAAATTATTCTGCAGCCTTTTCTTCTGTTGCTTCTGTTGCAGGAGCTTCAGCAACCGGAGCAGCTGTTTCAGCAGCTGTAGATTTTTTACGAGAACGTCTCGTTTTCGTAGTTTTCTTAGTTGCATTATCCTTCAACATGTTTTCGTTGTAATCAACTAACTCAATGAAGCACATTGCAGCGTTATCACCTAAACGGTTACCAGTCTTAATGATTCTGGTATAACCACCCGGACGATCGCCGATCTTCTGAGCTACTTCTTTGAAAAGTTCTGTTACAGCGTTTTTATCCTGTAAAGTACTAAATACTACACGTCTTGAGTGAGTTGTATCCTCTTTACATTTTGTGATCAGAGGTTCAACAAACTTACGAAGTGCTTTCGCTTTTGCTGTTGTCGTAAAGATTCTCTTATGCTTGATCAAAGAAGAAGCCATATTAGACAGCATTGCTTCACGGTGAGTATTTGTACGACCTAAATGATTGAATTTCTTATTATGTCTCATCGCTTTACTTACTCTTTATCTAATTTATATTTCGTGATATCCATACCGAATGAAAGGTTCAGGCTTTCAAGCAGTTCATCAAGTTCAGTGAGCGACTTCTTACCGAAGTTACGGAATTTCAACAAGTCATTCTTGTTAAATTTAACCAGTTCACCCAATGTTTCAACATCTGCAGCTTTCAAGCAATTCAAAGCACGAACGGAAAGGTCCATATCTGCTAGCTTGCTCTTAAGCAACTGGCGCATGTGAAGAACTTCTTCATCGAATTCTTCATTGCCGTCAGTATCCACTGTCTCGATCGCAATCTTTTCATCTGAGAACAACATAAAATGATGAATCAGAATCTTAGCAGCTTCTTTCAACGCTTCCTTCGGATGAATAGAACCATCTGTGGCTATTTCAAGAACCAACTTTTCGTAGTCCGTCTTTTGCTCAACACGGAAGTTCTCGATTAAATACTTAACGTTACGTATAGGAGTGAAAATAGAGTCAATAGCAATAACGTGAACGTCTGCATTCGGATCTCTGTTTTCGTCAGCAGGTACATATCCGCGTCCTTTATTTATCGTTAATTCAATCTGGAAACTAGCGTTCGGATCCAAACGGCAAATAACCAGATCAGGATTCAATACTTCGAATCCGGTCAGTTGTTTACCTATATCACCGGCTTTGAACACTTCGGAACCCGAAACAGTAATACTTACTTTTTCATTCTCTATGTCGTCTACAATATGCTTGAACCGTACCTGTTTCAAGTTCAAGATAATGTTTGTTACATCCTCAATAACACCGGGGATTGTACCAAATTCATGGTCAACCCCTTCGATCTTAATGGATGTAATAGCAAAACCTTCAAGCGACGACAGGAGAATACGGCGCAGAGCATTACCTATAGTAATACCATAGCCGGGTTCCAACGGACGAAATTCAAACTTTCCGAAGAAATTGTCCGCTTCCAACATTAATACTTTATCGGGTTTTTGAAATGCTAATATCGCCATGGAAATCAATTATTATTTAGAATACAATTCTACGATCAACTGCTCTTTAATGTTTTCAGGAATGTCAGTTCTTTCCGGCAGATGCAGTAATTTTCCGCTTAAAGAAGACTGATCCCACTCAATCCAAGGATATTTGCTGTGATTGAATCCTGACAATGCATCAGCAATCACTTCCATAGACTTAGATCTCTCTCTAACACCAACGATCTGACCGGCTTTCAAAGAGTAAGAAGGAATATTTACAACCTTACCATCAACTGTAATGTGACGGTGAGAAACCAACTGACGGGCTGCTGCTCTTGTAGGAGCCATACCCAAACGGAAAACTACATTGTCCAGACGGCCTTCCAGTAACTGAAGCAGAACTTCACCGGTAATACCTTTTGAACGCTGTGCTTTTTCAAACAGGTTTCTAAATTGTTTTTCTAATACACCATAAGTGTATTTTGCTTTTTGCTTCTCGCGAAGCTGAATTCCGTATTCAGAAGTTTTTCTTTTTCTGGCGTTACCATGTTGTCCGGGAGGATAATTCTTTTTAGAAAGAACTTTATCCGGTCCGAATATAGCCTCACCAAACTTACGGGCAATTCTTGTTTTTGGTCCAGTATATCTTGCCATTTTTTTATTGTTTTAATTTTTCTGTCTGAATCTGGAACCGTGCAGCCGCGATTACAGAGAGGATAAGGTCTTTGTGCAATCTATTCACAATTCCGGATTCAATGTTCAAGAAACTATAGTTAATTATACTCTTCTCTTTTTCGGAGGACGACAACCATTGTGAGGCAGCGGAGTAACGTCAACGATTTCAGTTACTTCAATACCGGCACCGTGGATAGTTCTGATAGCAGACTCACGTCCGTTACCCGGTCCTTTTACGAATACTTTTACTTTTCTCAAACCAAGATCATAAGCTACCTTAGCACAATCTTGTGCTGCCATCTGAGCGGCATACGGAGTGTTCTTTTTAGAACTTCTGAATCCCATCTTACCTGCAGAAGACCAACTAATAACCTGACCTTCGCTATTGGCAAGAGACACAATAATGTTATTGAAAGAAGAATGAATATGAGCTTGACCGTAAGCGTCTACTTTTACGTTTCTCTTCTTTGCTGCGACTGTTTTTTTTGCCATATCAACTCTTATTATTTAGTAGCTTTTTTCTTATTTGCAACAGTTTTCTTCTTACCCTTACGAGTACGAGCATTGTTCTTTGTGCTCTGACCTCTCAATGGTAAACCAATACGGTGACGAACACCTCTGTAGCATCCGATATCCATCAGACGCTTGATGTTTAGCTGAACTTCAGAACGAAGATCACCTTCTACCTTGTACTCAGCGCCAATGACTTCACGTACTTTTGCGGCCTGATCATCTGTCCAGTCTTTCACTTTGATATCACGATCAACGCCTGCTTTCTCTAAAATAGATTTTGAAGCACTCCGACCGATACCATAGATATAAGTCAAAGCGATTTCTCCTCTTTTATTTTGTGGCAAGTCTACACCAACTATTCTTATAGCCATATTACTTACTTAATTATTTTGCAAAAATAATAAATTATCCCTGACGTTGTTTATACTTAGGGTTTTTCTTGTTAATTACATATAAGCGACCCTTTCTTCTTACAATCTTACATTCAGGGGTACGCTTCTTTAAAGATGCTCTTACTTTCATATCTAGTTATTTTTATTTATATCTAAAAGCAATTCTACCTTTTGATAAATCATACGGAGACATTTCCACTCTCACCTTATCACCAGGAAGAATTTTAATATAATGCATACGCATTTTTCCTGATATGTGAGCTGTAATTTCATGTCCGTTCTCCAATTCTACACGAAACATTGCATTTGACAATGCTTCTACAATAACTCCATCTTGTTCAATAGCTGCTTGTTTAGCCATATAAATCAAATTAAATTGCGTTACTTCCTAGGACTTCTTCTAAAAATTCAAATGAAGACAAAATCTGAGGACCGTCAGGTCTGATCGCTATACAATGTTCAAAATGAGCAGAGCACTTTCTGTCCTTTGTACGCACTGTCCAACCGTCCTTTTCAAAAACGATATTCTTACTTCCCATATTGATCATAGGTTCAATGCAGATACACATTCCACTACGCAATAAAGGTCCGCAGCCATATCGTCCATAATTGGGTACTTCAGGTTCTTCATGCATCTTGCGTCCGATACCATGTCCCACCAGTTCCCTTACAACAGAGTAACCTTTCGACTCACAGTATGTCTGCACTGCATGACTTACATCCCCAACACGTTTTCCTTCCACAGCCTGTTGAATTCCCTGATAAAGAGATTCTTTTGTTGTTTTCAACAATTTCTTTACTTCCGGAGCAACTTCACCTACACAAAATGTATAAGCAGAATCACCAACAAAACCATTCAATATCGTTCCACAATCGACAGATATTACATCACCTTCCTTTAAAACTGCTTTTGAGGAAGGAATACCATGTACTACCTGTTCGTTGACAGAAGCACATATTGAGTTAGGAAAACCACCATACCCTAAAAAGGCTGGAACAGCTCCATTATCCCTAATGAATTCTTCAGCAATCTTATCGAGTTGAAGAGTTGTCACCCCGGGAGCAATATGTTTTGCCAATTCTCCCAGTGTCCGACCGACCAATTGATTGGCCGAACGCATCAACTCGATTTCTTCATCTGTTTTTAAATAGATCATTCTACTAATAAGCGGCAACTGAGCCTGTACGACCCTTAATTCTTCCTGACTTCAACAAACCGTCATAATGACGCATCAACAAATGACTTTCTACTTGCTGTAATGTATCCAACACCACACCAACCAAAATCAACAAAGATGTTCCTCCAAAGAACTGTGAGAACTCCATACTAACACCGGCGATTCTAGCAAAAGCAGGCATAATAGCTACCAATGCCAGGAAGAATGCACCCGGAAGAGTAATGCGGTCCATGATTGTATCCAGATAGTCTTTGGTACTTTTTCCCGGTTTAACACCCGGAATAAATCCATTGTTTCTCTTCAAATCATCAGCCATCTGCGTCGGATTGATCGTGATAGCTGTATAGAAATAAGTAAAGAGGATAATCAATACTGCAAAGACAAAGTTATACCAGAAACCGGTATTATCCATAAATGCAGCCCAAAAACCACTCTGATCACCAGTACTGGAGAATCCTACAATAGAAATAGGAATAAACATAATTGCCTGAGCAAAGATGATAGGCATTACGTTTGCAGCATTCACCTTTAAAGGAATATACTGACGAGCACCACCATACTGTTTGTTACCTATGATTCTCTTAGCATACTGTACGGGTACTTTACGAGTTCCCTGAACCAATAAAATAGCACCGGCAATAACAAGTAAAAGAAACAGCATTTCAAACAAGAACATAACCAGACCACCAGTTTTTTCACTTGTTCTTGAAATAAATTCCTGGAACAATGAATGCGGCAGACGGGCTATGATACCAATCAAAATGATAAATGAAATACCATTTCCAACACCTTTATCTGTAATTCTTTCACCTAGCCATAAGATAAACATACTTCCTGCAGCCAGAATAATAGTAGAAGAAACGGTGAACAGGATACCCGGAGGTAATGCTGCTCCAGCGGCTTTAAGCTGAACGCTTAAGTTCACCAGATAAGTAGGTCCCTGGAATAACAGGATAGCTACTGTCAAATAGCGAGTCCACTGATTGATCTTTCTACGACCACTCTCTCCTTCTCTCTGCAATTTCTGGAAAGAAGGAACTGCAATGGCTAACAACTGCATAACAATTGAAGCGGAAATATAGGGCATAATACCCAATGCAAAAATAGAAGCATTAGAAAATGCACCACCTGAAAACATATCCAACAGTGCAAGCAATCCGCCTCTTGTCTGCGCCTGTAAAGCGGTTAACGCTTGAGGATCAATACCAGGAAGCACTACATACGTTCCGAAGCGATATATAGCCACCAATAAAAGAGTGGTGAGGATCCGATTTCTCAGATCCTCAATCTTCCAGATATTTTTTATTGTTTCAACTGCTCTCATGACTTAGAGTTTAACAACAGTTCCACCTGCGGCCTGGATAGCTGCTTCTGCACTCTTAGAGAAAGCGTGAGCTTCAACTTCTAATTTAGCAGTAAGGCTACCATTACCAAGAATTTTAACCTGTTGAGATGCAGAAATAAAACCAGCTTCGATCAATTCATCAACACCAATCTTAGTTATGTTCTGAGATTCAGCCATTAACTGTAATGTTGCGATATTGATAGCTTTATATTCCACACGGTTAATATTCTTGAAACCAAATTTAGGCAAACGTCTCTGAATTGGCATCTGACCACCTTCAAATCCGATCTTTCTTGAATAACCAGATCTAGACTTTGCTCCTTTATGACCTCTTGTTGAAGTACCTCCTAATCCTGAACCCGGACCACGGCCGATTCTTTTTCTGGTCTTAGTAGATCCTTCAGCAGGTTTTAAATTTGATAAGTTCATATCTTATAATTTATTTTTTCAACCAATTATTACTTTTCTACTGAAACCAAATGTTTCACTTTCTCAACCATGCCCAAGATAGCCGGAGTAGCTTCATGTTCTACTACACGGTTCAATTTTGTCAGGCCCAGTGCATCAAGTGTTCTTTTTTGGTCTTTCGGGCATTTAATTCTACTCTTAACTTGTTTAATTTTAATAGTTGCCATAATTTTTCCTCCCTAATTAACCTCTAAACACTTTTTCAACAGCAATACCCCTGTTCTGAGCAACAGTAAACGGACTTCTCAATTCACCCAAAGCAGCAATAGTAGCTTTTACTAAGTTGTGAGGGTTTGAAGATCCTTTTGATTTTGCCAAAACGTCAGTAATACCAACACTTTCTAATACAGCACGCATAGCACCACCGGCTTTTACTCCGGTACCGTGAGATGCCGGTCTGATCAATACCTGTGCGCCACCGAATTTAGCAAGCTGTTCGTGAGGAATAGTACCTTTGTGAACAGGAACCTTGATCAAATTCTTTTTAGCAGCTTCTACACCTTTAGCGATAGCTGTCGTTACTTCACCGGCTTTACCTAAGCCCCAACCGATGATACCATCTTCGTTTCCTACTACTACAATAGCAGCAAAACTAAAAGTACGTCCACCTTTTGTTACTTTAGTTACGCGGTTGATTGCAACCAATCTGTCCTTCAACTCTAAGTCGTTGGTCGATTTAACTCTATTATTAACTCCTGCCATCTTCATTAAAATTTAAGGCCGCCGTTACGTGCAGCATCTGCTAATTCTTTAATTCTCCCATGATACAGGTAACCGTTACGGTCAAAAACTACAGCCTTTACACCAGCTTCCTGAGCGCTTTTAGCGATCAATCCACCAACCTGGGCAGCGATTTCTTTTTTAGGAGCCTTAACATCTAATTTCAAAGATGAAGCAGCAGCCAAAGTTTTACCTGTAGTATCATCTATAACCTGTGCATAGATCTGCTTGTTGCTTCTAAACACAGTAAGGCGCGGACATTCAGGAGTTCCTGAAACTTTGCCACGTATACCTCGTTTTATTTTTAATCTTCTTTCTTCCTTCGTTGTCATGATAATTTCAGTTTACGTAGATTACTTACCTGCTGATTTACCAGACTTTCTGCGAATTTCTTCACCCACAAACTTAATACCCTTACCTTTATACGGTTCCGGCATTCTGAATGAACGAATCTTTGCACAAATCTGACCTATTAATTGTTTATCAGCTGATTCAAGGATAATAAGAGGATTCTTATTTCTCTCAGTCTTCGTTTCAACTTTCACTTCTTTCGGTAACTGCAAATAAATATTGTGAGTATAACCTAAAGAAAGATCCAGTAACTGTCCTGTGTTAGACACACGATAACCAACACCCACCAGTTCCAGTTCTTTTTTGTATCCTTCAGATACACCGATCACCATATTGTTGATCAAAGAACGATATAAACCATGTAATGCGCGATGGTTCTTGTCGTCTGTCGGTCTTGTTAAATGAATAACTCCATCTTCCAGAGTTACATTAATATCAGGATTAACAGCCTGAGTCATTTCGCCCTTAGGACCTTTTACAGTCACTACGCTATCCTTAATCGTAACCGTTACACCGGCTGGCACATGAATTGGTAATTTTCCTATTCTTGACATTCTTCTTTCCTCCTAATTAATAAACATAACATAATACTTCACCACCGATTTTAAGATCGCGGGCTTCTTTGTCAGTCATCACACCCTTAGAAGTAGAAAGAACGGCAATACCTAAACCATTCAATACTCTCGGCATTTCTTTGTAACCAGTGTACTTACGCAAACCTGGAGTAGAAACTCTCTGAAGCTTCTTGATTGCATTCACTTTGTTTACCAGGTCATACTTCAGGGCAATCTTAATTGTACCCTGAGGACCATCTTCTACAAACTTAAAATTAAGAATGTAACCCTTTTCGAAGAGGATCTTAGTGATCTCTTTCTTTAAATTTGACGCCGGCACTTCAACAACTCTGTGCTTCGCTTTGATTGCGTTACGCAATCTTGTCAAATAATCTGCAATAGGATCTGTCATATATAAATGAATTAAATTGATCCGGCCACCCGGACAATATTTAAATAAAAAAACTTACCAACTTGCTTTCTTTACACCCGGGATTAAACCATTGGATGCCATTTCACGGAATTGAATACGTGAAATGCCGAACTGGCGTACATACCCTTTCGGACGTCCTGTGATCTTGCAACGATTGTGCAAACGTACAGGAGAAGCATTTTTAGGTAAAGCCTGCAGAGCTTCATAGTCGCCGGCAGCCTTCAGTTCAGCTCTTTTAGCTGCATATTTAGCCACAAGCTTTGCTCTTTTAACCTCGCGGGCTTTCATTGATTCCTTAGCCATAACTTAGTCTTTTTTTGCATTTTTAAAAGGCAACCCAAATTCTCTCAACAGAGCATACCCTTCTTCATCTGTTTTCGCAGAGGTCACAAAGGTAATATTCATTCCTAATATTTTAGTAATATTATCGATATTTATTTCAGGAAAAATGATTTGTTCCTGAATACCCATGGTATAATTACCTCTACCATCTAACTTACTTTCAATACCTTTGAAGTCACGAATACGCGGAAGAGCGATACGAACTAATCTTTCCAAAAATTCGTACATCTGCTCACGACGCAATGTTACCATCACACCGATCGGCATTTTTTTACGCAACTTAAAGTTTGAGATATCCTTTTTAGAAACTGTTGCAACAGCTTTCTGACCTGTAATTGTAGACAATTCGCTGATTGCGATATCGATGATCTTCTTATCAGCAGCAGCCATACCTAATCCCTGATTGATAACAATCTTTTTCAGTACGGGAACCTGCATTACCGACTTATATCCGAACTCTTTCGTCAAAGCAGGAACAATTCTGTCCTGATATTCTTTTTTAAGACTGGCAGTATTGCTCATTACTTAATTTCCTCCCCTGATTTTTTAGAATAACGAACTAAAGCACCTTCAGCATTTTCTTTACGTCCGATACGTGTCGGTTTTCCAGTTTTCGGGTCAACCACGTTCAGGTTTGAAAGATGAATAGGAGCTTCTTTCTTTTCAATTCCTCCTTGCGGATTCTTTGCATTAGGCTTAGTATGCTTTGATACCATGTTAACACCTTCAACAATAGCACGGTTCTCGTCTACGAGTACCTGTAAAACACGACCTGTTTTACCTTTGTCTTCGCCGGTATTAACAAAAACTATATCGCCTTTTTTGATATGTAATTTACTCATTACCTTAAATTTTACGAATTAAAGTACTTCAGGTGCAAGTGAAACAATTTTCATATTTGTTGCACGAAGTTCTCTGGCAACCGGACCAAAGATACGGCTTCCACGAATATCACCACCGGCATTCAACAATACGCAAGCGTTATCATCGAAACGGATGTATGAACCATCCGGGCGACGGATTTCTTTTTTAGTGCGAACAATGATAGCCTTAGAAACAGCACCCTTCTTCACATCACTTGATGGGATTACACTCTTAATTGCAACTACAATTACATCCCCAACAGAAGCGTAACGCTTTCTTGTACCGCCTAATACACGGATACATAAACATTCTTTTGCGCCACTGTTATCTGCTACTACTAGTCTAGATTCTTGTTGTATCATGTTACTTAGCTCTTTCGATTATTTGAACAAGTCTCCATCTCTTTGTTTTGCTCAAAGGACGAGTTTCCATAATTTTTACGGTATCACCGATATTGCACTCGTTCTTTTCGTCGTGAGCATGATATTTCTTCGTTTTGTTAACGAACTTACCATAAATGGGGTGTTTTTCCTTCCATTTAATAGCAACAGTGATGCTTTTATCCATCTTGTTGCTAGTAACCACGCCCGTTCTTTCTTTTCTTAAATTTCTAGTTTCCATCAGGCTCAATTATTTGTTGTTAAGTTCTCTCTGGCGCAATTCTGTTTTCATGCGCGCAATCATCCTGCGTTGTTGTTTAATCTGAGCAGGGTTGTCTGTCGGAGAGATAGTGTGGTTAATAACCTTCTGATCGTAGGCAGCAACCTCAGCATCTACTCTTTCAAGCAATTCTTTTGTGCTTAATTCTCTAATTTCTGCAATCTTCATAACAATTACGCATTTTGATTAGCCATATCATAATCACGTCTCACAACAAATTTCGTTGTTACAGGAAGCTTCTGAGCCGCTAAGCGCAATGCTTCTTTTGCAACATCAAAGGGAACACCTTCGATTTCGAAAATAAGACGACCTGGAGTAACAGGTGCAACAAATCCTTCCGGGTTACCTTTACCTTTACCCATACGTACTTCGGCCGGTTTCTTTGTAATAGGTTTATCCGGGAAAATCCGAACCCAAACCTGACCTTGACGTTGCATATAACGAGTTACCGCGATACGGGCAGCTTCAATCTGGCGACCGGTAATCCATTTATTCTCTAACGCTTTTATACCAAACGAACCGAATGCCAGCTGGTTGCCACGTTGAGCTTCACCCTTCATGCGGCCTTTCTGCTGTCTTCTGAACTTGGTTTTCTTTGGTTGTAACATCTCTTCTTAATTCTAACGTTTAACGATTAGCTTTTTTTCTCTTGAAGTTCTTATCTCCTCTGTTGCCACCGGCATTCTCATTTCTGCGGCCTGAATCTTTAGAAGCAGTGAATGAAGGAGCAAGATCTCTCTTACCATAAACTTCACCACGGCAGATCCATACCTTAATACCCAGCAAGCCAACTTTCGTCAACGCTTCAGCCAAAGCGTAATCGATATCTGCTCTCAGAGTGTGTAACGGAGTTCTTCCTTCTTTGTACATTTCAGAACGGGCCATTTCAGCACCATTCAAACGACCAGATACTTGCACTTTAATACCTTCGGCACCCATTCTCATGGTAGAGGCGATAGCCATCTTGATAGCGCGACGGTAAGCAATTTTTCCTTCAAGCTGACGTGCAATATTGTTTGCAACAATAACTGCGTCTAATTCGGGTCTTTTTACCTCAAAGATGTTGATCTGAACTTCTTTGTCGGTAATCTTTTTCAACTCTTCTTTCAATTTATCAACTTCCTGACCACCTTTACCGATGATAATGCCCGGACGTGATGTGCAAACTGTTATTGTGATCAACTTAAGCGTACGTTCAATAACGATACGAGATACACTAGCTTTAGCAAGACGAGCATTCAAGTATTTACGGATCTTGCTATCTTCCAGCAAAGTATCTCCGTAATTTTTGCCGCCATACCAATTGGAATCCCAACCACGGATGATTCCTAAACGATTACTAACCGGATTAACTTTTTGTCCCATCTACAATTAATTTTGACTATCGTTTTTACTAAGTGTATCAACAAACAAGGTTACATGGTTCGAACGTTTACGAATTCTGTATCCTCTACCCTGGGGAGCCGGACGCATTCTCTTCAATGTAGTAGCGCAATCTACGCTGATTGAAGAAACAAACAACTCACCAGTTTCTGCTTTACGTTCATTTTTCTGCTCCCAATTGGCAATTGCTGAACGAAGCAATTTTTCTACTCTTGCTGCAGCTTCCTTGTTAGAAAACTTCAAAACACCAAGCGCACGGAATACTTCCATACCGCGGATCATGTCTACAACGAGACGCATCTTACGCGGAGAAGTAGGTACGTTACGCAACTTTGCGAAGTACATGGTCTTTTGGGCTTCTTTTCTTGCTTCAGCTGATATTCTTTTTCTAGCACCCATTTTTATTGATTCTTTTTATTTTCAGATTCCTGAATTCCTGTTACTACCGATACTTATTTTTTCTTGTTACCGGCGTGTCCACGGAACGTACGAGTAGGAGAAAACTCTCCCAGCTTGTGACCTACCATATTCTCGGTTACAAAAACAGGAATAAATTTATTTCCATTATGAACTGCAATAGTATGGCCTACGAAATCAGGCGAGATCATTGAAGCTCTTGCCCATGTCTTAACTACAGCTTTCTTTCCTGACTCATTCATAGTCAAGACTTTCTTTTCCAGCTTTACGTTAATATACGGGCCTTTTTTTAGTGAACGACTCATAGTTTACTTAATTAATCAGATTATTTCTTTCTTCTTTCAATAATATACTTTGAAGAATGCTTCTTCGGAGCTCTTGTCTTCAAGCCCTTAGCATACAAGCCTGTACGAGATCTTGGATGACCTCCGGAAGCACGACCTTCACCACCACCCATTGGGTGATCAACCGGGTTCATTACAACACCACGGTTGTGAGGACGACGACCTAACCATCTAGAGCGACCGGCTTTACCTGATTTTTCAAGACCATGGTCTGAGTTACCTACACTACCAATTGTAGCCTTACATGCAGCAAGAATCTTTCTGGTTTCGCCAGAAGGCATCTTAATAATTGCATAAGCACCTTCTTTAGAAGTCAACTGAGCAAATGCACCTGCAGAACGTACCATTTTAGCACCCTGTCCAGGACGAAGCTCAATATTGTGAATAATAGTACCAACGGGAATATTTGCCATCGGCAAAGTATTACCTACCTCAGGAGCGGCATCGCTACCTGAAACCACTGTCTGGCCAACTTCCAAGCCGTTCGGAGCAATAATATAGCTCTTTGCTCCGTCAGCATAATACAATAAAGCAATACGAGAAGTACGATTTGGATCGTACTCGATAGACTTTACTGTTGCAGGAATGCCATCTTTATTTCTCTTGAAGTCGATAATTCTGTACTTTTGTTTGTGACCGCCACCAAGATAACGCATAGTCATCTTACCTGTGTTGTTACGACCACCAGTACTGCTCTTACCTACCACAAGAGACTTCTCTGGTGTACTTGCAGTGATTTTATCAAATGCACCAATAACTTTGTGTCTCTGCCCCGGTGTTGTGGGCTTTAATTTACGTATTCCCATTTCTTTTTTTAGATATTACTAAAGAAATCAATTGTTTCTCCTTCTTTCAACGTTACGATTGCCTTCTTAAAAGCTGACTGTTTACCATTGATAATACCTGATTTTGTATAACGGCTTTTCTGCTTGCCAGAGTAGTTGATGGTGTTAACATCAACTACGGTTACATTATACATATCCTGTACAGCTTTTTTGATCTCCAACTTGTTGGCATCAGGAGAAACACGAAAACCATAGCGATTAGCCATTTTTTCTGTAATCGCTGTTTGCTTCTCTGTTACTATAGGTTTAATGATAATTCCCATTTCTTTACTCCTTATGCATTAAAAAGTTTTTCTATAACAGCAACAGAGCTCTCAGTCAAAACCAAATTAGCTGCATCAAGCACTTTGTATGTGTTTAATTCAGAGGCTGTTATAACACTTGTCTTTTCTAAATTACGAGCCGACAAATATACAAAATTATTTTTCTCCGGTAAAACCATAAGTAACTTTTTATCAGCCACTTTCAGGTTTTTAGCAATTGTTACAAATTCTTTAGTTTTCGGAGCTTCCAGAGCGAAATCCTCAATAACTACAATTGCATTATTTTTAGCTTTATAAGCCAATGCAGACTTACGAGCCAGACCCTTTACCTTCTTGTTCAATTTGAACTCATAATCTCTCGGTTTCGGACCGAAAACGCGAGCACCACCAACCAATACTGGAGAGTTGATATCACCACGACGGGCTCCACCACCACCTTTCTGACGGATCAGTTTGCGTGTACTACCAGAGATCTCACTTCTTTCTTTCGATTTGTGAGTACCCTGACGCTGGTTAGCCAAATACTGTTTTACATCCAGGTAAATGGCATGATCATTTGGTTCAATGCCGAAGATAGCATCGTTCAAAGTTACCTTTCTTCCGGTATCTTCACCTTTAATATTAAATACGCTCAGTTCCATTACTTTTCAATTAATACGATTGAACCTTTTGCTCCTGGAACAGATCCTTTAACCAATAAAAGATTATGTTCCGGCATTACCTTGATCACTTCCAGGTTCTGAACTGTTACACGTTCATTACCCATCTGTCCGGCCATACGCATGCCCTTGAATACCTTTGCAGGGTAAGAACAAGCACCGATACCACCGGGAGCACGCAAACGGTTATGCTGACCGTGAGTAGTCTGACCTACACCACCGAAACCATGACGTTTTACTACACCCTGGAAACCTTTACCTTTTGATGTACCTACTACATCAACAAAACCTGCATCTTCCAGATAATCCACAGTGATCACGTCACCCAGATTGTATGCAGTTTCAAAATTCTTGAACTCGGCCAAGTATCTCTTGGGAGTTACACCGGCTTTTTTGAAGTGACCCATTTCCGGCTGCGTTGTGTGTTTCTCTTTTTTGTCTTCGAAACCCAACTGTACAGCTTCATAGCCATCTTTCTCCAAAGTCTTGATCTGTGTAACAACACAAGGACCCACTTCGATAACAGTGCATGGAAGATTCTTTCCCTCGGCACTGAAAACGGATGTCATTCCGATTTTTTTTCCTAATAATCCTGGCATTTCACTTAATTTTTAAATAACTCACACTTTAATTTCTACTTCAACACCGCTGGGTAATTCCAGCTTCATCAATGCGTCAACTGTTTTTGCAGTTGAGCTATAGATATCTATCAATCTTTTATAAGATGATAGTTCGAACTGCTCACGAGATTTCTTATTAACGAAAGTAGAGCGGTTCACAGTAAAGATACGTTTGTGTGTAGGCAGGGGAATCGGTCCGCTAACAACAGCACCTGTAGCCTTTACCGTCTTCACGATCTTCTCGGCAGACTTGTCTACCAGAGAATAATCGTAAGACTTTAATTTAATTCTGATCTTTTGGCTCATATTGTTATATATGTTTCTAAATTATTTGATCAAATCAGCACGACCCTGTACTTCTGTCAGTACCTGCTTAGCAATAGAAGAGGATACCTGAGCATAGTGAGAGAACTGCATTGAAGATGTTGCACGACCTGAAGTGATAGTACGAAGAGCTGTTACATAACCGAATGTTTCAGCCAGAGGTACTTTAGCTTTCACTACACGTGCACCGGTACGGCTTGTTTCCATACCTTCTACCTGGCCGCGACGTTTGTTCAAGTCACCGATAACATCACCCATACTTTCTTCCGGAGTAACAACTTCCATCTGCATGATCGGTTCCATCAAAGCAGGACCTGCTTTTTCAGAAGCACTCTTGAATGCCTGGATACCTGCGATCTCGAAAGACAACTGGTCAGAGTCAACCGGGTGGAATGAACCATCGATCAAAGTCACTTTCAGTTTATCCAACGGATAACCGGCAAGGATACCGTTCTTCATAGCTTTTTCAAAACCTTTCTGTACTGACGGGATAAATTCCTTAGGAATGTTACCACCTTTTACTTCGTCGATGAACTGCAGAGTTCCTTCGAAGCTTTCGTCAGCCGGCTCAACGCGAACGATGATATCAGCAAATTTACCACGACCACCAGACTGTTTCTTATAAACTTCACGAAGTTCAACAGATTTAGTGATAGCTTCTTTGTAAGTAACCTGAGGTTTACCCTGATTACATTCAACCTTAAATTCGCGGCGCAGACGGTCAACGATAATATCCAGGTGAAGCTCACCCATACCGCTAATAACAGTCTGACCTGTATCTTCGTTAGTCTGTACACGGAATGTCGGGTCTTCTTCAGCCAATTTAGCCAATCCCATACCCAGTTTATCCATGTCTTTCTGAGTCTTAGGCTCTACAGCGATACCGATAACCGGATCCGGGAAGTCCATAGATTCCAGTGTGATCGGATGATTTTCGTCACACAGCGTATCACCTGTACGAATATCTTTGAAACCAACACCTGCACCAATATCACCACAACCGATCATTTCCATCGGGTTCTGTTTGTTTGAGTGCATCTGGAACAAACGAGAGATACGTTCTTTTTTACCAGAGCGGGTATTCAATACATAAGAACCGGCATTGATAGCACCTGCATATACACGGAAGAAGCACAGACGACCTACATACGGGTCTGTTGCGATCTTAAATGCCAAAGCTGTCATCGGTTCTTCGAACAACGGCTTGCGGATAATCACTTTTTCAGGATCACTAGGATCTGTACCTTCGATAGCAGGAGTATCTTCCGGAGACGGCAGATATGCACAAACTGCATCCAACAGAGTCTGAACACCCTTATTCTTGAAAGAAGAACCACAAGTCATCGGATTGATCTGCATAGCCAATGTTCCTTTGCGGATCGCTACATTGATTTCTTCTTCAGTTATAGTAGAAGGATTATCAAAATATTTTTCCATCAAAGCGTCATCGCATTCTGCCAGAGCCTCCAACATCTTATCACGCCATTCTTCAGCTTCAGCTTGCAGATCAGCAGGGATTTCTTCTACGCTATATTCAGCACCCATTGATTCGTCATGCCAGAAAATAGCTTTCATT
This sequence comes from Parabacteroides sp. AF18-52, assembly GCF_003479145.1. Classification (NCBI taxonomy): domain Bacteria; kingdom Pseudomonadati; phylum Bacteroidota; class Bacteroidia; order Bacteroidales; family Tannerellaceae; genus Parabacteroides; species Parabacteroides sp. AF18-52. Next base: position 54,766 of record NZ_QUGR01000011.1, read on the forward strand.
TTAACCAAGTCTACTACACCTTTGAAAGTTTCTTCAGCACCGATAGGAATCTGGATAGGACATGGACGAGCGCCCAGTACATCCTTCATCTGACGGATCACTTCGTAGTAGTTTGCACCTGAACGGTCCATTTTGTTCACGTAACCGATACGAGGTACATTATATTTATCAGCCTGACGCCATACGGTTTCAGACTGGGGTTCAACACCACCCACTGCACAAAAAGTAGCAACAGCACCGTCCAGTACACGAAGAGAACGTTCAACCTCTACTGTAAAGTCAACGTGCCCCGGAGTATCGATCAGGTTGATCTTATACTTGTTACCCAAGTAGTTCCAGAATGTAGTTGTAGCGGCAGAAGTAATTGTAATACCACGTTCCTGCTCCTGAGCCATCCAGTCCATGGTAGCAGTACCATCATGTGTTTCACCGATCTTATGCGTCAAACCTGTGTAGAAAAGAATACGCTCAGAAGTCGTAGTCTTACCTGCATCGATGTGCGCCATGATACCGATGTTTCTTGTAAACATTAATTGTTTATCGTTTGCCATTGTATATCCTTTATGCTAAATTAAAATCTGAAGTGAGCGAATGCACGGTTAGCTTCAGCCATACGATGCATATCTTCTTTTCTTTTGAATGCGCCACCCTGGTTGTTGAAAGCATCTACAATCTCTGCAGACAGCTTGTCAGACATCGTCTTACCACCTCTCTTACGTGAGAAGATAATAAGGTTCTTCATAGAAATTGATTCTTTACGATCGGGGCGAATTTCAGTAGGTACCTGGAAAGTAGCACCACCTACACGGCGTGACTTCACTTCGACTTGAGGAGTAATATTGTCGAGTGCAGCTTTCCAAATTTCGAGAGCAGACTTTTCTTCGTTAGGCAATTTAGCCTTAACGTTTTCCAGAGCGGAATAGAAAATTTCGAAGGCAGTATTTTTCTTGCCATCATACATTAAATGGTTAACGAATCTCGTAACCTTTACATCACCGAAAACAGGATCCGGGAGGATCTGTCTTTTCTTTGGTTTTGCTTTTCTCATTTTGTTTCAAAAATTTCGTTTTTGTCTTTGGTTGCCTTTTTAATTTTGTCTTCAACGGTTCCGCTGAACCATTTACTCAACCTTATAGCCTATCCAAATAACTCAAACCAGCTTTAATACTTAATTTAAATTCTCAGTTTGAAAGGGTGATTTTTACTTCTTTCCTTTTGCTGGAGCAGCACCTGCTTTAGGACGTTTTGCACCGTATTTAGAACGACGCTGAGTACGACCGTTAACGCCAGCTGTATCCAAGGTACCACGTACAATGTGATAACGTACACCAGGAAGGTCCTTTACACGACCACCACGTACTAATACGATTGAGTGTTCCTGCAGGTTGTGTCCTTCTCCCGGAATGTAAGAGTTTACTTCTTTACCATTTGTCAAACGAACTCTCGCTACTTTACGCATTGCAGAGTTAGGCTTTTTCGGTGTTGTAGTGTAAACACGTACACAAACGCCACGTCTCTGAGGACAAGCATCCAATGCAGGTGATTTACCTTTTACCACCAAAGTTTCCCTTCCTTTTCTAACTAATTGCTGAATTGTAGGCATTTCTTTTTCTTTTTAAACTTTGAATGTGTTATAATTATATTTATCTCTTTTTTCTATTTCAGGCTGCAAAGATACGCATTATTTCCGTATAACCAACGAGTTACGGGTGTTTTTCTACATAATTTGCGCTAAAAACGGTGCAAAGTTACATAATAGTTCCCGTTTGTTTCTGTTATAGAACAGGTGAATTCAAACTATTTATTATTATTTAACAACAAAACCCCGCTGGCTTAAAACCAACGGGGCTTGTCTTGTGTCTGCCTTCTCTCTTCACAGGGATACTAACAGAAGAACTTTATTTTTTTACTTTAGTATTAAAAACTACTTGTTCACCTCTCACAGGCTACTTAATCCAGCAATGCATAAATATGCATACAACCAAACTACGTAGTTCTAATTATTTGATTATTTAAAGAAGGAAAGCTCCTTCTCTAATTCTTATTTCACGATTGCTTTTACAGCAGTTTCGCCTTCGACAGCTACTACAACGATACCAGTAGGAGCATTTACCTCAACATCATTTGATGTAGCGATTGTTTCAGCGACTGTTTGACCCAACAAGTTTGTAATTTTAACAGATTTACCTATTGCGTTCAATACTCTAACAGAACCTTTTGCAGCAATTACACTAACTTCAGATGTTGAAGAAATTGATTCGTTATCTGTTGCAATTTCACCTTCAGCATCCTTCAAGCTAAATACCTGAGCCTGCTTAACAAGTTCGTCTACCTTAGCTTCATCACCGTCATGGCTACCGCCAACTTCTTCTTTAGATTTAGCCAATACAGGAACACCATTTTCAATCTTCACCCAAGCACCCTTGAATGAACCGATACCAGATACACCATCCAGATTAGTTTCCAGTAAGAAATCCTCACCATCATCTGTAATCTTACGTAAAGAGAACAAGCAGTTAGCATGAACATCTTTTGTCAGAGTTGTCGGAACAAGTTTTGTATTATCATTGAAGTCTGCAGGAGCTATTACACCATACTTTTCACTTAAAGAAGCTAAAGTATAACCATTTCCGGCATTTACCTGATAGAATACACCATCTTTGATAACACCTTCCATGAAGGCAAGACGAGTATATACATCATTCCACATGTAAGCATTGTCAGTTGAATCATTCAGATTAACCAAGAAACGTCCATACAAATATCCTTTATAATCAACCGGTTCAAAATGTTCACCTGAACAAGTAGGATTGTATCCGTGTTTATCACACCACTTTCCATCTTCAACAGTACCTGTAGCAACACCCAACATATATTGTGGCATATGTTCACCACCTATTGCATGCAAATACAGAGCTGTTGTGTAATTTTCACCCGGTTTAAAGTCTGTTCCAGTACCTATTCCTAGGAAGTTGAAACCACTCGTTGAATTTTCATACAAACATTCAGTTGAATTACCTTGTCTTTCACGATAGACCTTAACTGTTTTGCCGCTCAAATCATCAACATTTTGATACAAGTTACGAGAAGCATCAATTAATGCGAAAGCGTCGATATCATCAGTTACATAGTTTCTCAAGTTGACAGAAGTCATGTGCTGAACACCATCACCCAATGCAACACGGTGAGCATTTTCTAATACACCTGAAGAAAGAGTACTACCTACAGTGTCAACCAATGTATAATATTCACGTTCCGTATCTACCTGATCATTCTTCAAATAGAATTTAGCGAGTGTTGCATTATTAGCAGCAGCCTGTTCCGGTGTATAAGCTTTATAATAAGATCTCTTAGTACCATCGCTCTGTGTAATTTCGGCCAGATATACATAACACTTATCATTATCTATCAGATTAGCATCTCTGACTTTCAATTTGTAAGCATATTTTTTCAACTGAGATGTTGTAGAATAATTAGTACCGAAATTCGTCGGAGCACCTTCAATCTGTTCTACCTGGAAATAAGTAGAAGAACCATCGGTTGTAGCAACGAAATTCATATCTTTATCTACAGCAACCAAAGCATCTTTACCGCCAGTCAAATTGTCTGTAACATTATATTTCAACTTAAATTCATTATAGGCCAATTCATTACTGCTCAAATGTCTGTAACCATGATAATCACTTGCAATAATTGCTGCAGCGGCAGCGCCATCTTTGTCAACAACAGTAGTAATATCATAACCATCTTTATTATACAGCGATTTCACTGATATATTATCAATAGCAGTATTATAATTATTATCGATGATAAAGACCTTACCTGTAGCATCTTTATAAAGCTGACCTTTGAATACTTCATTTGCAAATTCACGGTTTGCAATCTGTACAGGAGAAGTAGCATCTGCTTCACAACCAATTTGTTGAACATCCCACATTGTGGCAGGCATATAAACAAACTTCTGAGCTTCAGTAGGAACATCATATTGAGTCCAGCCAACCAAATTAGCTACAACATACTTGCCACCAGTCATGATATAGTTCAAACCTTCAGTCAAAGTTGCACGCTGTAACCATTTTGTTGATAAGTCTCTGCCATCAAAGTTAAATTTCGGAGTTGTAACAGAAGTTCCACCATTATTATAAGCAGTCAAAGCTGTTTCATTACCTAATTTAACCAAAGTGACAACAACACTATCTTGAGCTGCATCGCGTAAATCGCTAATAGGTTTATTATCAGCTGCCAAGAACTCTCTTCTGTTGTTATAATATGAGTTATAAGCGATACCTTTGTTTCTCCAAACATATTTGTCACCTATCGAAGCCATAGGAAGAGCATTCAACGGTTCGATAACTAGGCTATCCTCTGACGCATAATAAGTAAACTTATACAAGAAACGAGTAGCAAGGATCGTATCGCTCAATAAAGATGTCGCTTTATCATATGTTCTAAACTTAAGTGGCACATAGTCGTTAAAACCACTTTCCGGTACAGAGTCAACCATCATATACTTAGTTGCATCGGTTTTACTCTGAAGTGCTACATACAGATTCAAGCTGTCAGCACTGTTCAGACCTAATGTATCCTGAGCAAACTGATCAGAAATAGCAGATACGCCAGTTGCAAAAGCCACAGGAGCTTTCAAGAAGGCATCTGCTGAAACAGCCTTAAATTCACCACTGATAAATTCAGAGGCAATTGTAGGATTTGCAGAAGATTTCAATTTAAATGTACCATCGGCATTAAAATCAACCAAAGTGTTTAAAGCCAAAGGATCCAATACAAGCGGAGAAGCCAATCTCGGACGTAATTTCAAAGCATCAGTAATAGCACTTACACCTGTTGCACCAACTACTGTTCTCGGATATTTAACAGCTACTACCTGACCTTTGTCATTCAGCTGCATTACCATAACATGGTCATTGTTTGCACCAAAATAAGCAAACACAGCTGTCGGAGTAGAAATAGCAGCACCATTATTAGTTGCACTGTTATACCACTGCCATTTGTTCTGGCAACCATTCAAAATTGTAGAGTCTTTATCTGCAACACTCAGATTAGCTGTTGCAGAAGCTAATACATTACTGTTATCTGTCTGATCATCAAAAATCAGATCAACACCGGTTTCAGCATTTGTAAATGTAAATTTAGCACCGCTAACACCATCGGCAGCATCTACTTTCACTCTCCACAATGAGTAGTTCAGAGGAGCTTTGCTGATAGAATCCATTTTCAGGTAAAGAGCACCTGTTTCTTTATCACGCAACTGTACCAATACGCTGTCACCTGCTGCATTTGATAATTGATACAAAATGTTACCAGCCGTATAATCTTTAATTTCGGTAACATCAAAAGGATAAGCTGGAGCTTTGTGCAAAGTATCTGCCATCACAAAATGTGAAAGGGTCTTCCATTCATAACCAAAATTGTCCGGCACATTGGCTGAAACAGAATTTTGAATCTGAGCAGAAGCGCCAACTGCTGAACACAACATCGCGCCAACTACTAACGTAGAAAACTTTTTGTTCATAATTCTAAATTTAATATTAATACTAATGTTCGTAATGTTCTGTATTCTGTCGGACATTCAAATGTTAATGACTAGATTAAACGTCCCTTTTTTCTCGTCATTTTTTAGAGTCCATTTTGACTTCGTAATAAAAAACCGCTTTTTTGTACTAGGATTGTTATCTAACTGATAAGAAAGAATATAGGAAAGATAATTTTTACTCAAAAAGGATTGTAGATTTGAAAGGAATGATTACTTTTGTTGACGAGAAAAAAGGGACGTTTAATTCAGTCATCACTTTTCATCATTTTTTCTGCACTTATATTCTGGATATCAGATTATTACTTTCGCATTTTTCTAAATCCACCCAAATGTTAAATTGAAGTATAGATATAGATTAATGTACGTGTACATATATAATAACACAATCAACCTTTCAGGTTTCAGCCAACTTACCACACTGATTGTCAGCCCATAAAACTGAAAGATGGATTAATACCGTTTTACTCTCCGTCAAAGAGCATTTCCTCTCTTTTTGAGGAGAAATGTTAATTTGTCTTTTTTCACCCCCAAAAACGCCTTTTACCCCTGTGCTACCACCAGATACAAATTACCGTTTTCAGTATGTTTCCGTTCAATTCCCAGGGAAGAAAGAAGCTTTCCGAAATTACCTGCCGATACCGAACGCATCGCTGCCGGATTGTGCTTTTTCAATCGCAGGAAAATCTCCGCGGCAGATAACATCAACGCCTTCTCGCCATATCCGGCAGGACGGAAACAAGATTTGAACACCTCCTCTTCCACCGGATGCTTATAAAACGCCTCATTGGCCGTCATGATCTCCACCTCCTCTTCGGAAGTGAACCAATAGCGTTCGCCTGCTGCCAACTCTGCTTTCAGTTGCGCATAAAGCTGGCGATAATCAATGGCAGAACAATCAATTTTATGTTCTATCTCCACACAAAGGAAACGCCGGCTACCGGTCGGGTCGGTCAGTAGCTCTTTCTGGTTGGATGTAGCAATAAAAGAAGCGACGCGAGGCAAGGAACGGTAACTTTTCTGATGTGCCTTACGAATACACGGATCGACCACCTGCATCAGATTCTTCAACAAAGCCATCTTACGGGAAGTGAATTTATCGAACTCATCCATATTGATCAAACCGAACTCAGTCAGTTTGCGTTCGGCTGCAGATTGAGCCGTCAAATCGAAACAATCCGTATAATATCGTTTCAACTCACCGGGCAATAATAATTTACAAAAAGTAGACTTTTGCCGACCTTGCACGCGGCTGACCAACACCGGCGAAACGCTGTTCGAATGCAAGCGGTCTGTTCCCAGCCATTGTGCCGCCATCCCCAGCAACCAACGGCGAAACCCTCTCACCCACAACCCGTCCGATGAGACCCGGCGTGCCAAAGGTATGACCCGGTCTGTCCCGTCCCATTCCGGCAATTCTTCCATAAACAAACGGAACGGATGATATTCAGAAATACTATCCGATAACACATAGCGCGACACATCCCTGTCCCAGCAATCGATTCCGTTTTTTCGCGCTTCGATACAGAAACTGTTTAATTCGCGCTGTCCTACAGGGTGGAAACCAACCGAAGGAACGTTCCGCTTCCTGTATTCCGTCTCTTCCGTCAGCATGTTGAAACGAAAATCATACTGTTCTTCCAAAAACTGCTCCATACAGACCATCATGCCGGTCCCTTTTTGCATAGAACCGTCTTTCTTAAGGGATGTAGTAAGCTGCTTTGAAGATATTTTCTCCGACATAGTTTCCGCCACATCATTTTTCCCGGCAAGCATCCGTCCAATGAACAGACGAAACCATTTTTCAATCATTTTTTTCAGCATATACATATAGATTAATTTAGTTGTTTTCCACGAATATACTACCGTATATCAAGGTTTTACAAATTTACAGGCAACTATTTTCTTACAATCTCATCTACCGGAAAAGTCGGTAACAAGTATTGCAGAAGTCATATAGAACTGTTACTTTTGTAAGGAAACAGTAAGCGTTCGACAATTGTGGGACGAAAGTTTTACAGTTGTCAAATAATCGATCTACAATTGTGAAAAGATCGCTTTATAATTGTCAAACGATAAATAAGTAAGCATTCAGATAGGAATTATTCATTAATACAGTAAGAATATGTCAGCAGAATACGACTTCTAAAAAAATCCCATACCGAAAGGAAGCAATCGAAAACCGCGCTTACACGCCCGTATCGTGCCGAGAGGCACAGTCGACTCAGATATGCTTGCAGAAGAAATACACGATGCCAGCAGCCTGACCACCGGTGATGTGGAAGCAACAATAACCATGCTAAGTAAAATGATTATTCGTAACCTGAAAGAAGGGAACAGGATACATATCAAGGGACTGGGGTATCTTGATATGACTTTGCAATGTCCTGCGATAAAAGATCCGAAGGAGATACGCGCCGAATCCATCCAGTTCAAGTCGGTGGCGTTTCGTCCGGAAATAGGGTTGAAAAAAGAATTGAGCACCACCCGGTTCGTCAGGGCGGTCTATAAAAAGCATTCGAAGAACCGCTCGGCAGCAGAGATAGACGAATTATTGACCCGCTATTACTCTACTCACGAATCGATCGCCCGTCAGGAATTCCAGCAACTCTGCGGATTCACAAAAGGGACAGCCAATCGCCGCCTGGCCGAATTGGTAAAAGAGGGGAAATTGAAGAAAGAAGGGCTACACAAATTCCCGGTTTATGCTCCGGTACCGGGAAATTACAGAAAATAAGGCAAATCAGCCACCCTTCAGCCAAACCGTTTGTTTTACAAGGCTGAAAGGTGGCTGAAACCTGAAAGGACAAACTCCGTATCTACTTACAGTGATTTATTAAAGCCTTCATATTTTACAGTCCACGAACCATCCTGAGGAAAACCCGGTGCCTTCATAGCCGGGCAACCATCCCATCCGCCTGCCATCATAGCGATAGCCGTGAGCAATCCACCGTTTCCGGGGAAATAAGGGAAAGGTGCCCTGCCTCCTCCGACAAGACCATGTTCGTCAAAATCGAAAGCCGGGTAATTCAGCAGGTAATCAATCGCTTTATCCGGATGAGATAAACGAGCCGCACACATGGCGAGCATCGGGAAATCCCATCCCCACGTATCATGCAATTTCCAGGTATTATGAACCTTGGATAATGTCTTGTCCATGACCGGTATATCGACTCCGTCTCCCGGCAGCATGCCATAGGTTCCGATCAATGCCGGATGCTCAAAAGAATATTTGGTCCACATATCCTGAATACCTTCATGGGTCACATATACACCGTCTTCAACCGGCAGCGGAGATAGTTTTTCTTCGACCCGCTTCCAGTTTTCCTCTACCGGAAGTGAAAGACGTTTACGCCATTCGTTAGCTACCCGTAAACCGAATTTCCAATAACTCAGTTCAAAGGCCGGATTCATCGTTTCTTCAGGCTTTGTATTTTCAGAAACGATAAATACAGGAGGACCTAAGACATACTGATCCCGATCTTTCACATAGAAAGCATAATCGGCCATAAAATCAGCCGTACCGAAAATAACCTGTTTCCATTTCTCCAGGGTTTCCCGGGTAGGATGCAATCTATAATCCAACTCTGCAAAATAAATCGGATGAGGTTGTTGCCAGATCAGTGTCGCATGGATCAGGTTAGGCCATTCACGATCGAAATCTGCCGTACATTTCGGCCAACGGGCACCCTGATAACCCTGTCTTTTAGCCCTCTCTACAGAAGTCGGCAAATAATCGCGGTAAACGGAAAGCGATTTATCCAGCAAGTCCCAACGGTTCCATAACGCATAATGGACACCATGCCACCAAATCATTTCAAAATGGAAACGACCGTACCAACCGTTATTGACCAGTCCGCTTTCCTGAGGAGGAAGCGAACCTGCCTCATTTATCTTCATTACGAACTGGGACAATACGATCCTTCTCTCCAATTCTTTCCAGCGGGGATCTTTACTGGCGGACAGGTCGATTGCCGCTCCCGACTCCCAGAAAGATTTCCAACCTGCAGTACTTTCTCCGAATATCCGGTCAGCCGCCGGAGCTCCTTTTTCCTCTTCACGGGAATAAAGACAGGAAAAGTCCAGACGGTCGGTATTTTCGGGGCAGAGTTCAAAATGATGGGGAGTATCCCCGGCTTCCTGTTGCAGGCGGGCCGGAGATGTCCATCTCAGTGTAGTATAATAATGGGTGTCGTCGATCTGCCTGGCAATCAGTACACGGTCCTTCGCTTGTTCTTTAAGAACGGTCTGATGCCTCTCCGCTTGGTCGTTGGTTCCCAAATAGTCCTGAAACTCGGATTTTACGGGATACGGAAATTCAAGAAATACGGTCAATTGCCCTTTACGGATCAGAGGACTTTCCACAGAAACACCTACCGCATCCGATGTCGGATGACAAGCTGTTTTGACTGAAACGGGAATGCCATCCAACTTAAACTGACTGTGAATAATGCCTGTCCACAAGTCCACCTCCTGGCGGGTATCCGACAGATCGGCTTCAGTCACCGCCGTTCCATCCGGCTTTGTCAGTTTCAACCCGATACGTCCGAGGTTAAAACGGTGCGGATTTCCTGCCAGCCACGCCGAAAGTTCCGGTTGTTCGGGATTTGGAAGTTCATAAGGGACATCCCTTCCATGCGTATCCATCGTAAGCCTTTTAAAATCCTCCACCTTACACCCCTCCGGCAAAGGAAAACTATGCCAACTCCACTGCGACATCGTATTGAAAGGAACAAAAGTCTGTAACCCGGTAATATCCACAGAAAAGGCAAACTCTCCGTTACCTACCTGAGCCGGACTCCGGGGATCGGTCTTCGTTGTCACGATACGATGCCTGTCAACAACAGCCTTGCGGTCGATCTTCATCTGACCGCTTATGCCTGCACTTGCAAACAAAACACAAATAAGAACACTAATCAGTTTTTTCATTGAGAATTAATTTAATAATAAGTCGGATTTATACTAGTTACACCTACTTCATCAAATTATGCATCGGATACTTTCCGAATATATATAAAAGAACTCACTCATCCCCTGAAATATCAGACAAGCAATATACTATATTATTTAGTTATCTGAACCGTTTCTCCAATTCTTCGTCGGTCAGCAGGGAAATGATCGTCTTTCCATCCGGTGTCAGATTGGAGTCAGGACAGGAGAATAAGGTAGCGATCAGATGATCCATTTCATCTGCCGACAAGCTTTTACCCGGACGTATGGCGGCTGCTTTAGCCAGAGACAATGCGATTGATTCGCAAATCTCTTCATGCACCTCACAACCGGTCTCGATCGCCCGGTTCACAATATCCTTTATCAGCACCACCTGATCCACATTTTCCAATCCGGACGGCAATCCGTTAACTGCATAGCTGTTATTTCCCAGGTTTGACAATTCAAAACCGATAAAACGCATATCCTCCAGCAAAGCGGGTAATACGGCTGCTTCAGCTGCTGTAAATTCGATTATTTCCGGGAAAAGTACTTGCTGAGATGCCCCTTTCTGCTGCCGCATATTATTCAGATACTGGTCGAACAAAATACGGACATGTGCCCGGTACTGATCGATCAAGGCCAATCCAGACTTTAACGAAGTAATGATGTAACGGCCTTTGTACTGGTAACAAGGAGTAATCGTGTCGGCAAACAAGGCCTCGCCACCTGAAGACGGCTGAACCGGTTCCGGCATAGCATTTGCCTCTGTATCGATCACCTCTCCCATCATCTCCAGATCTTTACGCACGGCATCCCGATCACTCTCAAAACCCTGGTAGAGTTGGGACCAGTCGAACTCCGACTTCCGGGAAGACGAAGAGGACGAAGCCGATGACGATGAAGGAGAATAAGAAGACGGAGTAGCCGTCGACTTGAACGGGTTATATCCCGAATCGAGCTGCACGGTAGGAGCTTTAAAGCTATCAGTCTCCTTGATAGGATTATAGACAGGAATATCTATCGCATCTTCCACGTCAAAATCAATGGTAGGAATAGCACTCGATTTGGCAAGTGCCTCACGGGTGGCCGCCATCAGGATCTGCCAGATAGGCTGCTCATTTTCAAATTTAATCTCGGTTTTGGTCGGATGGATATTTACATCGATCGTAGAAGGATCAAGCGTGAAATAGATAAAATAGTTGGGTTGTTCGCCGGGAGGGATCAACTGTTCATAAGCCTGCATAACAGCCTTATGGAAATAGGGATGCTTCATGAAGCGACCGTTCACAAAAAAGTATTGCAGCGCCCCCCGCTTCTTGGCGGAATCGGGACGGCCTACGAAACCGGAAATAGTAACCAGCGAGCTTTGTGCATCCACAGAAAGCAACTTCTGGTTCAGGTTTTTGCCATATACATTGATGATACGCTGGCGCAGACCTGACTCCGGCAAATTAAATATTTCCGTATCATTATGGTTCAGTACCAAACCAACCTGCGGATTGACCAACGCGATCCGTTCGAATTCGTTGATAATATTGCGAAACTCCGTCTCATTCGATTTCAGGAATTTACGGCGGGCTGGTACATTAAAAAACAGATTCTTGATCGAAAAGATACTACCCTCGGTACAGGCATCCGGCTCTATATCCTCCAGGGTAGATCCGGCGATAGATAGTTTCGTGCCCAGTTCAGTTCCTTTCAGACGTGTACGCAATTCCACATGGGCTACCGCAGCAATAGAAGCCAATGCTTCTCCGCGAAATCCCATGGTATGAAGAGAAAAGAGGTCTTCGGCCGAAGATATCTTGGAAGTCGCATGCCGTTCGAACGCCATACGGGCATCCGTTTCGGACATACCTTTCCCGTCATCGACCACCTGGATCAATGTACGGCCGGCATCTTTTATGTTCACCTGGATATGACCGGCACCTGCGTCGATCGCATTCTCAACCAGCTCCTTTACGACGGAAGCAGGACGCTGAATAACTTCACCGGCCGCTATCTGGTTGGCTATACTATCGGGGAGTAAATGAATTATATCGCTCATGACCAAAATAAAAACCAAAGTAATGCCCCGAGGATAGCAATGGCTAAGACCAGTTTAACACTCTTATATTTACGGCTTCGTGCATCGTCGCCTCTGTCAAGGCTTTTTTTCAGATGGGAAGTACCTTCAACGAAAGTACCTTTAATCTGCGGCTTATAATCTTCCAGCGGTTCCTCCATTCCCATCTCGCGCTTAATTTTACGCATGCGTTCCTCCATCGCCTCTTTATGGGGATCCCAATAGATCGGCTTATGATTGAACTGCCGGGGCTTACGTGTATTATAAAATGAGAAAAGTGCCATGACTTAATAAATTTAATAATTAATGCTATTGCTCATGTTTAAACTTATTGCTTCGAACCGGGGCGTCTTCAACCTTCTTTCTCATCACCTGATAAATATCATCTTTGTTTTTCGGACGCAGGTAATCAAACCAATAAAAATCCTTCAGCGTTTTCTGTTCCGGCTTTAAGTCGGGTATCGGGGTAAGACTTCCCTGCGGACTGGGCCATATCTTCAACCGCTCAAGCGCATTCTCTTTCACCCAGATTGTCAGGAATCCGCTCTTGGTCTCATTCAAACCGATCATCGCCCCATTATCCAGCGGGTAGAAGATAGATTCCGCATTCCCTTCGACATCGATCTGCCGGACAGCCTGACCTTCAAAATAAGCTTTCAGGTCATTTCCTTTCAATTGATTATAATAAGACGAATCGAGATGCTGCACCGCAAACGCATACTGGATCACATGTGCATAATCGATCGTACTGTCATTCATATAAATAACGATCGTATCGCCGGATATCTGATATTGCTCATTCCATAGAATCGGATCCTTATACATATATAATATAGAATCACGCGAATTAAATTGCATGGAATCACAAACACCTTGCATATCGGTACGATAAAAACGTACACCATAAAAAGCTTTTATCTCACGGGCGGTCGAATCGATCGTCATCATCTCGAGTGTATCGGCATGCAGATACAATGTATCTCCCTGTGAATATTCCAGGAAACGTGCACTGTCGGTAGCAAAAGCATACTCCGTCCGTTCATTATAAAAACCGTACTGGCCCTCCAGCGTCACTTTCTGGGCCGTATCACGCAGACACATATTCCCGAATGCCTCACCAAAACCGGCATCCTTATCATACGAAATAGAATCACCGATCAGGACCCTGTTGCCCGAATAGACTTCAGACTGGTCCAACAACAAAGCGGTATTCGTCTCCGTATTATACCATCCACGGGAAGAATGGATCGTTCCGCTGTCGGATACAATAATGGAAGGTCCCAATATAGTTGCGATCTTCGACTCCGTATCGTAATGAAGCGTATCCGAATAAAGCGTGAAATTCGGATTTTCCAGACGTACGCTATCATTAAAAATAGCCAGCTTCGTTCCCGGAGAATATTGTCCGTAGAAAGAAGACAACTGGTTCAGGGAGTCAACGATCAGACCTCCGTCGAAATAATAACCGATATCAGGAATACGTTCATAGTTCAAGCTATCGGTAAAAAGCGTCACCTGCCCGTTCTCCATACGAACATTTTCCCGCAGATAAGCGATCTGCGTATTCCCGTCATAAAACAGGTAATTTCCATACACGAACAAGGTATCCCCCTGCTCCATCCGCACATTGCTGAAAGCTTCCAACGAGTTGGTCGTCTCAAAAAAGTAAGCACTGTCGCAATACATGTATGAACTGTCATGCCGGAAAACGACATCTCCCCGCAAAAACTGGGCATCCGCCTTGACTTCCTTATCAAAAGACAAGGTGTTGGCATGGATCAGATACACCAATGTTTTTTGAGGTGTAACCGTATCGGCGGTAAGTGTCTCTCCCTGACGGGAGATAGTATCCTGTTTCATTACAGGCTGTATCTTTTTCTGCGGTTCAACAGTCGCAGTATCCACCTTAACGGGGATCGTATCCTGTTTAACGACCTTAGCTTTAGCAGATACCGAATCCTGCCTGACGAGAATAGAATCCTGCGTTTGTGCAAATACACAAACCGTCAGCAGACAGAATAGTCCTGTAAGAAAAAACTTGTTTACAATTTTCATTCTTTCACCCAACCCGGATACTTGAAATCGCAATTACGCCATCCTTCGGCAATACGTACATAGGTTGACTTTTGCTTTTTCTTGATCCACTCGTCCAATAACTCTTCTCTTTTCTGTTGTTCCACCAAATTCTTCATTGCCTGGAAGTCATCAGAAAGATTTGCCTTATGCTGTTCTGTACGGGATTTCAGTTTCACGATAGCAACCACTTCCTTTTGTTTGTCGGTAATCATGGTAAATGGCTTGGAGATGTCACCCACCTGCATATCATATACAATCTTACCTACTTCCTGGGGAAGTTCCTGCATTTCAAACTTCGGAGTACCGTAATTATTTCCTTCATGGTTCTGATTAACCATCAATCCCTTGTTGTTACGGGTGTCTTTATCATAGGAAACGAATGTAGCGGCTTCCTCGAACGAGAATTTGTCGGCTTTCAGATCCGTATACAGGGAATCCATACGCACTGTGGCCTCTGTCAGTTCCTTTTCAGATACTTTCGGCCTTAACAGAATATGGCGGCAATTGATACGGTTACCACGTTTTTCGATCAACTGGATGATATGGTATCCATATTCAGTCTGAACGACTTGCGACACACGTTTCGGGTCAGACAGGTTGAATGCCACATTTGCAAACTCGGGCACCAGGTCTGTCTTACTCATAAATCCCATTTCACCACCACGGGGTGCAGAGGCAGGGTCTTCCGAATATAAACGGGCCAATGTGGAAAACTCCATCTTACCGCTATTGATCTGTTCAGTAAAATCGCGCAGACGGGCTTTGATGGCATCGGTTACATCGAACGGAATCTTCGGTTCAAACGTAATGATCTGCACTTCCACCGTTGTCGGGATAGTCGGCAGGCTGTCTTTCGCCAACTGGTTATAGAACTTACGGATCTCGGAAGGAGTCAGTTTGATCTCACCGATCAGGTTACGCTGCATTTCCGATACGATCTGCTGTTCGCGGAACTGTTCCTTTTGCTCGTCTCTGATCTGCGAAACCTTCTTTCCGTAATATTCCTCTAGCTTTTCCCTCGATCCGATCTGGTTGATCGCCCAGTTTATCCACTGGTCGGCCTGTTGTATCACCTGGCTTTCACTGGCCTCGATACTATCGATCTTCGCCTGGTTCAGGTACAATTTCTGTATTGCCATCTGCTCAGGAATCGCACAATAGGGATCGCCATCCAGACGCTGTCCTTCGTTCTGCATAAACAAACGTCTCGCTTCTACGTCCGAACGTAAAATAGCATCATCTCCTACCACCCACACTATCTCATCAATCACATTATCCTTATCCTGTGCCATTGCCACACAAGATAAGCAGGCAAGAAAGAATACAGTTAAAATCTTTTTCATCATATTACCTTTATAAGTTACAAATTACGGTTCCGTATAAAACTTTACATCACCTCCTCTGATTCCATCTTTATATAACTCTTCTTCAAACGTCTTCAAAAAATCCACTTTCCGCTGATTGATCAACATCTCTGTGATCTGCGAACTTGCATAATCATACGGAGCCACACTCCCTTCCGAAAGATACTCCTTGATATTCAGCAGATAGCAATAACTACTATCGGCCACTTCCACGAACTTGTTCGCCTTCAGATAAGCATTCGGATTGGATACATGAACGGGGATATTATCCATCACCTCGTCAAAATCCACCCATTTGTCGTAAAAGTAGTCATAAATAGCGGCATTCTGCACACTATACTTCTCAATTTTTTCCAAAGAAGCCTCAGAAGTCGATTTGTACCACCCCTTTACATCCGATAAACCGGGAGCATCCACCGGTATTTTCAGGAAAAGTCCTTTGATCAGGGCTTTGTCGAGTGTAAACTTTTTCTGATTCTCTTCATAATAGTTCAGCTTATCGCTTTCGCGGATATCAGCCGACAACTTTTCTTTGATCAGGCGCTCCTGATACCGGTAACGGACCAGCGAATGGCGGTATTCTTCTACCAGCTTGTCGACCTCTTCCTTTTCGTTTCCCAGGTTCCGCTGGGCAACTTCGTAAACCAGTGCATCCTTGACCCACTTTTTTACAAAGCTTTCGGCTAACAACAAACTATCCGCAGAGGACGCCCCCCGCGGAATCAGACTAACCACTTCCGAACGTTTCAACGTCCGGTCCTTCACTCTTACCAGCACATCCGCATCATCGGTAGGCTGGGTCCGTTTACAAGAACACAGCAAAGATACGAATGCTATAAAAATGAAGCAATACTTCATAACCTTCTCTTTCTTATTTCTTTAGTTTTTTCAACAATTTCCAATTAATCGTAACAGGATATTCCTTGTTCAACTCCTTCAACCAGGCTTTTTCCAACTCAAGTTGCTCGGCGGCAGGTTTACTCCAGACTTGCCGGTTACTGATATTGAACAACAGGATGCCATCACGATATTCCTGCATGAGATGTGTAAATTCAGGATGCTTCGTGATAAGATTTTTGCGTTCTGACGTAGTTACAATATCGCGTACGAACAAATCGAATACCTCCTGCATAAAATCACCGGCATACGTTTTTGTCGAGAACGGACAACGCTGGATATAATAGGCAAATTCGCTCTGCGGAAAATCCGTATCCACCAGATGGATCAGCGTCTTATTCATATCCTTAGCCTTTTCATAGAATTCCTTATCGGTCGGAAAATGATCATTGCACAAAGCAACCAGTTCGTCATAAGCTTCCGGATAGAATACATACCCGTATTCTTTTTTCATCCGTTCGTCGAACGCCTTATAATATTCAAAATTACGTTCTCCCTGTGCCATCAGACGTGACCAGGATTTTTTCTTTTCTTCAAAAGAGGGTATTCCGCTTTTGCCGATCAGTTTGATGATATGATAGCCGAAACGTGTTTTAACAGGTTTAGACAACTCGCCCGGAGTATTCAGAGCAAAGGCGGCTTTCTCAAACGGTTCGACCATCTCTCCGACACCGAACCAGGGTAATTCTCCCCCCTTCCGTGCAGAAGCACCATCCGAAGAATTTTCCTCTGCCAGCTCCCCGAAATCAGCACCATTCTGTACTTTCTGATAAACCTCTTCAGCCAGAGCAAGCGTTTCGCTATCGCTACGGGTGACAGAGTCTTTCTGGAACGGGATCAGAATATGGGCAACGTGGCGCATTCCGGGATTGGGTTTGCGGCTATGTAATTTGATGATATGAAATCCCAAAGTAGTACGAACGGGCATGGATAACTCACCCGGCTTCATAGCGTATGCCTGATTTTCAAATGCTTTTATCGTCTGCATAGGCAACAGGCAACGCGCATACTCGTACCCGGTCTGCTTTGTTGAATCCAGCTTGGTAAGTTCCTGGCCGACAGCGGCTATATCTTCTCCGTTTTTTATACGTTCATAAGCCTTCATCGCCCTCTCGTAAACGGCAACCGTATCTTTCGAAACCGTTTTCTCGGGCAGACGAAAGAGAATGTGGCTTAATTCCAGCACCTCTCCCAGGCGATCGTATTCTGCACGGACAGCAGCATCTTCCCCTTCCTTATCCGATAAGTAACTCGATGTCAACTGAGCGCGGTATCCTTCCAGCTCGTCGGTAAACTCTTTCGTTTTGTCGAGACCTTCTGCTTCTGCAGCTGCCACTTTCAATTTGAAGTTCTTATATAACTCCACATAATTTTCCAACGATTTACGATCAGATAAATTAACTTCACCATTCTTCCGCGCCATAAAAACAAATTCGTCCAAGAGAACCTGTTTTCCTGCCACAGTCATTACTACAGAGTCGGCCTTATTAGCGGCTTCTCCGGTTAAACAAGCGAATAATAAAGATAATACAAGTAACTTTTTCATCAAAAATCCGTTTATCATACTACGTACACATTACAAAAATAACACTAATCTAACGGATAGCATCCCCAAAAAGTATGCTACCCTATTAAATTAGTGTTTTTTATATAACGGCATTTATGCGCATTTATTATTCACCACGGCTATAATTAGGCGCTTCCTGCGTAATTGCTACGTCATGCGGATGGCTTTCCTGTACACCGGCATTGGTGATACGGGTAAACTTGGCCTGATGCAGTGCTTCAATATTATGAGCTCCGCAATATCCCATCCCGGCACGTAAACCACCGACCATCTGGTAGATAACCTCGAACAAAGAACCTTTATAAGGCACACGGGCTGCAATACCTTCCGGAACCAGCTTCTTCACATCATCTTCCACATCCTGGAAATAACGGTCTTTCGATCCTTTCTGCATAGCTTCCAGCGATCCCATACCGCGGTATGATTTGAATTTACGTCCGTTGAATATGATTGTTTCACCCGGCGATTCTTCCACTCCGGCCAACAACGATCCCATCATAACGGATGATCCGCCGGCAGCGATCGCCTTCACGATATCACCCGAATAACGAAGTCCGCCATCAGCAATCAAAGGAATACCTGTCCCTTTCAACGCTTTCGCTACATCATAGATAGCCGATAACTGCGGTACGCCGACTCCGGCAATAACACGGGTCGTACAGATAGAACCCGGTCCGATACCCACTTTAACGGCGTCAGCACCGGCATCCGCCAGGTATCTTGCAGCATCGCCTGTCGCGATATTACCTACCACACAATCAATACCCGGGTATTGGGCTTTGATCTGTTTCAGTACATCGACCACTCCTTTCGAATGTCCGTGCGCCGTATCGATTACCAGGGCATCTGCACCGGCTTCAACCAAAGCGGCAACACGTTCAAAAGTATTGAACGTCACACCGACTCCGGCTGCGACACGCAAACGTCCTTTAGTATCTTTACAGGCAGACGGTTTATCTTTTGCTTTTGTAATATCTTTATAAGTGACCAGGCCGATCAGTTTATTATGACTGTCCACCACCGGCAACTTTTCGATCTTGTGCTCCTGAAGTATCTGAGCTGCAGCCTCCAGATCCGTCGACTGGTCTGTTACCACCAGGTTTTCCTTCGTCATCACCTCATCGATCGAACGGTTCATGTCTCTTTCAAAACGAAGGTCACGGTTGGTCACGATACCTACCAGGTAACCGCCTTCATCCACAACAGGTATACCACCGATCTTATATTCCGCCATCATGGCCAACGCATCGGCCACACGTTTTCCTTTCGTGATCGTTACGGGATCATAGATCATCCCGTTCTCCGCACGTTTAACGCTTTGAACCTGCTTTGCCTGTTCAGCGATCGTCATGTTCTTATGAATTACACCGATACCACCTTCACGGGCAATAGCAATAGCCATTTTTGCCTCGGTAACCGTATCCATGGCCGCCGATACCATCGGGATATTCAATGTAATGTTTCGTGAAAACTTTGTCGTGAGATCGACATTTCGTGGAAGAACTTCTGAGTAAGCAGGGATCAACAATACATCATCGAATGTTAATCCGTCCATAACTAACCTGTCTGCAATAAATGACATAAAACGTATGCTTTAAAAATTATTGCGCGCAAATATACGATTTTTCCGGGAACTATGCAACGATTAAAAAAATCCTTTCGAAAGAAAATTAAAAAGGCCCCTTCCCTTTTGTTTGCGGGAAGGAACCTTTTTAATTCCGATCGGAAATGATCCGTGTATTAATTGGCCATCTCGGAAAGGAACTTAATGCGTACCAGACGAATTTCTTCTTCCGTATAATCGCCGCCTAATTCTTCGATCGCATCTTCCAGGTCATCCGTTTCGGAATCCTTGAAATATTCATAGATATCTTCTATGTGATCTTCATCCATCACATCATTTACAAAGTAATCGATATTGATACGTGTTCCCGAATAAACGATCGCTTCGATCTCATCCAGCAATTCGTTAAATTCAAGGCCATTCGTCAATGCGATCTCATCCAGGGCAACCTTCCGGTCGATCCGTTGGATAATGGAAACTTTCAGCTTCGACTTATTGGCTACAGTACGGACAC
Source organism: Parabacteroides sp. AF18-52 (assembly GCF_003479145.1). NCBI lineage: Bacteria > Pseudomonadati > Bacteroidota > Bacteroidia > Bacteroidales > Tannerellaceae > Parabacteroides > Parabacteroides sp. AF18-52. The sequence goes on from NZ_QUGR01000011.1 coordinate 75,293, forward strand.
GCAAATCTTCCGGACGTTCGATCTCATTTTCTTCGACATGCTTCTTGATCAGTGTTATGAATTCCTGTCCGTAGCGTTTTGCCTTACCGGCACCAACACCGGGGATATTCTGCAACTCATCCAAAGTGACCGGATAAGTCGTTGCCATCGCTTCCAATGACGGATCCTGGAAAATCACAAAAGGAGGAACTTCCAACCGTTTGGATAATTTCTTACGCAAATCCTTCATCATAGAATAAAGGACTGGGTCTACGGCACAAGTAGCCCCCCCGCGTACAGGAACTTCTGATTCTTCTTCCTCTTCAAACTCGTTATCCTTCGTTATTTTGAAAGATACCGGTTTCTTCATGAAGTCTTTTCCCTTCGGCGATATTTTCAGCAAACCATAATTCTCGATATCTTTTGTCAGATAACCTGCGATCAGTGCCTGACGGATCACCGCATTCCAGGTCTTGTCGTCTTCGTCCGTTCCGGAACCGAAGATTTCCATTTCATTGTGTTTGTAAGATTGAATTTCGGAGGTCTCATTCCCGACCAACATACTGACAATATAGTCTGCCTTAAATTTTTCTTTTAAAGTACTTATCACTTCAAGTACCGCACTCAATAACTCTTTCGCTTCCACTTGCTTTTTGGGGTTCAAACAATTATCACAATTTCCACAATTATCTTCCAGGTATTCTTCACCAAAATAATGCAACAGGACTTTACGACGGCATACGGATGTTTCAGCATAGGCGGCTGTTTCAAGCAACAGCTGCTTGCCGATCTCCTGTTCCGCTACAGGTTTACCCTGCATAAACTTCTCCAGCTTCTGTAAATCCTTATAAGCATAAAAGGCGATACACTGCCCTTCGCCGCCATCACGGCCGGCACGGCCTGTTTCCTGGTAATAACCTTCGAGACTCTTCGGTATATCGTAATGAATGACATAACGCACGTCCGGCTTATCGATCCCCATACCGAATGCGATAGTAGCCACAATAACGTCTGCTTTTTCCAACAGGAACGCATCCTGATTGGCCGACCGTTGTTGCGAATCCATTCCGGCATGATAAGCAAGCGCTTTGATCCCGTTTGCCTTCAGAATATCGGCAAACTCCTCTACCTTCTTGCGGCTCAGACAATAAACAATACCCGATTTACCTTCGTTGGCTTTAATATATTTAATGATCTCGCGGTCTATATTTTCATCCTTCGGACGAACTTCGTAATATAAATTAGAACGGTTAAAGGAGGATTTGAAAACTGAAGCATCTATCATACCCAGGTTTTTCTGGATATCATGTTGTACCTTCGGAGTCGCGGTAGCAGTCAGCGCAATCAACGGACGTTTTCCTATCTCATTGATGATCGGACGTATCCGCCGGTATTCCGGGCGGAAATCATGCCCCCATTCAGAGATACAATGGGCCTCATCCACCGCGTAAAATGAGATTTTCACATTGCGCAGGAATTCGACATTTTCTTCCTTTGTCAGTGATTCGGGAGCAACATAAAGCAGCTTCGTTCGGCCAGCCATAATATCTTCCTTCACCTGGTCGATCGCCGACTTATTCAGTGATGAATTAATAAAATGGGCCACTCCGTCTTCTTCGCTGAAATTACGCATGGCATCCACCTGATTCTTCATCAGAGCGATCAGGGGGGAAATTACGATCGCCGTACCTTCCATCATAATAGAAGGCAACTGGTAACAGAGAGACTTACCTCCACCGGTGGGCATCAACACAAAGGTATCATTCCCGGCCAGCACATTTTCAATGATTGCTTTCTGATTCCCTTTAAAGGTATCAAAACCAAAATGAGTCTTTAAATGCTCAGTTATACTATCCTTCTTCGCCATACTTATTATATTTTACAAACCGCAGGCATTACGCTATCTGCAAACGGTTTACATCTGATTTTTCAAACTTCTCCTTCGCATACTCCAAAGTAACATGGAGTTTCTTTTTCTTTTCAGACGGCATGCTGAACATAGCATCCATCATGATGGCCTCGACTATCGAACGAAGGCCACGGGCTCCCAGCTTAAATTCCAGAGCTTTGTCTACGATATATTCATAAACGTCTTCATCAAACGACAGTTTAATGGAATCCATCTCGAACAGCTTGACATACTGCTTGATGATCGAATTCTTCGGCTCTGTAAGAATGCTGCGTAGCGTGCTCCGGTCAAGCGGGTTCAAATAAGTCAGAATAGGCAGACGACCGATAATCTCCGGGATCAACCCGAACGATTTCAGGTCTGTCGGCGTAATATATTTCAGGAAGTTGTTCCTGTCTACCTGGGCAGTTTCCTTGCTGGCAGAATATCCTACGACACGGGTGTTCAGACGCTGGGCTATTTTCTTCTCGATACCGTCGAACGCTCCGCCACAGACAAACAGGATATTTTTCGTATCTACCGCAATCATTTTCTGTTCAGGATGTTTTCTTCCGCCCTGGGGAGGCACGTTTACGATCGAACCTTCCAACAGTTTCAATAATCCCTGCTGTACTCCTTCTCCGCTTACATCACGGGTTATAGACGGATTATCACTTTTACGCGCGATCTTATCTATCTCATCAATAAATACAATCCCCCGCTGTGCAGCATCCACGTCATAATCGGCAGCCTGCAACAGGCGAGTCAGAATACTTTCAATATCTTCTCCCACATAACCGGCTTCGGTCAGCACCGTCGCATCCACAATGGCAAACGGCACATGCAGCAATTTTGCGATCGTACGCGCCAGCAAGGTTTTTCCCGTACCGGTTGCGCCAACCATAATAATATTAGACTTCTCGATCTCCACATCATCCGAAGTGACTTTCTGAAGCAACCTCTTATAATGGTTATATACAGAAACAGAAAGATAACGCTTGGCGTCATCCTGTCCTATCACATATTGGTCCAGAAAGTTTTTTATATCCTCCGGCTTCGGCAGTTCCGCCTGGTCAAGCCCTAAAGAGCTTTTCCTGGCAGGCTGTTGTTCTTTTACAATTTCATACGCTTGCTGTGCACACTCGTCACAGATAGCACCGGATATCCCATTTATCAGCATGTTAACGTCCCGGCTGCTCCTTCCACAAAACGTACAAACGTCGCCTGTTTTGGCCATAGATTTTTTTGTTTATTAAATTGTCAAAAAAGACAAGGCACAAAAAAGGGCCTTGTCTCTATGTTTGTTATTTATTATTACGAACCAGGATCTCATCAACCATACCGTAAGCTTTCGCTTCTTCGGCAGTCATCCAATAGTCGCGATCGCTATCGCGTTCCACTTCTTCATAAGGTTTTCCTGAGTGAGTTGAGATAATAGTGTACAGTTCTTTCTTAACCTTCAGGATCTCACGAGCTGTGATCTCGATATCCGAAGCCTGTCCTTGTACACCGCCCAGAGGTTGGTGGATCATCACGCGTGAATGAGGCAATGCCATACGTTTACCTTTCGTTCCGGCTACCAGCAATACGGCTGCAAAAGAAGCGGCCATACCTGTACAGATAGTAGAAACATCACAACCGATAAACTGCATAGTATCATAAATACCATAACCGGCATATACGGAACCACCGGGAGAGTTAATATAAATGGATATATCCTTACCGGGGTCGCTTGAATCCAGATATAGTAATTGTGCCTGAATCACATTGGCCGAATAATCGTCGACCTGCGTTCCCAGGAAGATAATACGGTCCATCATCAAGCGGGAAAACACGTCCATCTGCGCAACATTCAGCTGACGTTCTTCAATAATCGTCGGAGAAATATAACTGCTGGTGATATTCATATAACTATCCAGCGCATTACTGTTCATCCTCAAATGTTTTGTTGCATACTTTCTAAAATCGTCCATAGTCTACTGTTTATTGTATAACCGAAAGTCATAAAAAAAGGGATTTCCCTCTGACTTATCGGAATAACAAAGTTATAAATAAATTTCTGAAAGAAACAACTTATTTGCTATCCGCTAAGATATTTTTTAGAGAGAAACCCCTTTTTCTTACTGAAACCATAATAAATACTATAGTTTCCGAAGAATAATATTATTCAAAGAGTTTGTTGAACTCTTCTGCTGAAACTTCTTTTACATCCAGTTCGACCTGTTCTTTCAACCAGGCAGCCAGTTTTTCTTCTACTGCACGGTCGATAATGTTCTGCAAAGTCTGCTTGTTCTTCAGCATGTCTTTTGCATAGTTAGCCAATACCTCTTCAGGAACAGAAAGCATACCGTACTGTGCAAACTGAGCTTTAGCCACACGTTTTGCAAAGCTTTCGATATCTGCATCTTCAACCTTCAGGTTATTGCCCTTCACCAGATTTTCCTTGATCAGCTGATATTTCAGGTCTTCGATGATCTGAGGATATTCTTCGTCCAGTTTTTCCGGTGTATTCTTTTCGTTTGCAGCCAGCAACCAACGTTTCAGCAATCCGTCAGCAAACTGCAGTTCACCGGCTTTCTGTACCAATATTTCGCGTGCATCCAGCAGGAATTTGAAGTCGCTCTGAGGAACAAACTGTTCTGCCAATGCTTCTTTGATCTTGTTCTTGAATTCTTCTTCGCTGGTAACAACACCTTCGCCGAATACTTTGTCGAACAACTCCTGGTTCAGTTCCGCTTTTTTGTGACGTGTAATTTCACTGATCTCGAAACTGAAGTCACCAGTGATACCGGCTACAGCTTCTTTATCGACTTTCAGGAAAGAAGCGATCTCAGCTTCAGCTCCTTCATAAGCCTTGTTCGGGTTGAAAACGATCACAGAGTTAGTCTTCGCACCGATAAATTTCGCTTTTTCAGCCTCATCCTTCATATAAGAAGGCATCAGTACTGCATCTTCGACAACGATACCGCCTTCTTTCGGAGATCCGTTTTCAAGTTCGGCAACAGTACCCTTTACCATGTCTTTTTCTTCAACTTCTTCAACCTGGTCGTAAGCGCCGAAGTTAGCAGTATAAGCATCTACCTGCTGGTTCATCATCTCTTCATCGATGGCAACCTGATAGTAAGGAAGCTTATCGTTCTTGCTCAGTTCGATTTTGATCTCCGGAGCCAAAGCTACGTCAAAACAAAATTCGAAATCTTCCTGCGTATCGAAATTAATAGGCTGTTGTTCTGTTTCGTTAGGCATCGGTTCGCCTAAAATGTTCAATTTGTTATCGCGGATATAATTGAATAGATTTTCAGAAACCAACTTGTTAACTTCTTCAGCCAGCACGTGCTTTCCATACATTTTTTTTACCATACCCATCGGTACCATTCCTTTACGGAAACCCGGTACATTTGCTTTCTGACGGAAGTTGCGCAGGCTCTTTTCAACCTGTTCAGCATAGTCAGCCTTCACTATTTCTAATTTCACAATACCGCTAACGGCATCAATGTTCTTAAGCGAAACGTTCATTCTGAATGATTTATTTAATTAATAGTCGTATCGAATTTTAGGCTGCAAAATTAGAGTTATTCTTTTAATCTCGCAAATTGTTTACTTAATTTGTTCTAAGTAAGCCCAATTTAGACACATATTATTTTTTTCAACCCAAAATCTTGTTTATCTAAAATAAATGTATTCCTTTGTAATGTGAAAGGGGAATTACCTTGAACGTAAATAACATTGTTTTTATTTCTTCATTTACTTGTTACTTGTCGATTTATCTATCATTGTTACGAAATTCCGGTTTACTACTTTCATCAGTAACAATTTTATTTTTTAATTATTTCTATTTTTATGAACATTTACATTGGTAACCTGAACTATCGTGTTCGGGAAGAAGATCTGAAACAAGTAATGGAAGAATACGGAGTGGTAGATTCTGTAAAGATCATCATAGACCGTGAAACAGGTAAATCGAAAGGTTTTGCATTCGTAGAAATGCCTGATGATGCAGCAGCGAAAAAAGCTATTGCAGAATTGAACGAAGCTGAATTCGAAGGTCGTCAGATGGTGGTAAAAGAAGCCAGACCGAAAATGTAATTCACTCTACCTCGAAAAAATAAAAAACTTCTACCTATATTTGGGCAGAAGTTTTTTTATGTCCGTATATTTATATTCAAAATGAGATTAAAAGGTATATACGCCGGTAAACCGGCACTGTTCCAGTTATTGCTCCTGCTACTCTGTCTTTTGTTCGGAGCCATCCTTTCATCCCTGATCGGCACGGGAATTTTTTTCACGTTTCATGGCATCTCCGGTAATCTATCTCAATACCCCGGCATGATGCGGATGATGCAGTTTGTTTCAGCAGTGGGGACATTCCTGTTCCCGGCATTAGCTGTAGCCTGGTTATGCAGCCCCGATCCGGCAGATTACCTTTGTATAAAACGAAATACGGATAACCGTGTCCTGGCGCTCGTACTGGTGAGTATGGTCCTGATGTCGCCGACAACCACCCTGACTGCATTGCTGAACAAGCAAATGGTATTACCCTCATTCATGGCGCCTATTGAAAACTGGATGCAAACGCAGGAAGCACTTGCCGAACAGTTGACCAATACACTTTTAGCAGGCGACGGACTCCTGATAGTGTTATCCAATCTGCTTGTTATGGCCGTGATGGCTGGTATCACCGAAGAGTTTTTATTCAGGGGAGCATTACAACGGATTATCGGACAATGGACCACCAACCATCACATTGTTATCTGGTCGGCCGCCATAATATTCAGCGCATTCCACCTACAGTTCTACGGGTTCCTTCCCCGTATGTTGCTGGGAGCTTATTTCGGCTACTTGTTATACTGGAGCAGAAACATCTGGGTCCCTGTATTTGCCCATTTCGTCAACAACGCATTTGCCGTGATCGGTATGTCGGATAGTCGGTTGAAAGAAAATGAATTTATCTCCGGAGATATATCCAATGCCAATCTGTTACCTTATTCGGCACTGGCCGTCATTACATTATTATTATTCATTGTATGCGTACAGCATATCAGAAGACTTTCAAAACAAAAACAATCCAACAATTATCAATAACTGATTACAGGTCTTTCTTCCGTAATACGAAGTCTTTACCCAGATACTTTTCGCGGACGATCTCGTTCTCTGCCAGCTGTTCTGCCGTTCCCTGGAAAAGCACTTTTCCTTCAAACAACAAATAAGCACGGTCACAGATACTCAACGTCTCGTACACATTATGGTCGGTAATCAGGATACCGATATTTTTATGTTTCAGTCTGGCAACAATGGTCTGGATATCCTGTACGGCAATCGGGTCGACACCGGCAAACGGTTCATCCAACATGATGAATTTAGGGTCGATGGCCAGACAGCGGGCAATCTCAGCACGACGCCTTTCACCACCCGACAACTGGTCTCCCAGGTTCTTCCGCACTTTGTTCAGACCGAACTCAGCGATCAGGCTTTCCAGCTTCTCTTTCTGATATTCCGGAGTCGTCTCCGTCATTTCCAATACGGAGCGGATATTATCTTCCACTGTCATCTTACGGAAAATCGAAGCCTCCTGTGCCAGATAACCGATACCGTTACGGGCACGTTTATAAACCGGGAACTTGGTGATCTCCATATCATTCAGGAAGATCTTCCCTTCATTAGGTGTGACCAGTCCTACAGTCATATAGAATGTTGTCGTCTTCCCCGCCCCGTTCGGACCGAGCAATCCAACAATCTCCCCTTGTTTCACATTGATAGAAACATGGTTCACCACCGTACGTGTTCTATATTTTTTCACCAGGTCCTCCGTCCGGAGCACCATCTGTTGTTCGTCTGCCATATCCTAATTATTTACGGGTACAAAGAAACGCAATTAATTAGTTTTCCACAAGACTATTATCATTTCTTAAAGGATGTATAGCCTCAGGATGTATATAGTTAATAAGAGAATATAGAGCAGAGGATTAAAGACACTCCAATTCCCCATTCCGCCAACAGAAAACCAATTGTATAATGCAGTTAACGAACCGGAAGATATAGATATGACCTGACGTTTGATAATATCCTCATACTTAGCCCAAGGTCCTCCCGAATAGCCGGAACCACTTTCCGGAACATTAATAGCCTCCAAAGAGAAACACCCGCCAAACACATTCTCTTCAAAACCGGCCGGAGCTTCCGACGACAAAAAAGTAACGTCTGTCAGCTTGGTGCAGTTATAAAAAACCTCTTTTCCGATCGTTCGTACAGAGGACGGTATAATAACAGAAGCCAGAGATGTTTCATAAAAGGCGGCACGCCCTATATTTGTAACAGAGGCAGGTATGGTAACCGATTTAAGAGCAGAATGAGAAAACGAACCTGCTCCGATTGTCTTCACTGAAAAAGGAATTTCTAACGATTCCAAAGCTGTTCCGTAGAATCCGGCAGCTCCAATCTGTTCCAACTCCGATTTTCCGGCAAATGTAACAGAGGATAATCTTCTGCAATCCGTAAAAGCCGCTCCTTCTATATTTGTCACCGAAGAAGGGACCACTATCGATTTCAGAAACGTCTTCGCAAAAGCGCCTGCACCAATCGTAGTAACAGAAGACGGGATCGAAAAAGAAGTCAGAGAAGTCTCGGAAAAAGCCCGTCCTCCGATCGTTTCCAGTTTCGAACCATCAATAGTGACCGACGACAATCTTTTACAGAGTCTGAAAGCCCCCTCTCCGATAGCCACGACAGAAGACGGGATGGTAACAGATGTTATAGCCGTTCTGGAAAAAGCACCATCACCGATCTTTTCAAGCTTCATGTTCTCGGAAAATGCTATGGACGACAATTTTCTGCATCCCCAAAAGGCAGCCTTCCCGATTGTTGCTACAGAAGAAGGAATAGCAACCGACCTGAGAGCTGTCTCATAAAAAGCCCACTCTCCGATCGTCTTCAAACACGCCTCTTCTGCAAATTGCACTGACGACAGATTCGAACAATTTCTAAAAGCAGCCTTCCCGATCCATTCCACAGTAGTCGGAACAGTGATCGAAGCCAGATATGTCTGATAGAAAGCATATCTTCCGATCAATTTCAAATTGGAATTCTCTGCAAATGTTACGGATGACAAATCCCTGCAAGCTAAAAAGGCTCCTGCTCCGATCGAAGTCACGGACGATGGAATATGCACGGATTTTACATGCGACATATATTTAAATATCTGATTCGGAACAATGGGAACTCCTTCCTCTATCGTAATCTGAGTGACAGAGTTCCTATCAGCTACACTAGCCTTTTTCCAATCATCAAAACCACCATACATCAAAATAGTCAATGTACCATCCTTCAGTTCATAACCAAGATCTTCCGCCGATAACTTTTCGCCGGAAACCAATAATAGTCCCAATACCAACAAAGTTGGAAGGAAGAAAGAAAAAGTTGTCTTAGGTGTTTTCATAATAATTCATTTATAAGATTGACAAAACGACCATCACAGGAAAATGATCTGAGGGGGTGCGAGCCTTATATTTACTCAAAGATACCTCTTTGGGAAAATTACCATTCTGTTCCTTCTGAGAACTTTCAGCCACTTCCGAACGGTAGGTATCGGTTAATACCCCATACTTTTTCACATCGAACTCTTTTGTCAGGAAAATATGATCGATACGGCTTTCGGTCTTTCGATCCGTATGAAAACCATTAAATGTTCCATTTGGCGCATAGCGGAAATCCGCAATTTCATACGAGTCACGCATGACACCGGAACCGTCCAACAATTTATAAGACTCACTGTTTTGATCGACATTAAAATCACCGGTCAGGATAGCAGGTAACTTTTTAGGAAACTCTTTTATTTTCTTCAAAATCAATTTCGCACTCTCGGCACGGGCTTGTACCCCCACATGGTCCATATGGAGATTGAAAAACAAAAAGGTAAAACCAGTCTGTTTATCCCGGAACTCTCCCCAGGTACAAATCCGGGGAAGAACTGCATCCCACCCTTTATTCGGATAGTCCGTTATCTCAGATAACCAGAAATTCCCATGTTCCAGCACTTCAAACTTATCCGTACGGTAAAAAATAGCAGAATGTTCCCCTGCCTGTTTGCCATCCTCACGTCCTATACCGATATAATCATAGCCAGGCATGGCTTGTTTCAAATCCTGTAACTGAGGATACAAACCTTCCTGGGTTCCGAATATTTCAAAACCGTGAAACTGTACCAGTTGAGCAATATAAGGATAACGTTGTCCCCAACCGTCTCCCTTTGTTGAATCCCCATTGTTGGCATACCTCAGATTATAGGATCCAACTATCATTGTTTGCGCCTGTAAAGTCAGTAAGGCGCAAAAAATAAAAACAAAAGAATAAATGATCTTTTTCATGGCTTGTATAATTAACGAATGCAAGGTAAAATTTTATTTTCAAAAACTCAAAAGATAAAGCTATTTAATCATCTCACTTTTTTCCATAACCAATAGACAAAAGAAAGCAAAAACAGAACCAACACCCATCCGGCAATATGTCCCGGTTCATGTTTTGTCATCACTTTCTCCGTCGATATAATGCTATTAATGTCCTGCTTTTCTGTTGCACTCTTCTTTGTAGAAAGGACTTCTGCTGAATCCGTCATGCTCCATTCTTCCGTAACATACGCAACACGTTCCACATGCTGCTTGCCTGAGCTATCCGGTGAAGAAAAATAAATTTCCTTTAATCGGGAGTTACCCCGCAAATGCTTCTGCCGATCATAATGTAAACAGGATGTATCCAACTGTATATACACCATCGAATCCTTATACGCATAAAACTGCTCCCTGCTTCGATTGCGTGTCACACAGCCGGATAATCCTATCACCGCCAAAAACAAGTAAAGAACAACTCTCATTTGATAATCACCTGGCGACGGTTCTTACCCGTCAATTTTAATGACAAATGGATAAACCCACGACGACGGTAATAAATTGCCTGGTCGAAATTCAAACGGCTTTTCTGTAAAGCCTCCAACAAGCGGCAACTTCCGAATGTATAAATATCGGCTGCTTCTCCCGTCATATGCTGCGAGTTAGCAACACCTCTTACCAGACGATTCAATTCTTCACTCCGATAGCCACTGGAAATATGTATTCCCATAGGACAATCCGCATATTCCCGAAGCGGCTCCAATAACTTTCTAACCAGATTTCTAATCGCTTTCTGCGCTTCCGGTGGTGGAGTATTGTTCAGGCCCTGTTCTACAGCAACTGCACTGTAGATAAACTCCCCCATGTAAAAATGATCACTGATCCAATCCGGATGTTTGCTTCTCCATGCTTGTTGCTTTACTGTCAAAGGCTTTTCAAATGTAAATTCTTTATTTTTCATTTTCACTCTTTTTTATTTTATATGAATAATCTACCCCAAATAATGCTCCGGCAAACGTACTGATCTCTCCGAAAGCTACTAACACACTGTTATGTATCTCTCCAGCCGGAGCCACCCAAAAACCGGAAAAGACCAGGATAAGACCGGCTGCACAAAGCAGCACGGCCATTACCAGTTGAACATTCATTCTTTTCATCCTCGACCGGTTTACTCGATTTCCGGACGATCCCCACCACCTCCGGGATTCTCCGCTTTTTCAACTTCCGGAGTAATCAATGAATAACCCATCGTTTTCTTAGTCTCACGCAAATCAAACCCGGGAGTGAAAACAATCTTCGGAGCACGAATCATACTTGCAGAGAACTTCTTTTTATCCTCTACGCCCTCGCTCCCGACCGTAATACGGAAATTACCGAATTCCCCCAACTGAACAATACGACCATCCTGCAATTCCAGATCCAGAATATAATTCAGATTATCCAGTACTGCTTTCACATCTGCGCTCGATACCGTACTTCTCGCAGCAACCAACTTGCATAAGCGTCTGATATCCGTAAATCCTGTACTTTTAGATACCGCATAATACAACTTCTTGGAATCTTTGACTCCCGGTTCTGACGGGCGCAGAACCAACTTGTAACCTTGTGCCATAATTAAAAATGTTTTTAGTGAATAATTAAGTACGACACAAAGGTATGTTGGCAGAAAAAGGCTAAAAAGCAATAAGAATAGGGCTAAAAAAAGACGTAACAAACTAATGTACAAAAGACTAACATTATAACAAATCTTAAAAAGGTATTGAAAACACAGCTCTTACTGCTTTTCAAAAGCAGCGATATTTCACAATCATTAAGATCGACAAGGGGAGAATTGGGATAATATGTTAATCAATCTTTATCCCTTCAAACAACTCAAACAGATCATCCCTATCCACTTTCGCATACCTGATCTTATCCGATAAGCCCTTTATTTCCCAATCCACATTAAACGCAAATAAAACAGAAAAAGCCAACCTGGAATAAGAGGTTTTATGCTTTTTAGACGGCCGTTCCAGAAGATTCAGGATTCTTACAAACAGGTCTTCGTTTTTCAGGTCATACAGGAATTCACCCAGGATAGTCTCCTTACGTACAAACTCTACAAACTGTTGCCGTTCACTTTTTATCAGCGCAACCAGAAACTTTTGATAAACGACATCCAGACTTCTCCATTCAGAGAAAGCCAATCCGAAAGCCTCTTTCATAAAACCGGCTCTTTCTCTCGTCGGCAGGTTCATCACTATTTTGCGGAAATGCTGGAGGGTAGGTTTGGCACCCAGCTGTACCATCAGTGAATTTTTCATAAAGTGCCGGGAAGGGGATTATTCATCCTTCCCGGCACGAAAGCCACTAAACGAGATATATTGGCTACGAAAAGATTTTAGAACCCCTCTTTCAGTATCTTTTTCAGTGGTTGAAAGAAGCGTTCTATCAAACGTAAATCATCAGTTACAATTTCGGCGGTGGCTTTCATTTCATGAGATACGGGCAAGCACTTCCCATAATTGGTGGTCAGTCCGTTCGGGAAGGCAATCTCCACCATATAATTGTCTTCCGCAGGCACCAACGAGATCGTCGAAACGATGCCGTTCACAATTCCAAATTCCTGATCCGGGAAATTCGTAAAACGCACGATCACCCGCTGCCGGGTCTTTACCTTTCCCGACCGTTGTAACGGCAGCAATGCCCGTCCGACCCAGGTTTCTCCCTCTTTGGGTACAATACGCGCAAACACATCGCCCGACGATAAATACTGATTCGGAGCCTCCTGAACAAGCAGTTGCACTCGTCCGTCCGAGGGTGCTATCAGACAATACGACATCTCCCAGGCATGGATCGCCGCCAGCAACTGCCCGACCGAAGCACGGTAATCACGGGCAGAAACATCTTTCGATGCCAGATCCATATATGCCGGTTGAATATCACCCAGCAACCATACATCCTGCAATAAATAATAACTCAGTCGTTCCGGCTCACCCATATAACGAGCTAATAATTTCTTTAATCGAAGTACATCTTCCGTCTTCGCAGGATTCTCCACCACAGCCAGCAGAGCATCCATTTTCACTTCCTGTCCGTTAAAGGCATAAAGTCCGCTGATCTTCCCCGACGAACGAGCCACGACTTTCACCACCGGTTCCCGGCTTGTCAATGTCATCTCCGTCTCAATCACATCCGGATAAATAAAAAAATAACTACCCACCAAAAGAGCTAGTACCACGACAAACAACAACGTAATACCCCATCGTACAATCCAGGCAGGGATTTGCCCCATCACCTCTTGTACCTCTTCACTGCGTAATTCTATTTTTTTCCCTGTTTCCATATGACTGTCCCCTGTAAGGATGGTTCGCGAACCACCCCTACGAACCCAATTCCAACTGATTCTTCACCAATTTATAATAAACGCCTCGTTGTGCCGTCAGTTCCTCATGCGTACCTTCTTCCACAACCTGTCCCTTATCCAGCACCACTATTTTATCTGCATCCCGTACCGTACTCAGCCGATGAGCTACAACAACCACTGTCCTTCCTTTATAGAACTGATGCAGATGTTCCATGATCTCCCGTTCGTTATTCGCATCCAGCGCATTTGTCGCTTCATCCAGAAAAATAAACTCAGGATTCTTATACACCGCCCGTGCGATCAGGATCCGTTGTCGCTGCCCCTGGCTCACTCCGTTTCCTTCCATACCGATCTTCGTATTGTAACCCAACGGCAACGAATCGATAAAATCCCGGATATTAGCGACAGTCACTGCATGCAACAACCGTTCCTTATCGATCACCTCCGCGCCTATCGCAATATTCTTTGCGATCGAATCTGAAAAGAGAAAGCCATCCTGCATCACGCACCCCGTACGTGCCCGCCATACATGCGGATTGATATTTTTCAACAACAGATCACCCACTTTTATATGTCCTTTGTTAGGATCATAAAAACCGAGCAATAACTTGATAAGCGTCGTCTTCCCGCTTCCGCTTGCACCGACAATCGCCGTCACTTTATGTTGTGGAATTGTCAAACTTACCTTCTCTAATACATAATCCCGATCCGCCCCGTCATAACTGAAACTCACATCTTCAATATGCAAAGCCCGGTTCTCAGGCAAAGTGTTCACTTTCATAGCCAACATTTGTTCTTCGTCTTCTCGCTGGTGGATCTCGCCCAAACGTTCCAGACTGATCTTCGCATCCTGGAACGAACGGGCAAAACCAATAAACTGTTCAATAGGAGCCGTCAGCTGCCCCACAATATAAGTCAATGACATCATCATACCTAACGTCATTTTTCCGGAAACAACAGCCCGGGCGGCGAGAAAGGAGATAAGGATATTGGTAGTTTGGTTAAAAAACACCGACCCGAGCTGTTGATATTGCCCTAAAGCTAACCCTTTAATACTAATCTTAAATAATTTCACCTGGATACGTTCCCATTCCCAGCGTTTTTCTGTTTCACAATTATTCAGTTTGATTTCCTGCATACCGGTGATCAATTGGAATAGATTACTCTGTTCATTGGAAGCTTGTGCAAAACGTTTGATATCCAAGTCACGTCGATATTTCATAAATGCTAAGATCCAGGCGACATACAAGCCATTCCCCAACAAAAAAAGTCCAAGTATAGATAGATCGTAATATGCCAGGACAAAACCAAAAACTATAAAATTGACAAAAGAGAATAAAGTGCTAATTGAAGAACCTGTCATAAAAGATTCTATCCTGTTATGATCCCCAATACGTTGCATAATGTCCCCTACCTTTTTCGTATCGAAAAAATGAAGGGGTAAACGCATCAGCTTCGCCAGAAAATCAGAAATCAAAGCGATATTGATTCGGGTATTAACATGTAATAAAATCCAACTACGGATAAAATCAACTGACAACCTGGCAATAAAAATAACTAACTGAGCAATCAGAATCAGAGTAATAAAATTCAGGTTACTATCCCGAATACCGGTATCAACCAGGCTTTGAGTTAGAAACGGCATGATTAACTGCAAGATACTTGCCGTCAGCATTCCGAGTATCAACTGAAAAAGTTCCCGCTTATAAGGAGTCAGATAGCGAAAGAAAAAAGAAAATTTCCTATCTTTTCGCTCCTCCATTTCTCCGCGATCATAAAAGTCCGGTCCGGGTTCTAATAACAAAGCTGCTCCGGTATCTTTCCCTTGTACCAAAGTGCTACACCAGCAACGTTCCAACTCCTTTTCATCATAGGCAACTTTCTTGTTAGCCGGATCCGCAATATAATATTTTCCATTCTTTATTTTATAGCAAACAACGAAATGCTCCTGGTTCCAATGCAAAATACATGGCATGGGAACTTCTGTCCGCAATTGTTCCAATGTAATCCTCACCCCCATTGTTCGAAATCCAATTAGTTCCGCAGCATCGCTAATACCCAGCATCGATACTCCTTCACGTGAGATGAAAGCATGTTCACGTAAATATTGAACCGAATAGGTACGACCATAGTACTTCGCTATCATGCGGAGACAGGTTGGGCCACAGTCAAAAGCATCTAGTTGGTGATAATGAGGAAATATTCTTTTCATGGGATTAACATTCGATTTTATAACTAATTATCACAAAATTCTACTTACAAATCCATGACCAATCAGCGATCTCTTTCAATAAATCACCTCTACTCATTTTGCATACTCGAAGCAGTTCTTGTTTTGCTGACAAATTTTGAGATTGATCCACATATCCAGAGTTTAACTTTCTAGGATGGTATAAATGATAGATACTCCCTGTTACCCGGGATACAGGCAGAGCCAAAATCGTAAGCCGTTTTAACCGTTCAATATCTTCCGGTCCCCAACCGATAAAATACTCATTTTCCATTCCGGCCTGCATGTATTTTTCACGATCGACAACGAATATACCTCCGACAGTCAATTGCCCGAACATGGTCGGAAATTTTTCCTTTTCAGAAAGTAAAACTCCCCAGTCCAACGTCTCCCTGAAATTATCACTAATATCAGACGACAGACTATAACAAACGCCATCATAAGGATAGGATAAAATAGCATGCCTATTTCTTATATCATTTACTGCTTTATACAACTGTTTCTCAGGGACTAAAACATCTACATCCCACACTACTACAATCGGAGTTTTTGCCTGTTTTATCATCTCATTTCGATAATGAGTATGATGAAACACGGGATTATTATCCCGACAGAACAAATAATCAATTCGTTCACTCTCTTCTATATAAAGACGCTGCAAGTTATCTGCTTCCCAGATTATAAAATGTATATTTTCAAGATCCGAATACAAACGAATTATAGTTACCAAGTTTGCTATCCGGATACTACTATCTACACGTATCGGTATAACAATAGTTACGTCCCCCATATCCGTACAGATCGAATTCTCACATTTCCTTGCCGGTAAAATATATTTTTGTTCCATCCTATCCCATAATTTCAAAGCCAGTTCATTGCATATATTATGCTGTAAAAAATGCCGTATGAACAATTTGATATCCTGCTTTTCAATCGTACTGATCGGAGATTGTTCTCTGATTTCAAAAGAAGCATAGCCTTCAACTCCCAATCGAATCAACAAAATATCCAAAATAGATAACAATACAGATTTGCCTATCACAGTACTCAAATTACCATCACCAGCATGGAGATCTTCTAATCTCCCTAAAAAATAAGAAGCTATTCCCATCAACCCTGTTGCATGGGTTAAATCAGTATGCATACGAAAACAAACTACAGAAAAAAGATACTGATCCCATTCTTCAAGAACCTCATCAGCCCGCCCTTCTATTAACCCGGTACAAATCATATACTGGATGCCACATCCAATACCAGCTAAACCGGTTGAAAAATCCGGATATATACTTAAATCACAATTATACACTGTATCTTCTATTATTGATACGGCTGTATCCATATTCATATTTCTGTCTTCCGACAATAAACGAATGGCAGACAAGATTTCCGGATGTATATTCTGAGGAGCTTCCATAATTACAGTTCTTTTTACAGGATATTCTCCAAAGGAAGATTCCACCCCGTACGATAATTATGTTTAATCAATCCGGCAGCAAACTCTTTAGCATTGATCGGATCCGACATTTTAGCATTAAACGAAGGATGACCAGCCTTGATTATAAAACCGTTTGAAATCATCTGCCGGATTTGTTCATTGTCACCGATATTCACAAATTCCATATTCGCTCCATCCCACTCCAATATTTTATTCAAAGATTGCAGACGAACTGCTAATACCCCCATCATGATCATTTCATTGAACGGACCCGCTTCCGAGAAATCAGATTTGGTTTTTACACGATTTTCCGGACTTTCCTTGCATGCACGTACCCAATCCTGTTCATGACCACCCTCCATCGCTCTATCTACACGGCGAATCGTTTTGGGAATATTCGGTACACGTCCGGAGAGCAGCCAGGGCCTGAGTCCGTAAGAGCCGCAAAGCAACGTATCCTTCGTTCCATGAAAAATTGTCAAACCACCACTCACTCCCATCAGCGGACGTCCCTGGGGAAATCCTGTCGGACGCTCTGGCATAAAACCACCATCATACCAATGAATTTCCACTTCCGGGAAATCCACTTTAGGCATGCTTTCCCGAACCGGATAAACAAATTTCACATACTCAGACTGTGGAGCGCAATCGATAAACCCTGGTGAAGAGGCTGCTTCCACTGACACAGGATAACCTAATTTAAGCGCTTTGAATGCAGGATGCAGAACATGGCACCCCATATCCCCCAAAGTACCGGTTCCGAAATCCCACCAGCCACGCCAGTTCCAAGGGTGATAAATAGAATTGAAAGGTCTCATTTTAGCTGGGCCGATAAACAAATCCCAATCCAATGTAGAAGGTATTTTATGTATTCTGGAAGGAGTTTCCAATCCTTGCGGCCACATAGGACGATCGGTAGCGGTTTCAACTTTCTTTACTTCCCCAATTTCACCGTTCCAGATCCATTCGCATATCAGATCAATACCTTCGTCAGAAGCTCCCTGGTTTCCCATTTGTGTCGCGACATTATATTCTGCAGCCAACTTTGTAAGCAATCTTGATTCATAGACCGAATGAGTCAATGGTTTCTGGACATACACATGTTTACCTAATGTTATAGCAGTAGCAGCAATAATAGCATGAGTATGGTCAGGTGTTGCAACCATAACGGCATCAATATCTTTATCCATCTCATCATACATCCTACGAAAGTCTTTATATTTTTTTGCCCGTGAGAAACAATTTAAGACAGGTTTTGAATACTTCCAGTCTACATCACAAAGAGCTACGATGTTTTCCGTTTCAAAAACATGCTGAATATTTGTAATCCCCATACCACCAATACCAACGACAGCAATATTCAATTTGTCCGAAGGAGCTGTATGTCCATGGCTTTTGCCTAAAATAGAATTGGAAGCTATTTGCATATCAGACTGTTTTTATTTATAATTTTTACGCAATGAAATAGTTGTCTCCGTCGGGAAATCGTCAGGTACTGGCTGTGTAACATTGCCGGTTGCCGCCCATTCGGCACCGCGCAGCAATGTGACTTGAAATCCTGTACATTGCATTGCTATATTATCATCTAGTGTATTTCCTGCATGTCCTAAAGTCGTATGAAAAATACGTGCTTTCCCATAATCGACTGTAAATATAGCCATCTCATCACGCCCGGAACCTTTCGTTGCCGGATCAGAATATCCCCAAAATAAAACATCTTTAACGATACCCGGACCACGCATACGATCGTACAATTCATCCTGTGCATGACGCCATGCCACAGGCAAACCTTTCGTTACCGGATGTTCCGGATTGCTGCAATTAAGTACGAACTCATGCTGAAAGCCATGCGAACCGGCACATCCGGGAGATTCCTTATCATACACCAACCGACCATCCCGCATGTAAATATAAGGACCGGCCGTTTCATTACGATCTTCCCATCCCCCAAAGCCGATTATCCGGTTATACTCTTTCCAATCTCTGAAAGCATTATTAGCCGCATGATAAATTATTACACCGCCTCCTTTTTCAACAAAATCCAGAAAAGATCTTTCTGTTTCTTCCGGCCATCTATCCCCATTGTAGTCGAGTACTACCAATTGGTAAGATGAAAAATCAGGTTTAAAATTAGACATGATTTTCCCGGTTTCAGGCGATACAGCGACATTAACTGCAAAGAGACCGGAATTCTCAAGAATCAGCCGGATTGCAACATGACTGATTTGCCAGGCATGATTACTCTGCCCAGTCACTATCAGTACTTTAATTTTACCTTCTTCACAACACAAAGATGATTCATATATTTTCAATAGTTCAGTCGCATCGTATAAACCATTCGGTATGATGGATATCTTACTTCCTCCAAAACAGTTAGAATGCTCTTCTTGTGAAGCGACAATCCTGCAATCGAACGAATTCTGTAATTCTTGTGTTAATTTACAGCTTTCGATAAAGTTCAAATGAAATATCAAATCCTTCTTATTCTCGATATACAATTGGAGTAAATACACAATATTACGATAATATAACTCCCATTGTTCCTTGCTTATCGTTCGTTGCACCGAAATAGCTGACGGGAAATACCAATATTTGATTCCACCTATTAAATCTGTCTGTATTTGAGGCTTTTCCGACATTAAATTTACGACACAAATATTCATATTACAGCCTTTACACGCTACAACCAGTTCACGGACATAAAGGTCAATGTCAAATATAGCTCTACGCCAGGTATGATTGATTATATACAAATTCATTCTATATTACAATTATAACAAATGGATAATCATTTCCAGATGAATTTTGTTAGAACCCTTAATCAAGACATTATATCCTTTCAACAGATTAACCGACAGATATTGGCTCAAGCCCTCCACATCAGGAAAACAGGAATAAACAGAACCGGTAGCAGCAAATTGATTTCCACAAAGAAAAACTTTGTCAAAACCATATCCATTGAGCATCTCTATTATCTCGGTATGCAGTTTCAAACTTTCTGCACCCAACCCTAACATATCACCCAAAATAACAGCCTTGGGACTTGCCGATAATGTAGAAAAATTTGCCAACGCTGCATGCATACTACATGGATTCGCATTAAAAGTATCGATAATTAACTCGTTATGTAAAGTTTTTTTCCACTGCGAACGGTAATTGGCCGGAATATAACCACCAATCGCCTGGTTGATTTTCACGAAAGGAACATCAAAATAAAGTCCGACAGTTATTGCAGCCAATGCATTAAACAGATTATAGCTACCAGCCATACGGGTCGATACCGTATGGCGTATTCCTGCATTTTCCCAATTAAAACAGAGGCAAGGATCCGCTGTTACCACTTGTCCGGAAACAAACGTATCTTTACTTTCACCATAAGAAATTTGCTCTAATCCCTCGGCTATAGATTGGAGACTTCTGTTCTCTCTATGAATAAAGATCTTACCGCCCGATTGACGTAAATAATCATAAAGCTCCCCTTTAGTTCGCAGCACTCCTTCAAGCGAACCAAATCCCTCGAGATGCGCCAGTCCTACATTGGTAATAATACCATATTTCGGCCGGACTATTCTGGCCAACTCCCGTATCATCCCCGAATGGCAAGCTCCCATTTCGATAACAGCCATTTCATGCTCTGGCTTCAAACTCAGTAAAGTAAGAGATGCCCCTAAAGTTGCATTTTCACTTTCATGTGTAGAAACCAGCTTATATCGGGTAGAAAGCACTGCGGCTACCAGTTCTTTCGTAGTCGTCTTACCGCATGTTCCTGTAATGCCGATAACAGGCGTTTTCAACATTTGGTGATGAAAGTCGGCTAATTGCTCCAATGCTTTCAGAACATTATCGACTAATATGTAACGATCATCAGTTATAACGGTGGGATCATCGACAATAGCATAACGGCATCCAGCCTCCAACGCTTTTTCTGCAAATTTGTTTCCATTATATGAAAACCCTTGTATAGCAAAAAAAAGAGAATCCGGCGAACCTTTCCTGTCATCCGTACAAATGATCGGATATTGTAGAAAAATCTGATAAAGATCGGATATAGACATCAAAGTCAATCTATTCTTCAATAACCGATGAGTATTATTTTTAACAAACCATGAACCTGTAAAATAATGAATAGCAATTGCTTTTTGTATTTTTTTCTCCAATAGTTCTTCATCGGCTTTCCCGTGAATATAATCTTGTATCTCGTTTTTTGAAAATGGAGAAACAAGTGCCGCCGGGAAAATATCAATAGAACTTTTATCCGCATATTTTTCATAAAGATTGGTCAGCATTAACGAACCTGTTGTATTCTGCACCTCCTCATACTTGTCTCCTATGTAGGAAACAGACACAGATTGCAAATGCACAATAATAGCGTTGAAAAAAGGATGATGCGGAGGCGCAACCATTAATGCATTATTAAAACAGATACTTTTGCCGTATAAACAACAATGTTGTCCCGGCTCCATCGCAAAATAGCAATTACTTTTATCCTGTATATACTTATCAAAAGGTTCCAGACATTCATAATCGAAATCGACATACAAACCTCCAATTTTATAAAGAATCAGATAACGGATAACATGCCAGCGTTGAATACCGTACGGATATCCGAAGTAGATACTGATCATTTCGGGAAAGTAATCGTATATGAAATTGTCCATCCGGTTTTCGTCCCAAAACTCATATTTCCAATCCGGATTGAATTTTTTCCACGTTTCACCTAATGATTTATACGTATCTCCCAAATATTCGGTACGTCCTTCCCAAATCTGATGAATTATTTTGGGTATCATAATGATGAATATAAATGAATCATATTCCGACGAAATATTTCAGCAGAATAATTCGCCAAATATCTTTTTCTTCCATTTTCCCCCATTTCTTTTGCTTCCGTAGGATGCAAGAGTAAATACAGTATTTTTTGTGCTAAAAGCACAGTGTCTATTTCGGTATTATCAGGCAGTTCCGTAAGGGATATCTTCAGTCCGCAAGTATGATCTACCACTTCGTTCAGTCCCGAGGTAGCAGTAACAACTAAAGGTAATGCATGAATCATCATCTCAGTGGCTACATATCCGAAAGGTTCGAACAGTGAAGGAACTACACCTATATCTGCAATGCGATATAGCTCATACAACTCATCTTTTTCCAATAATCCGGTAAACGTTATTTTTGTACAGACCGTCTTTGCTTCCCGAAGGCAAGTGTCATAGTTACCACTACCTGCTATTATCAGGTGCGCTTCTGGACATATCTGCACTACCTCACAAAATGCTTTAATTAAATAACGAATGCCCTTCACTTCGTCAAGACGACCGGCAAAAAGAATTATTTTTTCTCCGGTACGTATATTCCATTTCTTTCGTAAAAAGTCAAAATCGACAGAGGTATCAGGCACATCGCTTAAACCGTTTGGTATGACAGTTATATTTTTAGTATCCAATTCATAATCCTGACACAGTATTTCATGCATGTATTCAGATAAACAAATACAATGATCTACTTTTGAATAATATGATTTTTCCTCTTCGAACATTTTTTTTACTTCATCACCAAAGCTGTCGGAATCTACTTCGTTTAAAATGCTACGCAATCGTGTCAGATTATCAAAAACAGTAAATCCCCAGTGAGAAAAATGGACTACCGAAACAACTTTGCATTCGAATGTATTTTTCAATTCATCAGCAAAACTTCCACATTGAGGAAAATTCAAATGAAACAATAAATTGGTTTTGTCCTGTATATATAATTGAAGTAGGTAAACAATATTATGGAAATACATCTGTCTTTGTTCAGAAGGCTCCGAAACCCGTATATCCGATATTGGTTCGGGAAAATACCAATACCGGATACCGTCTACTTCTTCCATTGTTATCTGCGGTTTGTCGGAAAGCAGGTTCACCAAATAAATACGTATATGGCTATTTTTTAGCGCAGCCATTAACTCTCGGATATAAGTTCCGATACCAAATACTGCCCCGCGGCGTGTTTCATTGAAAATATATAGATTCATTTTGCTGTTAGGTTAAAGGAGGAATGTCCATGAATGGTCCGTTTTACGGAGCGCCTCCAATCGTAAAAGTCCTTCACCGGCATAACCGGTAAGAAGTCCCATACTGACTGGCGGTTTCTCTGTATCCAAATCTTCAATTTGGTTTAAGATCGTATCAATTTCATTCTGATTTGTATCGTTAAGATACCGACTACTCTGGACTTTCCGAATGAAATTGCTGATTGCGGAATCTCCCAAACGGGAAAAAGAGTTTTTAGCCTCCCATTTCCGGCATTGTTCCAACAATCCGTTACAACTCTCATATCCTGATATTCTTTGCAAATCATACAAAAAACAATACACATCTGTTTGTTCTTCAGAAGGAATATCCGCCAGATTTTCTTCAAGCAATCGAACAATGTATCCTAAACACTCTTGTGCCTGGACTGCCGGTTCTTGATAACGCAATCTCGAAATCCAATAACGTCCATATCCGGTTAGTCCGTCATACATACTAAAGTCTTGCCAGGGATCGTGCATCACAGCACGAACCATTCTTTGATCAAAATCTTCACAAATATCATCTTCTACAAGTAAAAAATCATTACGGATCAGATAATCAATCCCTACCCCAATGCCTGCTATACCTTTTTCATAATCAGCTGGACTGTTTAGATGTATTTGATTCTGCATCTCTCCAATCAAATCTACAGCATAATCGGCAAACAACATATTTTCGGTATACTGCGCATAATGAAAAAAGAAAATAGCCACCCCCATTTTGCCATGTACCAACCCCGGGGATTCTGTCAATGTACCATTTAACAAAAGCATGTTGGCAACTTGGGATAACTGTTCTTCCATTGTCATAGACTGATATTGTTGCATATCTTATTTTTTATGTTTGATCAACATGATTACAGGATTATCTTCCTCTCCTAATTTGGATGCAATTTCTTTTAATCGCCCTTTTAAACGTCCTCCCTCGTAATCCTCTACAAGTTTATAAGCTTCTAAGTATTGACAGGATGGGATTTCTCTATTTAAAGGTACCGATTTCAAGAAGGCTTCTTCTTCATCTGTGTAATCACTATTATATACCTTATAACTGAATAGAGCCTTTTCCTGCCTGTCATATACTATATTGGAAAATGGAAACAGTCTCTTTTTTTCAATTATTTCCATAAAATAGTATCTATCAGTAAGTAAGCTCAACAAAAGAAATCGTTCAGGAGCCATAGAACAAATAGGAGGAGTTCTTACAATTAATGGCTTCATCGTGTTATTTGATGAATAACTATATATTGTGTCAGCTGAAATTTCATCCAACACATAATCATCAAAATAAGGAACTATAGGAAAGACAGATGAAGGCATAAATACACTATACATTCCAGTTTTTTCATCTTTAGGAATCCTCATTACAATTGACTTTTTCTCTTCATAAGGAATTTGAATTTCTTTAGATATACTACCATCTAGTTTTGATATTAGCATAAACGATTGTCCTGTATGGAAAGCAAGAGAGTTATTATCATTAAAAGAATCATGGCAAATTAAATGTTCTTGATCAAAATCATACATATCAAAAAACAAGAAATCCTCACTGGTCGATAACTTTCGTTTAAAATTCCCTTCCAAATCGTAGACTAATATTTTTTTAGCATACATATCATTGACAAACAGTTCATTGTTGTTCTCATCCAATACAACTCGTGATAAAATGTTATATTCTTCCCCTCCTTGTCCTTTTCGATTTATCTTCCTCAAGGCTTTTCCACTACGGTCAAAAATATAAATGTTTCCATCATTGTCATGATTTGTCATAATAACATGATTACGACCCACTGCTAGAACATAGTTTCCACAAACAAATTCATTATTTGTTTCCAATGGAATATATTCTACATCCATAAAATCCTGAAGTACCAGTTTTTTCTGAGGATAACTAGCTGTGACATCAACAGTGATGAAGTTATCTTTATGGATACCAGACCGTTTACATCCCCCACATATTGCTATTATCAAAAGGATAATTATCTGTGCTGAAATTATTCTTTTCATGTTATCTATACTTTTTATGTTTGATCAACATGATTACAGGATTATCTTCCTCTCCCAATTTGGAAGCAATCTCTTTTAATTCTCCTTTTAACCGACCAGCTTTATAATCCTTAACAAGTTCCCAAGCCTCTAAATATTGACAGGATGGAATTTCTCCATTTAAAGGAGTTGATTTCAAGTAGGCTTCTTTATCATTTATGTAATCACTATTATACACTTTATACCTGAATAGAGCCTTTTCCTGATTGTCATATACTAAATCAATAATTGAAAAATCCATCTTTTTTTCAATTGCTTCCATAAAATAGTATTGTTCAGTAAGTAGACTCAGTAGAAGAAATTTTTCAGGATTCATAGATTGAATAGATGGAGTCCTTACAATAAAAGGCTTCATCGTATGGTTTGCGGAATACTTGTACAATGTATCTGCAGAAAGCTCTGTCAGTATATAATTATCAAAATAAGGCATTATAGGATAAACAGATGGAGGCATGTAAACAAAAAAGTTCCCATCTTTATCCCTCGGAGTCCTTACCACAATTGTTTTCTTCTCTTTAAATGGAATTTGAAGCTCTTTGGTAATACCACCATCCAGTTTCGAGATGAACATAAATGACTGACCAGTATAAGATTCAGTAAAATTATTTTCATTTAAGACATCATGACAAATGAAATTGTTTTGGTCAAAATTGTATATTTCACCAAACAAAAAATCTCCTTTTAGCGAGAGCTTTCGTTTAAAATTCCCTTCCAGATCGTACACTAATATTTTTTTCGCATACATATCGTTAACAAACATTTCAGCATTATCTTCATCTAAGATTATCTGTACAAAGCTTGTATATTCTTCACCACCCTGTCCTTTATGGTTTATCTTTTTCAATGCTTTTCCTTTCCGATCGAAGATAAAAATATTTCCATCACGTCCCCCTATCCTGTTTGTCGCAACTATAACATCTTTACCTACAGCTTGGATATTTCCCTGACAAAGAAATTCATCATTTGTTTCCAACGGTATATATTCAACATCCATGAAATCCTGAAGAATCAGTTTTTTATAAGGATAACTAGCCGTAACATCAACTATGATGAAATCATCTGCCAGTTGTTTATTCTCTCCACATCCTGCCGCTATGACCATGAAGAAAATTAAAATTGAATTTAGATTTTTCATAAACAATTGATGTTATGGTTGTACATGACAAAGATTCGGACGACCAATCTCTATTTCATAATTGGAAGGAGATGGACAGTGCCATTGATATAGACAAGTGTCACATGGTTGCTGATTACGTACACGAAGCCATGATTTACCTTCTTCCAATTCTTTAGAGATAACATCGTAGATACTGTGTGTCTTTATATTACCTAATACCGGATGGTTGATGTTGGCATAAATATCACCATCAGGCATAATATTGATTTTTCCAAAATCGTAAATATTCATGGATTGATTTGTAAAGAAATCATTAATAGACATGGACGTTGATAAAATATCTTCTTTAGAAAGAAAAACTTTTTCTTTAAAAAAATCTATATTATCACCTGTATACACTGGTTTTAACTGATATTTTTCAATACTAAATTCTTCTACAAGTACCTTTGCTTGTTGATAGTCATCAGATGACGAGACCTCAAAAATATATTCAAATGGTAAAGTTTGATCAAGCAACATTTGCCTTGAATGATTCCACTGTGACATATCTACAGGAAATCGAACCAATATTGAATACAAAAAATCATTCTCAAAATCTGGTTGTAAAGATATTATATTGGTATATGGAAATATCATATTCTTCAATGAAGAAAGTTGATTCAAAAAAGATAATAATATCTTGTAATTTTCAATATTTTCTAAATATCCTATAATATTAATTGTTGTACTTACCGGTAAGGATTTCAAATATGAAATAAGACTATTTATATCGCTACTATCATCGACATAAATAGTGATTTCAGATAAATATATAAGAATCTTTTTCCCTGATGCAAAACTATGTTTTTTAAATATTTTTTGGGTATCTGAATAATTAAAATAAGGTAATATTTGAACAGGTTTACCCTTAGATAAATCAACATCAATAATATCCCCCATATATTTTTTTAAGAGTTCATTGATAAATCTTTTAATATCTTGTTGTTGATACCTGTCTGAAGTTAATAAAACAACACCACAATTTTCTTTCTGAAGTATTCCATTCAATAATTCAATAACTTCGATTTTATCTGTTTCAATGAATGCGCCATCTAATGTATTATACAATAAAGCACAATTATTAACGATACTAATATGTACATACGGTTCTATTTTGAACCAATAATCTGTCAAACTTTTTTTAGAAATCATACAATTACTACATTTTCTGTTATTGATAAATTATCTTCCGGATACTTTTCAAGAAAAGAGAAAACCCGATGTAGCTTACGATCAAATGTACCTAGATCATGGAAACCTTCACATTTAAACTCTTCTGCATCCAATTTATTCAAATTGCTATTATTCATAACAAACATACAGATATCACAAGACTTATTTGCATAGCACTGCTGACATTTTTCTTTCACATGCTCGTAATAAAAATTGTATTGACGGGTAATTTTCGGAACATCTATCATTACCGTTTCTCCAACTTCTCCCACCGTTAATTTGTGATAGCTAACTTTTTCACATAACGCTAATTTACTGTTTGTAGTCAACATTAATTTTTTCCAAAAAGGCAAACAAGTACTAGTTGGTAGATATTTTTTTTCTCCTGGGAATAAGTCGATTATATTTGAAACATAATAATTTATCGAATAATTTTTTAAAAAATCGGTCAATTCCTTATACTGTAACATTTCCTCATGAGGTAAATGATTAGATTGATCTTTTATATACTCAGCCTCACTTTTTCTTTTATCATGAAACATTTTGTTAAAAAGTTCTTCTTTATTCGGACTCACATCACAGGGATTCAATTCTGCAATTCTTGGGATTTTATGATATCTTGAATAAATGAATTCATAGATATCTTTAACTGAATTTCGATTATGTAATACAGCATTGAAATTTACATGATTTATAAAATATTCAGGGTAATCCCTTTGAAGCATATCTATGTTTTCAATAACCTTTTCGAAAGAGTTTTTTTTATTTCCTCTATAAGAACGATAACTATGATTCACTTCATTCCCATCCAAACTTATAAGTAACTCAAATTCATTATCAACCAAAAAGGGTATATATTTATTTAGTAATGTTGCATTTGTAGTCATAGTGTACCTAATTTCTATTTCTTTTTCTGATTTCAGTAAATTGGCAACTTCAACTATCTGTTTTATAAAATCTCCATTAAAAAGAGGTTCACCACCAAAGAAACTTATATAGAGTTGATTTTTTTTACTTTTGTGTTTTATATCTAAAATATATTTCAGTAAAGTAATGGCATGCTCTGTATTAATTTTTTTTTGATTTCTTACATCAAATCCCTCATAAACATCACCCAATGCACAATACGTACAATTCAAATTGCAAAAGTCTGTTGTTTCAAAAACAATCTGAGGAACCTCAGCCATATTGTTTTTTATCATCGACTCGTTAACTGTACCAAAATTGACCGGTTTAGATTTTGAGAAAAAACCTTGTTTCCTTAAATATTCATATTTTTTCAAATAATAGGGATGAACATCCGGAGATCCTTCATAAGCTTTCCTGAATTCTGGATGTACTAATATCGACAATCTGAATTGATGATCATAGATATATAAATTATCATTTTCTGAGGCATGAATGAGTGTTCGAATCATGATAGATTAGTTAATGTTTATATCCCCAACTACCTCGCTTATAGTTGGGGATATTATTATAAGACTCGTAAGTTATGTAACACAAATCAAGTTTAGGTCCTACCTTATGAGGCATTAATACGCACGTCCTGCACCATTCGTACCTTCCTTAGTGTTCGCATAATCCCAACCTCCAGCACAGGCACATTTACAACTACATCCACCTTTTAAAGTGTTTAGTTCACGTTTCTCTAGTTCAGACTTTCTGAATTCGTTCAATTTAAGTTTTCCTAATGTTTTCATTTTCTTTTGTGATATTAAGTTTGACAAAATGATTTAATACTTTTGTCTTCAATCAGTTATAATATCACTAATTGAAGATGTTTATTATAATACTCAGTCACGTCTAGAATCAAATTTAATAATTTAATATGAATTATTTTTTGTGCTGCTCGAACTTGACGAAGTGTTCTCATAATCAGAAGAGCCCGAACAAGAACAATAATTCTTACAACTACATCCTCCACGCAAAGTATTCAGTTCACGTTTCTCCAGTTCAGACTTTCTAAACTCATTCAACTTAATTTTACCTAAAGTTTTCATTTTCTGTAATGGTATTAAGATTAATATGAAACTTTTATATGTAACAAAGTTAACATCTGATTTTAAACCGCAATTAGCCCAATTGAGTCTATTTTAATTTCCCCTACCATTATTATTCAATGCCCAAGGTTATGCTTTGCTTTTTTTTGAAAAAGTATCAATGTTTTTTTGCCCCAGTACCCTGTTTTGGATATATCATGCGAAAATTGCGAGCAAGCTCAATTGCTCCTTGCATGGAGTGTATTTTCAATTTAGAAAACAGAGCCTTTATCTGATTTCGTATAGTGTTATGTCCTTTACATAAGTCATCAGCTATTTCTGCTGAACTTTTTCCTTGTTGAGCAAGCATTAGTATCGCCCTTTCGCGTTCAGTAAGCGACTCTTTTACTTTTTGCTTCCAACGTCTGGTTACGAAATTGTATTCACTGTATGTCAATCCATCTTTATAATGCAGGCACAAATTTCCAACCTCCCCAATAGTTGAACTTTCCACACAACAAATCAAATAACGCAATTCATTATCCGCCCAAATGGGTTTCATCCGATGATAGACCATTTGCGGTAAAGGCCGTGAACTAAAAGAATAGGTACGCTGCAAACGGAATGTACATGAAAAACAATCAATTTCATCCCTTTTTTCCTCAAAAGCCTTGAGGTATTGCAAAATAAGTTCACGCATCTCTATCCACAATGGCAAATCGTCAGAATAGATTACTTCAGAATAAAAATCATATCCTAACCTCAAAACATCCTCCGTAGAGAAACCACATAGAAATAAATCGTCAGGCTTGGCATAGCATATTGATCTTTGCAACACATCCAGCACATAAAAGCTTTCAGATGCAATAGAAGAAAGTTGTTCAAAATATTGATTAATGACAGAAGTCTGTTTCATACTATATTATTGTTCCGGAAATATTAAATTCAAATATTTTTTTTGCATCTCTTGCACTGAATATTTTTCTTCATATGAAGAACGTGATAAACTTTTCATCTTCTCCCGTTTCCGCAAAGGAGCCTTCAATACTTTTATAATCAGATCGGTCAATTCATTTTTCGATTTTTCACTGTCTTTTTCCATATCAAATGTATAACCAAAATCTCCATTTCGCATCATGCCCTTTAATCCGGGTGTTGTCGAAACAACCATAGGTAAACCAAACATCATCATTTCGATAGCGACATAACTACATTGTTCATGCATGGAAGGCATAACACCAATATCTGCTATTTGATAAAAGTCATATAATTGTTCCTTATTTAAACGTCCCGTAAAAGTTATTTTATTCCAATCTGTTCCACACCGACTTAGGCGGGAAGAAAAATCTCCATCCCCTACAACCAGCAATCGGTAATTGCAGTTTCTTTGCAGTAAATCCTTAAAAGACAGAATGAGCGTATCAATCCCTTTTATTACATCTAAGCGTCCGACAAACAAAACAATCTTCTCTTTAGAAGAAAAATGATATTGCTTCCTCAGAAGATTGCGTTCCTCCACCGCCAATATCTTTCTCTCATCTTGCAGACCATTATAAATCAGCATAAGTTTATTATGGGATACACCATATTCTTCAGCCAATAATGAAAGAGTAAACTCGGATAGACAAATAACCTTATCAACAATTTGATACAGTTCTTTATCCCTAAGAAACGAATTATAGACTTCTTGTTCTGAAGAAGGTAAAGTCGAAATATCATTTGAATGAATAATATGCTTAAAACGTGCTACATCCCCGTTTAAACTGAAACACCAGTTTTGATAATGTATTACAAAATAGAAACAACTGCCCGGGAATCCTTCTCTTAAATGATTGATCAAAGAAATATGATGGGAATAATTAAACATAAAAATAAACTTGTCACTGTCAGAACAGCTGCAATTTGAACGTATAAGATAGTAAATATTCCGTTGGTAAAAATTTGTCTTTCCTTCCATAGGAATACAGTATTGCGGAATATTATATAAATCATATCCCTGCATCTCTTTTATTTCAAAATGCTCTACATCCGCACCTATATGAACGACATGTACTGTCAATTCTGATATATCTGTCAGACAAACTGTTATTTGCCGGATATACGTACCAACCCCGTACGTAGATGCCCGACTGCTTTCATCAAAAAGATACACATGTTTTTTCATCCTGCCATCAATTTAAGTCCATAACCTGCATATCCCTTACACAATCCTAATGAAGTTATCCCTATTTCATCCACAGAAGAATAAGTACACTGATTTATGATAGAATATAAATCAAACTCCACATTTATCCCTTTGTCAGAAATCACTTTTTGTAAATCAGATACAAAATCTGTATCGAAATAAGAAAGACCCTCCTGAAAAGACAATCGATAAGAAAGATATACAGAAAAACCGGCTATTCCTCTTTCCAAAGAGTTATTTCTAACTTTCAGTAAGTTAACTTCCATCATTTTCATATCGATATCTTCCAATATATCATTCGGATCCCCGGAAATAAACTGATTTTTTATCAAATACAGTACACCCCATCCGATGCCGGATAATCCATTTTCAAAGTCCGGACCAATATTATCATGGATTTCATTAAATATTTCATCTAACAATTCACCTGCAAATTCTTCATAAACAGGATTCTTTGTATACCGTGCATAGTTGTAAAGGAACAATACTATACCTGTCTTGCCGTGATATAAACTCAAGTCTGTCAAAAAACTTGAATTCATTATCAGATGATTAGCTATCTGTTGCAATAATATACTTTTACTTTTTTCCATATGAAGTCATATATACATTAGTATCAAGTCAATACGTTAATTTTATTTTGTAATCGGCTTTATACAATTCTTTTATTTCCTCTATATGATTCCGGTCTGTCAATCGAAAACCGACAGATGTTTCATTTGCAGACTTCTTCAAAACAGGTACACCATGTTCTTCCAGAAATTGATTCAGTTTATGGATCGGAACAATATAATCCACATCTTCCGGATGATAATAGTCTGACTGTCTGCGAATATGTTCATCCTGAGATAAAGGATTCTTTTTCCCTAACTCAAACCGGACAAACTCCATAAAACGATCAAATGAATTATCTTCAAACAGAGCTAAATACCGAAAATAGAAACGATTTGCTTTCTCCAGGCAAAAGTGTTTGTAGCAAGATACCAATCGTTCAACAGGATCTCTCCAAA
This sequence comes from Parabacteroides sp. AF18-52, assembly GCF_003479145.1. Lineage (NCBI taxonomy): Bacteria > Pseudomonadati > Bacteroidota > Bacteroidia > Bacteroidales > Tannerellaceae > Parabacteroides > Parabacteroides sp. AF18-52. The sequence goes on from NZ_QUGR01000011.1 coordinate 108,144, forward strand.
CAGCAAATTTGATCATTTTACCAGATTCTTTCTCTTTTTCCTGCATCTTTGAAACCGGACACAAATAGGGACTCGCATCATCATAGCCAACCAGGCTATGAGCGCCACCCTGATTAGGATAAAAACCATAAAGAGATGATGCAAGTACATTCCTCAAATGTGACGATGCATTTTTCGCAATTATCACAAAAGCCATATGATAGCTTTCCATCAAACAAAAATAATTAGCCAGAAAAGGAGTCCTGGCATGCATATCCGATGGTAGATAAACTCTATTTTCATATTTCAGAGCTACATCTTTCCATGTTTGTATATAATGTTTCAATTGATCTTTATACATGCCACAGACTTTGAGAAATTCTTCACGGCTCTCTTCTTCTAGTCTTGAACTATAAAAACGTGAATTTTCATAGCGATAATGAAACAAATGATATAAAGCTCCAGTTACACGCGAAACCGGCAATCCTAATATCTCCATCCGCTTTACACGTTCCAGATCCTCCATTCCCCAACCATAAAAATGTTCATTTTCCCCTCCTGCCTCCAGGTAATAATCTTTATGTACAAGAAAAGCACCACCAACAGAATGAATAAAACAATCAGAATGCTCTTTTCCTTTCAGAAATTCGATCAAACGGTTGTCGCGAAAAACAAAACTGTCCTCCATTGAACATAAATTGAAACGTCCGTCATAAGGGAAACTCATCACCGCTTTCCTATTCCGAATATCGGCTATAGAAGAATCTATTTGATCATCCGGTACTATTACGTCAGTATCCCATATACCGACAATCGAAGTATCAGCTTCGCGCAATAATTCATTCAGGTATTTTGTCCGGTAAAAAATGGAGTTATCATCTTTCACAAAGCGATATGTCACATTCGGGTAATTTCCAGGCACTTTATATTTGGAATCCTTATCGGCTTCCAGTACTATTATTTTACTCTGTTTACGTTTTGATAACTGATCTAAAACCACGTCAAGGTTTTCCTTCCGTTCGGACGAATCGATGCGGACCGGAATTACGAACGTAACAATATCATCTAACGATTCATCTATTTCATTACAGTTTATACAGGTAATTTCTTTCTCCCCCAATAAGCATTTTGTCCTCTCAGGAAAGATACCCAAAGCATCTATTCTCCGAAGATCTTTCAATAAACTGTCATCTATTATTTCAATCTCTTCCAGACGATCCAGAAACTGGATTAAGTTTTGTTTATTAACCAGAGTGACCGTACTATCTTCCTGAACATCTACCCGAAGTGTCAAATAATGTATCCAACCATACAAAGAATCTTTTTGTTCTTCATTCCAATTTATACTAAGAGTTGACAAACGCGTATCCAATTCCGTCAATATCTCATTTTCTTCACCTTTAGCAAATTTGTTACGCAAAATATATATAAGACCACATCCCAAGCTACAATAACTACATTCCTGCCCTAAAGATGGAACGATTTCCACATCATTTTCCAATAATTGCTCTAATAACTCATCGGCTTGTTTTTCGTAAATTACATCTCCGGTATGACTCGCATAAGTATACAATGCTATAATTCGCCCAATCTCCGGAATACCGACAGTCCACTCGTCCGGCATTTGCTGATTAGTGTTCTTATATCGGTTTATAAACTCAATCTGATATTTACGGCGTACATCATACGCATATGCTTTCTGTTCATCTCTATGCAACTGGGAAATCTGAGACGCATGCCAACGGCACATCATCAATATACCCGGCAAATTTTCTACCTTCCCCGATAATGCCAGCCGTGACATAAGATCATAATCTGAAGAATAGACATATTTTTCATCATATCCGTCACACTTTCTCATCACATTAGTCCTTATCATCAATGAAGAGTGCAAAAAAGTATTATTCTGAAGCAAATCGATCATCAATTGTTCATGTGAAGAAGGTAAAGGCCTTTTCATTTCCGGCTTCGAGAAAACAAAATTTGTTCCTATTCCCAAAATATCCGGATGAGTTTCCAGATACTTATATTGGAGTTCAAACCTTTGGAGATAAGCTACATCATCTGCATCCATGACACAAATATATTTCCCAACAGCGATTTCCAATCCTTTATTACGGGAAGGATAGTTTCCCATATTATACTCATTACAAATCAGAACAATACGTTCATCTGCATAAGATTGAATAATAGCCAATGAATTATCAGTAGAGGCATCATCTATAATAATAAACTCAAAACGACCAAAGGTCTGATGCAGTATACTATCAATTGCTTCATGAAGATATTTCTCTTCGTTAAAGACAGGCATTATGACGGATATATCGATCATGGTATTTATAAGTTTACATTATTATAAAAGTTTTATCCAACTAACTTTTGACTCAGGCGACAACCTCATAAGTTCCTTCCCTGCCATTCCCATCAAGCCTGGTGTTTCTCCTAATTTTATTGCAGAGTATCGTTCCTGATTGATCTTAGCAGCCTTTTGCATCAAAGCATCTCCCGCATATTCTGAAAAGAATAAGTAATAACCCAATAATTTATTTACTTGCAGGGGATATAGCTTCAGAAATGATAATTCATATAATTCAGATATAATATCTTCATTATTAAGCAAAGAGGCCAGCCGCTTATTTTTCAACAAATTCAGCAAATAAAACAAATTCAATTTATTCTTTTTTGTCCGTTCATTTTTCGGATCAATATATTTTCCCGATAAGCGAAACCGATAATAACGTACCAACCCTAAAAGATTACTTTCCCAATCAACCCCATTATGTTCCTGCGCCAGAATATCATCAAACAATAAATCAAAATCACAGAGTATCTCATTGATGTCTCCACTAATGAAGTCATTTTGATACAAATATTCTATAGCGTTACCTATACCGGATAATCCATTCGCATAGTCTATAGATGTCTGTAAATTCACCTGAGAAAAAATCTCCGAGATCAGGTTTATTGCTATATTTTCATAAAATCCATCCTGACGAATAAATGCATAATGGAACAAGAAAACAACAACCCCCATTTTCCCATAAAAAAGTCCGTCTTGCTCTATCGATATTTTATTTTTCTCCAAACTCCAGACAAAATCATTCTTTACATAGCCTTTCGGATATATGGAAATCCATTCGTCCGGATGGATTTCCGGAGTGAGCATTGTATTAAAACAGCGATAAGGTGCTATAACTATTTTATCTCTACTCCCATTTAACCAAGCCCCCCACCAGCTAAATGTACTATTGGCTATAATATTATGACGGCACAAAGACATTAAATACATATCTTGCCAACTATCGTCTCCGTGATTCCAGTCGACAACAACGCAATTCTCCAAATGCAAATTCGATTTCACCCAATCAGGATCATCACTAAAACAATAAAGAGGTAAATTATTACCTGCATGGTTGCGGATCATAATTAAAGCCTCCCTATAATAATCGACCGTACAAATATTGATAAACATATCTGCATGAGATGAGTCCAGATAATCACCACGCCGGACATGAAGAGCAATAGCTTTCTGCAATTTCAATTTTTCCGCTAACTGCCTGGTTGGTCCGTTTAACAGATTGCTGTTAAAGGAAAATGCTTTTCGAACTTCAGGTTTAACATTATCAAAAGAAGTTTCAGTCTGCCAATATCCTATACAAATCGTAACTAAAAAACCATCTAATGAAATAGAAGGTCTACATGCAAAATCTTTCTCCCACACATACTGTATCAAAGATAGAGGCAAAGATTTTATATGAGTCATTAACTCTTCCGATGCAAAATCAGAGGCAGGGATATTAAAAATATTCTCCAATTCGTAAAAATAACCCGTTTTACCCGGAGCATCTTTGTCCCTATACAAGAACCCTTCATGCTCCGGATACTTTGATCGCATACTCAACAATAACGCATAGTCAAACATCAGGTTTCCCAAACGTCCCTGCATCATAATGATAAAAGTCGGCTTCAGATTGGATGCATTTTGTGGCATATTCTCTAATGTGTTCCACTACATCACAAAATCACCCACCAAATAACCGTATTCATGATTTAAACGAACCTGATACGTTCCGGTTATCTCACTCAACGTAAAATGAACGGTTTCTCCGGAAGAGATGGTTATGCATTCTTCAAGGATAACTTTCCCCTCGGCGTCTACCACTGTAATCGTTAAATCAGATAAAGAATCTGCACTATATATAGATAAAACAGATTCGTCTATGGATACCTCTGGTACTTTGGGAAAAATTGTTCGGATTCTATCATCCCCCCATCTTCCTTTTACATGCACACTGTCGCTTAATGCTACTTGCGGGAACATTCCCGTCATTAAAATAACTAAAACAAAAAACAGATAGTTTTTCATGGTGATAAAATTTATTGTTTTCCGTCAAAAGTAAAAACAACACCACAAACAACCAAAGCTTTTACGTAACGAGAATGTAACAAACAAAAGCACACCTAATAATCAGCCACATACACAAATCACAAAGAGGAAATACACTTATCAAAATCCTTTGCTGTTCCTTCTTGCTGAGTTAATTTTTTATACAGTCGTTTCCGATTAAGGGAGACGGCTTGACTGGTCATAGACAATAAAACGGCTATACGACTCACCGGAATGTCCAATTTGGTCAAACAACAAACTTGTAACTCCACCTCAGAAATACTAGGATACACCATTTTTATTTTATAAGTAAAATTAGGGTACAACACGTGATCGATCCATTTAACAATCTCAAGCCATTGTTCGCAATCCAATTTTTTCCATTCCTTACAGATCCCCTCATAGATGTCGGATGTAAAAAATGTTTGAGTACAGCCTATCGAACCGGAAGTATCTCCTGCAATTTTCTTATTGACAACTTCCAACATCATATCCAACTGCATTTTCAAATCATCTGCAACTTCCGCTTTTCGGCTCAATTCAGCTATTGTTGCATTCCGTTCAGCCAGATATTGCTGACTATCCCTGTATTTTTGCTCTTGAAGACGCAACGACTGATTTAACTGTTCTTCTTTTTTCTTCTTTTCTTTAAACAAATAAAAAACAATACAAACAACCAACAACAAAAAGAAAAAGGTTATTCCCAAAAACCTATACAAGTAATTGGTTTTGCGATCGGCTTCCTGCCTATAAGACTCTTTTTCTTTTTCCACATGCTGATAATCATACATATTTTGCAGTCGGCTCAAAGACTCCTTATATGTTTGTTTTTCAACCGAATCACGTAAAGTTTCGTATTGCTCCAGAAAGAACAAGCAAGTCTGCAAATTCCCCCTATATTTTTCCAACTGTGAGAGTGAATGATATGTATCTTTCAACGTATATACATTTGTACTTCTACGACAAAAAGACAAATAATGGTAAGCCGAATCTATTATTCTTTGCTTAAGAAACAGATCACCTAAAGTCAAACTTACCAAACATGAATCATCGGTTGTTTGTGTCAATGCAGAAGCTTGCCTTGCATAAAATACCCCTTTCCCGTACTCTCCAACCCGACCATACGCATCTGCTAATTCATTGGATATATAAAGTGCATGAGAACCGGAAGTATATGGCAAAGCTTTCGAATAATAAGTGATCGCGCTATTCAACTGATTCTCGCACACATAAATACGAGCTATATTTCGAAGAGCCATAGATAAACTGACTGTATCTTCATCCTGTAGAAAATAACCGGCAGCCTCTTTCTGAAAATCCAAGGCAGGTTGATAGAGCTCCTGATAAATATACAACGTACCCAAATTGGCACATAATCGTCCCAACCAATAAGGTTCATCCAAATTTTTCCCAACCTTATACGCTTTCAAATAATAATCTTGTGCTTGGAGGGCATCATTCAAATCATAGAATACATTTCCACAATAATAGTACGCCAGCATCTTCCGATCTTCCCGATCCGTTTTTTCATAATAGTTAACGGCTATCTGTATCAATGAATCGGATGTATGCTCTATTCGATTTTTATCTTGTGCCTGTGTATATAACAAACACCAAAGAGCATTTTGCTCCTTTGACATATCTTCCCGATGTGTTATACTATCTAAAAGTAATAAGGCACTATCGGGTCTTTCATTCATATATCCCTCTGCCTCTTTCAATAAAGGGGAGATATTTGTATTTCTGCTACAAGCTACCAAACAGAACAGCAGCAGAAGATTTAGTATTAGCTTAAGTCTATTTGCCATACACAACTGTTTTACAGAATGCAATATAGAACTTTATTTTCAAAAGATCAAAAGAAATTAATACATTCATGAAGACATTGGTTATGTCCAAATGCATGTAAGACCTGATCTATATGGCTAATGAATAGACTGATAATAGTTTTTCAGGATAATAACATTCTAAGAAATCCCCCCAATTAAGCTACAAAACCAACTATACTCATTAAGATCTTGTACTCTTCGTCCATAATTAACTATACCAAGAACCATAAAAATAGTGGATTGCCACAGCATCTTGTAACTTTCGTTTCAATTCTTCATCCGACATATACCCTTTAATACAAAGGGCTACCTCATTTTTCGTCAATGGCGAAATGACAGAAGCTGGTAATAACCTGACCTTTTCCTTGAAATCGTAATTGTCATATACCCGGGTCAACATATAGGGACCGGTCGTCTCCAGTACATAATTAAACTTATCGTCCATGTCATACTGAACCGGATCATCCGACAATAAATGTTCCAATATTACTTTAAAGAGAGGATGCTTGGCCTCTACAGCCATAAAAGCGTTGGTCACAATATGGGATTTATTGAATATACGGGCATGTTCTTCCGGGTCGGATGCCAAACAACAAGACTCATTCTCCAACAAACCATCCAACGGTTCTATACATTCATAATCCAAATCCGCATAAACTCCCCCATATTCATACAATATCAAATAACGAATCATATCCCAACGCTGGACAGCATATCGGTAAGATTCATACACGTCCACATATTCGGAATGTGTACGCATAAAGGAATCTATCTTATCTCCATCCCAAAAGACATACGCCCAATCAGGATGTTGTTCTTTCCATGTTTGGGACACATCTAATAGAAAATTAGGAGGAGGCCCATCTTTACCCTCCCAGACTTGGTGTATAATTTTAGGTATTAGCATATTTTGTTATATTAGTTTTTAATTTCAGCAAACATAATGATAGGGTTATCCTCTTCGTCTGATTGTTCAACCAAAGACTTTAGTTCTCCTGACAATTTGCCCTGTTTCAAACGCTTTTTCAATTCAGGCATTTCCAAAATATCAAATATCAAATTATCCCGATTCGTACCCCAAGCCAGAACATAATCATCCAGATCCCGGTTACGGATCTTTACCCTTGAACATTCCCCAGATTCTTTATCTACCCAATAGGTAAAGTCTGGCATTGGAATATCACCAATGAATACACTGGCAAACCGGGAGGATTCAAATTGCAGATACGGGACCGTTTTCACCTTATCCTCATCCGTCTTCAAAGGATTTTGGATGTATATAGGATCCACCATATTATTTTTTGTATCATAAGCATATATGGTATCACTTGTCGATACACATAAATAAATACGGTCTCCTAATTTATTGATCCTAGAAAAGGCTCCGATATTCACCATCAAGTTTTGGGTATTCGCCAGTATTCTCTTTTCCAACAAGACATGGCCAACTTTTCCATCTCGCAAAGAAATCGTAAAAGCCCGAATGTCATTCGTGATATCATTCGTCGAACAAACAGCCAGAGAATCGTTCAAAACATAAAAGCGATCAAATCTTTCTTCACACCTTACACTTCTCAGATACTTCCCTCCATAAGTATAGACCGAGATTCTTTGCTGCGCCACATCTAACAAAAACAACTCTTGCGTCTCTTCATTTACGGAAAAAATACCACCTAAGGTAAACTCGAAGGGAGCTGCTCCACGTTTTCCTATATTATTCAGGAAAGTACCGTCCAAACCGAATCTGTAAATATTTTCTCCAAAAGAGAGAAACAAATCTTTGTCGGTTAAGAAAATACCGGAAAAACCCCATTTACGCGGAATAAGGCTCTTTGTTTCCGTCCCTAATTTCAAATAGGAGACTTTGGCTATATCGTTAATCTCAATTTCACGTTCGTTTTTATTCGACTTATCGATTAAAAAAGGATAAGAGATTTCCGCTTGAACCTCTACACTATCACATGCAGTCTCCTCCACTGACGCTTTTCTATTTCCACAAGAGAATAGCAGAAAAGAAAAAACGATTAAACATAGGCAATTTACAATCCGATTTAATAAAAATCCATTACTCTGTTCCATAAAATCCAATTTTATATAATTATCTTAATTCCAACAGACTGATATCAGGCTCACTCATCACACTATCTATCAACTACTTAAATACAATATCACCTCTTTCCAGTAAACCCGATATTAATTCGTGCATAAAAGGGAACAAGGTATTCGATGAAAAAAAACCTTCTTCTCCTAATTCATCCAAAGCAGGCAGAAAACGATTCATCAAAACCGGATAATATTTACTATCCTCTTTTACTAATGAGATGAAATATTCTACCATTTCTAATCTTATACGCCCAGCTGCCTCTTCTGATTCTGCTAAATACTTAATACTTGTCTGTTCCGGATAAGTTCTATATAAAGTGAATACTTCTGGAATATTGGCTATTTCTCCTATTTGAGCAATATCCGACCATAATTTATAATCAGCAGCAAAAGAATAACCATACGAATACCTCAAGTTATGTTCAATCAGCACATCTCGCCGGATAAATCCGGTTGGATTCATCATGGGACAATGAATGATCATTGTTTTTATAATATCCAAATGAGTTAACGGTGCTTTCATTAATCGGGAATACATTCCAAAAGAATACATATATCCACCACATACGACAATATTGGGATTATCTTCCATATATTCATATTGCACTTTCAACCTATGGGGCAACATAAGATCATCATGGTCTAATAAAGCAATATATTTTCCTTTGGCTATATCAATTCCATGGTTAAGAGTTTTAATAAAATCATGTGTACATGATACATATTTTACACGAATGTCTGTATAGCTTTTTATGATCTCAGAACTTTTATCAGCAGAACCATCATCCAATAACAAAATTTCAAAATCCACCAAAGTTTGCCCCAGAACACTATCGACAGTCTCCCTTATAAATTTCTCTGAATTATAAACAGGTATTAATACAGATACTAGTGTCTTGCTTTTATCGCTTACAAGCATTAAGAATTATTTTTCCGCAATTTATATAAATTCTCCATATAATGAACCTCTATAGCGCAGTAATTCCTTTCTATAGGAGAGAATATCATTAATATATGCTATCTCCGGTACAATTCCTTCCATTCCGTATTATATTTGTATTCGTACGTTTTTGCGTTTGATATATATCAAACGAATAAAACACATATATGCTTCTTTCGTTTGATGATTGATTTCCTTTCGTTCAATGATTATTGAATGAATGAGTGTATGGGATGAAAATTTGTTTTGGCTGGTATTCATTTAAAACAAGATAGTAATGAGTTTAAAATTCGGATGGTACAAAACACCGGTCCCGGGAGACAGGGAAGACAAGGAGATTCCGCATGCACGGATCATTTCACAGGGTACGCTCGACACAAAGTACATGTGCAAGATGATCTCGATGTCGAGTACGATCTCGTCGGCAGACGTAAAAGGGGTATTGGAAGCGCTTAACTACTGGATGGGGTTTCACCTGGCGGAAGGGAATAGTATCGAACTGGACGGACTGGGATATTTCACCCCCACGCTGAAAAGCCGGACAGTAACGGATGAAAACGACAAACCCAAAGTCATCGCAGAAGCCGACACCGTTAGTTTCCGTTGCGCAACCTCCCTGAAAGAACAGGTAAGGGAAGCCGGACTGGAACTGGTGAAAAAGGCGAAAACAGAAAAACTCACACAGGAACAACGGCTGGAGAATATTATGAAAGAGGTGAATAAAAACAAATGTATCAACTGTAGTACCTGCGTGCAGATAAATCATTACAGCCGGTTCATGGCTCTGAAAGATCTGAAACAACTGATAGACAGCAACAAGCTGGTTCAGATCGGCGGAGGGAAACAAACGATGTATATTCGGTCATTGTAAATCCAAAATTTCGCGGCGGCGAAAATAACCGCCGCGAAATTTCAGATTCAAGCCAAATCACTTTTGCCATATACATATTCTTTTCAGCAAATATAATTATTTAATTCGAATTATTCGAATCGAATAATACAGATTTAACCGTTTCACAAGGACATACAGCCATTTTGTCACCGTAAAATTTGTTATTCTACATCCTTTCTTTTACCTTTGTAACAGCCGTTAATGTAATAGCTATTAAATTAACAGGGATTAAATTAAGACACGCATGAAATTTTACGATCGAAAAAAAGAGTTAAAGCTACTACAGGACATCAATGAGCAATCACGTAACAGCGCTTGTTTTACAGTGATGGTTGGCCGCCGCCGTATCGGCAAAACGGCTTTACTGCTCGAAAGCGTAAGGGGAAAGAAGTTTCTGTACCTCTTTGTTTCCCGCAAAAGTGAAGTACTTTTATGCGAACAGTTCCAACAGGACATCAAAGAAAGCCTGGAGCTGGATATATTCGGCCGGGTGGACAACTTCCGTACCTTATTCGAGCAATTGATGATTTACGCTACAAAAACTCATTTCACACTGATTATCGATGAATTCCAGGAGTTTGACAATATAAACAGCTCCATTTTCAGCGATATCCAGAATATATGGGATAGATATAAGGAAGAAGCTAAGGTAAACTTCATAGCTTGCGGATCTATTTATTCCATGATGAAAAAGATTTTTGAAAACAATAAAGAACCGTTGTTCGGACGCCTGACATCTAAAATTATACTAAAACCATTCAATGTTTCTACGATAAAAGAGATACTAAAAGATTACAATCCGGGATATACGCCCGAAGATCTGCTGGCTTTTTATCTTATAACAGGAGGGGTGGCTAAGTATGTTGCCTTACTGATGGAAGCAGGTGCTACCACATTCAACAAAATGATTCATTATACGGTACGGCCTGATTCTCCGTTCCTGTCAGAAGGACGCGATCTGCTTATTTCTGAATTCGGACGTGAATATGCAACCTATTTTTCCATCTTGCAATTAATAGCTTCAGGTAAGACAGCGCAAAACGAGGTAGATTCGATTATAGGAAAAAACACAGGGGCTTATTTAGCTAATCTTGAAAAAGAATATTCCCTGATAAACAGAAATAAACCGATGTTTTCAAAACCGGAAAGCAGAAACAGCCGCTGGTGCCTGAATGATAATTATCTGATGTTTTGGTTCCGTTTTATATTCCCAAACCTGTCTATGATTGAACTGGGGAAAAACGGTATGCTTGAAAAATTCATCTTAAAAAACTATGAACAGTACAGCGGATATATCCTGGAACGCTATTTCAGAGACAGGATTGCTGAAAGCGAAGATATTACGGACATCGGCAATTATTGGGACAACAAAGGAGAGAATGAAATCGATCTTATCGCCCTCAACCGTTTTGAAGGGAAGGCATTGATAGCTGAAGTTAAGCGAAATCCAAATAAGATCAATATAGCTCGCCTATATGAGAAAGTTGCCTCCATAAAAAAACAATTATCGCATTACACTTTGGAAATAAAAGGCTTGTCAATGCAGGACATGTAAATTGTCAAACAAAAACATTGAATAAACTAAACCTCCGTCGATATGATTCTACTCTCGAACATAGATTTCACCCTCCCACTGGCTGATCCGGTATTGAAGTTTTTACTGATACTGTTGATCATCCTGGCGGCTCCGCTCCTGTTGAACAAGCTCAAAGTTCCGCACCTGCTGGGACTGATCATAGCCGGAGCTATCATCGGGCCTAACGGTTTTAACCTTGTCCTGCGTGACAGCAGCATCATTCTTTCCGGTACGGCCGGTTTACTTTATATCATGTTCCTGGCAGGACTGGAGATAGATATGGGGGACTTCAAGAAGAATAGCGGAAAAAGTCTTGTCTTCGGAATGTATACTTTCCTTATCCCCATGATATTGGGGACGGCGGTGGGACTATGGGTCCTCAATTTCAGCATGGAAACCTCCGTATTGCTTGCCAGTATGTTCGCCTCGCATACATTGATCGCTTATCCGATTATCAGCAAGCTGGGGATCAGCAAAAATAACGCGGTCAGTATTACTGTCGGGGGAACCATGATCACGGATACACTGGCGTTATTGGTATTGACCATTATTGTCGGAATGGCAACAGGGAATGCCGACGACGCTTTCTGGATACGTTTAGGGGTTTCCATCGTTATATTCGCTCTGATAGTCCTGCTGGTATTTCCTTTTATCGGACGGTGGTTCTTCAAACGGGTACATGATAATATCTCACAATATATTTTCGTGCTGTCGATGGTCTTTTTCGGAGCATTCCTTGCCCAATTGGCCGGGATGGAAGCGATCATCGGCTCTTTCCTTGCCGGGCTGGCACTGAACAGGCTGATACCGCAAAGTTCACCGCTGATGAACCGTGTCGAGTTTGTCGGGAATGCCATTTTCATTCCGTTCTTTCTGCTGAGCGTCGGCATGCTGATCGATTACAGGGCTTTCTTTACCAGTTTCGAGACGATTAAGGTCGGCATAGTGATGATCGTTGTCGCTACGGCAGCCAAATACGCCGCTGCCTGGCTGACGCAAAAGACATTCCGGCTGTCGGTCGATCAGCGAAGCGTCATTTTCGGATTAAGCAATGCACAGGCGGCAGCAACTCTCGCGGCTGTCATGGTCGGATACAATGTGATCCTGGGAACGGATGCCAACGGGGAACCGATACGCCTCCTGAACGAAAGTGTTCTGAACGGGACGATCCTGATGATCCTGGTGACTTGTGCAATAGCCTCTTTCTCTGCACAAAAAGGGGCACATAATATTGCCATGAAGGAATCCGAAGAAGAAACGGAAGAGAATGAAACGAAGGATGAACATATCCTGATCCCTGTCAGCAATGAAGAGACGGTAGAAGAACTGGTCAACCTCAGCCTTGCCATTAAATCGAAAACAAATACCAGCGGCCTGTACGCCCTGAAAGTTATCGACAACCAGAACTCGGACGATAAGACACAGAAATCATCCAAACGGGTATTGCAAACGGCTGTCGATACGGCAGCAGCCACCGATACACGCCTGAAAGGACTGCTTCGCTACGACCTGAGCATTTCCAATGCGATCACCAGTGTCGTGAAGGAACGGGAGATAACCGACCTGGTTCTCGGACTTCACAAGGAAAAAGATATTCCGGCTGCATTCCTGGGGAATATCGTTGAAAACGTATTACAGCATAGCAGCGTTACCACCTTTATCTACAAGCCCGTACAACCGTTAGCAACCATCAAACGCCATCTGATCATCCTGCCTGACCAGGCCGAAAAAGAGATCGGCTTCCTGGCGATCATGAACCGGGTATGGAACGTATTGCAAAATGCCGGAGCCAAAGTTGTATTCTATGGCTCGGAGGATACGCTGAAAGCAATCAAAAAAGTATTTGCCAAAAGAACCGGAGAAATATCATACGTGAACTTCAGCGACTGGGATGATTTTCTGATCGTATTCCGGGATGTAAAAGCCGACGACAGCATGTGGGTAATCTTCAGCCGGAAAGAAGGCTTATCTTACGACCCCGTCATGCCACGAATCCCCGGATATCTGAACAAGTATTTTCAGGGTAACAGCTTTGTTCTTATTTATCCTATACAAGCCGGAATCGACGAAGGAACCAGGTACCTGACCTAATAAGAAAGATATTGTAAGAAAAACTATAAACGGAAGAACCAGAGCCCTTGTTCTTGCAGAACTCATGCACATTAAACAGTGCAAATGTAACGTTTTTTATTCACAAGTGTATCTTTTTTATAAAAAAATCACACACATGTTATACAACAGCAAAAAAACGCGCCTTTTTAACATAAATACCCCTAATCCGAGCCTCCCCTTTTAACATTAAGAAAATCTTTGTAATAATTAATCCCTCAAATACCATAGTTCTGCAAGAACGAAGATACGTCAGTACTCTTCTTGTAAAACCCAACGTAAACAATCCGGCAATTAGATTGCAACGGATAACCATAAGGCGGGTAAGATTTTACCTTTTCGGATCTAAAATATTATCGTTCAAAAAGAGTGTTATGTTTAAATTAACAAATTAAAAACACAAACAGAAACTCAATTTTTTATTCCTGTAACAATCCTAATTTATCACGATCGGATATGGACAGCAGCTAAAAAAATAAAGGAGTGCGCAGAGAAGATATTCTCTTCCTCCGATAAGCTATTTAATTGACTTTCCTTCAATGAAAGTCAGAGTGTATAACCTTATAATAATTATTAATGTATGGATAAACAATCGATAGTCCCGGATTCCCAATCACACAAGACTATGCAAATTGTGAAAATGACCGCATTGTTGTTACCTTTCAGTCTGACTCACATGATGGCTTCAGATGCACAAACTACCTCCGGTATTTCTGCTACCGACATCACTTTAGAACAACTTGCAAAACAAGCTCCAGCCAATCCGGTAATCCAACAATCGACCCGCCAGATAAAGGGTATTATCAATGATCAGACAGGCGAACCTATTATCGGAGCTAATGTGGTTGTAAAAGGGACAACCAATGGAACCATCACTGACATAAATGGTGAATTCTCTTTAAATGTTCCCGAAAAAGCAGTTCTTGTCATTTCCTATATCGGTTACAACAGTAAAGAAGTGGATGTGACAGGTAAATCACAAATAACAGCTACTTTATCGGAAGATACGCAAAAACTGGAAGAAGTAGTCGTTGTCGGCTACGGTACACAAAAGAAGGTAACGGTAACAGGTGCTGTAACAGCCATCGGAGCAGACGAAATCGTACAAGCTCCCGTTGCAAATATCAGTAATGCACTGGTCGGACGTCTGCCGGGTGTACGCGTTCAGAACACCGGTGGTATGCCGGGATCCGAATCATCCGTGGATATCCGCGGCTTTGGTAAACCGCTGATCCTCGTCGATGGGATAGAACAACCCGGATTCCAGGTCGATCCAAATGAAATTGAAAGTATCTCCGTCCTGAAAGACGCTGCTGCAGCTATCTATGGTGTAAAGGCCGGTAACGGTGTCGTATTGATCACGACCAAAAAAGGATCGGCCGGCAAAGCTAAGATTACTTACAACGGCTCCGTTGGATTCCAAAACTTTACGAATTATCCCAATGTTGTCAATGCAGCCCAGTATGCAGAACTCGTGGACGAAGATGCCATAAATCATGGGAACTCTCCTATTTATGGCCCTGAAAAACTGGCCTTATTCCAGGAAGGGACACAGGACGGTTATAAAAGCTATAATTGGAAAGATATCCTCACACGGAAAAATGCACCTCAGACACAACATAATATAAACATTAACGGAGGAAACGAAGATGTAAAATACTTCGCTTCTGTAGGTTATCTGGATCAGGAAGGTATGTATTCCACCGGTGACCTGAGTTTCAGCCGTTATAATTTCCGCTCCAATGTGTCGGCTAAAATAGCCAAACACCTGACGGCAGACGTACAATTGGGAGGACATGTCGAAAACAAAATGCAACCGTACGATGAAGACACGTATATCATTCACGGTATAACCCGTATGCTTCCGACATTCTCACCTTATGCGAACGATGAAGAAGGTATTCACTACGGTCTGACCAATTTTCAAAACCCATTAGCCCGTGCCGATGCGGATGTATCCGGATACCGGAAAGAGAAAAAGAAACTTTTCAACGGTTCGTTCGCGTTGAAATATGATATGCCTTTTATTCCCGGTCTGTCTGCCAAAGTGATGTTCTCTTACCTGACAAAGGTCGAAGAAACTAAGAATTTTCAAAAAGAATTCTATCTATATTCACATGATCAGGCAAGTGATAAATATAATAAGGTCTTTACCGGGAACTCTCCCTCTGCCTTGTATCGCAAAGACTATACAAGTGAACAGAACCTGTTGCAATTTTCTTTGAATTACAACCGTTCTTTCATGGACAAACATAATATTTCAGCCCTCTTCCTGTATGAACAGCGCGAAGACCTGGATGATTATGTATCGGCTTACCGGCAGTTCGCTATCGACGCACTCGACCAGATCAATGCCGGTATGGATAAAAACAAGACCAATAACGGTGTGGAAAGTGAACTGGCTAATGTTTCATTTGTCGGACGTATCAACTATGACTATATGAGCAAATATCTGTTTGAGTTCGCCTTCAGAGAGGACGGTTCCGCTAAATTTTACAAAAATAACCGTTGGGGATTCTTTCCCAGTGTATCAGCCGGTTGGCGTTTATCGGAAGAAGCATTCATCAAAAATAATACTTCGATCATAGACAACCTGAAACTTCGTGCTTCTTACGGGGTTATGGGAGACGACCAGGCATTAGACAGGGACGGTAATGCCACTGTAAAGGCGTTCCAATACCTGACCGGTTATAATTATCCGGGCGGAACCAATTATATTTTCGGGAGCGACGTGATCAACAGTGTAATAACAAAAGGATTGGCTAACCTCGATTATACCTGGCTAACCTCCAAAATCGTCAATGTCGGCATCGATGCTTCTTTATGGAACCGGATGCTGGAAGTTAACTTCGACGTATTCTATCGTAAAAGAGACGGTCTGATAGCCTACCGTTCAGGATCTCTTCCGAATACATTCGGAGCCTCTTTCCCACAGGAAAACCTGAACAGTGACGACTATCGCGGTTTTGAACTTGTGTTGGGACATACCAATAAAATCGGCGACTGGACTTATTCAGTCAAAGGTAATATGTCATTCACCCGTATCAAAGACCGTCATATCGAACAGGCCGATCCGATCAGTTCATATACCAACTGGAGAAACAACCGGAGTGACAGATGGCAAAATATGGAATTCGGTTATAAGTATGTCGGACAGTTCCAGAACCAGGAAGAGATCAACAACTGGGCCGTACAGGATGGCGCCGGCAATACGACGCTTATGCCGGGTGACCTGAAATTTGAAGACTTCAACGGTGACGGTGTTATCAACGAGTACGACTTGCAACCGATCGGCCGCAGCAATACGCCGGAAATCTATTTCGGACTGGATCTCTCCGCTTCCTGGAAAGGATTCGACCTCTCTATCCTGATGCAAGGGGCTACCAATTACAGCACACGTATGGACGGGATCATGGGATATGCCCTGTTCAACGGTTCAAGTGCCTTGGAATGTTTCATGGACAGATGGCACCGTGCCGACCTCTATGATCCGAATTCAGAATGGATTCCCGGAAAATATCCTTCAACCTATAACTCCGGTAAGGAATCGAACAAGAGAACTTCAACATTCAACACGATCAGTTCTTATTACCTGCGTGTAAAGAATCTGGAATTCGGCTACACGTTCCCAAGCAAATGGATGAGTCAGGCAGGTATCAGTAACCTGAGATTATACGTATCGGGCAATAACCTGCTGACTTTCGACAACCTTCCGTTCGGTGACCCGGAAGCTCCGAGCAGCGACCGTATCCTTTATCCGCAATTGAGAATATGGAATGTTGGTGTTAATGTTACTTTTTAAAGAATAGAATATGAAAAGTTTAAAATTATTGATAATATTAGCCGTTAGCGGATTATTTTCCTTCACGTCCTGCATTAATGATTTTCTGGACAGGAAACCGCTGGATGTCATATCCGACGATAATGTCTGGTCGAGTGAAAGCGCCATCCAGGCGTATATGGCCGGGATGTATGAAAAAGTATTTGTCGAACCTCATGGCTGGCTGATCAACTGGGGTACTCTGGGCCATTATACGGACGAATCCATGCGTAGTTATTCATGGGGACATCCGTATACACCAACCTTCTCCAACAGCTTTATGAGCAACGACCAGAGTGATAACAACCTTTGGGGAAGCGCTTACAAAGATATCCGCATAGTCAACGAGTTCTTCCAGAAAATTCCGGATGCGAACATTGCGGAAGACCTGAAAACCCGTTATATCGCAGAAGGACATTTCATCCGTGCTTTCTACTATTTCTCCCTGGTGAAACGTTTCGGCGGTGTTCCGCTGATCAAAGAAGTGCAGGAGTATACCGGAGGAAACATCGACGAATTAAAGGTAGCCAGAAACACGGAGGAAGAGACCTGGAACTTCATCGCAGAAGAATGTGACCTGGCAATTGCCGGCCTGCCTGAAAGCTATGCTGCGACAGATCAGTTCCGTGCCACCAAGTATGCTGCAGCCGCTTTGAAATCACGCGCAATGTTATATGCCGGTTCGATCAGCAAATATGGGAACCTTCAGCTGAACGGACTGGTGGGTATCCCAGCCGACAAGGCAAATTCATTCTTCGAAAAGTCTATGGCGGCATCCGAAATGATCATTCAGTCGGGACAGTTCTCGTTGTATGAAAAAAATGACGACAAAGCGGCCAATTACCAGAATCTGTTCCTGGATAAGACCTTACACGAGGAAGCGATCTATGTAAAAGCATATGCTGTTCCGGATAAGGGACATAATTTCGATTATGCGATGGCAGCTCCTTCGTTCAAAATCGACTGGGGAACCAATACCAGTCCGACACTGGAATTAGTGGAAGCCTACGAATATACGGACGGCACACCGGGTGCTCTGAAAACAGAAGATGCCAGCGGAAATCCTATTTTCTATGACAATGCCGACGATATCTTTAAAGATAAAGATCCCCGTTTCTTTGCTTCTGTATTATATCCGAACTGTCCCTGGCAAAACAACGTGTTGGAGATCAGACGCGGTATAATCGGTAGTGACGGTGTAAAGGTCGAAGCAACGGCTTTCGCCGACAAATTCCCGGAAGATCCCAGCCTGACAACCAGTGGAAAGGATGGCCTGGTGATGCAGGGAGACTGTAGCCGTACCGGTTTTTACATTAAGAAATTCATGGATCCGAACAACCGGGTGGAACAAGATCGCTCGGAAACGAACTTCATGGTATTCCGCTATGCGGAAACGCTGTTGAATTATGCTGAAGCGGCAGTCGAACTAGGTAAGGGCAGTCAGGCATTGCCCCGGTTGAACGAAGTGAGGAAACGTGCCGGTATCAAAGAGAAGTCAGGTATCACGATCGAAGACGTGCGTCACGAACGCCAGGTCGAACTGGCTTTCGAGAATCTGAGATTCTGGGATCTGGTACGCTGGAGAACTGCGACCAAAGTGATGAACAACACCATGTTCTCCGCCCTGATCCCCTGGATGGATTATAAGACCCGCAAATATACATTCGAGAAAGGTCCGAACACCATGCAGTTGCCTAAAACATTCCTGGATAAAAACTATTATCAACCGATACCAGAAGTCGAGAAGAACGATTTGTTAGTTCAGAATCCTGGTTTTTAATTATCAAAACAGATACATATGCGAAAAATAATATTTTTAGCAGTAGTCCTTTGCGGATTAATCAGTTTCCAGGGGTGCAGCCTGGACAACTACGACGAACCGACAGCCTCACTCACAGGAGCGTTGGTGGATGCAGAAACGAATGAGAATGTACCTTGCCAGTATCAGAACGGATCCCGTATCCGTATCTATGAGTTTTATAACGGGAATTGGGCAAACCAGCCGAACGATTTCTATACGAAACAAGACGGGACGTTTACCAATAATGCTATTTTCCCGGGGAAATACCAAATCGTAGCCGAGGGGCCGTTTGAGACTCCGGAAAAAGTAGAAATAGAAATCAGCGGTACCCAGACGCTGGAGATGAAAGTAACCCCTTTCCTGCGTGTTTCAGCCAATGCAACAGCTTCTGGAACAACTGTTAAAATGACGGCAACAGTAAAACACACTTCCAGCAAAAGAGTGATAAAGGCGGTAGAATTTTACTGTGGAAAAACTCAGTATGTAGATAAAAACACTTATACGGGCAAAGTAGAAGCCCAACTAAGTGAAATGACGGACGATCAAATCGCTTCTTCTACATTACAAGCTGAATTTACAGGCCTGCAAAGCGGGAAAACTTATTACTTCCGGGCAGGTGCTTTAGGAGAAAACTCCGGTAATTATTACAATTACAGCACTGTTATAGAAGTGAAAATTCCGTAATACTATCCTTACAGAACACAGATGGCACTTTTATCTATGCCATCTGTGTTCATAATACATATCGGCTCAAACATGACAAACAGATATAAAAATACATTGGGATTACTTTTCAGCTTGTTATTGCCTCTTGTGATACTGTTTCTTGCCGAATCAGGATTACGATGGGGCGGATACGGGATCGATCTGGATCATTTGTTCCTCACGACACCCGACGGGCAATATCTGTACATGAATAAAGAGATCAGTAAGCGTTATTTTACAGCCTCACAGGCAACCACTGGAAATATCGAATTCTTCAAAAAAAAGAAAGATGCCAATACCATACGTATGTTTGTTCTGGGAGAATCTGCCGCCCTCGGTTTTCCTTATCCAAACAATATTTCTTTCCAGCGAATGCTGAAATATGAATTGCAGAAAAATAATCCTTCAAAAAACATCGAGATCATCAATCTTTCCCTGACGGCAATCAACTCCTACACATTCTATGACTTCGGAAAAGAACTGGCAAAATACGAACCGGATGCGATCCTCATCTACGGAGGACACAATGAATATTACGGTGCATTGGGTGTAGGATCGACAAATACGTTCGGTAACAATCCGACAACCGTACGAATGATCATCCGCTTGCGCCAGACACGGCTGGTCCAGTTATTGGAGCGGATCACCCATTCATTCAGAAGTCGCAGCATCGATAAAGAGTCTGACAATCTGATGAAGTATGTAGTTAAAAACCAACTGATAAAATATCAAAGTCCGCTTTTTTACAAGGGTATCGACCAGTTCAGACGTAATATGGAGGACCTTATGTCTGTTTTCCATGAAGAGATTATTCCGGTATTCTGCTCTACCGTAGGGACGAATCTGAAAGACCAATATCCTTTCAGGAGTATCTTGTCGGAAAAGACCGATTCCACATTTTACCGGGAACAGTTACAGGCTGCCCGACTCTCTGTCGGTCAAGGAGAGATCACAACGGCTGATTCCATCCTGACCCTCCTTTACAACCAGGATCCTGCCTATGCTGACTGTTCCTATCTTCTGGGGAAGGTAAAACTGGCATTGGGGGAAAAAGAAAAGGCTTACAGCTATTTCAACGATGCGAAACAAAAAGACGGATTACGTTTCCGGGCACCGGATGAAATAAACGAAACGATCGACCGGCTAGCCGGTACATTCAACAATATACATAAAGTAGATGCAGAAGCCACTTTCAAAGCAGAATCTCCGGATCATATCCCCGGTTATAAACTGTTGCTGGAACATGTGCATCCGACCATAGAAGGACACAGGCTGATCGCAAAATGTTTTTTACGGGAATTGAACGGAGCCGGATTTTTCCGGGAGAAAAAGATGAACGAATATGTCGTTACCGGAGAAAGCCTGTCGACTTTTCCGGTCCTGGAATTCGACTCACTGGCCGGAGCATATTCCTGCGCCCGCCTGAAACAAGGGTTCCCGTTCTTCGAAACAGGAAACGATACGATACAGGCTGAAACACCGGTTGAAAAGATGGCGATGCAATATGTCCGTGAGAAAAACTGGTATAAGTCGATGGAAACCCTCTATAAATATGCCGTATCGGTAAAAGATTACCCGCTGGCTCTCGACCTGATGAGGGTACGCATACTGGACAATGAATATGATCCGGCCTTTTATTCGTCAGCGGGGGATATTTGTACCGTGATGCATCGGTATGAAGAGGCACTGGAATATTACCGGAAAAGTTTTACTCTGCATAACACATTTCCATGTGCAAAAGAAATCATATCAGTCGCCTTACGCCTCGACAAGCCGGAGACTGCTGTCCAATATATGGAATATGCAATAGCCAACAATCAAAGCTCCATGAATTTCCGGACGCTAAAAAATCATTGCATCGAGATCATCCGGTATAAAAAATTACTGGAAACAACTCCGTCGGATGAGATATACCGGAAAATCAGGGAAATCTATTTACAAATAGGAAATACGGAGGCTGCTGCTCTGTATCCGGATCGAAAACTGACCAGATAGAGGAACAAAAGCAAATGTATATATTAGGAATATCAGCATATTATCACGATTCGGCCGCTGCTTTGTTAAAAGATGGTGAAGTTGTCGCCGCTGCACAGGAAGAGCGTTTTTCCCGGATAAAGAACGATCCCTCTTTTCCCCGCAGGGCAATTCTTTTTTGTCTGCAAGAAGCCGGAATTGCTTTATCAGCAATCGATATCGTCGTATTTTATGACAAGCCGTTCATGAAATTCGAACGTATCCTGGAAACCTTCTACCGACATGCTCCGCTGGGATTCAAGCCTTTCCTGAAAGGTATTCCCATATGGATCAAAGAGAAAATGTTTTTCAAACAGATGTTGAGAAAAGAACTGCGTACACTCGGTCGATATGACGAAACACATACCCGGTTACTTTTCACGGAACATCATCTGGCACATGCGGCTTCCGCATTCTTTGCCTCTCCATATGAAAAAGCAGCGATCCTGACGGTCGACGGAGTCGGCGAATGGGCCACCTTATCTTTGTCGCTGGGAAAAGGAAATAAGATCGAAGTACTGAAAGAGATGCATTTCCCGGATTCAATCGGATTGTTTTACTCTGCTTTTACCTATTACTTGGGATTTCGTGTAAACTCAGGAGAATACAAATTAATGGGATTAGCCCCATACGGAGACCGGTCCTCAGAAACGACATTACGGTTTGCCGAACTGATAAAAGAACGCCTGGTACGTATCCACCCGGATGGTTCGATCACTTTGAACCAAGCTTATTTCAATTATCAGACAGGCTTGACAATGGTCAAAAGCCGGAAATGGGAAAAGTTATTCGGTTTTCCCCGACGGAAACCGGAAACCGATCTTCTGCCGGCGCATTGCAGCCTGGCTTGTGCAGCACAGATCGTCACCGAAGAGATCTTGTTGAAACTGGTTCATGAAGCCCGGAAAGAGACCTCGGCCACCGCCTTATGCCTGGCAGGAGGAGTTGCCCTGAATTGCGTTGCAAACGGTAGAATCATAAAAGAAAAAGTATTCGACCAGCTCTTTATCCAACCGGCTGCCGGAGACTCCGGGGGCGCCTTGGGGGCTGCATTGGCTGCGTATTATATTCATGCCGGTAAAGAACGCACCTGCCGCCAACCGGACCGAATGAAAGGGGCGCTACTCGGACCCGCTTATACCGATGCTGAGATCCGGGAACTGGCTGAGGAGGAAAATGTACCGTTCCGATCCTTCGACAACCGGAGAGAACTTTGCCGCCATACCGCCCGCCTGTTAGCGCGGGGAAACTGTATCGGCTGGTTTCAGGGACGAATGGAATTTGGTCCGCGGGCATTGGGAAACCGGAGTATTTTAGCCGATCCCCGCTATCCGGAGATGCAGCAAAGAGTCAATCTGAAAATAAAATTCAGGGAAAGCTTCCGTCCGTTTGCCCCGGCGATATTAAAAGAAGAGGCGGCTTCTTATTTTGATTGTCCGGTGTGCTCCGACTATATGTTGCTGACAGCAGAGATAAGAGACTGCTACAAAAAAGAACTTCCGCCCGGATATGCAGACCTGGAAATCACGGAAAAAAGGAGAATTGCCAAATCCGATTATCCATCGATCACACATGTCGATTACTCCTCCAGGTTACAAACGGTAGACCGGGAGACGAATCCGCTATTCTGGTCTTTGCTGACAGCTTTCAAAGAGCAAACCGGATGTCCGATGCTGATCAACACAAGTTTTAATGTCCGGGGCGAACCGATCGTTTGCTCTCCGGCAGATGCCTTCCGTTGTTTCATGACAACGGATATGGATTATCTGGTAATGGAAAATATAATCTTCGATAAAAAACAATGCAAAACATAATATGGAATTTCTAAAAGATCTATGGGGATTTTTCCGTGAACGAAAAAAATGGTGGCTGATGCCTCTGATCGTTCTGTTGTTACTGATCGGACTGTTATTGCTGGCAACCGGTAATACGGTACTGGCTCCTTTTATTTATGCCTTATTCTAAAAGACTGCAAAATGACTCTGTTTCAAAAAATAAAAGATCCGGTTATTCGCGTATGGAGCAAGTTCGGTTTATTGCTGAACCGGCTCTTTACGCCCCTGATTCTGGGATGTATTTATTTTATCGTTCTTACACCGGTCGCTTTGTTGTATCGTTTAACAAACAGAAAGAAACCGGCGGACAGCACTTCTTTTATCGGACGCAATAAGACATTCACTGCTAAAGACTTTGAAAATCCATGGTAAATAAACGATTATACATGAAACTTCTATCAAAATACAGGGCCGGTATCCTGTTCCTGTTCATAGCTGTTTTCTTCTGTTTCTTCTATAACTACCATCTGTTATATGTCGAACAACTACAGTTGTTCCGCTTCACGGAACTGTATTTTCAATCGCTGATCGGCAAACCCGGGGGAGCAGCTGATTATCTGGGGGCATTTTTCACCCAATTTTATGCCTGGAACTATGCCGGAGGTCTGTTACTCACATTCGCTTTATTACTTTTATTCTCCCTACAAAAGCGTATTGTCCGTAGCTGGGAACTGAAAGCCACGGATACCTTCTTATTGATTCCACCGGTTATATGCGCTCTGTTTTTTATGGATATAAATGCCCGGTTCGGAGGTTTGGCTGCAGTTCTGATCGCTATGGGACTTGCCTGGGGTGTCTCCTGCTTCGCTAAGAGGTGGCTGCGTTATGCCGCAGCTTTACTGCTGGTCCCCGTCATATACGGAAGTACGGGAGGTGGCCTGGTAGTTTATACGTCGCTGCTAGTCGTTCACGAACTACTGCGAGGCGGCAGAAACAGCTGTTTTCTGACGGTACTTTTATTATTATCATTAGTATTTCCTTTGTACGTAAGACAATACCTGATCCCGCTATCCTGGAACGATACCTGGTTCGGCACCGCTTTTTACCAGGGGAATAACAGTCCTGTTCTTATTTGGTATATTCTCTTTTCTCCGGCATTGAGCAGCCTCCTCGCAATATGGGGCAGCCGGATGACCGCCAAGTCTAAATATGCAGACCGGATTTCCGCCTTACTTGCCTGTTGTATTATCGGAGGTAGCGGAATCCTTATCTGCAGCAAAAGGGACCAAAGTGAAGAGATGCTTTATACACTCGATCACTTGTTCAAAAAAAGGGAGTGGAAAGAAATAGTCCGGATCGCCAGCGAACATCCCTACCGGAATCCCGTCTTTGTTTCATACGTCAATCTGGCTTTACTGAACCAGGGAGAATTGCCCGACCAAATGATGAGTTTCTCACAACGGGCGAATATAAACGAGTTCTGGACTTCCAGTTATCTCCCTATGTTCCTGACCGGTGAGACATATTATTATCTGGACATGTATGACGGAGCTCGTGCCTACCTCTACATGGCTAACACCCAATCACCTTCGGGACAATCTCCTTATATGTTCCAGCGACTGGCAGAACTGGAGATTATACGCGGGAACTCCAAATCCGGAATGAAGTATATACATGCCTTAAAACAGACCTTACGTTACCGGAATTGGGCCAAAGAGATGGAGCAAGCCGTTTTGTCCGGAAAGTACCCGGAGCATTTACGGATACCGATGGCACAATATAAAGAAAACGATTCGTTCCTGGCAAAAGAAATGCTCTACAACGTGGCATGCAAACACAGGGAGGACCCGGAGAATCCTAAAGTCCGTGATTTCCTGTTGGCCAAATATATCCTGGCGAATGATTACAAAGGATTTATCCATTGCATAGCGAACCTTCCCCATGGGACCGGCAGACCGTTTCCCCGTTCTTACCAGGAGTTTTTACTTATGTATGCTTATATGTTACGCGACAATACACTGATCGGCAAATGGAATATATCCCAGGACGTCGTCACTGATTTTTACCGTTACCTGCAAATCAACCAGTCCGGACAACCCCCGGAGGTGATCAAAAAGCAGTTAAGCGGAAATTTCCGGCAGTCGTATTGGTTTTACGTACAGTACACGAACGAATTTTAATCCTCAAGAAAATGAAAATCCAAATACATATCCGCCCGGTTATATCGATCCTACTCTTTTGGAGTGCATTGGCACTAAGTTGTTCCGAAAGACTTTCGGAGGCACGGTCCTCCGAGGATTGTCCGCCTATTTTCCCGGATTATAAAGAGATTACGGTTCCTGTCAATATTGCACCGTTGAATTTCCGCCTGGAACCCGGAGGAAAATGCAAGGTGCTGTTTTCGGCCAGGGATTACCAGTTCACCCTATCGGTCTCCGATTACGTGAACATCCCGTTAACAAAATGGCGCCACCTGCTAGAGCAGGCTCAGGGGGATAAGGTGACGGTAACTATTTATACTCCGGA
This sequence comes from Parabacteroides sp. AF18-52, assembly GCF_003479145.1. NCBI lineage: Bacteria > Pseudomonadati > Bacteroidota > Bacteroidia > Bacteroidales > Tannerellaceae > Parabacteroides > Parabacteroides sp. AF18-52. The sequence continues at coordinate 134,599 of NZ_QUGR01000011.1, forward strand.
TCAGGACGGCTGGATAGCCCATCGCCCGTTTCATTGGTACATCTCCCCCGATCCGATAGACAGTCATCTCGTTTACCGGTTGATAGAACCGACTTACGCCAACTGGAATGAAATGGGAATCTATCAGCGGGAACTTTCTTCTTTTTCAGAAAAAGAGATCATTGCCAATGATAAAACGGGACATAACTGCATGAACTGCCATTCCTTCAATCAGGGAGATCCGGATCAAATGGTCCTTCATATGCGAAAGATCAATCCGGGTACTATCCTGATAAAAGACGGATCGGTCGTCAAACTGGAAACCAAAACCGAGTATACGATTTCCAATTTTGTATACCCGTACTGGCATCCTTCCGGAAAAGATATCGCATTTTCTACCAATAACACTCAAATGTCTTTTTTTGAAGCGAACAGTAAACTGATAGAAGTGTACGACCTGTATTCAGATATCGTACTCTACGATACAGACAAAAATGAAGTCTATACCAGCCCGTTATTATCCGACAAGGAGCAGTTAGAGAATTTCCCGGTTTTCTCTCCCGATGGGAAAAAACTTTATTTCTGCAGTTGTCCGCGTGTGGACAGTCTGCCCCAGGATTTCGACCGTGTGAAATACCGGCTATGCAGCATCGATTTCGATGTCGACCGGCAAGAGTTCGCTTCGAAAGTCGACACGCTGGTAGACCTGGTTTCCGAAGGGAAAGGAGTTTCACTACCGAGTATATCGCCCGACGGACGCTATATTCTTTGCAGCGTTGCCTCCAGCGGCTGTTTCCTGAGCTGGGATAAAGAATCGGATCTGTACCTGTATGACACCCGCACAAAAAGTTTTAAGCCTGCAAAAGCGCTGAATACGGATTATTCGGAAAGCTATACCAACTGGTCGTCCAACAGCCGGTGGATCGTTTTCAGCAGCCGCCGACTGGACGGTGTATATAACCGCCCTTTTATCGCCTATATCGGAGAGAACGGGGAAATAGGCAAACCATTTCTTCTTCCCCAGAAGGATCCGGATTTCTATCAAGACTTATTCAAAGCCTATAACCTTCCGCAACTCGTGAAAGGCGCAGTGAAAGTGAATCCCCATGAAATAGCAGAAACGGCAAAATCGGCCGTATCCGGACAAGTCAAATTTCGTAAAGACGGCCATGTTCCTTCCGCTTCCGGCAAGTCCGGGAATAAAAGCGAGGTGAACTAACGGATTGTCTTATACATTCCGGGTAAGCTATAAAATCCTAAACCATGAACAGTTGTTGACATATTTCAGTTATATTTGCAGACTGGAACAGATAAGTAATCAATAAAATGATGAATAAAGCATTACAAAGAATGGGAGAATATGTCATCTTGATGGGAAAATCCTTGTCGATCCCTGACAGATGGAGCATGTTCTTCAAACAATTGATAAAAGAAATATATAAGCTGGGGGTAGATTCGCTTTGGATCGTAATTATCATCTCCGTTTTTATCGGTACGGTTATCGCCATCCAGATATCGTTGAATATCAGCTCTCCGCTGATTCCTAAATTTACGATCGGATATACGACCCGTGAAATTATCCTGCTGGAGTTTTCATCCTCTATCATGTGTCTGATTCTTGCCGGTAAGGTCGGGAGTAACATTGCATCCGAGATCGGTACGATGCGGGTAACAGAACAGATCGATGCGATGGAGATCATGGGCGTCAACTCCGCCAACTTCCTGATCATGCCGAAAATCGCAGGGCTGATGATTTTTATTCCCGTACTGGTTATTTTCAGTATGTTCACGGGGATACTGGGAGGTATAGCGGCCAGCCATTCGACAGGAACGGGTATGACACCGGCTTCCTTCGAATATGGATTGCAATTTTATTTCAATGAATTTTATATCTGGTATTCTATTATAAAATCGGTAGTTTACGCCTTCATCATCTCATCGATAGCCGCTTATTTCGGTTACTATGTGAAAGGAGGAGCACTCGAAGTCGGTAAAGCGAGTACGAATGCTGTCGTAATGAGCAGCATCATGATCCTGCTGGCAGACGTAATAATGACCCATTTAATGCTTACGTAAAAAATGATAGAAGTAAAAAACATAACGAAATCATTTGAAGGCCGTAAAGTGTTGAACGATATCAGCGCAGTCTTTGAAACAGGGAAGACCAACCTGATCATCGGACGAAGCGGTTCGGGTAAAACGGTTCTGATCAAAAATATTATCGGCCTGATGAAACCTGATTCGGGCGAGATTCTGTATGACGGACGGGACCTTACTTCAATGAACAAACAGGAGTTGAACATGCTCCGCCGGGAAATGGGAATGCTGTTCCAGGGATCTGCCTTGTTTGACAGTATGACCGTTCTTGAAAATGTGATGTTCCCGCTCAATATGTTCTCGAAAGAGTCTTATAAAGATAGAGAAAAAAGGGCCATGTTCTGCCTGGAACGTGTCAATCTTGAGGAAGCTGAACATTTATACCCGTCCGAGATCAGCGGTGGTATGATGAAACGTGCTGCCATTGCCCGCGCGATCGCTTTGAATCCGAAGTATTTGTTCTGTGATGAACCGAACTCGGGCCTGGATCCTAAAACATCGTTGCTGATAGACGATCTGATCCACGATATCACTACCGAATACCAGATGACGACCGTTATCAATACCCACGACATGAACTCCGTTATGAATATCGGAGAAAACATCATCTTTATCAAGGAAGGTGTAAAAGAATGGCAGGGAACGAAAGACCAGGTCATCACCTCGAATAATAAAGCATTGAACGACTTTATTTTTGCGTCCGATCTGTTCCGGAAAGTGAAAGAAGTAGAGATGAAGCAGGAAGAAGGATAATAAAAGAGGATGTTAGTACTAACATCCTCTTTTGCAATAAACTATATAATAATTAAAAACACACTTCTATTTTACTCATTCGTATTCCAGAAAGGGGCCTGAATCAAAGTCGGGTCTTTATCCACTTCACTCTGATGGATAGGCATCCAATACTGTTTCTTCTGGAATGCACGCAACAAACATTTTGAACGGACAAAGAATGCATTGCTGTTGGAAGCATCGTCAGAATACTCCGTACCGCCGAAATTCATTCCATAATCATACCCGTTCAGCAGTTCTTCACCTAATTTCCAACGACGGATATCGTGATAACGGATACCTTCGCAACATAATTCAACACGACGTTCTTTACGAATCAGTTCACGTACTGTCGCCTGATTGTCTGTATAGGGGATGCGTTGAAAGCCATTGTTATCTGTTCCTGTTCCGTATTCAGGAATACCGGCACGTTCACGGATCTTATTCAGATAAAGTATGATATCTTTATTTCCCGGTTCACATTCGTTCAAAGCCTCCGCATAATTCAGGTAAGCCTCTCCCATACGGTACAGGATACCCGGGCGATAAGGACGTTTGCCATCTCTAGGAATAGATTCCAGTGATATTTTCTTCCTGTTCAGGTAGCCGTTTTGAGGCGCATCGTGGGTCGGTCCTCCGTCCGCCTGGTTAGACATCATCTCCGTCATACGTCCTTCCTGATGGAACCAGGCTCCGTTATACAATACAGCCAGATAAAAACGCGGTTCACGGTTGCTATACATATTGAAGGTATTCGGAGTCGTTATCTGTCCGGATTTCACTCCCTGGTATTTACGACAAGGATCCCAATTCGTTTCCCTTATCTCCGGTTCAGCAGAAAAGCCTTTTTCCGTGTAACCCGATGCTTCATTGATAACAGGAGAGCCGTCTGCATTATATCCCAGGATCGGAGATTGCCCGTTCTTCATAAAGAAAGCATCCACTAACCCTTGTGTAACACCGTATCCTCCGTTTCCACCGCATCCTCGGGGAGTTGAATGGCCTTCCCAATCCCCATAATTACAATCAGGACGGGCAAACAATATTTCATTATTACCCTCGGATGTTTTCTTCAATTGCAAATTATAACATGACATAAACGGATCGATCTTACCATTAATATATTCATAATATAATCCGTGTCCTGCTTCATGCGCTTTGTCGATCAACAGTTTACAGGCATCCGCAGCTTTCTTCCATTTATTCGGGTCGTAAGCCGAATTGAAGCGCTCCTTACCGTCATTGTTCAAAAATCCTTTGTACATCTCATTTCCGTTCACTAACGGACTTGCTGCAAATAAGAGCATACGTGCCCGTACCGCCAGACAAGCGATCGAGGTCGCCCTGCCGAAAAAGGCTTCTTCCCATTTTGCCGGCAGTTTACCCGACAATTCCAACAACTGCTTATCGAGCATATCTACCATATCATCGAAAGCCATCTGTCCGACCGTCATTTCTTCCAACGGTGCATTCACATCGACCACATCACCAAAATAAGGCACAGAACCATAAGCTTCTGTCATTGTCCAGTAATAATATGCAATCAGGAAACGGCATTCGTTTCTCATCGTTTCTATATCTTCTTCCGTTACTTTTTGCAAGGGATTGGCATGAGCATTGTTGATCAGGATATAAGCAGAACGGATGCGTTGGGGCAATTCATTCCAGAATCTGGCATCCCAATCGGAACTCGTATAAAAATTACCCACGCGGAAATTAAGTAATGTGCCACCCCACCATTGTACCCAACGCTGCGAAGCAGTCATATCATCACCTGCAATTTCCCAACCGATCTTGTTGGCATATCCCCAGTAAGGATCCGGGACACGGGAGTAGATATTAGCCAGCCAATCTTCCGTACGGGTCTTATCGTTAAAAACCATCTCCAGTGTCAGCTGGTCATCAGGAGCATTGTCGATAAAATCAGAACAACCGTTCAAGACCAGACATATAGCAGAAACACCTATATACTTGAATAAATTTAGAGTTTTCATATTAGTCATTTTATGATATTAGAAATTAACATCCAATCCGAAAGAAACCGACTTCATGATCGGATATTTCATACCGTTATTTGTATCGAGTTCCGGATCCCACATCTTGAAACCTGAAAAAGTCAGCAAATTAGAACCCTTCAGATAAAGGCGGAGCGATCTTACACCGATCTTGCTCATCCATGCTTTGGGAAAGCGATATCCTACTTCGATATCCTTCACGCGCAACATGCTCATATTACGTAACCACCAGGTCGACTCTTTCAGGTTATTTTCATTTTGCCCGTAGGTCAAACGCGGATAAAAGACATCCTGACTTGGGTTTTCCGATGTCCAGCGATCCTGATAATTATCATAAATATTATACATAGAGCCCATCGAACTTCCGGGCAGGAATCCTGAACCTCCGATAAAACGCCAGGTTCTGCCGTTTCCCTGAAAGAAAATATTCAAATCGAAATTCTTGTAAGTGACATTTCCACCGAAACCGTAAACGATCTGCGGATCTTTCGTTCCTCCCAAAGGAACCTGGTCCATATCTGTGATCGAGCCGTCTCCATCCACATCACGGTACCTGATATCACCCGGCCGAACCTTGGAACTGAACGTATGAGTAGGTATTCCATCTTTCAATACACCCTGCTCTACATTTTCAAAATCATCCTCGGTAAATAAACCTTCCGCAACGAGTCCGAACAACTGATTGACAGGCAAGCCAGTCTCCTGCCGATTTGTTCCTAATCTACCCGGAGCTTCGTCTTTCTCAATGACCTCATTCTTAGCATAGGTCATCGTACCACGCAAACTCAGATACCAGTCTTTATTCAATTGCTTATTAAATGTAAGGGACAAGTCAACCCCTTTATTGTCAACTTTTCCGAAATTAGCCCAGGGTGTATTCATAAAACCGGCTGCCGACGGGATCGTATTTCGTTTCATAAAGATATCACGACGATGTTCCTGGAACCAGTCGAATTGAAAATCAAGAGCATTCCACAACCCCAATTCAAAACCTATATCCGTCTTTTCCACAGTTTCCCAAGTCAGATTAGGGATACCGAAATCTCCTTCATAACGACCTGTACGGTGATAATCGTTATTCACACCCCACTTATACTGATTATCATCATGACTATTGATAGTAGTGATATAGGCAAAACGCCGTCCTTCCAACTGATCATTACCAACCAAACCCCATGAGCCTCTGAATTTTATTTTGGAAAATGTATCTTTAAATTTTTCCATGAATGGTTCTTCAGACAATAAATAACCGACAGCGAAAGACGGGAAGAAGCCAAAACGATATCCTTTGGCAAAGTTTTCCGAACCGTTATATCCAAAGTTAAACTCGCCTATGTAACGGTTGCCATAAGTATAAGAGGTCCTTCCGGCAATACCTAACCGGCGAAAAGGAACGACACTTCCGTCCTGATAATCACGTTGATTATACATGAACATACCTTCCACAGCATGTTCCCCGAATCTGTTGGAATAACTTAAATTACCTTCCAGATAAGTAGCTTTGTTACCCCATTCTTTTTTTTCTTCGCTTCCTAAAAACATTTGTCCGTAATCAGCGATCGTAATATCCAATGTTCCGTCTTCATTACGTTGAGTTGCCGGATAATAATAATCCGGACTCTTTGAACGAACCACGCCGGAACGGATATAGCGATCAAAAGAGAATATACCTTTGATTTTTAATCCGGGAAGCAGGAACTTCAAATCTTGTTCCAGGGAGAACATCGATTCGATCTTTGCATTCGAGTAAGTTGTAAAACCATGCTGGGTAGCTCTCGCCCAGGGATTAGTACGGTTTTTCACCTTCGGTATTTCACCGGAAGAATAGATAGCCGGGTGAACGAACGGCGGCGTCTCAAAGGCTTTATCCAAGACGAAATCCGAAGCCCTTGTATCACCATCGTCTATCATTCCGTTCGTCTCCTGCAAATAACCACCGATACTGATACGGGCGATTGTAGTCTTCGTAATATTAACATCTACATTCGAACGCATATTGTATTTATTCAATTTAGTGGAAGAATCCCAGGTCTGGCTTTCATCACGCTCAAAGATACCCCGTTCGCCATAATAAGAAGCGACTAACGCGTAACGTAAAACGTCGCTACCACCGGTTACCGTCAGATTTGCCCGCCGGTTAGTCGCATGGTCTTTAGTGATCTCATCCAACCAGTCTACATTCGGATATAATTCAGGGTCCGCATTAGTACGATATTTCTCGATCAGGTCCGGAGAGTAGATCGTCGATCCTCCGCCATCCAGAGACAGCTCATTCATTAATGACAAATAATCCGCCGAACCGATAAATTTAGGCAACTTCACCGGCTGGGTAAAACCTTGTTCATAATGTACATCTACAGTCGGTTTTCCTAACTTACCCCGCTTCGTATTGACGATGATAACGCCATTCGCACCACGTACCCCATAAACGGCACTGGCTGCCGCATCTTTCAACACGGAGAAGGACTCGATCTCCGAAGGATCCATATCGTCCAATGTCCGTTCTACGCCATCCACCAAAACCAGCGGGCTGCGTCCTGCATTCTGGAAAGATGAAATACCCCGGATCCAGAAACTCGAACCATCTGCTCCCGGCTCACCGGAACGCTGTACGGCAATCACACCGGCTAATTGACCTGCCAGGTTATTACTCAGGGCACGCGACGGACTTTGCTGTAACAGGCCTGGTTCTATCGTTGTAATGGATCCCACGATCGACTCTCTTTTCTGTGAACCGAAACCGACTACCACCACTTCGTTCAGACCGGTAGATATCTCTTTCAGGTTGACATTGATATTAATTTGTCCGCCCACCGTTACATCCTGCGATTCAAAACCAATATAACTGAATGTCAGGACAGAGTTCTTTCCGGGAACCGACAAAAAGTAATTACCGTTAATATCGGTAGTCGTACCTGAATTGGTCGATTTTACAATCACATTCACACCGGGTAAAGGATTTCCCTGTTCATCCCAAACCGTACCATTGATATTGACACCTTTCTTTTGCTGTTGTTGCGTTTCCGCCGCTTCCGATAAAATAATCTGCCGATCCTTTATTTCGTACCTGATACCAGTCTCCAAGGCTAACAGTTCCATGATCGACGAGATATTCTTATCTTTGACATCTATGGATACTTTCTTATCGAGAACTTTCAATAACTTTTGCGTGTACATGAAAATGAATTCACTGTTACTCTCGACGTAATGAATTACATCTTTTACAGTTTTATTTTCCATTTTCACTGTAAAACTCTTCTGTTGTATATACACGTCACTCTCTACCGCATATAGCGAAGTAGTAGAAAAAAATAAAAAAATGCTAATTATAAAAAAACACAAAGGTTTTCTCCTCGCTATCCTGCAAGGATTAATTTTCTTATTCATAACTTTACTTAGATTTTTGATTAATCATTAATATGATTAGATTAATTCTCCGCCGGATGATACGGGCATATCATCCGGCTTTTTTCATATGAAAAAAGCTAACTTCTCTTCTTCATGGCATAATTTTTTAATTTAAAAAAGATTACTACTCTCTCTTTAAATAGATCACTCCATTTTCTTCGCGCGCAGAAAGAGGAATCATCGATTTAATATAATCAATTATCTCATCCAGGTCATCCCGGAGATCTAATTTCCCATATATCTGTTCATTGTCTAAAGATGAATCACATATTATTTTTGTTCCGTACAACAAACTTAACCGTTCGGCAAGCAGTTTCAGATAATCACCGTTCAAAATCATCACACCATCGATCCAGGCTTTGTAATCACCTGCATTCACAGTTCTTTTGTCGGTAATACTATTTTTCTCAAGCGAGACAAGCTCATTGGGCACCATCTTCATCTGTTTGTTCTGCTGGTCCTTGATCTCTACCGATCCGTTAACCAATACAACACGACTGGTTGCCAGTTGTTTATAGGCAAAAACATCAAAAGAAGTACCTAACACCTTTACTTCAAAGCCCTCGGTATTCACATAGAAAGGACGCTTCTCATCATGAGTAACTTCCAGATAAACCTCACCGTCTACATATATCTCGCGTTTCTTTTCTCCGAAAACACGGGGATAGACCACTTTAGTCCCGGCATTTACCCACACCTTGGTACCGTCTGACAGTAACAGTTGGGAACGTCTTCCTTTCGGTACGATCAACTGGTTATATGACTCATGGTAAGGTGTCGTTACGTCCTTCTGTCCGGACTCAGCCACCGGAAGTTCTTCCGAATCGACAGAGACTTCGCCTTTCGGCGTATAAGCAATTTTCGCGTCAGAAGCTAATTGTAACTTCTCCTGATCAGACATCACCAGTACCACATCGTCCGTTTCTTCGACCGGAAGCATATCCATCAGGGCAATGACCTGCCTGAAGTCTTCCTTTTGAGAAAGATCATCGGATATATAAGGTATGCTCAACAATACAGCGATAGTTGCCGCAACAGAGGCAACTGCAATATAAAACCTGCTTCTTCTTTTTTTCTTTGCAGACGGAAGAACCTGCTGTTTCCCTTCTTCCTGTATTTTCCGGAGAGCTTTAGCACGGATCGAAGCGACCACATCCCCCTCTTCTTCCGGCAGGCAATCCTCCCAGAAAAATTCTATTTTTTTCTTTTCTTCCCTGTCCCGAGGCCGAAAAGTGTCATCATCAAATATATCGTGATCTGTTTTCATTCTGTTTTTCAAATGTGCTTACATATAAAAGACGCAGACGAAAAAAAAATGTCCTACTCAAAAAGTGATTTTTTTCAAATAATTTATTCACAAAGGATTCCTGATATGATATTCAGAGCCTTTGAAATATGCACATTGATTGTTTTCACGGAGATATTCAGCATTTCCGAGATCTTTTTATAGGGTAGTTTTTCTATTTTGGCTAATACGAATACTTCTTTGCATTTTGGTGGTAATGCAGCAATTGCCTGGTTGATCTTGGCGATCTCCTCCCGGCTTATCATTTTATTATCCGGTGACTGGAACAAAGGAACATGAAAATCGTCTATCTCGTCAAATGAAACGGTAGTATCCGGCTGCTCTTTTCGCAGATAAGAAATAGCTTTATTACGGACCAAAACAAGTAACCATGACTTGATATGGATTATTTCGTCAAGGCGGGCACGGTTATTCCAGACCTCCAGGAATACATCACTTACAACTTCTTCCGCCAGTTCACGGACATTTACATACCCCAAGGCAAAATAATACAAATCTTTCGAGTACAATTCGACAAAAGAACAGAATGCCATCTGATCCCCCTCTTTTATTTTTTGTACGCAAAAGACTTCTTCACTCATATTATAACAAATCCTTATTCGGCAAAAATAACGATAATAATATAAAAAAACTCCTGCTCCGAGATATTTCAGAACAGGAGTCTACTCTAGAACTTATAAGTTAGTTATTACAATCCAAAACTTTCTTTCACTTTATCCACATAATCCAGTTTCTCCCAGGTAAATAACTCCACCTCACAAATAGTAGGTTCCGGGTTATAACGAGAAGTAAATGTCTTGGTAACAATTTCCGGTTTACGTCCCATATGTCCGTAAGAGGCTGTTTCCAGATAGATCGGATTACGTAATTTCAGACGTTCTTCGATCGCTTTCGGACGCATGTCGAAAAGATCCCAGATCTTTTCTGCAATCTCGCCATCTGTCATTTTTACATTGGCACGACCAAACGTATTTACGAAAATATTCATCGGTTTTGCTACACCGATCGCATAAGAAACCTGTACCAGCATTTCGTCAGCAACACCTGCGGCAACCAGGTTTTTCGCAATATGGCGGGCTGCATAAGCAGCAGAACGGTCAACTTTCGAAGGATCTTTTCCGGAGAATGCACCACCGCCGTGAGCACCTTTTCCACCGTATGTATCCACAATGATCTTACGTCCGGTCAGACCTGTATCACCATGAGGACCACCGATCACGAACTTACCGGTCGGATTTACATGATAAATGATATCATCGTTGAACAAGGCTTGTACATAAGCCGGATACTGCGCTTTCACACGCGGGATCAGGATCTTCTTCACATCGGCTGCAATCTTCTTCTGCATGGCGATATCGGCTTCTTCCTGGCTGATACCTTTCGGACCGATAAATTCATCATGTTGGGTAGAAACAACGATCGTGTCGATGCGTAACGGCTTGCCGTTGTCATCATATTCAATAGTGACCTGGCTCTTTGCATCCGGACGGAGGTAAGGCATCAGGTCGTTCTCATTCTTGCGGATCTCAGCCAGTTCCCACAACAAACTATGTGAAAGGTCGAGGGCCAGAGGCATGTAATTTTCAGTTTCATTCGTTGCATATCCGAACATCATACCCTGGTCGCCAGCCCCCTGGTTGTAAGGGTCTTCGCGTTCAACGCCTCGGTTGATATCGCCACTCTGTTCATGGATAGCAGAGAATACGCCGCATGATTTGGCCTCAAACTGATATTCGCTTTTCGTGTAACCGATCTTTTCGATCACACCGCGTGCAACTTCCTGCACATCTACATAAGCACTTGATTTAACTTCTCCAGCCAAGACAACCTGTCCGGTTGTAACAAGGGTTTCGCAAGCAACTTTCGAGCTCTTGTCATAAGCAAGGAACTCATCCAGCAAAGCATCCGATATCTGATCGGCTACTTTATCGGGGTGCCCTTCGGACACCGATTCGGAGGTGAATAAATAACTCATTACTTTTTAATTGAAAATTGAATACTGAAAATTGAAATTAGATGTCAGACACCCCTAAATTCAATCAACAACAGACAATTGATTAATAATAATGAATTGATAACGGAAGGATATATATGCCGAACGGCTAAGAAAAGTAACTTGTTTTTAGCATTTTTTCCTGTGGTTGCAAGCAATACAAATCTATCCACATCAATTCGGAGACAAAGATAAGAATTAATTGACAATTCAAAATTGAAAATTGAAAATTATTTTTTCTTCTTTGTGTTACGAAGTGCTTTTTTATACTTGTATTCAGCTTTCATCTTTGCTGAACCCGATTTATGGGTACCTTTCAGGAAATCAGAGTATTTGATTTTTTTTTCTCCGGCATTCTCTTCCTTGGCCTTCTTGAAAACCATTCCTCCACCGGTCAGGATCTTTTCTATATCGTTCATTGCTTTATCTTTTATTGTTTTATTTGAAAACAGTATGAAGTTACAAAATGTTGCGTTCCCGCATGAGGGAAACAACAGTCTTTTTAAACACCGGATGAACCATGTTCGGAGCTATTTCAAGCAAGGGTTCCATCACGAACCGGCGATCCTGCATCAACGGATGCGGCAATGTCAGTTCCGGCGTCTGCAGGATCAGATCGTCATACAACAGAATATCGATATCGATGATACGGTCATGATAAGTACCGTTACTTTTCTGCGTACGTCCCATCTGCACCTCGATCTGTTGGGTTGCTTTCAGCAGCTCCAGCGGAGATAAAGAGGTTTCGAGCTGCAAAGCAGCATTCAGGAACGTATTCTCCGACTGAAATCCCCAGGGTTCGGTTTCATAAAAACCGGAAAGGGCGAGAACATCTCCCACCCTTTCAGCTAACAGCGCAGCGGCCGTTATCATATTCCGTCTTTTATTTCCTATATTCGTACCTAAAGCCAGGTATGCAATAGCCATAAACGTACGTCTTAGATGATCAACATTGCGTCGCCATAGGCACCGAAACGGTATCCTTCTTTCAATGCCACGTCATAAGCATCCATGATCAGGTCATATCCGCCGAATGAAGCTGTCATCATCAAAAGAGTAGACAACGGCATGTGGAAGTTGGTGATCATACTGGTAGCCACGCTGAAATCATAAGGAGGGAAAATGAACTTATTTGTCCATCCTTCAAACTCTTTCAGATGTCCGTCCGTACTTACAGCAGTTTCTACCGCACGCATCACAGAAGTTCCGACAGCACAGATCTGACGACCGTCGTCCTTCCCTGTATTCACGATATCTACGACATCCCCATTCACGATCATCTGTTCGGAATCCATCTTGTGTTTTGTCAAGTCTTCCACATCTATTTCGCGGAAATTACCCAATCCGGAATGAACTGTCAGGAATGCAAAACGGCAATCTTTGATCTCCAGACGTTTCATTAATTCGCGGCTGAAATGCAGGCCGGCGGCCGGAGCCACTACCGCACCTTCTTCTTTCGCGAAGATATTCTGGTAACGATCTTCGTCATCCGCTTCTACCGGACGATCGATATATTTAGGAAGCGGAGTCTCTCCCAAAGCATACAATGCTTTTTTGAACTCATCATGGTTTCCGTCATACAGAAAACGCAAGGTACGACCGCGTGACGTAGTATTATCGATCACTTCGGCTACCATCGAATCGTCTTCCCCGAAATAAAGTTTATTACCGATACGGATTTTACGGGCAGGATCAACTAGCACATCCCAAAGACGAAGGTCTTCGTTCAGTTCACGCAGCAAAAATACTTCGATACGTGCACCAGTCTTTTCTTTATTACCATATAAACGGGCAGGAAAAACTTTCGTGTTGTTGAAGATGAATACATCTTTTTCTCCAAAATATTCCAACAGGTCTTTAAAGACTTTATGCTCGATCTCCCCTGTGTTACGGTGTACAACCATCAACCGGGATTCATCCCTGTTCTTTGCGGGATGAAGAGCGATCTGTTCCTGCGGCAAGTTAAATTTGAATTTAGATAGCTTCATAATGTTACTTTATTTATTTTCTTTTATTCTTATCATTTTTCTATCGGAGCCGCTCCGGCTTCATCAGCCACACGATCTTCGACCGCTTCCTCCAGAAAAGCATCTATCTCTTCCGGATTCATACATTTATCCAATGTTATATCTCCGATCCGGGTACGCTCCAATCCGATCAGATGGGCGCCCGAATTCAAGGCAACACCGATATCACGTGCCAGGGCACGGATATAAGTACCTTTACTACATACCACACGGATTTTAATGACCGGCAGGCTGCATTCCAGCAGTTCCATCTCATCGATCACCAGTGTTTTTGACTTCAACTCCACTTCTTCCCCTTTACGTGCCAACTCGTATGCACGCTTCCCGTCCACTTTGCAGGCCGAAAAAACCGGCGGGATCTGCTGGATTGTTCCTACGAACGAATTCAGCACATCCCCGACCATCTCCCGAGTTATATGTTCTGTCGGATATACGGCATCTATCTCCTTTTCCAGATCAAAGGAAGGCGTCGTTTCCCCAAGCTTCAGGGTTGCCACGTATTCTTTTGTCTGATACTGGAATTCATCGATCCGCTTGGTTGCCTTCCCGGTACAAACGATCATGACCCCGGTAGCCAGCGGATCCAGCGTTCCGGCATGTCCGACTTTTATTTTTTTTACTTTCAGCTTCCGCGATAATTTGTAACGGAACTTGTTCACCAGATCGAACGAAGTCCACGTCAGCGGCTTGTTAAAATATAAAACCTCTCCTGCTATAAAATCCATTCTATATTACTTCATCAATGTACATGCAATAGTGATCAGTCCGACTATCGCACAATAAATAGCAAAGTAGATCAGCTTTCCCTTTTTCACGATATTGATCATCCACTTACAAGCCAGACAACCGGAAAGGAAAGCAGCTACAAAACCGACAACCAGCGAAAGCATCGGAATATCTCCGGCAATATTTTCGCCTTTTACCAGCTTCAATACATCCAACAGGGCTTCACCCAGAATCGGGGGAATGACCATCAGGAAAGAGAATTGAGCCAGTTTAGCTTTATTATTACCCAGCAACAAACCTGTAGCGATCGTTGTTCCGGAACGTGAAAGTCCGGGCAAAACAGCACAAGCCTGGGCCAAACCGATAATAAAAGCATCTTTCATCGAAAGGTTCTCTTTCTGCCGGGGCTTTGCATAATAAGAGAAAGACAGCAATGCCGCCGTTACCAGCAACATGCAACCGACTATCAGCAAACCCGAGCCAAAGATAGCTTCGACTGTATCTTTGAAAAATACTCCGACAATACCGATCGGTATCATAGAAATCAGGATATTGATCACATAACGGGTTTCACTATTCATCTGAAACTTGAACAATCCGCGGAATATCCATTCGATCTCTTTCCAGAGTATAACTAATGTACTAAATACCGTAGCCACGTGGACTACGATTGTAAATGCCAGATTCTCTTCTCCTTCAATTCCAAACAGCGCCGATCCGATTGCCAGATGTCCGCTGCTGCTTACAGGAAGATACTCCGTCAGTCCCTGTACGATCCCCAGCACCAAGGCTTCAAACCAACTCATTCCGTAACTTCTTTACTTTTGCTGTTTTTCAGGATTCCTACAATCATAAGGCCGAAACCGATCATCGTCACAACCGGAGCCACCACAATACGACGTGTACTGAATATTTCCGGGTTAAAACTGGTTGCATCGGCAGAACCTCCTCCACTCATCAACATAAAACCAATAATGATCACTGTCACGGCAACCGCGATCAGAATAAAATTTTCTTTTCCGAAAGCAAAATCTCTCTTAGCCATCTTTTCTGTTTATTATATATAATACAACTTATCAACACCCATACGGAGGTACTTGTTTACAGCAAATACAGTAGCTGTTACCGACAACAGGATCCCTAAGAGGAACACTGCGGCAAAAACCACCAATAAAGCCTTCATATCCAATAACTGGATAAAACCGTCCAATTCGTGTTGTAAATAATATAACGAACCGGTCAGCATTAATATTGCCAGAATGGATGCAAAAATACCGCTTACTACATTATAGCGCACAAAAGGACGCCTGATAAAACCGGAAGTCGCCCCAACCAGTTTCATCGTATGGATCAAAAAACGTTTGGAATAGATCAACAAACGGATCGTATTACTGATCAGAACAAACGATATGGCCATCAACATAACAGCCAGCGTAAGCAGGATAATGCTCAGGCGTTTCATATTATCGTTAACCATCTGCATCATATCCTTACGATAAAGCAGATCTGAAACGGAAGTATATGTTTTAATTTTCCTTTCAATATGTTGCAGGCTGTCCGGATTGGCATATTCGGAATGCAGCTTTACTTCGATAGATGCCTGCAGAGGGTTGAAGCCCAGGAAAGTCTCGGGATTTTCCCCCAATTCCTCTTCCAGTTCTTTCGCAGCCTGTTCTTTCGAGATATATTCTGTGGATTTGATAAAAGGTAGTGCGTCCAGGCTTTTTTGCATCTTCTTGATCTCCGCCTCTTTCTGGTTATCTTTCAAAACAATGGAAAAGGATATATTTTCCTTCACATAGACCGATAACTGATTCCCCAGCAGTCCCATCAACAAAATCAACCCGAGTAAAAATAATACCAGGGCTATACTTATAATAGATGTAAGACGTGAATTAAAGAAAGAAACCGAGTTAACCTTATTATTTTCAGCCATCAGACGTAACCTTATTATTATTCAACAAATTGGGGAGATACGTACAGAGCACATACCTCCCAATTTTTCTGCAAAAGAACGAATAAATTGTGAGACAGGCAGCAGATTATAATTATTTAACCAATTATAGAGCTTTATCAAGAGAACTTCAAATTTCGACATGAAGCTAGACACAGACACTTTCAAATGAATCTATTGCATAATCTCACATAATAAAAAAATATCTATAAGACTTGTGTAAAACGAGAAATGGCGAGATTCACATCCAGCCATTCCCTTTATTTTTTAAGTGTGTTATGTAAGGTTTCGGACTATATTAAAATTTCATTTCATGAAAAATAATATTCCGGATTTACTAATACCCTGTATTCTGCTGCCCTTTGATCTGCGGGTTCGCATCGATCTCATCTTTAGGGATCGGCCATACCCACATATAATCATCGGCAGCCTTTACCATATCCGTACCCAAAGCAGGCAGATAAGAAATATCCTGAGCTTCGCTTGAAGAACGGTTCAGCCCTTTCTTCCAACGTTTCAGGTCAAAGAGGTAAGGATGTTCACCGAATAATTCACGGACATACTCATCCTGAATTTCTTTTATCAAAGCATCGCCTTTGTAAGACTTATCACTCCATCCTTTCACACGGGCTGTCTTCAGCTTATTCAACATCACGGAAGCATTCGTTTCATCTCCCGACATTGCATAAGCTTCAGCCGCAATCAGATACATTTCTGAAATACGGAAAGCCTTGGTCTTATTTATGTTATTGCTCTTTCCTTCATACAATTCAGGGTTACCCGGCCATTTCTTACAATACGTAATCATAAAGTCCGGAACAGTCTGGGCATCGATCGAGTCATACGTAAAATAGGCATTATAACGAATATCATTCTCCTTATCATACAAATTCAACACAGTGTTAGTCGGCAAATAAGAAGGGCGGGGTAATTTATCTATAATACCGCAGAAAGCGCTACCCAAGGAATTCGGTCCCGTTTCTTTGGCTTTCACCATAGCAAACTGCCAGATGGCTTCCGTTCCGTTGTCATGCAGCCACATATCAGTATAAGCATCACCGTCTGTCATCAATGGATAAGTACCACTGTTTATCAGCGCGGTAGCGGCAGATATAGCAGTCGGGTAATCCTCTTTTTCCAATGCTATTCTGGCTTTCAAAGCTTTTACCACATCAGCCGTGATATAAGCAGAGTTTATCTCTCCTGTTGTCGTTACATATTCTTCTGCTTTTGCCAAATCGCTATCGATCTGTTTATAAGTTTCTTCCAGCGTACTACGTCCCGGATAGGTTCCGGCGATAGATGGAGTCGAATTGTATTCTTCCACAAGAGGAACGCCATATTCCTTAGCAGCGGTAGTCGGATCGTAATTTTTACAGAAATGAAGAGCCAACTCAAAATAAGCATACGCTCTTGTAAAATAAGCATGACCCATATAAAGTCGGATTTCATTCCGATCGGCATCCGATAACGAATTATCTGCTAATAAAGCTTCTGCCCCTTTCAACAGGACGTTGGCGTTTGCTATAAAATTATAATTATTGCTCCAACAGCCAGAAAAAGCACCATCTGTAATAGTATAATCCCAACGGTAAAAAGCGCCATACGTATTTCCGTAATCAGCCGTGGCTGTTATCAATCCAGACTGGACCAACGCATCCATGGTATAGGCATTTTGCACATAACCACGCCATTCCGCATGGAACAAATTACTATATTTCCCACAATCCTGTACAGACAGAACAGATTGATTGGTAGGTATGCTTGTTTCCGAAGCCAAATCCATATCGCAAGCCGTAAAAGCAGCAAAGCAACAGGTCGCAACTGACAATATAATAGATTTTTTCTTCATGATTTTCTTCTTTTTACAAATTATTAGAACGTAAATTCAGCACCAAATGAGAACTGGCGGGTATTCGGATATTTACCTAACTGCAAGTTTGAATCCACCTCCGGGTCCGCTCCCTGATATTTTGTAACAGTCAACAAGTTACGGCCAACAGCAAAGACTCTGACACCACGGATAAAGCCTGTTTTTCTTAATAAATTGTCCGGCAGGTTATAACCGATCGTCAAATTCTTCAGACGCATAAACGATGCATTTTCAATTAAGTGAGTATCAAATTGAATTGCAGAATTTGCTGCCGGAATATCCGTTACCTGCCCAGGTGTTGTCCACATATTTTCCATCACGACAGCCTGGTTTAACTGTCCGACGAAATTCGGATTTTCAACGAAGTAGCGGTTATTATCGATCATATATTTACCCAACATAAAAGAAAAGTCCGCATTCAAAGTGAAACCCTTCCAGGAAAACTGGGTATTGAAACCACCTATCCAGGGTGCAAATTGATTTTTTCCGGTAAACACGGCATTATCTTCAGAATAAGTTTTTGTTTCATTCCCGTCTTTATCCAGCCATATTTGCTGTCCGTCCTGCGGATCAACGCCTTTCCATCTCACATAATAGAAATCGCCATATGTTTTACCTACTTCATATTTAACACCTGTATTAGCCACTACATACTCATCACGTCCGCCAAACAATTCTGTAATCTGGTTCTTGTTATAGTTGATATTAGCCGAAACACTCCAAAAGAGATCTTTATTGGAGATTATATCATAAGAAGCGGTAAGTTCGATACCACGATTAAACATACTGCCAATATTTCCCCACCCTGAATCATGACCGGTTGTATAAGAGAATGGGATCGTCATCAACATATCCGTCGTCACCTTGTTATAGAAGTCAAAGTCGATACTCAAGCGATTAAAGAAACGTGAATTGAAGCCGATATTCAATGTTTTTTGTTTTTCCCAGGTCAGATCGTCATTTTGTACGGAAGAAACTCCAAAACTCTGGTTCCCGTTGTAAAGTCCTGTACCGATCAATCCTAAGGATGGGTAATAGGGGTCACCTTCAAATGCAGAGTTACCGGTTGTACCATAACTGGCTTTCACACGCAATTCGTCCAACCAGTCTACATCAGCCAGGAATTGTTCTTTCTTCATATTCCACATAGCCCCAACAGAAAAGAAGGAAGCCCAGCGTTTGTTTACCCCAAACAAAGAAGAACCATCCGTACGGTAAGAGGCATCCAGATAATATTTTTCATTGAAATTATATTCCGCGCGTGCGAAGAAAGAGTTCATCGTTTTCTTCTTCAGACTCGCGCTCGGCGCTTTGTATGTTGTACCATGACTTACCATCGACAAACGAGAATCGGTTATGCCGTCTACGCTGGTTCCGAAAGAACTGCCATCGTATATAATCGACTCTTGCCCCACCAGAGCTGTAAGGTTATGCGACTTATTGATATCGAACTTATATTCAGCCGTATTAGTCAGCGTAAAAGAAGAATACCGCTGGAAAGTTTCGGCAGCACTACCGGAATAATTATTATATCTGGCCGGTAAACTTTTATAGCGATACCTGTAATCAAATGCATCCATAGCCTGGGCAGCACGAATTGTCAGTCCCTTAACCGGAGTCAGTTCTTCAAACATATTCCCATAAAGACGAATTTTATTTTTTTCAGTCGGTTGATTTTCCAATAAATAATATGGATTCCACAGTCCCAGCACATCCAGTAAATCTTTCCGCTTACCATAGGATATACTGCCATCCGCGTTTTCTATTATTTCATAAGGAGTTTCATAAGGGACAGCCCAACGGCTTAAAGTACCAACATTATACCAGCTATTTCCTGTACTGGCAAATCCGTTTGTCTCAAAATCTTCATAAGACAAACCCAAATTCAGCCCTACCCGCAGCCAGCTAAATACTTTTGAATCAATATTACTACGTAATGTTTCACGACGCATACCGGAAGCCGGTTCCACACCTTCCGCATCATAATGACTGGCAGAAATAAAGTAATTCGTATTATTGGCAACACCTGTAATACTTGCATCCAATTGCCATGTCGGGGCATTATCCTTCAAAAAATAATCAGCCCAATCGGTAGAAATTCCCATATTCATGTATTTTTCAACCGTAGAAAGATTGGCATCCGGCTTAACCGTTTTCCAGAAATTGTAATATTGCGTCGTGTTCATCATTTCCGTTGTAGGCAACGCCGGCTGTGAAAAGCCATACTGTCCTTTAACGCTAACCGTAGGTTTTGAACCTTTACCACGCTTAGTTGTAATTATCACGACACCATTCGCTGCACGGGAACCGTAAATGGATGTTGATGACGCATCCTTCAAAACAGTGACATTTTCAATATCACTCGGGTTCAAAGCGGTAAAAACACCGCTGGAAATCGGGGAGCCATCCAAAACAAATAAGGGCTCGGTAGAAGAATTGATAGAACCGACACCACGCAAACGCATAGAAACATTTTCGCTCGGTTCTCCCGAAGAGGTGTATACCTGTAGACCGGCAACCTGCCCTTGTAAAGCGTCTGCAAAGTTCGCACTCGGACGATTAGAAATCTTTTCCGATTTAACGGCGGCAACAGACCCAACCATTGAACCTAATTTCTTTGCCGAACCATAGGTTCCTGTAATCAGCACTTCATCCAGCATCTCTGAAGAGTTTCTCATCCGGACTGTCAGATTCGGAGCGATTTTAACGGTCATCGTTTCCATTCCGACAAACGAGATTTCCAGAACTTTTGCCGAAACCGGGACATTACTCAAACTGAAAAAACCATCTGCATCAGTTACAGTACCGATAGTTGTCCCTTTCACCATCACAGTCGCTCCAATAATAGCTTCTCCATCCTCATCGGAAAGAACTTTACCAGTTACCTTAGACGACTGAGCCATCACCAAACCTACACCTATTATACAACAGGTAAGTAATAACATCATTCTTCTTCTCATAATTTTACATTTAGATTGAGTATTAAGTCTATAATACTAAGTACTCGTAGGACTTATGTAAATTATCAGAGAGGTCTACAATGAAGGAGGGACTTAATAAAGTGCCAAACAGCGCCTTACGCTTTTTTAATTGAGGTGATAAAAATTAGCGCCAAATAAACAGCTTAACATATTTTATCTAACAAGCTTTAATTATAAAGAATAATAAATATGCGTTAAGCGGGAATAAAACAGCATATAAAGCAAGCTACAAATCAATAAAATCATTTAAAATACAATTTGTGCAATAAGGTAGTCTATAAAAAAGAATATATGTTATACGGCAGTTTTGCTATATTTTCTCCCGCTATTTAATTTATATAAATAAATATATGTGTAAATTTGCATTTACTAAGAACGTAGTCCTACGAGAACTATGTTAATTTATCCTTTCTATCCTTGAATATCATTTGATGCAAAACAATCCACTATTTGAGAATCCATACACTATTTCACCTTGCCTATCGACATAATAACATATAGAAAAAGATGTAAACAAAAATTCTCACTTTCCCGCAGTTTTTCCATATCAATAATTCAGGTGCCAGTCAAAACGACACTGACACCTGAATAAATAACAGTAGTGACAATTAACAGATTACAACAATCAGATCATTCACCCAGATTTTCAAAAATGTTACCTTCCTGAATATTATCCGCTTTCATTTCATCCTGATAATATTCCCGGGCTAGAGTTGCATACTTTTTATACATTTTCTGAACCGTTTCTATTTCATCCCCCTGAATGACCGGAGTACGGGCTTTGCCGGTTTTTGAAACAAATTCCAGTTCCCAGTCTCCCAGTTGACTATAGAATTCATTGGCACGAAAGGCTTCACGGCCATGAGTCATAGGAAGACCTTTTTCCGAATAATCCTTTCCCATATCCAGATGCTCCTGCAGCATAGCGTAAAACATTTCCCAACGTTTCAGGTAATAACAATCGATCAGACCTGACCATTCGCGCCACGAATAATCAAAGATCAGCGGATCACCGTCAGCTCCCCAAATAGTCACCAGTGCTGTGGCATCTTTTTCAAGCAAGTCTTTTTCTTCACCGGTAGTTCCCCAGCTACGAGCGTCAGTCAACCATTTATCAAAATTGAACTCCGGACGCGTACGCAACAAGATATCTGCATCACGAAGCATTTCCAGAAAACGGCTGCTATGCAGAGCGAAAGCAGCTTTATCCTTCTTTTCAAAAGCTTCGGCCGCTTTTTTATGAATAGCCTGACCCAGATTCGACATTAGTTGGCGTTGAATATCGACCACATCAAAACGGTAAGGAGCAGAGGCCTTTAAATTATCGGCATCTTTCAACAATAAACCTTGTGCCCGGATAACCAATAAGGGTGAATACGGAATACCTAATCCCGCATTCGGACCGGATTTTTTCACATTCAGTGCCGGACGAGCAGCAATAATGGAACTACGCTCCGTACCATTTGTCCCGGGGCGGTACGGACCTTCTAGCAAATACAACCAGGCCCTATGAGCATTCTCAGAAATAGCTCCGTAACGCCGCTTTGCGTAGTTGCCTAACCACTCCTCGACATCCACTTCACCGATATGAAGCGGAATTTCAAAAGCCAGATCATAATAAACCGGATTTTGTTCGATCGATTCCATAAACAAACCGGAACCGCAAACATTGGACGACTTCCGGTTGGCAAGCACATATTGATTGGAAGCCAGCAGACGTAAGTCACCGTGCAGGTTGATACGACCACCGAAGTTGTGCAGATTCCCGGCAACAACCGGATATCCCCAACAAGTATTTTCCTGTCTGCTTCTTCCGCCATTCAGGTCGAGTATCAAAAGATGTTCTTTAGGAACGGCTTTCACGATCGGTTCGCGAAGGCTCCAGGCTTGCATAACCCACATGGCCGAGGGATCGAAATTTTTGAATAATTCGTAGATAGAATTACCTACAGCACTCAGATATTCGGGTGTATCGACCGGCGGTCGGCTTTCATGAAACGGATCGGCAGCATACACGCCATGCGCACCGAACAATCTCTTTTCCTCCTCCAGAAAGTCACGTCCAAAAGCACTGAAAAGCGGATCGGTCGGATCCAACTGTGCAGCACCGGTAAAACCGCACCAAGAAGGTTGCAATTGAATTTTTGCATCCGGATATTTGTTTTTCAGCTCACGCGGGACATAACCGGAGAATCCCTGCTGTATGGGTTGCATTCCCAATTCCAATTGGCGATCGATGACCTTTTTCCCTAATTCTACATGGCTGTCAATCCAGGACTTCGGTAACGGACCACCATAACTTTGCAGGTTTTGCATCCACTGCCAGGCGAAATGTCCGGGTCCTGCCAGGAAAGCACGGGCCTCTTCATCGGTAAAGCCATATTTCAATAAAGTATTATACCACACAGCTTCCAGTCCGACAACGGACAACGGCATATTGATGGAGTTCATCGCCATATAGTCCAATTCCCTTTGCCAGCGGTCCCAGTCCCACCAGGCAGCGGTATAGCTGACAGTACAGTAATTCATGTACACTCTGTATTTTCCATTGATCGTATTTTTTATTTCTTTTTCAGGGAGAGGCAACTGTTCCGGTAAATCCAGCTGGTCACCAAACCAGGAAACATGTGCATTGCAGGTATATTTCAGATATTGATTGTAGGCTGTAGCCAAAGAAACGGTATTATTACCCCGAAGAAGCACTTTTCCATCTACGGATGTTATTTCATATGCATCCTGTCCATCGACAGGTTCGATCAGTTCCAGTTTGAACTGTTTTCCATATCCGGGTGTAACACGCTCGATCAAATCGTAAGCCGCCCGGATCTGCGGGTCTTTCGTACATCCAATACAGAATATTGTAAGAATAAATAATGCTATTTTTAGTTTCATTTCGTATATCTTGTTTGTTATTTATTAGTATCAAATACTCGTAATTTAGAATAAACTATCTCCAAACATACCAATGGTATGCACAATAACACATTCCGAACGTATTATCTGCATACCATCAGTTCATAATCACCTTTCAGTTACTATTCCGCAATCGGGACATGATAGACCGTTGCACTCGCTTCAAAAGTATCCAGTGAACCAAGAGGTTGATAAACAGAAACCACAGCAAATTCATCACCTGCTTTCAGGTTCGACAGGACGGTTTCTGACATATCATTCTCCACTTTCTTCTCAATCGTCTTCGGATCAGACGGCTCGGTATTATCCGTATAAGTGATCATGGTATACAATAAAGTCTCGCTCTCGATCGAACTCCAGGTCAACTTAACGCTATTACCTTCCTGAGCTACTATCGTTCTGATTTCCCTGTTTCTCAAAGTCGAAACATATCTGGAACCATAAATATCCGCTGTTTTTTCTACGTTCAACGATTTATGACCTTCATCATCTTTTGTCACAAATTTGAAAATATAGCTATTCTCAGGCAAATTCAAACTTGTTTCCATCCGCATAATACCTGATTGAGTACGATTGACTTCTACAACAGCAGAATCGCCCCCGTCATTCCAGTAAATTACAGTTTTAGTAATACGAGGATCCGCATTGATCATCCAGGTAAATTTAATACGCTCATTTCCGGGATACGCTTCCAATGAATCTACAACGCCTGTATAGATTTCTTCCCCCCATTTCAGATACTCTTCATGTACATCATTGATATTTTCACAGCTGCTCAATCCTATGATGATACAAATAAACCCTGCAATGTTTTTTATTATACTTTTCATTCTGATTCTCATTTTAATAGTTTATCGATCATTACCCCAGAAAGTCAATTCAGCAATATGCAAATAGGCAGCTCCCGACCATGTACTTTTCACGACAAAACGCAGATAACGTACTTTTTTCAGGTCCAAAGGTGCAGAATACTCGAATCCCTTAGAAGCATACTCCGCATCTTCATTGGTGACAGTTCCGTCTCCGGAAGGTTTCAAGGTGACATAATCGCCCACTTGCACCCAATCATTCTTCCACTCTTCCGTCCAATATTCATCCCCCATTCCTTCTTTATAAGTATCGGTAGCCCATACTTCAAATGTTTTGGGGTTGTAATGTTTATAGAACCAGGACGTACCGTCACGATGATACAGCTTAAAGCGACTCAATTTTGCATCGACACCCAAATCCAGTGTGAAACAGATTGGTATAGAGCCATCTTTTTCTGTTGTATGCCACATACTCGAAAGGCTATTATCAAACATTTTTTCGAATGTATAATTTGTATTCAGGTTCGTACTATTATCCTTTGGCAAAACAAGCCGTTTATGCTTGCTCTTATCCAACTGCATTTCATAATACGGAGAAACCTCCTGTTGAATGGTATCAGAAACATTTCCCCACTTATCAGTCAGATATAATGCAAACACTCGTTTGACATCATCATAACCTCTAAATGAATAGTCACCTTCTTTCATATTCGAATAATATGTTTCGCCATCTTCCAATTCTCCTTTGCTGTTTGTAGCCATTATAGTTAAACCAATCTCCGAGCCCAAACCATTGTTCCAGGTGGCATTGACACCGCCAAAGTCTGCCTGCAATTTAACAGAGCTCAATATAAGATCGACTATCGGCGTCGACGGATTGATGGTCACCACGTACGGTTCGGAAACATTCTCACTATGATCGACGACATATAATGTGATATCTAATGGATCCGTTGTACCCAGACCTTCAATTTCCAAACTGTTTTTATAGATGGAAGACCTCACCACATGCTCCCGGTTATTTACATAATAAACACCCTTCACATACGAAATATCGGTTTCTTTAGGTATTGTATACGATATCTTAGCTCCACCGGGTGTACTTTCTACCTCCACCGCCGTGATCGTCGACGGAGCTGTACCATCTGTTGGAGTTTGTCCGATATGATCTTCCGCACATGATGAGATCAATACCAACAAAAAAAATGAATATATTAACTGTTTCATAATGTTCTCTTTTATTATTTCTACATATTACTCCCAGCCAGGATTCTGTACCAGATTCGAATTAATAGTTATAGAATTCGTTTTGATCGGCCATAGATAATCTTTAGTCTTAAATATACGGTTTGCATAAGTCACCACCGTATAATAAGAGTCGGCCGTTTCCCCTTGATAATTCCAGCCTCTAACCGGTTGGTTCAAATAATCCATAGCTTCTTTCCAACGGCGCAAATCAGCGGAACGTACACCTTCACAAGCCAGTTCGTTCAGACGCTCCTGGTGAATGATCTCCCGCATCCCCTCCTGCGTATTCGGTTTATTAGCCAGTTTGGATTTCTTCCAGGATTCGACAACACCTTTTAGTCCGGCACGTTCCCGAACTTTGTCGGTATATGCATAAACGTCTGCCACAGGAGTAGAGTTTGCCTCATTCAAGGCCTCGGCATATAAAAGATAGAGATCGGACATACGGACTAGCGGGAATGAATAGCGAACGCCGTTGTAAGTATTGGAAGCTGTCCCTGCCGTTGTTTCATAATTGATCAACTTTTTAATAAAGTAGCCGGTCGGAATATGTTCACCCGTACTTCTGAATCCGGATATCTCACTCTTGCGGGCATGTAAATACCACTTATCATTATCCGTGATTTTACCGGCACCTTCAAAAACAGATCTGTCAAATCCCAGAGTTGCATAAAAACGAGGTTCCCGGTTAAAATGAAGTTTGGCTGTTACCTCACCCGGTTCCAGATAAAACTTATCCTTATCCGTAACTTTCTGCGTATCATATCTGTTTTCGTAGTCCCATGAAGGGTCCTCATCGATAGGAATACCATTTTCGGTATAAAATTGTTCTGCAATCTTCAGAGTAGCACATATTTCATTTGTACCGTTCCCCAAATTGTTTACGACCAGGTGAGGCATACAAAGTTTTTGTAAAGCCCCCACATCATGCGTCGATCCCCAAACAACCTCTTTATTCCATTTTTCAGAAAAGGCAGAACGAAGTGTCAACTTTAATGCAGTTGTATCAGATATAGAAGTGGTCGGTCTAAAAGTATGCAATTGATGTCCTGCCAGCTCACAGGTATCTATAGCATTTTTTAGTGCAGTTACCGCACGTTGCCATTTCTCTACTTTAAATTCAGTATCAACCAGTTTCCGTCCCTGATTATCTACAAAATGTATATAATCCGCATTCCCGTTGAATAACGGGCTGGCAGCCCAGACTAAAGCTTTTGCTTTTATTGCAACCGCTATAGGCTGCGTGATACGTCCGGCTTCATTTGTCTTATCAGCAATTTCAAGCGGAAGATCGGGGATAGCTTCATTTATCAAATTCACAATATATTCTACAACATCATCCACCGGCTCCCGATATACACGAACATCTTCCGGAGAAGCCGAAACCGGTAAGTTCTCATCAATGATTGGAACAGGTCCGTATAAAGTCATTAAATAGTAATGATAGTAGGCTTTCAGGAACTTAACTTCCGAAATCCAGCGGCTCCTTTCATACTCCTCCATATCATGCACCCGGTCAATATTTTCCAGAAAAATATTGCAGTCGCGTATTGCCACAAATAATTTCTTCCCGTTTTGTTCGCCATCCCAATAGTTGAGATACGGGTTATTGGCATTCTGACTACCTTTAGCAATATAAGTCACCGGATTGGTAACCCAGTTAGGTTGATCAATATCCCACCATATCTCATCTCCGGTCATCAGCTCCGTACTATTCCAAATATCCGTCGGATTCGGAAGATAACTGTAACAAGTAAAGAAGAAACGTTCTGCTGCCGCCCTGTTATTAAACGATTTCTCTATTGTAGCAATATCATCCGGCACAATATCCAGATAATCTGCACATGAGGTAGAGAAAAAGGTCAATGCAATTATGATCAATCTCGAAAAGTATTTCATAATATTCTGATTTATAAGTTAATATTGACTCCAAAATTAAAGACACGCTGTAACGGGTAATTAAAAGCATTACCAGCCAGCTCAGGATCCCACATTTTAAATTTCGACCAGACACAAAGGTTGTTGCCGGTCACATAAAGCCTCACATTAGCCAGACTTATCGTTTTTACCCATTTTTGAGGCAAAGAATAACCTACTTCCACTGTTTTTAAACGAATGAATGCACCGTCCCGCATAAACCAGGTACTGGCCTGCTCATTATTTTTGACCTGACTAGCCGATAACCTGGGCCACAAAGCGTAAATATTCTTATTGTCTTCAGACCAATGATCATCTGCATAATATTGTAACAAGGCTCTCGGAGCAGTATTTCCTACAAACGGAGCTGTTTTTGCAGGATCAATCCAGAAAGAAGAACGAGCCGACCCCTGGAAGAAACAAGAGAAATCAAGACCTTTATAACCGGCAGAAAGTCCGAAACCATAATTTATTTCCGGTGTTTTCGGAAAACCGATGGGCACCTTGTCGCGATCGTCGATAATCTGGTCGCCGTTAATATCCTTGTACTTGATATCACCGGCTCCGTAATCGCCGAAAGTTTGTTTAGGTGAATTCTTTACTTCTTCTTCGTCCAGGAATAAACGTTCCGCAACCAACCCCCATGTCTGGGATATTTTCTTTCCTTTACGCGACAGCCAAGGTGTATCACTGTAATCGGGTTCTTCATATTCCACATATTCACTACTTGCGTAAGTAAAATTTCCGCGCATAGATACCCATAAATCTTTTGAGAAAGAATGATTATAGTCAAGGGAAATATCTATACCTCCCCCTTTGGCTTTACCAACATTAGCCTGCGGAGTGGCTTGCAATCCCATTGTAGTCGGAATATATGAACGTTCCTGTAGAATATTCGAACGATGTTCCGTAAAATAATCCACCTGCAACTCCAAACTATTCCACAAATTCAACTCAAGTCCCAGGTTCATTTTCTTTCCTATTTCCCAGGTAATGAAAGGATCTTCATAACGAGATATGGAAACACCATTTCTGGTATAATTAAAATATTCGCCGAAAGTAAAACCTTTCCCCGAATCGTTTGCGTTTACTTGGGAAAGATAGAAGAAACGGTCTTTATTCTCTCCGATCTGGTCGTTACCGACCAATCCGTATGTAGCCTTCAACTTTAGTTTACTTAACCACTTGGAATAAGGCTTCATAAAAGACTCATTGGATACTATCCACCCTAAACCGATAGAAGGGAAAAAACCGAAGCGTTCATTCTTAGCAAACCGTTCGGAACCATTGTAACCGAAGTTACCCTCCACAAAATAACGGCTATCGTATCCGTAAGTAAAACGTCCGGCCAATCCTATGTTACGATGCGGAAGAGCCAACTGCAATGTCTCTGCATTACTGTCCACATAATCGCGCATTGTATAAACCAACATTCCGGAAACATTATGCTTATCATTAAATTCCCTCTGATAAGCAAGCGCACCTTCAAAATACAAGGTACTGGTTACCTCCCTGGCCCCGGTTGCAAACTCCAGATATTCTGTACCGCCATCCGGATTCAAGGCTGTCAATTTATATAAGTCCGGACTGTCCGGATTGGCAGAATATGAATAATAAAACGGTTTATATGAATTTGAATTACCCAGTTTAGAATATCGGTTCACATTAAACAAAGCTCTTGCTGATAACCCCTCTGTAATAAAATCCAGCTTCTGCTTTGCCTCAAATTGAGCTAACATGGTCGAACGGCTATATTCCTGATAGCCTTTAACCATATCGGCATAAGGATTCGAATAATTTCCTTCCCCATAATTACCGAAAAGAATATGAGAAGTATATTTATTAGCTTCGTCAGCCGGATAATAAGGTTGGAACAATACAGGACTGGCATTTAACGCTTTCTCATATAAAGACGAACCACCGTCCAGCGGACCGGAATAATCATCAAAAGCTCCATGCAGACGGACAATGATTTCAGTCGATTTTGTCAGGTCTATATTAATGTTTGAACGTAATATATATTTATTGATACTGATATTATTATTAAAATTATTACGTTTATCCATCTGAATGATACCATTGTCCTTATTATAAGCTGCTGCAACATAATAACGGGCAATTTTACCACCACCACTAATACTCATGTTGTAACGCTGATTGAACGTGTGATTGTTGAACAACATATCACGCCAATCAATGGCCGGGTATTGGAGAGGATTTAATCCTTTTTCCGTATTTACTATTTTTGATGTAGAGTAAGGTAATGCTGCCAATGGGTCACGTGTACGCACAGCTTCATTGTGCATACGCATGTAAGTGACCGGATCGGCAATTCCCACTTGTTCTGTCGGAGAAGAGAACGAACCTTCTGCCCGAACGGAAATACTGACTTTTCCCTCTTTTCCTTCTTTGGTACTGACAAGAATAACACCATTCGCACCACGCGCTCCGTAAAGAGCAGTTGCATTGGCGTCCTTCATAATAGAGAAGCTGGCAATATCATCGGTTGTCAAACGGGCCAAGTCCTCTGTCGTCATTTCCACACCATCGATCAGGATCAACGGATTCGACTTTCCGGTACCAAAGGTCGTCACACCACGAATGAAGAAGTCCGAATTATCTTCTCCGGGTTCCCCCGTACGCTGATAAGAGATCATACCGGCAATACGCCCGGAAAAAGCATTTGTCAAGTTACTGGAAGGGACCTTCAGGTCGGAAGGTTTAACCGTTGAAACGGAAGCAATCACACTTTCTTTTTTCTGTTTGGCAAAAGCAACCACCGTAACTTCTTCCAATTCATCCACCTTCGCTTTCAAAGTGACAATCAACTCTTTCTTACTTGCCACAGGGATCGTCTGAGGCTCCATTCCCAAATAAGAGAATATCAGCTTGTCCGAACTTTTTACATCTATACTAAAAGTTCCGTCGATATCCGTCGTGACACCACGAGGAGATCCTTCTACCACAATGGCCACACCTGGTAACGGTTCTCCCGTTTCATCCACTACTTTTCCCGTCACACTTTTTTGCTGTTGCGGAGTCGATGCAGGAACTGGCAGAGATTTCTCTTCCTTCTTTTTTAATACAACCTGACGATCTTTGATATCGTATGTCACTGAAGTATCTTTCAGCAACTTATTTAATACAGACTCAATAGATTCATCTTTGACGGAAACATTTACCTTGCGGTTCGTATCCAACACTTTTTCGTAAAAAAGGAATACAAACTCACTGTTCTGCTCTATATAATTAAAAACGTCTTGTATTGTTTTTTTCTCAAAATGGAAAGTAAACTGTTTTATCTGAGCATAATTCGATACCGAAGCAGCATCAAGATTCAACGAAATTGTCAAAAAAAGATTAACAAAGAAGAGGATTTTTATTTTTTTTATCATCCACTTCATTTTAAATGTATTATAATTCATATCTTTGTGATTTAAGGATTTAACCTGTATGCAAATTGGTTCAATCTAATCATCCGGGTAGTACCGCTAATACTATCCGGATTTTTTATTTTTATCTTTTTATCATCTCATAGGCTTATTAATTTTAAGGTTGAACAAATTATATTATCTCTCTCATTTTACATCTATATAATATTCCCCATCTGTTTTATTCCAACGAATTGGAGCCGATGAAGAGATCAGCACGATCAGGTCGTCCAATGATTGTTTCAGATCAATTTTC
Source organism: Parabacteroides sp. AF18-52 (assembly GCF_003479145.1). Taxonomy (NCBI): domain Bacteria; kingdom Pseudomonadati; phylum Bacteroidota; class Bacteroidia; order Bacteroidales; family Tannerellaceae; genus Parabacteroides; species Parabacteroides sp. AF18-52. The sequence continues at coordinate 166,303 of NZ_QUGR01000011.1, forward strand.
CCCTTCATCTTCAGCAAACCGGCATCAGGAGAAATGTGAATTGAAATCCCATAAAAGCGTTCTAACTTTTTAAAGACTTTAGACAATGGCTCGGACTGCAAAACTAACAATCCATTCGTCCATGCAATATAGTCTGAAGCATCAACTTTTTTTATCTCCCCTATTTTCCCTTGATTGACCGCAACCAACTGATCCGGCCTTAATTCTATCCTGTTTTTATGCTGGTCGGACAAACGGACCGATCCTTCAATCAACACAACTTCGTGATCCGAATCCCCTTTGTATGCGTTCACATTAAAGATTGTGCCTAAAACTTTTACATCGAAAGACACTGTTTTAACAATGAACGGAACATTTTCATTTTTAGTTACATCCAAACAGACCTCTCCTTCAACATATATCTCCCTGCTCTCCGAAGAAAATACACGCGGATATACGACACGACTACCGGAATTTATATGGACAGTCGATCCGTCGGAAAGTGTCAAATGAGTATATTTCCCTTTGGGAACAACGATTTGATTAAACTCTTGCTCTTTATTTTTTGATAGAGTATCCGATTGCTCCATCTGGTTGATAGAAACATTTCCTTTAGGTGAGTAACTCACAGATGCCGTATTCTCTTCGACCATCACTTTTTCTTCCGGAGACAAATAGACCTGAATCTGAGAACTATCCAATGTCGGTTCATCCAATAAGGCGACATAAGCATCCAGAGGATCAGAATCCCTGAGCCACAGATACTCAACTGATAAGAACAAGAGCAAAAGCACAGCGGCTACAGTAGAAATAATATAAAGCCGGCGTCTAAACAAAAATCTCTTCTTTCCTTCAATATTCTCCTCTATTCTTTTCCACACCTCGTCTTCGCCTCGTCTCTGTACATTTTCACGGATACGAAGATAAGTCGTCAATCGCTCTGTAACTTTCTGAAATTGTTTATAATCTTTTTCCATTTTTATTGAAATATCATTAGTATAACTGGAAAAAGACTTTTTACTCCTCACTTTTTGAGTAAAAAATTCATTTTTTATTTTCTGTCCCCATTATTTTCCTGAGTTTGGCAACGGAACGGGCGACCAGATTCATACAAGAATGTGTGTTAATATCCAAAGATACAGACATTTCATCCCATGAAAATTCTTTTATATAATAAAGGTAAACTGCATTTTTTTGGTTATCCGACAACTGAGCATAGGCTTTCACTAATAATCTACTTTTTTCAAGATAATCATCTTCCTTTTCAAATAATCTCACCAGTTCAATATCCTCGATCAGAAAATCTATGGTTAAATTCTCTTCCAAACTCACACTTTCCATAACCATATTAGACCTGTCGATCAGGAGGTTTCTCAATGCCCTGTATAAATAAGCTTTTACATATTCAATCGGGGTTAATGAATCAGAAGTAAAAAGCTTGACAAATAAGTCCTGAATACAATCTTTAGACATCTCGTCATCAAAACGAAAAGACAAAGCATAAGCCAATAGTGGAGAATAATAACGTCGGTAAAGTTGTTCAAAAGCTGCTTTATCCTTTTCTATTATCAAAATCCACAATTGTGCATCAGACATTTCAGTATATCTCATTTCCCCCTCCATTAGCTCAGACAAAGTTTTTCATGCTCACCCGAAAATAAGTCGGACTTAGTTCTGATAGAACTAAGGTTTTTAGACTGTTTTTAGGCCTGAATAATAAGGAGTTAAGAAAAAGGAAGAGGACGTCTTTTTTTAGTGATGTGGAGCTAACTTGTTTAAAATAAACTATATTTGCGTGTTAGAAAAGGTTTAGTTCTATCAGTACTAAATACTTATTTATAAAAAATAACTCTGCTTTTATAGCTAATTAGTATAAAAGCAGAGCCTTTTTCTATATAAAATTAGTATTATTCTACCGTTTCGCCAAATAATGTAGCAGAAGAAGCACGGGTAATCCGCACCTTCACAAACTGTCCGACTTTATAGTTCTTCTTATCAAAAATAACGACTTTGTTCTGACTGGTACGACCGAACAACTGTTCGCGGGAACGTTTGGAGAAGCCTTCGATCAACACTTCAAATTCTTTTCCGATATCACGCAGATTACTTTCTTCCGACAACTTATTTTGCAGGTCGATCATTCCCTGCAAGCGGCGCACTTTTTCTTCTTCCGATACAGTATCCGGAAGATGTTTGGCTGCATAAGTGCCAGGACGTTCGGAATATTTGAACAGGAAAGCTGCATCATACTTGACTTCACGCATCAATGAAAGCGTTTCCTGATAATCCTCTTCCGTTTCCGAATGGAAGCCGCAAAACAAATCGGTTGCGATAGACGCTTCGGGAACGATGCGTCGGATAGCAGCGATACGGTCCAGATACCATTCGCGGGTATATTTCCGGTTCATCACTTTCAGTATCTTCGAACTTCCCGACTGGGCCGGAAGATGGATATACTTACAGATATTATCATGGGCGGCAATCACACGGAGCGTATCATCACTCATATCTTTCGGATGAGATGTCACAAAACGGATACGCATTTCGGGAGCTTCCAAAGCCACACGTTCCAGCAACATCGGGAACGTTACGGTTTCGCCATCCTTCTCAAAAGCATACGAATTCACATTCTGCCCCAACAACGTTGCTTCCTTAAAGCCTTTGTCACGCATATCCCGTATCTCGTTCAGGATACTTTCCACATCCCGGCTACGTTCACGACCGCGGGTATAAGGTACAATGCAATACGTACAAAAATTATTGCATCCGCGCATGATCGACACAAAACCGGAGATATGCACACCACCCAATTTCAGCGGCATCACATCTTTATAGGTCTCCTGCGTGGAGAGCTCCACATTGATCGCTTTTTCACCATGCTCTACGGCCCCTACCAGGTTCGGCAGGTCCATATAAGAGTCCGGCCCGACAACCAGGTCCGCATGATGCACATTGATCAACTCTTCTTTCACCCGTTCGGCCATACATCCCAATACACCGACAATCAGCGATTTCTTTTTGCGTTTAAGCGACTGGAAATACTGTAGCCTTCCGTAAATTTTCTGTTCCGCATTATCACGCACAGAACAGGTATTCACAAAAACAGCATCCGCTTCTTCAATTTTGTCAGTCATGGCATATCCATCCATTTTCATAATGGAAGCGACTACCTCACTGTCCGCTACATTCATCTGGCACCCGTAAGTTTCGATGAACAACTTTTTCTCCTCAAATCCGGCTGCAGATTTTAAGTCTGCGCCATTTTCCTGATTCGCCATTTTGTCCTTGTTAATAAAATTTAAAATCTTACGTTCTATAAAAATAAACCTCCAAAGGTTTGCACAGTTCAAATTCGACTGCTATATTTGCATACGAAAAACGTAAATTTTTTCATAGTTAAGGTTTTGGTTAAATCGAATAAGGGTGGCTGTGAAGTTACCCTTATTTACTTTTATACTGCTTATATTACTTACCTCTTTCACTATTCAATTATTCTTCTTACATTTGGAGTGCAAAAATAATCAAAGTTATGGATAACTTAGGCGATTGGATCTATATTGTTTTTCTGATAATTGCCGCCGTGAGCGGTTTATTCAGTTCAAAAAACAAAAAAAAGCGCCCGACACAGGTACTCGGACAGCCCGGACATGACACGTTCCCTGAAGAAAATACATCTTCGGGCAAAGGTTTCTGGGAAATTCTGGAAGAAGTAAAAAATGTGTCGCCACAACAACCGGCTCCGGTCAAAGCCACTTCCGGTAAAAAGAATTTGAAAAAAGAGGCGCAGACTCCGAAAGCTTTCCTTTCCGCAGAAAAAGAAATCCATCAATCCAAAGTCAGTACGTCCCGCCCTATGGCCTTTCCGTATGAAGAAGAACACACCATGCTGGAAGATATTGAGTTCAATAATATCGAAGAGTTAAGAAAAGCTGTTATTTACTCAGAAATACTTAACCGTAAGTATTGATCTATCTTCTTTTTTAATACCTTTGCAGCCGTTTAGCTGACTAACAAGTATTTATCTAATAAAAAAAATAATATCATGGCTTTAAAATTCATTACAGCTGAAGAAGCTGCTTCGTTCGTACATCACGACGACAATGTGGGATTCAGTGGTTTTACACCTGCCGGATGTCCGAAAGTTGTTCCGGGAGCCATTGCAAAAAAAGCGATGGAGGAACATGAAAAAGGTAATCCTTTCCAGATCGGTATGTTTACCGGCGCTTCTACCGGTGATAAGCTGGACGGCGAACTGGCACGTGCCAACGCTATCAAGTTCCGTACTCCATATCAATCGAACAAAGACCTCCGCGCATTGTTGAATTCTCACGGAGCACAGTATTTCGATATGCACCTTTCCGAACTGGCGCAAGACCTGCGCTACGGTTTCCTGGGTAAAATCGATGTAGCGATCGTTGAAGCAGCCGATGTAACAGAAGACGGTGAAATCGTTCCGACCAGTGGCGTCGGTATCCTGCCGACTATCTGCCGGATGGCTGACCGTATTATTATTGAATTGAACAGCCGCCACCCGAAAGAAATTCGTGGCATGCATGATATTTATGAACCGGCCGATCCTCCTTATCGCCGTGAAATTCCTGTTTATACTCCTTCCGACCGTATCGGTACACCTTATGTAAAGGTAGATCCGGCTAAGATCGTCGGCATTGTTAAAACAGAAGAACCGAACGAAGGTGGTAAGTTCTCTCCGCTGGATGACGTTACAATGGCTATCGGTAAGAATGTTGCCGACTTCCTGGTTAGCGAAATCAAAGCAGGCCGTCTGCCGAAAGAATTCGTTCCCCTGCAGAGTGGTGTAGGCAACGTTGCCAATGCTGTTTTAGGCTGTATGGGAGCTAACGAAGAAATCCCGGCATTTAATGTATATACAGAAGTTATCCAGGATGCTGTTATCAGCCTGATGAAAGAAGGCCGCGTTAAATTCGCCAGTGGTTGCTCTTTATCTGTAAGCAACGAAGTGATCCGCGAAATTTATGCGAACCTCGATTTCTTCAAGGATAAAATCCTTCTTCGTCCGCAGGAAATTTCCAACAACCCGGAAGTTGCCCGCCGTTTAGGTCTGATCGCTATCAACACAGCATTGGAAGCCGACATCTTCGGTAACATCAACTCTACCCACGTATCAGGAACAAGAATGATGAACGGTATCGGTGGCTCAGGCGACTTTACCCGTTCAGCTATGCTGTCTATCTTCACGACTCCTTCTACAGCCAAAGAAGGTAAGATCAGTGCTTTCGTTCCGATGGTTTCTCACCTGGATCATAGCGAACACTCTGTAAAGATCATCATCACAGAATACGGTGTAGCCGACCTGCGTGGTAAATCGCCGATCGAACGTGCAAACTGTATCATTGACAATTGCGTTCATCCGGATTACAAGCCGTTATTGAGAGAATATCTGGCAATGGGTGTAAAAGGTCACACTCCGCAGAACCTGAAATGTTGCTTCGCTTTCCACGAAGAACTGGCAGCAAGCGGTGACATGCACAATGTAGACTGGAGCAAATACAACAAATAATTATCACATATTAATAGCACGCAGAACAATGAGTAATCTGTCTGCGTGCTATTCTTTTCCCTCCTTTTATTTCTTTTTGACACAAAACAGACCTTTATAAGAACACTACTATTTCTCTTTTTCTTCCTTCCAGACAAACTTCAAATACAAATATTAACACATTCTCTAAAAAACATCTACCTTCCATCTCGTTTTAAATAAAATGTAAGTTCGTTTTAAACGAAAAAAAATTCCTTTTAAATAAAATGGGGGACCATTTAAAGAGATATTTTTGTTAATTATAGTAAAAACACCTATTAAAAGTAACCATATCCAGACCCTAAAGTATGCTTTTTAGCAGTTTTCATCTTCTATTTCACCACTGAAACAGATATAAATATAAACATCACAATATCACCATAAGGAATAAATATATAACACATTGAAAAGCCCAAACCACAAATAAAATCCAACCGACACAATAACCGGCCAATCAGCAACACAACGACCTCCGACAACTTCTATTAAAACGCATCTGATTCAATTGACTTGATAAAGGACACAGAGGGGACAACCATAGGATAGGTGAATTGTCATTTTGATATATTTCCAATAAACCAAAACTGAATAGTATCCTAAACAAGTTTTTATTAGTAAAATAATAAAGAGTATATCTATTTGTCAGCACGAAACTTTTTCTGTAACTTCCCGACGTTTCCTTAGCACTATGAGACAGTGAACCATAAAACGATTAATAACATGAAACTTGTGAAACTTTTTTTACTGGTAGTTGTGGTATTTTGTTCAAGTTGTTGTTTGTTTAGTGCTAAAGACGGAAAATTTAAGAAAGATGGGAAATGGAGAGGATAAAACAAATGTGTGGAAATTTCGCTTAACGGACAAGATTGCGAATATCTCGCAAGTATCGATAGAGGAGAATACGGAGTTTTGGATCGAATCGATGAAATTATGGTTTTACGGCTATAAGACATCGAAAAATTATAAAGTGACCATCTGGGGCAGGAAAGTGGATTTCTCTTTTTCCATCGCACCTGTGGGAATGCCGACAGACTACCCTCCCGTTATTGCGGCACCTCAAAAAAAGAAGAGAACTGCACCGCTTCCACCGGAGCAACGCGCTTATGTGAATTCGTTGAAGGTTAAAATAAAAGAGTTGAAGGAACATCTTCCTGAACTTCCGGATGAAGCGATGGAAAAGCGGTACTGGGATTATTTAGATCGCCAGTCTTTTATTGATAATCTGCAATGTGCAGCTGTTGCCTGGGATAATAAGGAAGCGGATATGATTGTGAAATGCCGCGAGGCAAGCGAGTATCTGGCTAGAATGTTACCTGCTCTACAAGCTATGCACTTACCGGACGAGTTGATGCGTGATGATACGAAGTTCTCTTTGGCATTGGCGAGGGTTCTACAGTTTGCCCGAATCGTGGAAGAGAATGCAGAGAAGAACCGGATCGATTTACCAGTTCAACTGCATGAGTTGATTGTTTTCATAGATGATTTTACCGACCGGATGATTGAGGGAGGAAATAAACTGTTCGGTATAGAACGGAGAATGACTTTGGATGAGCATAACGCCTCTCTGGAATTGGATGGAGAAGCGTTGTATGGAGACAAACCGATAGAAGAACGGTTGGTCATGCTGCAAACGCTTTGGGAAAATCGCCTATTGTCACCAGTCGACCGAATAGAGTATCTGGAACAAGCGATAGAACTCGTAAAAAAGCAAAATCGTAAAAGGCAGGAGATTATACCGTGTCCGCATGAAGTACTGATAAAAAAGCATCTTTCAGCCATTCACACGTATGTCAAGGAACTGGAGGATGAAGGTGAAACGGTTTGGCGTCGGCGAATGGCCGAAGGCATGGCAGAGAGTCTGGTCTCATGGAGAGAGGCTGCAGGAGAACCTCCTTTGTCGGTAGAAGACTTTGCATCTCAAATTGATTTACAGTCCTTGCATATAAAGACAGAAGAGCAAGAAGATGGCCGTATTCTGTATGAGTTGGAACTCTATTTCCAAGACAGGGATGATTCCTTTGCGGGACATATAATGTATGCCCTTGTCAAGAATCATGTCGTGAAGGAAATTACATTAATGGGGTAAGATTTCCTTTTTATAGAGTATTTTATGTTCCATCCGGTAGAAAATAAAATTCCTTCCGAAAGAAATCTGAATTTCTCCCGGAAGGAATCCTTTTCACCAGCAAAGACCTTCGTCTTTATCAGGCTATTTATTTCGGTTGTTTTCCGATATAAGCCAAAATACCACCGTCTACATACAACACATGTCCGTTTACGAAATCGGAAGCATCGGAAGCCAGGAACACAGCCGGTCCCATCAGATCTTCCGGAGTTCCCCAACGGGCTGCCGGTGTCTTGGCAATGATGAAAGAGTCGAACGGATGACGTGAACCGTCCGGCTGAAGTTCACGAAGCGGAGCCGTCTGCGGTGTCGCGATATAACCCGGACCAATACCGTTACACTGGATGTTATATTCGCCGTATTCAGAAGCGATATTGCGTGTCAGCATTTTCAGGCCACCTTTAGCTGCGGCATAGGCAGAAACTGTTTCACGTCCCAGTTCACTCATCATCGAACAGATATTGATAATCTTTCCGTGACCTTTTTTGATCATTGAAGGGATAACTGCTTTTGAAACGATGAACGGAGCATTCAGGTCGACATCGATCACCTGGCGGAACTCGGCAGCCGTCATTTCGTGCATCGGAATACGCTTGATAATACCGGCATTGTTTACCAGAATATCGATCACGCCTACTTCTTTTTCGATCTGAGCAACCATCGCATTTACCTGTTCTTCGTTGGTCACGTCGCAAACATAACCTTTGGCATCGATACCTTCTGCCTTATAGGCAGCCAGACCTTTATCCACCAGCTCCTGTTTGATGTCATTGAAGACGATCTTTGCACCTGCCTGAGAAAAAGCAGTAGCCAACGCAAAACCAATCCCGTAAGAAGCACCTGTTACAAGTGCCACTTTTCCTTCTAATGAGAAATTTACCATTTTAGTATTCGATTTATTTTAAGTCTGTAATTTTAGAAAAATCCTGATCGCCATAATCCAGGTTTTCACCACCCATACCCCAGATAAAAGTATAATTATGAGTAGCGGCCGCACTGTGGATAGACCATTCCGGAGACAGAACAGCCTGGTCGCCTTTCATCCAGATATGGCGGGTTTCGTCTACTTCACCCATAAAATGACAGATAGCCTGATCTTCCGGAATATCGAAATAGAAATAAGCTTCCATACGACGGCTATGAACATGTGCCGGCATCGTATTCCATACACTACCCGGTTTCAGTTCGGTCATACCCATCTGCAACTGGCAGGTAGGCAATACCTGATTCACGATCATCTTGTTGATATTACGGTCGTTCGACATTTCCAGCGACCCCATAGCAGCCACAACAGCATCCGCCTTGGTCACTTTTTTATCCGGATAATTACGATGAGCCGTAGTCGAATTAAAATAGAATTTAGCAGGATTCTTGGCATCTTTGCTTTCAAATGTCACTTCGCGATCACCCGAACCCAGGTAAAGCGCTTCTTTAAAGTCCAGTTCAAAAGTTGCATCACCCGCTTTTACAATACCGGGACCACCGACACTGAAAATACCTATTTCACGGCGTGTCAGGAAATAAGGAGCTTTCAACGGATCGATCGCTTCCAGTTTCAGGACCTCACCCACAGGCATGGCGCCACCCACAATCATACGATCGTACATGGAATAAACCATATTCACTTCATTCGGTGCGAAAACCGTTTCGATCAGGAAATCCCGACGAATACGTTTCGTATCATATTGCTTCGCATCTTCCGGATGCGCAGCATAACGCAATTCATAATTTGTTTTCATCTTCTTATCTGTATTTAATTTTCAATTTTCAATTCTCCACTTTCAATTACTTAAGCGCATGATCTGCCTTTACGTCACTTTCACCTTTCCAGGCACGCAGGTTTGTCCACTCCGCATAAGGAGCCGACCAGAATTCATTTGAAGCCGGCAACCCCAATGCCAGCAAACCGACAGCACACAGATAGACACTCCCTGTATTAATATAAGACTCAGACATATCGATTTGTTCACCGGTAAAACCGACACGCAACCACCCGTTGGCATCGAAGTTCTTCGGCGATTTCATCTGGTTACGGATCACTGCTGTCATAGCACAACGCACCTGAGCCGGTTTTACCCGTTCGGGCAACACCTGCATCAAACTAGCCTGTGCCAATGCATGAAATGCACCGAAACGGTACACGATAGAACGACCGACTACAGGGAAAGTTCCTTCCGGAGAGATAAAACGTTCCAACTGTTCTGCATAACGGGTCAAGCGAGGCAACTGGGTATCGACAAAATCGGCACCTTCCAGATTATGCTTTTTCATAACCAGCAATACATCTGTCAGCATCGGATGGATAACAAAACTATTATAGTAGTCCATGTGGAAAGCAGGGCCGTCACCATACAAGGCATCCCCTTTATACCAGTCATCACGGAATTTCTTAACACCATAAGTCAGACGGTCCATATCACACTCACCGGTAAATTCCAGCAAAGCCGCCTCAACTGTCGAAGCAAATAAAAGCCAGTTGTTATCCCAGGGTTTGATGGCACGACTGCGTTTAAATTCAGTAATCATCCATTCTTTAGCCTGCGAATCCAACTTATCCCACAATTGCGTTCTCGCCCGTAACAAACCTTGCGCCAGAAAAGCGGCATCCACCAAAGGCTGATAAGGTTTTCCAAATACCAGATAGTCGGGAGATTCCGGATTGACGGCATTCTTCAGTCCTTTTACCGCCAGACGGATATATTTATCGCGTAGCTGACCTTCCGGTGTATTATCCGGCCCCAATTCCAGCCAGGGAGAAATACCACAGATCAGACGGCCTACAGCTTCCAGGTGAGAGAAATCACTCCTGTCTTTCGACAGAGATTCATAGGGCATATTCTTCTTCAACGTATTGTTACTCAGATTCGTCAATACCGGATCAGCAATACGGGTCAATGTTTCTACCCAAAAAGCACGGTCTTCCGCCCCGCTCTGCTGTGCTTTACCATTCAATGAAAAACACAGGAAACATACTAAAAAAGCAGTTGTTTTTATCAGATTAGTCATAAAGTCTTATTTTTCTGTCAGTTTTTTTAAACGCATCAATGCTTCCACATAATAATAGTCTGCATAGCTCAATGGCACATCCACTTCGCTGTTACCCGGGAAATGACCGGTAGAATGCATCAATGCGAAATTACAATTGGTACCTTTAGCTGCCAGATATTCAGGAGTAGTCAACGAACGCACCTGTTGTTCAGCGAAATCAAGGTAACTTTTAGCCTCTTCACTCTTATCCAACTGGCTCAATTCGATCAGGGCAGATGCCATAATAGCAGCGGCGGATGCATCTCTCGGAACATTCGGAATGCCCGGAGCATCAAAATCCCAATACGGCACTTTATCAGCCGGCATATTCGGATTGTTCATGATAAATGCAGCGATATGTTTTGCCTGATCCAGATATTCTGGTTTTCCCGTTTCACGATACATCATAGTAAATCCGTACAAAGCCCATGCTTGTCCGCGAGCCCATGCAGACTCGTCGGCAGCTCCCTGATGGGTCTGTTTTTTATGGGGAACACCGGTTATCGTATCATAAGAGACTACATGGTAACAGCTATAATCGTCACGGAAATGGTTGTTCATTGTCTTATCTGCATGAGAGATAGCCATTTTGCGAAAACGGTCATCACCCGATGCTTTGGATGCCCAGCTGAAAAACTCCAGGTTCATCATATTATCGATAATAACCGGGAACTGCCATACCTTTTTATTGAAATCCCAGGAACGGATCGCTCCCACCCGTTCATCGAAACGAGTCGCCAACGAATTGGCTCCGGTTAGCATCACATCCTTATATTCCGGTTTTCCGGTTAGACGGTATCCGTTACCATAGCTACAATACAACATAAAACCGACGTCATGGCTGTAAGTGATATTTTTCACTTCTTCCACACGGTCGGTATACATTTCGGCATATTTCTTTAATTCCGGAGTCGGATTGTTTTCATACAGATACCATAATTCGCCAGGGAAAAAGCCGCTGCACCACCAGCTATAGTCGCTTGTTTCCAACGTGCCTTCTTTGTTGATCGCTTTAGGCAGACGACCTTCCTGGCTTTCCAGGTCTTTTGCCATTAAAAGAGCTTGTTCGGTCGAAGCCTTCAGACCGCGGTCAATAACATCAGCAATAGGTTCCTGTTTGGGTTGTGAATCACAAGAAGCCAATAGCACTGTGAACGCAAACACTCCGTACGAAAGAAATTTGTTCATGATAAAAATAGGTTATTAAGTTTTTAAGTTTGTGGCAAATATACTGGTTTATATTCTAAAATTCGACATAACCATCCAAAAAAGGTAAGATACTTGAATTTACAACATAAAAAGGCTTACGATTAATACCTGTCAGTCCGTGTAACATTTTTGAAATATCAATGTAACATTTACTTCAAAGCGCCTTAACCTGTTCTTAATACATGTTACCTTACTTTGCACTCAGAACAAAGAGGTAAATGACGTGAGAAAGTTTTTTGAAAAAATTGTCGAAGGAGGACTATTGATCAGCGGAAGTGTAACCAGTTTCACGATCCTGCTGATTGTCTTTTTTCTTTTTAAAGAGGCTTCCGGCCTTTTTAGCAGTCCGGTTGTGGAAGAAGGGTATGTACTCGCTGTGAATAAGAGTAATGATGTAAGCCATCTGTCTCCGGAAACGATCATGGATATTTTCGATGCCAAAATAACCAACTGGAAAGAGGTGAACGGCAAAGATGAAGAGATCCTGGTCTTTCGCTTTTCCGACCTGACACAATATTACAGTGAAGAAGAATTGGGAGATGAGTTCCAGTATGTCCCGGAAAAAATCAGCGAACTGGTCGGAAAAGAGCCGGGAATCATTGCATTCTTCCCCCAGCAATATCTGGCACAAAACTTCCAGGGGACTGTTCTTCCTGAAGAGAAAATATCACTATCCGATTTCTTCGCCGGGACTAAATGGTATCCGACTTCCGCACCTGCTCCCATCTTCGGACTTATTCCTTTATTGCTGGGAACATTGCTGGTCAGCATCGGAGCAATCGTCCTTTCACTTCCATTCGGTGTGGCAGTCGCCATCTATCTGGCGGAAATAGCCAATAAGCGAACCCGTGAAATACTGAAACCGGTTATTGAGCTTCTGGCTGGTATTCCTTCCGTTGTATATGGTTTCTTTGGTCTGGTCGTAATCGTTCCGCTCATACAGAAAGGATTGAACCTTCCGGTCGGAGAGACAGCCTTTGCCGGTAGCGTCGTATTGGCTATCATGGCATTACCGACCATTATCACAGTTGCAGAAGATGCCATGCGCACGACTCCCCGGGCAATGAAAGAGGCCAGTCTGGCATTGGGAGCTACTCAATGGCAAACAATTTATAAAGTGATTATCCCCTATTCCATATCCGGTATCACATCGGCGATCGTCCTGGGTATCGGACGGGCTATCGGAGAGACAATGGCCGTTTTAATGGTGACTGGTAATGCGGCCGTTATACCGACCTCTTTCTTTGAGCCGGTACGAACCATTCCGGCAACCATCGCAGCAGAACTGGGTGAAGCACCTGCCGGGGGAGCCCATTACCAGGCATTGTTCCTGTTAGGGGCAGTATTATTTATTATCACGCTGCTGTTAAGTATTTCAGTAGAATATATCTCATCCAAAAGAAAAATGTGATTAAGCTATGGCACCTGTTCAAAAATTAGGCAACGTCGACACAAAGAAACGGACTTCACAGAAAGTTGCGTTCGGTATATTCACTCTTCTCAGTTATCTGGTCGTAGTCATACTCTTCTTTATCCTCGGTTTTATCATTATCCAGGGAGGAAAAGTAATCAGTTGGGATTTCCTTACGAAAGCTCCTGCCGAAGGGATGACTGCCGGAGGTATTTTCCCGGCTATCGTCGGAACACTTTATCTCGTATTAGGCAGCAGCCTGATCAGTTTCCCTATCGGGATCATGAGCGGGATTTATATGAATGAATATGCAACAAACGGAAAGATCATCCGTTTCATCCGGATCATGACCAACAACCTGAGCGGTGTACCATCCGTTGTTTTCGGGTTATTCGGTATGTCACTGTTCGTGATCACGCTGGGATGGGGAGATTCTATTATCGCCGGCTCGTTCACTCTGGCATTGATGTCTCTGCCGTTGATCATCCGCACGACGGAAGAAGCCCTGAAAAGTATCGATGATTCTTTCCGTCACGGCAGCCTGGCACTGGGAGCAACCAAACTGCAAACTATAGGCCGTGTCGTATTACCGATGGCTTTCCCGAATATTATTACCGGACTGATCCTGTCGATCGGACGCGTATCCGGAGAAACAGCCCCCATCCTTTTCACCGTTGCTGCTTACTTCCTCCCGCAATTACCGGGAAGTATCTTCGACCAGTGTATGGCTTTACCATACCATTTGTATGTAATATCCACCAGCGGAACAGATATCGAGGCTTCACGCGGAATGGCATACGGAACGGCGCTGGTCCTGATCGCCATCGTACTGGTTGTAAACTTACTGGCCAATGCACTAAGAAGTTATTTCGCCAAAAAAGTAAAAATGAACTAACAACAGAAAGAATAAAACAATAATAATATGATAAAGATTGATGCTCAAAACGTAGATTTCTATTATGGCGATTTCCATGCCTTAAAGAATATCTCGATGCAGATTGAAGCAAACACCTCGGTTGCTTTCATCGGTCCTTCCGGTTGCGGTAAATCCACCTTCTTACGCTTGTTCAACCGAATGAACGATCTGATACCCGATACGCATATGGACGGAAAAATCGGGATCGACGGAAGGGATATTTACGGAAAAGGGGAAAAGGTGGACCAGCTCCGTAAAAATGTGGGTATGGTATTCCAGAAACCGAATCCTTTCCCGAAAACAATCTTTGAAAACGTGGCGTACGGACTCCGGGTAAACGGGGTAAAAGACAATGGCTATATCGAAGAGACGGTTGTCAAGACGCTTAAACAGGTCGTTCTCTGGGACGAAGTAAAAGATAAACTGAAAGAATCGGCTTTCGCCTTGTCCGGCGGACAACAGCAGCGTTTGTGTATCGCCCGTGCATTGGCGATATCACCTTCTATTCTTCTGATGGATGAGCCGACTTCTGCACTGGACCCGATATCGACAAGCAAGATAGAGGAACTCATACATGAGCTTAAAAATGAATATACAATCGTCATCGTTACCCATAATATGCAGCAGGCTGCACGTGTCAGCGACAAGACGGGGTATTTTTATCTGGGAGAGTTGATTGAGTTCGACAATACGCGGAAGATATTCACGAATCCGGAGAAAGAATCGACTCAGAATTATATTACGGGACGATTCGGGTAATTGAAAATTGATAATTGAAAATCGATAATTACATATGAAAGTAATAGATCAGGAGATTGCCTCCTTAAAAAACAGTATCAGCGAAATGTGGGCTTTGGTCCACCAACAGTTATATAATGCAGGGGAAGCAATGCTTACCGGAGACAAGGAACTGGCTTATAAAGTGATCAGTCGCGAACGCCGTGTAAATGCTTTTGAATTGAAGATAGACAGCGATTGCGAAGATATCATTGCCCTGTATGCTCCGGTTGCCGTCGATCTGCGCTTTGTCCTTGCCATGTACAAGATCAACACAAACCTGGAACGTCTGGGTGACTTTGCTGAAAGTATCGCACGTTTTGCAGGTAATCTGCCGGAAGGTGCTCCCGTCGACCCGCAATTGATCAAAGAAACCCGGGTAGAGGAAATGTTACATGAATTATTAAGTATGCTCACCCTCAGCCAGGAAGCTTTCGAAAAAGAAAGTTCGGAAATTGCATCGCGTATCTTTTTAAAAGACAACCTCATCGACGAAATCAACCATAACTCAACCAAAATCATTGCCGACTATATCGAAAAGCATCCCGGAAGTGCCCTGGTAGGTCTGTATATGGCAGGAGTTATCCGCAAGATGGAACGTTTCGGCGACCATTGTACCAACATAGCCGAAGAACTGATCTTCTATCTGGATGCCAAGGTGATGAAGCATATCGGAAAAACAGAGAATTAAACAATACAATCCTTTTATAAATAATCGGTTTGCCAGAAAATAATTATTCTGACAAACCGATATTGCATGCAACAAGTCTGTTTCTTAACAAGCCACTACCAACCAACGAATAACCGACATTATCTAGGGCTATTGTTCATTCTCTCTTTCTTTGTATCTTTGCACCCCGAAGTTACGAAAAGAGTGTAATTTATTGGAAATGAGCATTGGGTAATCGCTCATAATAGTAATAGGTTACGAATTAGTTAGTTATCTACTGCATTATTCTTCTGTGCGTTGCGTAACCTTCAAAGAACTCTTCGTATGCAAAAGTAACAATAAAACGGGAGATTTAGAAATGAATCTCCTGATTTTTTCTTCTCACACAAGTTTTTCCGTAAAAGCGATTTTATCCGTCAGCACACCATCGCCCAAAAAGATTTTGAACGAACGTGTGCCGACTGCCGCATAAGCGGAGAAAAGGGCTTTGCCTCACGCCTAAACAATAGTTTAGACTGATGAGACAAGGCCCCTTTCTTTTGTGCTTATGCCAAAGAGGTGCTTTTACGGGGTTTTGACGATTTTTCTTTTTTCGTTGTCCTTTTGAGCCGGAAGCGGAAAGCCGTGTATGACCGCACATTCCATAAATGGAACAAGCCGTCACTCACGGCAGACAAACCGGGAAGAATGATTTTATCCATCCGACCAAACACGTTTGGCCAAACAGATAAAAACATACTTCCTTGCCGATGGTTTGCTCGGTTTCACGCTACCGGCTATGTTCTTTTCTGTTGGGGATGTCTTTTTCACGGATTTCTCTTTTGAAGTTTTCCTGTCTAATCTGCCTCCACTTCCGTTTACCTCCATTTTCGCGCCTTTCAGTGAGCCGCATCAGGCAGTCATTTTCGTGCTGGGTGCAAAGGTAACTCCGGGATTGTACGGGAAAGCAAGGTCAAGCCTCCTGTTTTCTGGAAAAATCTCCAGCCTTTCGGGTAGTATTTTTCCGAAAAACCTTGCATTCCCTAATCCCTACCTTTTTAAGCACCCGAAACGAAAACGACCGATGCGACAGAAAGACGCATTAAAAAAAATGTCGGATAAACGAGAAGCAGATAAGATAGTTTGAAACTCAACTCCCTCAGCTCTTGAATCCGCATTAAAAAACAAAAAATCAAAAACAAAACGGATATGAGAACGGCAATAGCAACAAAATTCGTGGCATGGGAAGTACCAAGTTTGGAGAACCTGCAAGGCAGCAAGGTGTACGGACTTCGCACCAAACTGAACAATGGTGAGAAATTGAGCCGAGAGGAAAAGGATTGGCTTACACGCAACGTGAACAGCAACACCTATTTCAAGAGCGCAGTACCCTTGCAAGGTTGGATGTTTGACTTTTCCGACATTCTCCGAACCTACATTGTAAAGCAGTATGGACATTGGGCGGAATACAAGGCTACCGACAAGACCGCACTCCGCAGTTTCCTATACGGCAGGATAGACAGCATCGTGGAACTTAACAAATGATACGGCTATGACAGCAACGGTAAATTTCAGACAAATGGCGCAATACATAGGGCTTGCGATATGCACCCTAATCATGCGCACCGCCTTTTGGGTGTCCGGCATCCTTTGGTACATCGTCAGAGAGATAATAAACGGAGTGTTCCGAGTGGCAATAGGGGTAATCGTGGCTATTCTTTCCGTTATCCTGTTCTTCGGCTTCATTCTTTGGTTATTCACCCTTTAATCCCTACCGACATGGCAAAGAGAAGAAGCAAGACAGTGGAGCAACAATGCAGATACTACGAGGTGGGCAACATCTTCGAGTACATGGTGGAAACATACCTCAACGGCAATATGTCCGTGTTCCGTGGACTCTACCACGAACTGAACAAGGACGCACGGAAGGACTTTATAGACTTCCTATTGAGCGAGGTTGAGCCGATTTATTGGAGGGAGATTTTGAAACATACTATTTGACAACTCATAAAAACGACAGCGATATGAAAGGAACAGACCATTTCAAGAGAACGATACAGATGTATTTGGAACAACGTGCGGAGGAAGACACGCTCTTTGCGAAGAACTACCGCAATCCAGCCAAGAACATTGACGATTGCGTAACCTACATTCTGAACTATGTGCAGAAAAGCGGTTGTAACGGCTTCACGGACGGAGAGATATACGGACAAGCAGTACACTACTATGACGAGAACGAGATTGAGGTGGGCAAGCCTATCCAATGCCAAGTGGCGGTGAACCACATTGTGGAACTCACGGCAGAGGAAAAAGCAGAAGCACGTCAGCAGGCAGTCCGCAGATACCAAGACGAGGAACTCCGCAAGTTGCAGAACCGCACCAAGCCGACAAAGGCGAAAACAGAAACCCAAGTTCAACCCTCATTATTTGATTTTGGCTTATGAAACCGAGAAACAAATTTGAAAAAGCAGTTCTTGCCCAAAGCAAGAAACTACGCCCGATAACCCCGATACAGATAAATTGGGCATTCCGTAATTGCGTGGAGCATTATGCACACCGCT
The DNA here is from genome assembly GCF_003479145.1 of Parabacteroides sp. AF18-52. NCBI lineage: Bacteria > Pseudomonadati > Bacteroidota > Bacteroidia > Bacteroidales > Tannerellaceae > Parabacteroides > Parabacteroides sp. AF18-52. The sequence continues at coordinate 184,514 of NZ_QUGR01000011.1, forward strand.
TGCCGAAAGGTCGTACCACTTGTATGGATTGCGGTCATAGTTGGGTAATGACGGAGCAGACCGAGCATTGTACGTGTCCCGAATGTGGAGCAAGTTTGAAAGTCTGCCTCACCTATCAGCGCAAGGTAAGACAAAAGCAGTATTTCACAACCCTTACCACAAGCGGAGAATACCAAGTGCTACGAATGTTCTTGCTTGTCGTGGGTATGGAGAAAGGGGTTAATGCCAAGTCCTATGCCCTTGAAATCGGGCAGTATTGGTGGAATGAACAAGGGCGTAAGGCTGTTGTTGCCATTCCACGCACATTGGGATGCTACATCGACACGTTCTCATTCGCTTCTCCTTTTGCTATCCGCAATGACAATGAAGCGTACCGCCATATCTCATATTCCCCGATATATCCAAGATATAAGGTGTTGCCGACGCTCCGCAGAAACGGCTTTAACGGCAATTTCCACGACATTGTACCCACCAAACTAATACCGGCATTATTGTCGGACAGCCGTGCGGAAACGCTGTTGAAGGCAGGGCAATATCCCATGTTGCGCTACTATCTGTACCACTCTTTCAATATTGGAGAGTATTGGGCTTCAATCAAGATATGTATCCGCAACGGCTATACTATTGAGGACGGCTCAATGTGGCGTGACACCATAGACCTCCTGCGTCATTTCGGCAAGGACACAAACAGCCCGAAATACGTTTGCCCTGCCGACCTCAAAGTTGAACACGACAAGTTGGTGGCAAAGCGCAACCTGCAAAGGAAACATGAGCGGACTGAACAGCAACGCAGGAAAGCGATTGAGGACGAGAAACAATATCTGAAAGCTAAGGGCATATTCTTCGGACTTGCCTTTACCGACAGCCTTATTTGCGTCAAAGTCATAGAGAGCGTGGAAGAAATGGCAGAGGAAGGAAGGACGATGCACCATTGTGTGGGCGGTTACCACAAACGAAAAGACTCCCTTATCCTATCCGCCACCATTGACGGAAAACGAATTGAAACGATAGAGGTGTCACTAAAAACTTTTGAGGTGGTGCAGTGTCGTGGCGTATGCAACGAGAACTCCGAATACCACGACCGCATCATCGCCCTTGTGAACAAGAACGCCAACCTTATCCGCCAGCGGATGAAAGCGGCATAATATCGACATCTAACAACTAACATTATGGAAGTAAGATTTGAAAGCATGGTTTTCCTATGGGATGATAAAATCCCCACGATGTTCCTTGAATTTATGAACCTCCTCACTCTTTGTCAGAGTGAGGAGCAATTAAGGGCGAGCGTCAAGGACTTTGCCGAGAAACACGAACTTGACAAGTTCTTCCTTTACGGCTTCGGCTCTCATCATTTCTACCTGCACCAACGCTACACGAGCGACCCCGAAATGGTGATGCAACACAGAGTGCTGTCTGTACATTTCTAATCATCTAAATAACAACGACTATGGCAACAAAATGACAATTAACGGAGTAAGCACCTGCCAATCGGCAGGAACGGAGAACTACGAGAAATTCCAAACGGGTATCGACAGACGCAAACGCACCCTTGTGCAATACGACTACCGCCACACGGACGGGGAACTTTTCTCTTGTGTCAAACCCACATTAGACGAATGTCGAGCCGCACGGGACAAGTGGCTAACGGCAAAGGAAAGGAAGGAGGAGAAGCGATGAACGAAGCAGGCTACCAAACGCTGATAGTCAAATTCAGCGAACCCATTACGGCATTGGACGGCATCTTTGACGATGCCGAAGCGTGGGGAGTTGATACCCTAAAGGGGTGGATAGACAGCTATGAAAGCAGCCGTTTCACTGCCATTGACAGCCATACGGCAGTCATCACGAGCGAGTATAGCATGGAATGTCTGAAAGAGTGGCTGGAAAAATGCACACCCATAACCGAGAAAACAGAATTTTGAACATTGGGGCGGTGTCCGCACCGCCCGAACCATAAACCTAAAAGACAACGGATATGATAGCAAAGACAATTTTAGAGCAGATTGGCGGCAGACGCTTTGCCGCCATGACGGGAAGCAAAGACTTCACAGACATGGGCAACGGCTTGCGCATGAGCCTTGCGAGGAACAAGACCAGTGCCAACCGCCTTGACATCATCTATGACGGAGGGGCAGACCTATACAATATGCGTTTCTACCGCAAGACGTTCAGCAAAAAGACATTCGAGAGCAGGACGAAGGACATTGAAACGCACGAGGGGATATATTGCGATATGCTGGAGGAAATGTTCACGATGGTAACGGGACTTTACACCCGCTTTTGAGGGGTGGGCGGCAAAAGCCGCCTACTTTCTTTCATGAGCATGATGGCGGATAAGAAAGTAGGCAAAGAAACCTTTGTACCAATCTACGATAGTATTCACAAAAACAAGTTTTAATCATGGAAACAATCAGACAGAACGGAAAAACCATCTTGTACAGCAACGACGGCATAAGCATAAAGATGGTTTTCAAGAACCTTACGGGCAGGAATTTTCAAGGTCAGGAATATACAGACTATATCCGGCATATCGCAATCGGCAGCATGGGATTTTCACCCGGTATCATAGAGCATTGCAGGGACGGTGAGGTTGCAGGCAAAGGGACAATCCCGAATGTATGAAAACTGAAACTCCGATGAAGTTGGCGGCTTCATCGGAGTTTCTTTCGTCAGACACTTATTCTTTATGGTACATACAGCAGCGCAAACTCAGCCTTCCTTCGTTTGAGCAGCATGGCGTGGCGTTTCCCCTTATAGTTACAGAAAGCGATATACTCCCGGTAGATGTTCCTGTCACCCGCCTCCAGCTTTCGGATTAGCGTGCTTTTGGGTATCTTCCCACTCCCCAAAAGACGGTACGGACCGACATTGTAGGCGAGCGTGGCAAGCAGAAGCGAATCCTTCCCGAACTGCTGGAACATCGCGCAGAACTTCCGCAGGTCTTTTCGCAGAAGCGCGTCCGCCTGCCGCTTCGTCATGGTGCGTGCCGAATACCTTTCCCCCGGCTGCAACCGATGTCCATATCCTATGGAAAAGCCACTCAACTTTGACCCTTTTGGCCACGCAAGATTTGCCCACCTTTTTGTACTATATGATTGACCCTTTAAAGTCCTGGTGTTGGGGGGCAATATTATTTTACCCTTTTAAAAATTCTCGTTTTTCTTAGATTTTAATTTTCGCATACTTTCACCATATAATTCTATAGTATGGGCCGTATGTATGATGCGGTCAAGGATTGCATCGGCTATTGTTGGATCACCTACCATGTCATACCAGTTGGAAGATGGATACTGCGATGTGATGATGACAGATTTCCGTTCATGCCTATCCTCAATAATTTCAAGCAGTATGGGACGCTCTTTGGCGTCAAGTGGTACAATAAACAAGTCGTCAAGAATGAGTAGCTGGCAACGCTCAATCTTCTTGAGTTCCGCTTCAAGTGTACCTTTTACTTTGGCGACTTTCAGCGCACCGAGCAGTTTCGGAGCATTGGCATAGAAGGTACGGAATCCCCTTTTGCATGCTTCGTGTCCAAGGGCACAGGCCAAATAGCTTTTTCCCGTTCCGGAAGAACCAGTAATGAAAAGGTTCTGTGCCTTATGCACAAAATCAAGGGTGGCGAGACGTTCCATCTGATTGCGGTCCAGTCCCCGGTTCGTGGCATAGTCAATCTGCTCAATATAAGCCTTGTAGCGGAATGCCGCATTTTTGGTGAGCCGTGCAATGGCAGCCTGGGAGCGATAGTCCCATTCGCGTGCAAGGAGCATGGAAAGGAACGTGTCCGCAGTCATGGATTGCGGAGTGGTGCCGGCAAGACTTTCCCTGAAAGCCTCTGCCATACCATGCAATTTCATACGGTTCATTAAATCCAGTGATATGGTATTCTGGTCTTGTTGTCCCGTAACGGGAGCTGTTTTATTGTTTACTTCCATAAATAATAGTTTTATTGTTTGTCTTTTTTGTAATATTCACGTCCACGTATATTTTTGTGGGTCAATGGAATCTGGGAAGTCACGTTGGACTGTACTTTTCCGTCCTCATCAGGAAGGAAATCCACATCTTCTCCCAGTTCAAGCACCTCGCGCAAGGCTTGGTATCCGTATTGCAATTTCTGATCCGCACATGCGCAAGCCGCAACTAGACGGTCACGGCCGTATTTCTTCTCCAGTGTCATGATGCCACGGCATGACCTGAACGCTTTGGGTGGATATTGCATGACACGCTCCACTTCCTGAAGATAGTTCAATACGATGTTGTCTATTTCCGAGGCACGTTGAAAGAGTTCCTCCAAGTCCTTGTCATAGGGACCATAATGACCAGGCAGGTTGTGCTCCTTTTTCCAAGAATAAGTGTAAGGAATGTCACAGCGGTCGTGGGTGGCGACAAGGTTCATTCCACAATAGATTTCCACCGTGTCGGCATCATAGAGAATCGTCATGCGCCTGCCTACATACTCTTTCGGAACACTGTAATGGTGCTTGAACAAGGAAACGTAAGAGTTCTTTCCCACGGTCATCAGTTTCCTTTCTTTCATTACGTAGCGTTTCACGGGAAGCGGACGAAGATAATCCTTCTCTCCATGAAGGAATATTTCCTTGCGTGACATCTCCCGTCCGGCCATCACCTTTTCATTGAAATCAAGCAAGGAAATATGGATGGCGGTATTGAGTTCCTCCAAACTGGAAAATGTCATTCCCTCTATATCAAGGTAAATGGAACGGTAGAGGAGCTTTACGGCATTTTCTACCAAAGCCTTGTCCTTGGGGTGACGCACACGAGCAGGATAGACCACACAGCCGTAATATTCGGCAAAAGCGGCGAAATCATCATTGATGACAGGTTCGTTGCGGTCGCTTCGTGTGACGGCAGCCTTCAGATTGTCGGGGACGATAGCCGCAGGAACACCTTCAAAATATTGAATGGCATTCTCGCATGCCTTTATCAGGTCTTCCTTGCGTTGCGACCATACGGCTTCGCAGTAGGTATAATGGCTGAACGGAAGGATGGCAACAAATACCTCGGCTTTCTTCGTCTCGCCCGTCATTTCATCAACAACTTCAAGTCTGTCACCGGCAAAGTCAATATACATCTGCTCTGCGGCATAGTGCTCTACATGACCGACAACCTTAATGTGAAACCTGTATTCGCTGACAATCCGTTTGAAGGAAGACAACTGATAGCCGTCCGGATATTCGGTATGGTACTCCTTGAACAGTTTTCGGACACTCATACCTTTGCGTGACAGACGAGATACATATCCGGGAAGCAAGGCCTCCAATTCAATCCTTTTGGATGAAGGCTCCCGATGCCGGGTATCCGTGCAGCCGAACAGTTCATCCAACTGTCCATTGGGCAGGGAAAGAAGCTGTTCAATACTCTTGCCGCTTGAAAGGAATAAGCGGACATATTTGCGGACTGTATTACGGGAAATATGAAACGTAGATGCCGTTTCCTTGATTCCTATGCCAGCCGCATAACATCTTAAAATGTTTTTGATTCGTTTATTCATTTGTATAGATTTTATTTTCTCTCCCGTTACACCAGGACAAGGGTACTCAAATCTACACAAAAAAACTATAATTATAGGTGAAGCAAGTGGGCAACACTATTTTAGCCAAAGGGGTCAATCATATTTTAGCCAAAAGGGATAATTCTGCGTGGCCAAAAGGGGCAAAGTTGAGTGGCTTTTCCATTGGAAACGTATAGGTAGAATTATCTTTTAACGTTTTTACAATATCTGCATGGTCGAAATTATCGGGTAGTAAGTTTGCCAAATAATTATCGAGCGCCTCCGAATTTGTTGCTACTTGATAATATTTATATGCTTTAGTTGTCGCGTTATCCCGATAGGCAGCATCTGTTGCATTTGCAGCTTGAATATAATCGATAAATGTATTTGGCTTGACTGTTTTTGCTTCAATCAATGACGTAAAATCGCACGCCAACTTATTTTGCGCAATAAACCTGTCTATTGCATCTAACGTTTTGAAATAGTCGCCGCCATTGAAGTCATTGAACCGAACTATCTTCTTATATAATTGAGCAATCACATGGTTTTGGCTTTCCGTGTCTAAATGCAACAGCAGTTCTTGGTATTCGACAGGGAACACCTGCTTCTCTATGGATTCTTTTAATTTCAATTGTGCTATTCTTTGCCATACACGCAGAATAACATCGCTCTTTCGAGTTAATTTATGCAAACAATGTATAATCTTATCGATAAGCGCATTGTCCATACATTGTATAACTTCTTCTAATACAGTGTCAAATTGTTTATTAGTCTCTGCATATTGATTTATGTCGTGGTCTTCTTCTCCGTTGATGCAGCCTTCAATATATTTTTTCAATGGAATTTGTCGAGCATCTTCAACATCGACACCATATACCAAAGCTGCAATTTCGCGTTGTGTTTGCAGATCATTGTTAATTATTGTTTGAATGCCATTCAGATAGTCGCCGGACAATATTTGTTCTACTGGATTTGCCAGAATATCCGTCTTCTTCAAACAGAACAATGCTATGTTTATCATCAAAATTTCGTTACACCACTCTTGTTTAAGAGCGACCATCTCATTGATATATGATATAATTTCCCTAACATTGGCATTAGGATTTACCAATCTGAATATCCGATTTATAGTTTCTTTCGCTTCATTTTCTGTTTCTCCAAATGCTTCAACAAACAGTTTGTTGAATATACTTCGATAGTCGGTAATAACAGGAGGAGCAACACGATAAACAATAGGGAAAGTTTTATTGATAAAATACTTGGTCAGTTGTTTCGTTTGTTCGTCGGTCTCATCTCCGAATGCACAAGCTAAATGTGTTTCATCGAAAGGAATAACAGCCCAAACATTTTCAAAACCGCTATCGGCGAAGAACGTATGGATAGAAGACCATAATTCTTTTACTTTTTCAGCGGGGAGACGATCCATGTTGTCAAAAACAAGGACTAATTTACGTTGTCCTTTTTCCTTGATAAAATCAGAAATGTCTTGCATCCATGTTTTGAACTCGTAAACCGTTGGTTCGTCTTCGCTCAAAGTCTCATAGCAAACGTCCTTTTCGACTTTATCTTGATAAATAGCTAACATATAACTCCATCCATATTTATGATCTTTGCTATATGCCCATTTCCAAACGCACAATGCAATAAGAACTGGCAGTGCAGCTATGATAATAGACAATAAAGAAAACCACCATGTTGTGGGTGTAGGTTTTACTGCATACGCAATAAATGTAAATATCGGAGTTAAAACTGCAACCAAAAATGCCGCAACCATACCATTACTGATAAGGGGATATTTTTCGGTTACGGTCTCCGTTTTACGGGCTAATAAATATTTCAGCTTTTCAGACCATGATACGGTTTTCGTACCTCCACCTTTGACTTTTATTGTTGCATTTCCAGATAGGATACCATCATCAATAAGTTTGCTTGTAAGCAATTCCAATATAGAGCGGCGTTGCAAGTCCTCTTGATGTCCCCATGCGTCATACTCAAAAAAGTAATAGTCGTCTGATAATTCACGTTCCAACATTTTAACCACGTTGGATTTTCCAGATCCCCAAATACCTTCGATGCCGATAATTCGAGGTAAAGTACATTCCTCATCCAATGAATCATTCTGACAAAAATGGCGAGCAATAGTTTTTGCCAACCTTTCTTGCGAACCTCCATCGAATTTGTCAATACCACACGGTTTATTTTGGATAAACCGCGGATATTGCTGTTTGGATTGTAGTTTTGTTTCCATATACGTAATTTATTGATTATACGAACTCCAAATAATTCTCCCGATTTACCACATGAAACTCGGCATAGGGATAGGCTTCTTGGAAGGCTTTCGGTGCGGCCGGCATTTTATTTCCCCACTTGAACTCCAAGGCGGTAAGACTGTCGGCACTCTCCTCAATCAGGTCGATTTCCTGTTTGTCGTAGGTGCGCCAGAAATAGAACTCCCTGTGCAGTCCCTCATTGAAGTTCGCTTTGCGCCGCTCTCCGATGATGTAGTTCTCCCACAGCGCACCGACATCCTGCCGAATGGCCAGCGGTGAGAAAGCCCCGATAATGGCATTGCGAATGCCGTTGTCGTAGAAGTACCACTTGCCAGCTTTTGTAACCTCCTTGCGTAGGTTACGCGAATAAGCCCCCAGACGATAGATAACGAAGACCTTTTCCAATAGGTCGAGGTATTTTTCAACGGTCGTCTTGCTCATGCCGAGTTGTTTACCTAACTCTTCGTAAGAAACTTCGCTGCCCAACTGAAAAGCTATCAATCGCAGTAGATCGCGCATCTTGCTCGAATTTTTTAAGCCGTCAATTGCTAAGATATCTTTAAGCAGGTATGCACCGACAATATCACGTAGGTAGTCTGTTTTACGTTCATAGTTCTCCATCATTACTACTTCGGGATAGGAACCGTAAATCAAGCGCGCTTCGAGGTTCTGGCGGGTTTCAAGTGCCGTTTCCGTCTGTGCGATTTCCCGTTGCGAGAATGGTGTAAGGAGAAATTGCGTACTGCGGCCGACCAACGGTTCACCAGTCTTATTCAGCAAATCGAATGACGAAGAACCACTTGCCAAGACACTTATTCCCGGTATTTCATCAACTATCAACTTCAGAATACTACCGATTTGTGGTATGTTCTGTGCCTCATCAATAGCCAGCAAATCAATACCATCCAATAAATGCCGATAATTGGCTATTGAGCGATTCTCCAATAGTGCTAATGTGTCGTAGTCTTCGCCGTTGAGCATCATCGTCCTACCTGAATAGTTGTCCACAATTTTACGCATCATTACCGTTTTACCAACACGGCGAGCACCAAAAATCAGTACTGCTTTATTGGGCGCGATTCGTGCTGTAATCTTCTCTTGAAGTATTCTATTTACTGTTTCCATACCTTATAAAATATAATGCAAAGATAATCATATTTTTTTAATTGGCGAATTTTACAAAAAAAACGGGCTATTAAATGGCGATTTTTACAACCACAATCTTATGGAAGTTGTTTCATTGTTTTTAGTAATGATATATGTTCATACTATGATGACTCAATAATTTACCAGACATACGTTTCTGAAATTTGTCCTTATAGGAATGAAAAACTCACATATATTGTGCTAATTAATATATAATTAAATGAAAATAAAAAGACAGGATACGAGTATTCCTGTCTTCTCATATGTAATGGATATTTTTTTATTTTCTCATCCGCTCCAACTCCTCATCACGCAACATTCTCTCGTTCAGTTTTTCCTGCATCCTGTCAATGAAATAGGTGCGGCTTTCGTTCTTCCGGCGTTTGATATCAGTGTAGAAGCGGTAGCAGTCTTT
>NZ_QUGR01000012.1:0-157184 GCF_003479145.1 Parabacteroides sp. AF18-52
TAGTACTAATAGCCCGAGACTTTCTTTTTCCGGAGAAAGGGTTGATATATCAGCAGGTGGTAGGTAGTAATACCTGTCATATGGCTCAAAGAAAATGAGTTACGTTAAAGTAACGTTGTCCAAGTCAAACATCTTAAAAGGTATTAAGGTGGTTATAGCGTTGGGGATCCACCTCTTCCCATTCCGAACAGAGAAGTTAAGCCCAACCACGTCGATGGTACTGCGTAAAAGTGGGAGAGTAGATAGCCGCCGTTTTAGTAAGCGAGAGCTGAAAGGTAGAAGGAGTTCATTCGAAAGAGTGGACTCCTTTTTTGTTTTATTCTTCCCGATAATATTAACCTTCTTCTGATTGCACGAATCAAATAAGATATTTATCTTCGCTATCTGAATCAGTATTCATAGAAAAACATATAATGAAAAGAAGAGCCTTTCTTAAATCGTCACTATTAGCAGGTGCAGGAGTCGGATTTAATCATTCCGCTCAATCTGCTGCTTCTTCCTTAAATGAACAAAACAAAGAACAAAAGGAAATGAAAAAGAAACCCCATGTCATTTTTATTATGACCGACCAGCATCGTGGAGATGCATTGGGGTGTATGGGGAATAAAGCTGTGATTTCTCCTAATCTGGATAAATTGGCAGCAGAAGGAACTTTGTTTGTAAACGGTTATTCATCAGCTCCCAGTAGTACGCCCGGACGTGCCGGTCTGTTGACAGGTTTGTCTCCCTGGCATCATGGTATGTTAGGCTATGGCAGAATGGCGGAACAGTATAAATATGAAATGCCTCAGATGTTGCGTAATCTGGGTTATTTTACATTTGGCGTTGGAAAGATGCATTGGTTCCCACAGAAGGCTCTTCATGGTTTCCATGCCACTTTAATCGACGAAAGCGGTAGAGTTGAATCAAAAGACTTTATCAGCGATTATCGCGAATGGTTCCAGTTGAATGCTCCGGGGAAGAATCCGGACTTGACAGGCATTGGTTGGAATGATCACGGCGCCGGTATTTATAAACTGGAAGAACGTTTGCATCCGACTACCTGGACCGGACAGACAGCCTGTGAACTTATCCGTAATTATGATAATGATAAGCCTTTATTCCTGAAAGTATCTTTTGCCCGCCCTCATAGTCCTTATGACCCACCGAAGCGTTATTTGGATATGTATAAGAATACAGAAATACCCAAACCGTTTATAGGGGACTGGTGTGGCCAGTATGCAGAACGTCTCGATCCAGAGAAGGTTGCATCCGATGCTCCTTTTGGTAATTTAGGAGACGAATATGCCGTTAATTCAAGAAGGCATTATTATGCAAATATTACTTTCATCGACGATCAGATAGGACAGATTATCGCAGCCTTGAAAGAGAAAGGTATGTATGATGATGCTGTAATTTGCTTTACTGCCGATCATGGAGACATGCTGGGGGATCATTATCATTGGAGAAAAACTTATCCGTATGAAGGTTCGGCTCATATTCCGTATATTGTAAAATGGCCATCGTATGTTGATAAAATTGTTCCGGCCGGAACGAAGATCGAGCAACCCGTTGAACTTCGTGATTTCCTGCCTACCTTTATTGATCTGGCAGGCGGTGCAGTTCCTCCCGATATGGACGGAAGCTCGTTGCTGAAGCTGGTACAGGGGCGTGGAAATGAATGGCGTAAATATATCGACATGGAACATGCCACCTGTTACAGTGCAGATAATTATTGGTGTGCTTTGACGGATGGTAAACTGAAATATGTATGGAATCTCCATAATGGAAAAGAACAGTTGTTCGACCTGGTAAAAGATCCGGGTGAACTGGTTGATTGTTCTTCAAAACCCAAGTATGGTAAACAACTGAAAGAACTCCGTGAAGAGATGGTTAAACATCTTTCGGAACGAGGAGAAGCTTTTGTGAAAGATGGTAAATTAATGACGTTGGAAAAGACAATGCTGTATAGTCCGAATTTCCCTCAAAAATAATGGTTCTTATAAATTCTTTAAACAGTGTAGTGTATGATCAGAAAATGTATGCTCCTGCTTGTTGGGGCAAGTTGTTTAATTGGTTCAGCTATGGCACAAGATAACCCGATCCTGTTGTTCCCGAAGGGGGCACCTGGTGAGACAACCAAGCTGATAGAAAAGGCTGATACCGATGGAGGTAAAACCGGTGGTGAAACAGTCTTGCGGGTTACCAATGTGAGTGAACCGACGATTACGGTTTATCCGGCTCCCGATGAAGTGGCAACAGGCGCGGCAATGGTTGTGTGTCCTGGTGGCGGCTACAATATTCTGGCTTACGACCTGGAAGGAGATGAAGTTTGTGAATGGTTGAATAATCTGGGAATAACAGCTGTACTGGTCAAATATCGTGTTCCTCGCCGGGAAGGCCGTGAGAAACATGAAGCACCATTGCAGGATCTGCAGCGTGCAATCGGTTATGTCAGAGCGCATGCAGAAGAGATGAATGTCGATCCGCAACGTATCGGTGTAATGGGATTTTCAGCAGGGGGGCATCTTTCTGCTATGGTTAGCAATAGCTTTGATAAGCGGACCTATCCGGCAGTCGATGCAGCAGATAAGGTTAGCTGTCGTCCGGACTTCTGTCTGTTGGTCTATCCGGCTTATTTGGACGGTGAAAACTTCGGGTTAGCACCGGAGATTAAAGTGACATCGGCTACACCACCGACTATGTTGATTCAGACGGAAGATGATAAATCTTATATTAACAGTAGCCTTTTCTATTATTATGCCTTGAAAGAGGCAGGTGTTCCTGTCTGGATGCATTTGTATAGCAAAGGCGGACATGGTTACGGTTTGAGGGACACGGGGGCGGCTGTCAATGAATGGCCTGACAGGGCTGAAGACTGGTTCCGTGAAATAGGGGTAATAGAATAAAAAAACTAAATAGAGTACAGAGATATGGAGATTCTTCGTATCTTTGTACTCACAAATCATGGGGCTGACCGGTTTAGACAGCGGGCAGAAGTGGTTTGTAAGCATGTAGTGCGTGGTTGGCTTGCACTTAAATCTCAGACAACGAACAATTAACTGGCGAAAACAATTACGCTCTCGCTGCTTAATCGAAGTATAGTAGATTCAAGCTTAATCCCTGCAATAGTTGCGGGGACGTGACATCACCCGGATGCTGTTGCTCCGAAGCGTTCCGATCAGGTGGTGCAGCAATATCGGAGATAGTCTGAAATGAGCCTCGGGTTTCGGACGAAAATTTAGAGGATAAGGATTAAGTGGGTGGCTTCGGTCTTGCTTGATCCCGACAATCGAAGGCGAAGATAAACATGTAGAAAGCAGATTAGTTCCTCGTTTGGACGAGAGTTCGAATCTCTCCAGCTCCACAAAAAAAGGCTAATAATCATTGATTATTAGCCTTTTTTTGTTTCTTGATTGACTGAATTATAAGTTTATTTTCTTGTTTTTATCAGAAACCGGAATGCCTACATAAGAATATTGGTATTCACCGGCACGCTGGTGCGGTAATATATCGACCGCTTTAACAGCGATGTTTCTTCCGGTCTTGGTTGCAACCAGGCAAGTGGTATGTAATTTACGTTTTTCCAGATCGAAAACTTTATTGGGATCGAAATGTTGTCCGTTGATACGTACTTCAAAATGCAGATGTTCTGTAGTCGCTCTTCCGGTCCGGCCTGTTAATCCCACCGGATCACCTGCTTTTACACGTTCACCTACTTTTACAAGATTCTTGGAATTGTGGCTGTAAACAGTTTCCAATCCGTTATAATGACGGATGACAACTACATTACCATAAGCAGCATAAGGTTTTGCTATACGGACAATGCCGTCAAATGCTGCAACTATCGTATCGTTAGCGCATGTTTTCAGATCAACACCCGAATGATGTCTTCTCCGTCCGGCGTAAGGAGATATGACTTTTGCTCCGGGTAAAGGGAAAGCATAATCTTCTTCAGTGATAAGAGCCAGATCAATAACCAGTGAGTTATCATTGGCAAGTAACTTGGGATCGGGGACTGCTATATCTGCTTTTTCGCGTAGAGAGAAATCTTCTGTAATATCTTTGCGTGCATATTCTGTTTTTCCTAATTCCGGTGCAGGAGGAAGAAATATATAATCGACTTTGGGAAGCGGAACTTCGCTTGCCGGAGGAGCGATTGCAACTTCCTGAGCGGTTACTGGTAGTGGTGATTGCACTGATAGTACCGATGAACAGGTGCTTAGTGTTATGAGTGTAATAAATGATAATATGTAACTATAGATCTTAGGCATTATGAAAATAATTTTTTAGCTGGACAAAAATAGAAAAAACAATCCAGTCTAAAGTTCTAATCAGGAATACTTTATAGTTCTTTTTCATTTATTTATGCTTTTCAATGGTCGGGGTAGTGGAATTGACAAGTGATAAAACAGAAAAAGGCGCCAATCGGAATTGGACACCTTTTTCTATATAAATCAATAAGAAATGAAATATTTATCTCTGTTATTTCTTAAAAAGAGATTTAGCTATACCCATCTCCAAGCCGCGAAGTTCAGCTAAACCTCTTAGACGGCCGATGCAGGAATAACCGGGATTTGTTTTCTTTTTCAGGTCGTCGATCATCTGGTGGCCATGATCCGGACGCATAGCGATCGAACAACCGCGTTTTTGTTGCAATTCAAGCAGCGCTTTCATTACGCCATACATATCTACATCGCCTTCCAGGTGATTTGCTTCGTAGAAGTTTCCTTCAGCATCACGTTGTGTACTGCGGAAGTGGACGAAATCGATACGGTCGCCATAGCGTTCCATGATACCAGCTAGATCGTTGTCGCTGCGGACACCGAATGAACCGGTACACAGACACAGACCATTACTTTTATTGGGAACTGCTTCTATCAGCTTTTTGAAGTCATCTTCCGTACTCAGGATACGCGGTAAACCGAGAATAGAGTAGGGAGGATCATCCGGATGGATAACCAGTTTGACACCGGCTTCGTCGGCTACCGGAGTAATTTCTTTCAGGAAATAGATCAGGTTGGCACGCAGTTTTTCTGCATCGATATCTTTATAGCGGTCTAATGCTTCCTGGAATTGTTCGACAGTGAAACTTTCTTCAGATCCGGGCAGGCCGGCGATCATATTGCGGGTAAGCAACAGGCGATCGTCTTCCGTCATTATATCGAAGCGGGCTTTTGCTTTCGCTTTTTCTTCTGCCGAATAGTCGTTTTCTGCTCCCGGACGTTTCAGGATGAAAAGGTCGAATGCTATGAAAGCGGCACGTTCGAAACGAAGTGCTTTGGATCCGTCCGGCATTGTATAAGCCAGGTCGGTACGTGTCCAGTCGAGTACAGGCATAAAGTTGTATGTAACAACATTGATTCCACATTTACCCAGGTTACGTAGGCTTTCTTTGTAATTATCGATATATTTTTGAAAATCTCCGGTTTGTGTTTTAATATGTTCATGTACAGGGACACTCTCTACAACAGACCATCTTAGACCGACTTCTTCGATCATTTCTTTCCGTTTCATGATCTCTTCCACTGTCCATACTTCCCCGTTGGGGATGTGATGCAGGGCATTTACGATACCGGTAGCTCCGGCCTGTTTGATATCCCAGAGGCTGACGGGATCATTCGGCCCGTACCAACGCCACGTTTGTTCGCATAAATACATAAGTGTATCGTGTTTATGAATTATTAGATAGAGAATGCATCGAAACCGCCATCCACAATAGCAATTGTTCCGGTTACGAATTTAGATGCGTCACTGATTAAATACTGGATCGTACCGAACAATTCATCCGGTGTACCCAGACGTCTGAACGGTGTATGGGCGATAACTGATTTAGCACGTTCCGTATAAGAACCGTCCGGGTTGGTCATCAGTGTTCTGTTTTGTTCCGTCAGGAAAAATCCCGGAGCGATCGCATTTACACGCAAACCTTCACCGAATTTAATAGCCAATTCACCAGCCATGTATTTGGTCAGGTTGGAGATAGCAGCTTTGGCAGCACCATATCCGACAACACGTGTCAGCGGACGGAGAGCCGATTCGGAAGAGAAGTTCACGATGGCACCTTCTTTTTGTTGTGCCATTACTTCGGCGAATACCATTGTCGGAAGTACGGTTCCAAACAGATTCAGGTCTACCACTTTCTTAAAAGCATCGATCTGCAGGTCGAATATATTGCTGTCCGGACCGATGGTCGCACCTGCCATATTACCACCTGCTGCATTCAGCAATGCGTCGATCCGGCCATATTTGGCAAGGATATCTTTTTTATTCTGTTCAAGTGTTTCTTTGTTCAAAACATCAGTCAGGAAGAAACAGGCTTCACCACCTTTTGCTTTAATATCGGCAATGATCTTTTCACCGGCTTCTACGGCACGGTCAAGGATTACGACTTTAGCACCTTCTTCAGCCAGATGGCCTGCGATTCCGCTACCCAGGATACCGGCTCCACCGGTAATAATGACAACTCTGTCTTTAATACAAAATAAATTAGCCATTTTATATATGATTTTTATTGTGATATTTTCATTTTATCGCCAATATGTGCGCGAGCACACATTGAATGCAAATGTATAGTATTTATTTGTCAAACAAAAAAAATATCGAAGAAAAATAATTAATTTATGCCTTTAAATATAGTTGTTGTAATACTTAATGTTCTCTTTAATAAGTATATCAATGGGCATGTAGTTGATTTGTTCGACTTTTTCCTTCAACACCAGATGGCGGAACAATGCACGGACGCAATTGAATCCTTGTACTTCCGGACGCTGTGCGATCAGGTGAGTGATATATCCGTCGTTCAGATGATTCAGGTTCGAGTCGATCACATCGTAACCGATCAGTTTAAAATGTCTGTCGATATCCTGGTTCCGGAAATAGTCTCCCAGTACATGTGCCCTGGAATTAAAGATAATACCGGCCTTGATCTCTTCGTGTGTTGCGAAGAAAGAGTCGAGTATCTCTTTATTTTCCTCCGATTCGTCGGCATGGATATGTACCGGATATATTTTCCCCAGGAAATCATGACCGTACAGGTAGTCACGGAAACCTTCTTCGCGTTTCATCACCTGTGTCGAATGCATGTCTCCTTTACGGATAAAGCGGAAAATGGCAATGTTATCTTCCGGTTGTATCTGTTCGAAAAGCAGTCGTCCGGCAATGTATCCGGAATCATAGGAATTGGTTCCGTAATAAGCGATGCAGTTTGTGTTTTCGATAAAGGCATCGATCAGCACGTAGGGTATCTCCAGCTTATCGAGTTGCTGAGTGAGCTGGATGACACTCTCTTTGAAAAGAGTGGCTATGATCACTCCCTGGCAATCGGCCTCTTCGATTTTCGGTATCAGATTGTCGAAACTGCTTTTATCATACTGGTTGAAGAACATTCGGTCGACCTCGATATTGTAACTGAATAGTTCCTGCTCTGCTTTGTTGATCCCTTCGGACAGTTTGGCCCAGTATTCGCCTTGTGCAAAAGAAGGTATCAGTGTTATGAACTTATACTTCTTTTTAAGTGCCAGCGAACGGGCTATCAGATTCGGATGATAGTCTATCTCTTTTAAAACTTTTTCAACCTTCTTCTGTGCTTCTTCCGATACTTTTCCGCGGTTATGTAATATGCGGTCGACAGTTCCGGTGGATACACCGGATAATTCTGCAATGTCTTTAATTCTGTAAGTCTTCCCCATAGGGCAATTTTGTTATCATAAGTAACCCGTAGACTTTAGAAATCTACGGGCTGTTTAGTGTTATTCAATTTATAATTCTTCAATAATTTGCAAAGGTGCATTAAGTTTACGGAAAACATAGCCATACATTACATAGATAAGAGGCATTGCTACAAAAATTCCTATCCCCAGCACGATAAGTCCCAGTATAAAAATACCGATCATTGCCAGCATAAGTAAAAACAACGGCATTTCTTGTCCGCGGGTTATTTCCCAGCTGCGTTTCAATGATTCGATGATCCCGGCATCTTCTTCAACAATGAAAGCTGTAAAGAACTGTAACCGTATGGCCAGGTATATACCCGGGATAACGAACAGGCAGATACCGAACAGGACGATGATCCCCATAAAAATATTAGCCACGAAATAAGTGATGATTTTACGGGCTTGCTGACCGTAGGCCGAAAACTGCGGCTCTTCTCCATCCAGAGTCTGGAATATGTTTTTCATGTATCCCAGAGCAAAGATACATGAGATAATACAACTAATCAGATTGATAACGATTGTACCCACTATGGATTTCTGCATAGGCATAGCAAATGCACTTAAAGTGAAAGAAATTATGGTCATACCGATCAATAATCCGGACAAAACCCATATCTGAGCTTTGGTCCGTTGCCATGAAGTGCTACATACTTCCGAAATTGAAAACTTTGGTCCCATCAGCTTATTGATTAATTAAGTTTATAGATAGCTGTAAATTTAAACTAAATTATTGAATAAGCAAACCTCGTTTTAAGAATATATGCAAATTTGGACTAATTTACTTTCGATCCGTCAAAATATTGGCTATCTGTTTGATCTCTACATATAAATAAAGCTATTTTTTAGTATAAAAGAATGTATAAACGGGAAAAGTACAATAAAAAGATTTTACATTTGTACGTTTTTTAGGATATGAGTCCCCTGTTGTCGAGCCTGATAATACAAGCCTTCAAATAAAAAGTATGAAACTATTAATAGGCAGAAATATATTAAATTATAATTATGAATAAACAAATGTTGAGAACTACTATTACCCAATTAAGGCAAATTGCGTTATTTGCAGTGGGAGTGTCTTTATTAACCGCCTGTGGAAACAGCCAGGGGGGTATGAAGTTAGGCGACAGTGAATATGCTGTAATGACCGTTAATTCTTCTTCTTCCGACCAGTCAACCTCTTACCCCGCGACCATCAGAGGTACGCAGGATATCGAAGTTCGTCCACAGGTATCAGGGTTTATTGTTAAGTTATGTGTTGATGAAGGGGCAACTGTGCGTAAAGGACAGGCCTTGTTTGAAATCGATCCGACACAGTATAAAGCTGCCTACAACCAGGCGAAAGCTGCGGTAGAGATGGCACAGGCAAATGTCAGTACGTTGGAGTTGACCGAGAAGAATAAGAAAGAGTTGTATAATAAGTCCATTATCAGCTCTTTTGAGTATCAGACCGCTGTCAACCAGCTTGCTTCGGCCAGAGCCACTTTGGCACAATCGGAAGCATCTAAGGTGAGCGCAAAACAAAATCTGGATTTTTGTACGGTAACCAGCCCATCCAACGGTGTTGTTGGAACTTTCCCGTATCGTATCGGAAGTTTGGTCAGTCCGTCTATCTCCAGTCCGATGACGACAGTTTCGGAGATCGGAGAGGTATATGTTTATTTCTCCATGACGGAAAAAGAATTGTTGCAGCTGACGAAGGCTGGCGGTACTTTGAAGGAACAATTGGATAAGATGCCGGCCGTTCAGTTACAATTGGCAGATGGTACTATGCTGGATGAAAAAGGAAAGATCGATGCTGTCAGCGGTGTGATCGACCAGTCTACCGGTTCGGTAAGTATGCGTGCCGTATTCCCCAATGACAAGAATATCCTGCGAAGCGGTGGTACGGGAAATGTTGTATTCCCTTATACAATGAATGACATCATTATGATCCCGCAGTCTGCTACGGTTGAAATCCAGGACAAGAAATTTGTATATGTGCTACAATCGGATAATACGATCAAGAATACGGAAATTCAGGTATCTCCTTTGAGCGACGGACAGGTTTACCTGGTGACCGGAGGATTGAAGGCTGGCGACAAGATCGTTGTCGAAGGTGTCCAAAGTTTGCATGACGGTCAGGAAATTAAGCCAATCACTAAAAGCGAACAGGCTGAAAAATTTCAGCAGGCGATGAAAGACCAGAGCGAAGGAAATTTAAAAACAGCTTTTAATTAATTAAAGGTATAGAAAGGACCGGGTTCCCGTCCGATTCTTCCGTATATAAAAAAGTAAAATATGAAATTAGATAGATTTATTAACCGTCCGGTGCTTTCAACGGTGATCTCCATCTTGATTGTCATCCTGGGTATATTAGGTTTGCTCACACTGCCTGTTACCCAATATCCGGACATTGCCCCCCCTACCGTTTCGGTACGGGCCACTTATACAGGTGCCAATGCGCAGACTGTATTGAATAGTGTGATCGCACCTTTGGAAGACCAGATAAACGGGGTTGAGAACATGATGTATATGACATCCAATGCCTCGAACAATGGTTCTGCCGATATTTCCATATATTTTAAACAAGGAACAGACCCCGATATGGCGGCTGTCAATGTGCAGAACCGTGTATCTATGGCTCAGGGTCTGTTGCCCGCCGAAGTAACAAAGGTCGGTGTGACGACCCAGAAACGTCAGAACTCCATGTTGATCGTTTTTGCCGTTTACGATGCAGAAGACCGTTACGATCAGAAGTTCCTTGAAAACTACGCAAAGATCAACCTGATCCCGGAAGTACAACGTGTTCCTGGTGTGGGTGATGCTAACGTGTTGGGTACCGACTACTCTATGCGTATCTGGTTGAAACCGGATGTGATGGCACAATACAAACTTGTACCTAACGATGTTTCCAACGTATTGGCAGAACAGAACGTGGAAGCAGCTCCGGGTTCTTTCGGTGAACAGGGAAATCAGACGTTCCAGTACACTATCCGTTATAAAGGACGTTTGCAGACGGCTGATGAGTTTGAGAATATTGTTGTAAAAGCTCTTGCCGATGGCGAGGTGCTCCGCCTGAAAGATATTGCCGACATTGAACTGGGACGTTTGACCTATAACTTTGTCAACAAAGTAAACGGACATAGCGCTGTTACCTGTATTGTTTACCAGATGCCTGGAACGAATGCTACGGAGACTATCAATGAAATTCAGGAACTGTTGGTGAAATCGGAAAAGACGATGCCGCCGGGAATGAAGGTGGAAGTTTCCATGAATGCCAACGACTTCCTGTATGCCTCTATCCATGAAGTGTTGAAGACTTTGCTCGAAGCATTTATTCTGGTGTTTATCGTTGTTTATATCTTCCTGCAGGATTTGCGTTCGACCTTGATTCCGGCTATTGCTATTCCGGTGGCCCTGATCGGTACCTTCTTCCTGTTGTCGTTGATCGGGTTTAGTGTAAACTTGCTGACACTTTGTGCGATGGTGCTTGCCATTGCGATTGTGGTCGATGATGCGATTATCGTCGTCGAGGGGGTCCATGCCAAGTTGGACCAGGGTTATAAATCGGCGAAGCAGGCATCTATCGATGCGATGAGTGAACTTGGCGGTGCTATCGTTTCAATTACACTGGTGATGATGTCCGTGTTTATCCCTGTTAGTTTCATGGGAGGTACGGCCGGTATATTTTACCGTCAGTTCGGTGTGACGATGGCTATTGCAATCGGTTTGTCAGCTTTGAATGCATTGACGCTGAGTCCGGCACTATGTTCTATCTTCCTGAAACCTCACGATGAACATGGCGAAAAGAAATCTACTTTTATATCCCGTTTCCATACCTCTTTCAATGTGGCATACGATTCGTTGCTGAAAGGTTATAAGAAGCGTGTCTTGTTTTTCATCCAGAAGAAATGGCTGGCATTTGGTACGGTAGCTGCTTCTATTGCATTGCTGATTTTCTTCATGCAGGTAACGCCGACCGGTATGGTACCGAATGAAGATACGGGTACGATCATGGGAGCTGTGACATTGCCTCCGGGTACTTCTCAGGAACGTACGCAGGAAATCATGCAACGTGTCGATAGCCTGATTGCTTCCGATCCTGCAATTAAATCGCGTACGGCAATTACCGGTTTCAGCTTTATCGGTGGCCAGGGACCGTCTTACGGTTCTTTCATCATCAAATTGAAGGACTGGGAAGAACGTTCGATGACACAAAGTTCGGATGTGGTTTATGCCAGTTTGTTTATGCGTGCCCAGAAAGTAATAAAAGATGCACAGGTTTTGTTCTTTACTCCGCCTATGATCCCGGGTTATTCGGCTTCCAGCGATATCGAGTTGAACATGCAGGATAAGACAGGTGGTAGCCTGGATAGATTCTTCTCTGTTTCCAAAGAATATATGGCTGCATTGACGAATCGTCCGGAAATCAAATCGGCCCAGTCGACTTTCAATCCGAACTTCCCGCAGTATATGATCGATATCGATGCGGCAGCTTGTAAGAAAGTTGGTATCAGTCCGAGCGATATTCTTTTGACTCTGCAAGGATATTATGGAGGTTTGTATGCCTCCAATTTCAACCGTTTCGGTAAGATGTATCGTGTAATGGTGCAGGCTGATCCTTCCATGAGAGCCAATATGGAGTCTTTGAAGAACATTAAGGTAAGGAACGGTGACGAAATGGCTCCGATCTCCCAATTCATTACGATCGAGAAAGTATATGGACCGGATATTATCAGTCGTTTCAATATGTACACCTCTTTGAAAGTGATGGTTGCCCCAGCCGAAGGTTTTACCAGCGGTCAGGCGTTGAAAGCAATCGAAGAAGTCGCAAGTACATCACTTCCTACCGGTTTCGGTTATGAATTAGGAGGTATGGCCCGTGAAGAAGCGGAGACAAGCGGAAGCACAACCGGTCTGATCTTTATCCTTTGTTTCGTTTTCGTCTACCTGTTGTTGAGTGCACAGTATGAAAGTTACATTCTTCCGTTGGCGGTAATGCTTTCAATACCGTTTGGTTTGATGGGTAGCTTCCTGTTTGTACAAGGTTGGGCTGCTTTAGGTAGCATTCCGGCATTGAAGATGATTCTGGGAACAATGTCGAACAACATTTATATGCAGATCGCATTGATCATGTTGATGGGTCTGTTGGCAAAGAACGCTATTTTGATCGTAGAGTTTGCTCTCGAACGTCGCCGTATGGGTATGAGTATTACCTGGGCTGCGGTATTAGGTGCTGCCGCTCGTCTGCGTCCGATCCTGATGACCTCTCTGGCAATGGTAGTCGGTTTGTTGCCTATGATGTTCGCTTTTGGTGTAGGTGCACACGGTAACCGTACTTTGGGTACTGCTGCTATCGGCGGTATGTTTGTCGGTATGGTCTTCCAGCTCCTCATCGTTCCGGCACTGTTCGTGGTCTTCCAGTACTTGCAGGAAAGACTGAAACCGATCGAATGGGAAGATCTGGACAACAGTGATCTGAATACGGAAATAGAACAGTACGCTAAAAAATAAGTGAGAAGACAATGAAGAAAAATCAAGTTATATATATGATGTGTGCAACCGCTCTACTGAGTAGTTGCCACATTTACAAAGCATACGACCGTCCTGATACGATAGAGACCGCCGGTATTTACCGTGATCCGGTATCAGTAACGGACACCCTGGCTGCCGATACGACCAATATGGGAAATATACCCTGGACGGATATTTTCCGTGATCCGAAACTGCAGTCTTTGATTGAAGAAGGATTGGCAAACAATGTGGATATGCAGGCTGCAATTCTCCGTGTGGAAGAGTCGAAAGCGTTGCTGACAGCCGCCCGTTTATCTTTCCTGCCGTCTCTGAATCTGGCTCCGCAAGGTTCGACCACGACGATCGGAAGTTCTAGTTTTGCCAAAGCATATACCTTACCGGCAGCAGCAAGCTGGGAAGTCGATCTGTTCGGTAAGCTGCTGAATGCAAGCCGCGACCAGAAAACGATCTATCTGCAAAGCCAGTATTCACAGCAGGCAGTACGTTCACAGCTTATCAGCGGTATCGCCAATACCTATTTTACTTTGCTGATGCTCGACCGCCAGGTAGAGATTACAACAGAAACAGTTGATATCTATAAAGAAAATGTACGCGCGATGGAAGCTATGAAGGAGGCAGGTATGACCACCGAAGCTGCCGTTGTACAGATGAAAGCCGTATACCATCAGGTTTCCTCTTCACTGATCAACCTGAAACGTCAGGTTCGTGAAGTAGAAAACTCTTTGTCGGTACTGTTGGCGAAAGCCCCCCAGCAGATCGAACGTGGCAGATTGGAAGATCAATATATTCCGGATGAACTGATGGCAGGTGTACCTTTGCAATTGCTGGAAAACCGTCCGGACGTGAAGATCGCAGAAATGTCGCTTGCAAGCGCTTATTATACAACGAACAAAGCACGTGCTGCTTTCTATCCGGGGTTGAATATTACGGCTACTGCCGGTTGGACGAATGGTTCGGGTATTACAGTTTCCAATCCGGGACAATTCATGTTCCAGGCATTGGCATCTCTTGCACAGCCAATCTTCAACAACGGCAAGTTGATGGCTAACCTGAAAGTGTCGAAAGCGGAAGAGAAGATCGCTCAGATGAATTATCAGCAGGCTATCCTCCAGGCAGGAAAAGAGGTGAGCGATGCATTGCATCTGTACGATGCAACCAATAAAATGCTGGTTCAGGATAAAGAACAGATCGCACAACTGGAAAAAGCTGTAGAATATACGAAAGCGTTGTTCCAGTCGGCTGAGTCTACTTATCTGGAGATCCTGTCGGCCCAGCAGAGCCTTTTGAGTGCACAATTGACAGAAGTATCCGACAACGTTCAGCGTATGCAGGCTGTTATCAACCTGTATAGTGCTGTAGGTGGAGGAAGAGAGTAATAACCATTAAAACTTAGATTATTATGATTAGTCCGTTAGCTTATGTAGATGCCGGTGCAAAACTGGGAGCGAACGTTACTGTTCATCCGTTTGCATACATCGATAAGAATGTCGAGATCGGCGATAATTGCGAGATCATGCCTCATGCCAGTATCATGAGTGGTGCACGTCTGGGGAAAGGTAACCGTGTATTCAATGGGGCTGTTATTGCGGCAGAACCCCAGGATTTCAAATATAAAGGCGACAGTACGCTGGTTGTTATCGGTGACGATAATGTGATTCGTGAGAACGTAGTGATCAACCGTGCTACGACTCCGGAAGGGCAGACCTTTATCGGTAATGGTAATTTCCTACATGAAGGGGTGCATATTTCACACGATACACATATCGGAAACCATTGCGTATTGGGTTACGGTAGCAAGGTCTCCGGTAATTGTTTCTTTGAAGATTATTCGATCTTCGGCGGAAACGTCTTGGCAAGCCAGGGCAGCCGTGTCGGTACCTGGTCGATGACACAGACCGGTTGCCGTTTCCGTAAAGACGTTCCTCCTTATATCGTGGCGGCTCAGGAACCGACTACTTATTATGGCGTTAATTCTTTCATCCTGTCACACCAGGGGGTAAGCGATAAGGTCATTAAACATATCAGCCATGCCTACCGCATCATTTATCAGGGTAACACCAGCCTTTTTGATGCCTTGCTGATGATCAAGGACCAGGTGCCGATGAGTGATGAAATACAGCATATCATTGATTTTATCAATGATTCCAAACTGGGGATTATCGGAAGATAACAAGCTTGTATATAAAAGGGGACGAGGATATCTGCATAGGTATCCTCGTTTTTTTTGTCTTTACCCAGGCCTCTAACCGATGAACTATCGGTTGTCTTACTAAAAACTAATTTTTATTATATGATAAACTATTTCCCGGTATATTACAAACTATTTATATGCTGTAGTACTAATGTCTGATATGTTGTACACCTTATATGTGATATCCTGTACTACTTATATGCGATAAGGTGTACAAGGTATGTATAGTTTGTTATATACCAGGAAATAGTTTCCCGTTTGTCTGAAGATACTTTCCTGTAATGTGAGTAATACTTGTTATGTAACTTCTGAATGGCATATTTATATGAATATGTATGGAGAGTTTGAAAATAAAAGTCTATCTTTAGGAGGATGATTAAGAAAATAAAGTAATAACTGTACAATCTGATATAAAAAGTAAATCCATGAGTATAAGGTATAAATTTACTCCTATTTATGACAATCTGAATAAGGATGGGGAGAAAGTAAAAGGGTATTATCCGCAAGTTGTCAGTCGCGGAACAATTCATAAAGATAAGTTATTCGACCATATTTCGCATGGTTCGGCACCGCTTCGGGCGGAGTTATCCCGTTCGTGGATGCTGATAGAAGATTCCATAATCGAACTATTGGAAGAGGGCTTTGACGTTTGTCTGAATGATTTCGGGACTTTCTCTGTTTCAGCCGAAAGTCGCCTTGTAGAAAAGAAGAACGAGATACGTGCCGAGTCGATCACAGTAAAAGGGCTTAACTTTCGTACTTCCAAAGCGATCAACAGAAAACTGAAGAAGGCAAAGTTTGAACGCGATCCGGAAAATGGATATTGAATAGGATGCAAGAAGATTCGTTTCTTTGTAAGGTATTCAAATATCGTTGTTCTTTTTATATATCAATAATAGTAAGGTAACAAAGAACAGGAAAATATTCATTACTAATGATCGTAATATGATTGTATTACTTTCGTTGCTTTCTGTATATATATCCCTAAAGTAGTTAATTGCTGTACTGGATACAAAAGAAAGAAGCAACCAGATGATATATTCAAGATAGAGTATTTTGTTTTTTCTTTTGCACCGTGTATAAATGATAATGAAAAAGAACCAATATGAAGTACTTTCAATTGCATAGAAGAATTGAGCTTCAAACCCAAAGAATAAGTTTTTAGCGAAACTTAGAATTAATATTCCAATAAAGAATATTGTTGTAGGTAATATATATCTATTCATAGACATTTGTTTTTGCTTTTTGATACTCTATAAAACTCTCTAATATATATAAATTGATTGAGTATAAGAAAATATAGAAAAGAATATTACCATATTATGATGTTATTATCGTATGTAAAGATTCTTCCTTTTAACCTGAAATTTCTTTTATCTAATATTGTATATATAGTATTTGATGGAACTTGATGTGCATTGAATCCTGTATTTTTATTTTCTGAAATAGGAATTGAACTCCAATGGCTAATGTTCCAGTAAGCCAATTCATAATTATCAATATTGTCTATAATGTGAATTTTTGATAGATATTGGGTGAGATTAATATCTACCTTACTCTCATTGTTTATTTTATATTTTCTGATATTACCGAGAAAGTCTACCGAAAGAGGACTGTCAATTGCTTTTATTCCATTGTAATTTGTTTTAGTGATTGGTAAATATATAATAGATCGTCCCATATTATGAAAAAGGTATAACTGTTTTTCAAATAGACTTCCTTTAGAGATTTCTTTCCATTTATTATTATTGTATACTGCCAAATAGACCTCTTCGGGTATAGATTTTATTGAAATTCTGATATCTGTTGTTGGTATATAATTGTTTGTTACATCTATATAATTGTTATTGTCGAATTGTTCAGTATTACTTGATTCTGTTATTGAATATATTTGTCTAAATATTTTAGGTGGATGGGCGGCTAGCCAATTTCCTGTTTGTAGCATTACAGGGTTGCAGCATTCATCGAAATAGACAACTTCTGTATGGCCATTATCTGTACTTCCCCATAATGGGATATAGTCCTTAGTTGATGCTATACCCATAGATCGTAATGCTAATACTATAATATCGGCTATAATGGAACAATTACCTTTTTGGTAATAGAGAATTTCTTTATAATCTAATGAGGGTTTAAGATTTAAAGCATCACAGGAGTAAGATATTTGCTTATTTATATCTTTAATGATTAATTGGGAGATGTTTTTTATTGTTTTCTCATTTTTCATAGTATCAATCATTGGTTTATATCGTTTTATAAAGAATGATCTCCAGTCTACTAGATTTTCTTTATTTATTCTATATGGAAGGATATATTCATAAAATATACTTTTTGTATATCCCTTAGACCATGGGAAGTTTTCCCATGCATAAAATGCGTAGTCACAATTTTCTATTAAATATTGAGCATTAATGTGTTCCATATCATTTATGGAATCTATCTCTAAATGAAAGTTTAAAGAGTCTAATATAGATTGATAATTATTCTTATCTATATGTGTATCAAATAAACAGAAATTATTCTTTCTGTTTAATGTATCTTTGACTATTAATTTGTAAGAATATTTATTCTTCATATTCTTGATTAGAAATAGTACAGCATTGTATTTTTTGTTGTCGTTTTTATAGTGCTTTAAAACTTTCTTTAGCTCTTTATTGTTTCTGCTATAAGATAGTATACTGTAATTGTTGTTTAATGTATTAATTGTACAAATTGATATTGTTATAGATAATAATACTATAAGTGTTTTTTTATTTGTTGTATATTGAAATGATTTCATTTGCTTCTTCTTTTATTTTTAGTGTTGTGTAAGATGGTATTTTGATCTTAAAATCTTTGATTAACTTGGCGGTTTTTATCATTTCATTTTTTTTATCGTATTCTTTGTATAATAGCATTAACTGATATAAAGGAAATATTCTGTTTGGAACCATTTTAAATGCATGTATATAGCAGTTTTGAGCATTGTTGAAATTATTAGTGTTTTTATAGTTGTTTCCTTTTAGTATCCAAATGAACGAAGTGTTCATATGTTTTAATACTTTTTCGAAATAAATATTACTTTCCTCATTTTTATTACAGTTAGATAATATAACCGCGTAATCATATAGAAATAGAGTGTCATATTTTAATTTATCTTCAATCGAATTGTAAATTAAAAGTTTTTCTTTATCAGGTATTGAAGTCTTTTTTGATTCTTGCCAAATAGTGTAAGCATAATTCCTGTTAATTGTCGTGTTTATAATTTCAAAGTAGCAAATCGCTAATGATATAATTATTAATTTATGATGTGTTCTGTTGAATGAAAGCAAAAATCTCTTATCAAAAGATGCTAATATACCTGTAAAGGTTGTTATTGTTAATAATGTTTCAACCCTTCTGAGTGGATAACTAAATAGTGAAAGAAGAAAAATAGATAGTATTGTATATTTTACAGGAGAGACGATGAATTTATTTTTTTCATTTTTAATCGTAAATAAGTATATTGTGAAAACGAAGGTTAATATTATACCAATTATTCCATATTCTGCTCCTATTTGTAGTATTTCATTGAATCCATATTTTGTGTTGTCAGCAAATTTTATGTATTTACTGTCAGGGTTCTTTTTAAAGTAGGTCATTTGATATTCCGGATATATAGAATAAAATGTATTATAACCAAAACCAGATATAGGTCTGTTGAATATCATATTTGTAGTTATTTTGTATATAAGAATTCGGCCATCTACCGAATCTTTTCTATGGTTAATTAGATTATATAATGAGAATATGCTAAGTAAGATTATTATTGGAGCAAAAATAATAGATTGTTTGAGGTTTATTTTTTTGATATATTCTATAAATGAATTACTATTGTTGCAGTAAATTAGTATACTGCATGTTAATACTGATAGAATACCATTTCTTGAATCTGTTAGGAATATAGTAAGAATGATTGGAAGTAATAGTATTCCAAATATTATTTTATGTATAGTATTACTGTTTAGAAGTAAATAAAATCCGATAGGATAGGTTATAGCTAAATATATACCTGTTATACCTGAGTTTCCCATTATACCGATTAAAGGCATTGTATAATTATTGACAATTGACATGACAGCATGAATGGTGCTTATCGATATGATTAGTCGTAAAATGTTAATATTCCATTTTGTTTTTGATATTGAGTAAAATAAGATAAGATAGGAAATTATTGTATAAGTGTCTTTTTCCCAATTGTTTATATGTGAAGTGATATAAACAATTCCTATGATAATATAGATGTCGTATATCTGTATATGTATTTTGTTTTTGGATAATAAATGGGGTAATATGAGAATTGCACAGGTACTAAAAACTAATATTTCTTTTATGTATATGTAATTTGTTCTATTTGATATTAAAGGAAATAAAAATAGTAAGCTTGCTAATGTTAGATTAGTAAAGATCTCAGTATTCTGTTTTTGTTGAAAATTGAATCTCTTTCTCATTGAAAATAATATAATCTTAGAATTAGCCTATTCAACTAAGATGTAATAGGCTAATTCTGATAATAACTACTTTTTTATTTTATATTTCACAATACCTACTACAATTAATATGATTGTAAAAGTTAAGAATATTGCTTCTATATTGGATAATATATAGTTTTTATTTAGATTATTCACTATGTTTGATTTATAAAATATCAATGACTGTATAATATAGAATATAAATGAAAAGGAATAAAATTCTTTATATATAATCTGTTTTTTTTGTATGTATCTAGAAGTACAAATGAAAAAAAATAGACAAGGCCATGATAACATAAGACTCCTATAAATGAGATTTGTTAAATCTTTACTACCTCCTTCTATTATTAAATTGGATAGAAAGAAGAATGCATATATAAGAATGGCAAATAAAATCCATTTTAAAATATATTTCATTTTGTTCTATTTAAAATATTTTGTGTGCAGCTTCTGTTCCAGAAGCTATACATCCTCCGCCAATAGCACCGGGACCAGCTCCTATACCACCTATACCAGCTCCTCCAAGAGCGCCTAAGGCAGCACCAATAGCATCTTCTTTTGCAATATCCCATACACCATCCCAAAAGCCTTCTTCCGGATCTCCGCTTTTAGTTGTTATAGTTTTTTGTTGAGATTTATTTATCCCTAAAATATTTACTCTCCATTTTTCTAAATTTTCATTCCAGTATATTGCAGAATAGCGTGCAACAGAACAACCACAGAGAATAGGAAAACATTCATTTTCTCCAAGATTATTATTTTGTAGTATTTCGTTTTCAAGTTCTATGATGTTGTTTGTAACAGTTTTTATATCAGCCTCTTTTGGTACTGTTAAAATGTCAATTAAACGAATAAGATAGTCTTTTTGAAGATTAGATATTGGAACATCAGAGAAATTGAGAGAATCAGGAAAAGTATCGTTATATGCAGATTTTGTAATCTGTTTATTGAGTAGTTCTTTCTTTTTCATAAAGGAAATAGTCGTTTTTTTGATATACTGGATATCAAAAAATTTTGTTCCTGATTTCGTTTTGGGTAGTTTGATTATTTCATTTAAAATATAATCCATACCTTCATTGTGGAGTTGTCCTATATAATCCTGAGGATTGTTAGAAACTTTACTTTCTTGGTCAAATATTGATTGGCAAGAGAATAAAATGGCTGTAATTAGCAGCGAAGTAAGTAGGTAATAACTTTTTTTCATATTATTAAATTTTAATGTGTGACAAAATTACTGGTGATGGCTATAATGTATTCTAACTATTATCTCATAATTGAATAATCATTGATATTTATTTTAGTTATATTTGCATTCATATCAAGATATCTATGAAAGGTGCAACCTTTGTTCTTCTTTTAGGGTTCCTGTCAATTATTTTGAATCAGGGAATCTGGATTCATAATATGAAGAAGACATATTATGAAGATTATTCTCTTTTGTTTAATAACTTGCTGAATATTAGTATTCAACGAGATGATCAGGATTCTTTGTCTGTTAATTTGGAGAAAGTGGATATAAGTTTGAAAAAACATTTGGAAGAAGCTAACCTTATGCTCCCTTATAAATTAGAGTTGTGTAAAAATGAACGGATAATTAATACGGTTGGGAATTATGTGGAAAAAGCAGATGATTATATTTATCTGTCTCCACGGATAGCAATTTCAGATTCTTTATTTTTATGCTGTTCTGCCATTATTCCTTCTTCGTTTATCATAGGAAAAATGAAGAGAATTAATGATATATCATGTTGGGCAATGATATTTAGTATTGCATGTTTGATTTATTTGCTGCTAAATATCATGAAAAAGGAAAAGAAGTTGAAATCAAATGCTTTAGTAATATATGGAACTATACATGATTTGAAATCACCTTTAAGTTTGACTTATTTACTTATTTCAAGATTTGCCGGAAAGGAAAGTGATCATGTAAAGAAACAATCTTTTCTGGTATGTAAAGCACAATTATATACGTTGAGTAATGCTATAGAGACACTATTGTCTGTTTTGAAAATGACTGACCAACACGTCTCTATAAAAAAGGAACCTGTCGATTTGCGTGGGTTGATAGATTCTATTATTGAAAATTTATCAGTACTTTACTTTAATAAGCATTTTACACTATTGATAGAAGATAAAATGGAAACAGATTGGATTGAAGCAGATCTTTTTTATCTGAGGAATAGTCTTACAAACTTGTTAGATAATTCATTAAAGTATTCTGATGAAAATGTAAAGATAGAAATTCTTCTTGAAAAGAGGTTGGATACTTTTTCTATTGCTATAAAAGATACAGGTTGGGGAATTTCCGGAAAGCTTCGGAAAAAACTTTTTGCACAATGTTGTAGAGGTGATCGACATGACCAGCCAAAGGGACATGGACTCGGATTGATGTATACAGCCCGGGTTGTAAAGAATATGGGGGGAGATCTTACTTTCCAAAGTGTAGAAGGAGAAGGTAGTACATTTATTATAACATTACCATGTTGAATTCAGATAAAATAATAAAAGTGATTGTTTTTGACGATGATATTTTGTTGGGAAATATGATCGTATCTATTTTGAAAGAAGAGAAAATGGAGGCTGTTTACCAATCCTCTTTATATGGGGCAAAGGAAGCTGTCCTCTCTTTTGAGCCGGATATAATTGTGTTAGATGTCGAGATGGGGGAGGATAGTGGGATTGACTTTGCCTCCGAGATGCAATCCAGGGGGATTACAACTCCTATATTATTTGTGTCTTCACATGTTAGAGGATATGAGGTTGCCCAAGGCATACAAGCCGGAGGGAAAGTGTATATTAAAAAGCCTTTTGATATGGAAGAACTTATTGTCTATATTCGGCAATATGCTTGTTCTTCTTCTGGGCATTCTCATTTGATCAATTTTGGCAGATTACAATTAAATAAAGAAACTCGTGACCTATTTTTGGAAAATAGATTAATAAAGAAGCTTAGCAAGATTGAATACCAGATATTATTATTGTTGATAGAAAAACAGGGTGAAGTAGTTCCTCGCAGCCGTTTTTTTAAGGAGATTTGGGATGATTGTGATATTTATGATGCTAGCTTGAATAATTTTATATCCAAATTGAGAGCCTTTTTACTTTTAGATGATAGTCTGACTATAAGAACATTACCAGATATAGGATATATGCTTTTTATCGATGAACGGAACGGGAACAATTGAAATACTTCCCGTTCCGTTTGTAATTTGATGTCTGCCTGAAATCTATATCAGATTACATGGTTTGACTAAAGCAAGTCATATAACGATTGCAAGTAATTACGTACTTCTTTGAAGCGTTTTTTGCGAACGTAGGATAAATATAATGCAATGGATACCGTAATCAGTACCACAATTAATGTGAACAAAATGATTGTTCCGTGTAGGATATAATTCCGTATGATAAAGACTCCTACGATAAAGAGAGTTAGTCCGATGCTGATGTAGGTATCATATTTCTTTTGGTAAGCGATGCTTTTATCGATGTAGATTTACCTTGTGGATGATACCCTGGTAGTCGGACAGTATCCTGAGGAAATCTTCATGCGACTGTTTCATACTGAATGTTTTTTATTGAACTGTACTATATAGTCGTAGAAGCAGGTAATTTCTTACAAGATATGGAGAATTTGATTTTATACTGGGTCATTCAAGAATTAGTTCATAATCGGTAACGTCCAGCCATCGGTTGAATTTCCGTCCAACCTCATGGAAGTGGGATACCTGTTTGAAGTCCAGTCTCTCATGGAGTTTCACACTCGGCTCGTTGGGGATAGTGATACAGGCGATCAGTGCATGGTAGGAACGTTTGCGGCAGTCTTCGATCAGTTGCTCCATTAATATTCTTCCGTATCCTTTCCTGAGATGGTCCGGATGCAGGTAAATGGTCGTTTCTGCGGTGCTGCTGTAGGCTTTCTTCGTTTTCCATTCATGGGCGTAACAATAGCCTGCTATTTTACCTTCTTCCACACAGACCCAGGCAGGACAGTTCTCGATAATAGGCAGCAGGCGTTCGCGCATCTCTGTTTCAGACGGGACTTTTGTGTCGAAAGTCACAACGGTATTGTTTACGTAGTGGGCATAGATGTAGGTTATCTCACTCACATCGTTCAATGTCATCGGGCGTATCATGATTCTTTTTTGTGTAAAGTTAATGATAAAAATAAAAAGAGGATAACTCCGTGGAGCTATCCTCTTAAGATATAATCAATCGAGTTTGTTTACTGATTATAAAGCACCTACTTCTTTCAATGCTTCGTTTGTTTTCTTAACAGCTGCAGCGCTCTTAGCGAACAATTCTTTTTCTTCAGCTGTCAGTTCCAATTCAACGATCTTTTCGATACCGTTCTTGCCAAGGATAACAGGAACACCGATGCAAAGATCTGATTCACCGTATTCTCCTTCCAGATAAACTGAACAAGGAACCATCTTACCCTGGTTGTGGATGATAGATTCAACTACATAAGCTCCTGCTGCACCCGGTGCATACCATGCAGAAGTACCCAGCAGTTTAGTCAGTGTAGCACCACCTACCATAGTAGAAGCAACCACTTCCTGCAGTTTGTCAGCACTTAACAATTTGCTAACAGGGATACCTTTGTAAGTAGCCAGACGAGCCAACGGGATCATTGTTGTATCACCGTGACCACCGATTACCATACCTTCTACTTCGTTAGCGTTGCATCCCAAAGCCTGAGACAAGAAATATTTGAAGCGTGAGCTATCCAATGCACCACCCATACCGATGATACGGTTTTTCGGCAGACCCAGAGATTTCAATGACAGGTAAGTCATTGTATCCATCGGGTTAGAGATAACTACGATAATTGCATTCGGAGAATATTTCAGGATGTTCTGAGCTACACTTTTAACGATACCAGCGTTAACACCGATCAACTCTTCACGAGTCATACCCGGTTTACGGGGAATACCTGAAGTGATAACTACAACATCAGAATTTGCAGTTTGAGCATAGTCGTTAGTGCAACCTACAACTGTTGTATCGAAACCCAGCAGCTGAGCTGTCTGCATCATATCCATTGCTTTACCTTCGGAAACACCTTCCTTAACATCAAGCATTACAACTTCGTCTGCCACTTCATTGAAGGCAAGAACATTTGCGCAAGTAGCACCTACATTACCGGCGCCAACAACTGTTACTTTAGACATAATAATAAGTTTTATATGTTATTACTTATAAAAATACTTCCTGTTTTTATCGAGGACAAAGGTACAATGTATTGCTGAATAAAGAAATATTTCCGTAAATAATTTAATTCTCCGGATTATTAATTATCGCTAAATAGAGGGAGAGCGGATTTCTTAAAAAACATTACCGGTATCATGAACAATCGCTATTGATCAGTAGTTTTATTAAAAAGGGGTTTACTAATCTTAAATCTGTGTGCATATGATTAAGTTATTTCATTCTTGTTTAATGATATATCCTGTCATCTTATTATTTGTTTCCGGACTGGATGGGCAGGCACAGGTAGCACCGTTATTGCCGGATACATTCAGAGCGGTCGTTCCTGATACTGTGAGACTGGATGATGAGATCGCTGTCGGATATGCTACCGGCAGGCAGCAGACCATTTCCGGTTCTGTCGATAAAGTTTCCGAGAAACGTATGAACAAAGGATATGTATCCAGTTCGCTGAATGCCTTGAGCGGGCAGGCGGCGGGTGTCAGTATTTCTACCGGGGCGAACAGGGCGGCAGCGTTGAGTTCCGTCCGGGTTCGGGGAACAACCTCCCTGACAGGGGGCAACGATCCGTTGGTTATTATCGACGGTGTTTCTTCCGATCTGAATACGCTTAGTTCTATCTATCCGGCGGATATCGAAAGCTTTACCATCCTGAAAGATGCTTCCGAGACGGCTCAATACGGTTCTCGTGGTGCTTCGGGAGTTATCGAAGTCGCTACGAAGAAAGGAAAAGGCGGTGCATTCAGTATCAGTTACGATGGCAGTTTCGGGATCGAGGCGGTCTACAAGAATATGAAGATGTTGTCAGGAGGTGACTTCCGGGCAGTGGCGGCAGACCGTAATATCGAAATACTGGATCTGGGCTTCAATACGAATTTTCCGGAAGAAATAACCCGGACCGGGATTGTGCAGAACCACCATATCGCTTTGGGGGGAGGTTCTGAAACGTCCAATTATCGTGCCTCCCTCGGGGTTATGGACCGGGATGGGGTAGTGCGGACCAATGATTTGCAGAATTTTACAGTCAAGCTGGATATTGCCCAGCGTGCGTTCAACGATCGGTTGAAGATCGATCTGGGTGTTTTCGGTTCCCTTCAAAAGAATCGTTATCTGAACGATATCCAGAAGACTTTTTATTCGGCTGCGGCTTTCAACCCGACATTCCCGAATCACCGGGATGAACAGACCGGAGCGTGGAATGGGGTAACCAATGCCAGCCAGATCACCAATCCGCTTGCCTGGCTGGAAGTAAAAGATGACGACTCGAATGCTCATTTTAATACGCATCTCAAGTTTACACTGAAGCTGAGCAAGCAATTGAAGTTTTCCGCCTTCGGTTCTTATACATATAATATAATAGATAACTCTCAATATCTGCCGACAACGGTATGGGCACATGGACAAGCCTATAAAGGGGAGAGGAAGATGGAAGACCTGTTGGGAAATCTGATGCTGAGTTATTCCAACGATTGGGGTGAGCATCATCTGGATGCGCTGGGCCTGGCAGAGGCACAGAAGAATATATTGACCGGATTTTATACAACGGTCACCAATTTTTCTACGGATAAGTTTGGGTATAATAATTTGCAGGCCGGTGCCGTACGGCTTTGGGAAGGAACGAACTCTTATTATGAAGATCCCCGTTTGAGTTCTTTTCTGGGGCGTGTGAATTATGTGTATGCCGGCAAATATGTCGCAACGGTCAATGCCCGTGCGGATGCTTCTTCGAAAGTCGGTAAGAATAATAAATGGGGGTTCTTTCCTTCGGTTTCGGCCGCCTGGGTGATAACGGAAGAGGATTTTATGAAACAGTTCACTTTCCTGAACAATCTGAAATTACGTGCCGGTTATGGTTTGTCCGGTAATCAGGATGCAATAGACAGCTATAATTCCTTGCAGTTGGTTAAGCCTAATGGCGTTGTATCGGTGGGAGGAAGCCCGACGGTAACGATGGGTGTGATACGGAATGCCAATCCCGATCTGAAGTGGGAGGTAAAACGTACTGTGAATGCCGGTATAGATGTCGGTTTTTTCCGTAACCGCCTGTTGATGACGATCGATTATTATAATTCGAAAACCAGCGATATGCTTTATCTTTATGATGTGAGTGTTCCTCCTTTCGCTTATAATAAGTTGTTGGCAAACCTGGGATCTATGCGGAACAGCGGTGTAGAGTTGGGTTTCGGCGTTACTCCGTTGCAGACGAAAGATATGGAGCTGAGTGTCAATGTGAATGTGACGTTCCAGCAGAATAAACTATTATCGCTGAGTGGTATGTACAACGGTGAATATATGTCGGCTCCCGAATATACCAGTATTTCGGACCTGAACGGCGCTGGTTTTCATGGTGGATATAACCACATTGTTTACCAGGTGGTCGGACAACCGTTAGGTGTCTTTTATCTTCCTCATTGTACCGGGTTGACGCAGCGTGAAGACGGGAGTTACCAGTATGAGATCGCCGACCTGAATGGTAACGGCGTGAACCTGGAAGATGGGGAAGACCGTTACATCGCCGGACAGGCAACACCAAAGACAATGTTGGGATCGAATATCAGTTTCCGTTACAAACAGTTTGATATCTCTTTACAGATAAACGGAGCATTCGGCCATAAGATATATAACGGAACTTCTCTTACTTATATGAATATGGGGAGTTTCCCTGATTACAATGTAATGCAAGGGGCTCCTGAACGAAATATCAAGGACCAGACAGCTACAGATTACTGGCTGGAGAAAGGGGATTATATCAATTTCGATTACCTGACTGTCGGTTGGAATGTGCCTTTGGGTAAATGGAGAAAATATGTACAGAATCTGCGTTTGTCCTGTTCTGTCAATAACCTGGCGACGATTACTGGTTATTCCGGTTTGACGCCGATGATCAATAGTTATATTGTAAATAATACGCTGGGAATAGACGATAAACGGAACTATCCGGTTTACCGCTCTTATACGGTCGGTTTGAGTTTTCAATTTTAATAGTTTATGGCGATGAAGAAGTTTGTTTTGCTTTTCTGTATATTATATAGCTTTGCTTTCCTTTCCTGCAGTAAGTTTCTGGAAGAGAATCCGAAAGATCAGATATCGGAAGAAGATGCGTATGATAGTGCGACTGCTGTTTATCTGAATACGGTTGCTACGCTTTATAATTATGTGGGAGGCTATAGCGATAGTCAGGGATTACAGGGGACATACCGGGGAATATACGATCTGAATACATTCACTACCGATGAGGCTATTCTGCCTACACGTGGCGGTGACTGGTATGACGGTGGTTTCTGGCAAGGTCTTTTCCTGCATAAATGGGGGGTGAGCAGCGATGCGATACGGGCCACGTGGGAGTATTTGTATAAGGTGATAGTATTGAGTAATAAGTCACTGGAACGTCTGGACGAATTTTATAAACAGACCGGAAATAAATATATTCCGCCTTATATGGCTGAGGTACGGGCTTTCCGGGCGATGTATTATTATTATCTGGTGGATATGTTCGGACGTGTTCCTCTTGTGCTGTCATCTTCTACACCGATGAAAGAGGTCAAACAGAGTACGCGTCAGGAGGTTTTTGAATTTGTTGTGAAAGAATTGCAGGAGACAACTCCCTTATTGAGTCCGGAACGTAGCAACCAGTTCGGTGACTATTATGGTCGTATGACTCGTCCGGTAGCTTATTTCCTGTTAGCTAAATTAGCCTTAAATGCTGAGGTTTATACGAATAATAACTGGACCAGCGGTAGTCGTCCGGACGGCAGGAACCTGTTTTTTGAGGTGGGCGGGCAGCGTTTGAATGCCTGGCAGACGGTAATGGCTTATTGTGATTCCATTACCGCATCGGGTTATCGGCTTACGCCTACTTATGAAGAGAATTTTTCAGTATTCAATGAAACATCGGTGGAAAATATCTTTACTGTTCCGATGGATAAGAACTTTTATACGAATCAGATGCAATACCTGTTTCGTTCCCGTCACTATAATCATGCGAAAGCATATGGGTTATCCGGAGAAAACGGCTCTTCTGCCACTCAGGAAGTACTCCGGACTTTTGGTTATGATACGGAAGAGGTCGATGCCCGTTTCAGTAAATGTTATTTTGCCGGTGTCGTACTCGATCTGAATGGAGATACTGTCCGGCTCGATACCGGAGAGGTGCTGGAGTATCTGCCCTGGCTGGTGGATGTGGATATTACCGGCAAACCGTATGAAAAAGTGGCCGGTGCCCGTATGAAGAAATATGCGATAGATAAAACGGCGACTAAAGACGGAAAATTGTCGGATAATGATATTGTGTTGTTCCGTTATGCAGATGTCCTCTTGATGAAGAGTGAGGCCAAGGTTAGGAACGGAGAGAACGGGGATGCGGAACTGAATCAGGTACGTTCCCGTGTCGGTATGGCTGACAGGCAGGCCACATTAGAGAATCTCCTGGCGGAACGGCAAATGGAATTTGCCTGGGAAGGGTGGAGGAGACAGGATCTGGTTCGCTTCGGACTGTTTACACGTGCCTATAGCAGCCGTCCGCAGTTGCCGGATGAAAGCAGCGGTTATACGACCGTTTTCCCGATTCCGGAGAATATTTTATTATTGAATGGCAATCTGACACAGAATCCCGGATATTAGCAATCGAATAAAAAAAGGATGCCTCCCAGGGAGAGCATCCTTTTTTTACTTAGTTTATATGGAATTCTTTTTATAACTGAATCCAGCGAACATATGCGAAGTCCATGCGGTGAGGCAATTCTTTGTTTACAGGGTAAACACGGAAGCCCATCTTATGAACACCAGCTTCGCTTGAAGTCGTTTTCAGTTCGAAGAACAGTTTAGAACCTTCTTCTTTCTTCAATTCGAACGGTTTAGTGTAAAGTAATTCGAGTTGATGGTTTTCAGAATTTTCTTTGGTAACAACCACTTCGGCTCCTAACATTCCCTGAAGATCTTTACGGTCGATCACAAGGTTGAAAGAGTATTCTTTACCAACAACCGGTCCGTCGATAGCCAGGTCTTTGCTACAGGTGAATGATTCAACCTGGAAGCTATCCCAATGTTCTGCCACTTCTTCTTTCCAGGCTGCGATCTCTTTTGCTTCTGCAAAGTTTCCTTCACGTAAATGAGCGGAACGAGTAGCCAGCTTGTTATAGAAACGATTGATATAATCGTCCAACATACGTTTCATTGTATAGTCGGGAGCGATCTGTGACATGGAATTTTTGATATACTGGATCCATTCAGGAGAATATCCCTTGCTGTTCTTAGCATAATAAGTCGGGATAAGTTCTGTTTCCAGGATATGGTAGATTGTTGCAGCGTCCAATTGATCTTGGTACTGTTGGTTTTCATAAGTACGCTTGTCGGTCAATGCCCAACCAGCACCTTCTTTATAACCTTCGTACCACCATCCGTCGAGTACGGAGAAGTTCAGTACACCATTCATTTCAGCTTTTTCACCAGATGTACCGGAAGCTTCCAGCGGACGTGTCGGAGTGTTCAACCAAACATCGACACCGGCAATCAGGTGACGAGCCAGGCGCATGTCGTAGTTTTCGAGGAAGATGATCTTACCCAGGAATTCCGGACGGCGTGAGATTTCAACGATGTGTTTGATCAATCCCTGTCCACCACCGTCAGCCGGGTGAGCTTTTCCTGTAAATACGAACTGGATCGGATATTTTTCATTGTTTACGATCTTAGCCAGACGGTCGAGGTCGGTAAACAGCAGGTGAGCACGTTTGTAAGTCGCGAAACGGCGTCCGAAACCGATCAACAGTGCGTTCGGGTTGATCTTTTCAAGTACGGAAACAACCTTTGAAGGATCGCCCTGGTTTTTCAACCAGTTCTGTTTGTACTGAACTTTGATATATTCGATCAGCTTTTTCTTTAATGTCTTGCGGAGATCCCAGATATCATCGTCGTTGACATTCTGGATAGCTTCCCAGTATTTTTTGTTCGACTGGTCGGTGAAGAATTTCTTGTCGAAATGTTCGTAGAAGAAACGTTTCCATTCCGTAGAAGCCCATGTCGGCATGTGTACACCATTGGTAACCCAGCTAACGTGAAGTTCATCAGGGAAATAACCTTTCCATACCGGAGCGAACATCTTCTGTGATACTTTACCGTGCAACCAGCTTACACCGTTTGCTTCCTGGCAAGTGTTCAAAGCAAATACGCTCATGGAGAACTTTTCGTTGGAACCCGGATTTTCGCGTCCCATATCGATAAATTCCTGCCAGCTGATACCCAGCTTACCAGGGAATTCACCCATATAACGACCGAACAAGCCTTCATCGAAATAGTCGTGTCCGGCAGGAACCGGCGTATGTACTGTATAAAGAGCAGAAGCACGCACAACCTCCAACGCCTGGTTGAAAGTAAGTCCGTCGTTCTGAATATAGTCAACTAAACGTTGAGCATTGATCAATGCAGCATGACCTTCATTGCAATGGTAGATCTGCTTTTTGATACCCAATTTATTCAACATCAGGATACCACCGATACCTAACAGATATTCCTGTTTCATACGGTTTTCCCAGTCGCCACCATATAGCTGGTGAGTGATCGAGCGGTCCCATTCGCTGTTCTGAGGAATATCTGTATCCATCAGATACAAAGGCACACGGCCTACGCTTACTTTCCAAATGTGAGCATATACGGTTCTGCCGGGGTAAGGAACTTCCAAAACCATCGGTTCGCCGTTAGACTGTGTAACCTGAGAAAGAGGTAATGAATTGAAATTCTGTGGTTCGTAGTTCGCAATCTGCTGTCCGTCCATAGACAGGGATTGTGTGAAATATCCGTAGCGATACAGGAATCCGACAGCTGTCAGGTCGATATTACTGTCACTGGCTTCTTTCAGATAATCACCAGCCAGTACGCCCAGACCACCGGAGTAGATTTTCAGTACGTTGGTAAGTCCGTATTCCATACTGAAATAAGCAACAGAAGGTTTCGTTGCATCAGGTTTAGTATCTACATATTCCCTGAAGCCAGCGTAAACTTCCTGGATTTCGGCCATCAATACTTTGTCAGCCTGGATTTCTTCAATGCGTTTGTAAGATAAGCTTTGGAGCAAAAGTACCGGGTTACCTTCTGTAGATACCCAAAGGTCTTTGTCGATTTTTCCAAATAATTTAGCTCCTTCATGATTCCATACCCACCACAGGTTTGTCGCCATTTCGTGTAAGGGTTGCAATACTTCAGGAAGCATCGAATGTGAATAAACGTCCTTCCAGATCGGACTGTTTGCGTTATTCGCTTTGATTTTCATTATTGTGAGATTTAAAATGATTCAACTTAAAATAAGATGTAAAAAACTGTGGCAAAGATAGGATTATCTCGCTAATTATGAGCCAAATTTAACCATTTCTTTTGGCCGCAGCTGCTAGTGCATCGCTGAAAGCCTTTTGGTAAAATACGATAAATTTGCTCCATTCAGCCTGCTTTGCCAGTTTGAAACAGCGTTTGCGTATTTCTTCAACTTCCTTTTCATCTTTCTTGACGAGCGAGAGAATTGAAGTCGTGATAGCGTCGGCAACATCGAAGTAATTGAAGTCTGTCCGTTCGATAACGGCAACTCCTTCACTGATGTTTTTGCCGGATACACTTTTTTCCGCCCATAAGCCGAATCCGGCCAGGTTGGTAGTTACTGTCGGTATGCCAAAAGCAACACTTTCCAGTGGTGTGTATCCCCAGGGTTCGTAGTAAGACGGATATACGGTAACATCCATACCGATCAGCAGATCGTAATAGGGTTTATTGAAGATACCGTCGCGCCCGTCCAGATAGCAGGGTACAAATATGATTTTGAGCTTCTCGGAAGCCTGGTTTGTAAATCCTGCATGTGAGATATAATTTAATACCTTGTCCTGATCCATCAGGTTCAGCCAGTGGGTAATAAAAGGCATTTGCATGGGAGAGGTCGTCGGAATATTCTTTTCAATGACCTCTTTCAGATCGGCACGTGCATCACGGACCCAGGCAGGGACCATCAGGAACGCAACGACTTCGCGCTGTAATTCTCCTGAGTTGCGCACGCGGTTCATGGCCTCGATGAAAACATCGATCCCTTTGTTGCGGTATTCGTAACGTCCGCTGGTCGATACCAGTAATGCATCCGGAGAGATGGAACATCCCAGGAGTTTTTCAGCTACATTGATCAATGTCTTGCGGGCTTCCGCACGTTTCTTTGTATATTCTTTTCCTTCGGGAACAAAATTCGGTTCGAAGCCGTTCGGAGTAACAATATCCGGTGCTTTATCCAGTAATTGTTTACACTCCCTGGCTGTGATATCACTGACCGTCGTGAAGCAGTCGACATGGTGTGCAGCCTGTTTCTCGAGCGAGTGCTTGGCTTCCATGTTCAGTTCTTTTGCCATCTGGTCGCCGTTGTATCCGTCCATATAGGCATATAAAGCCTTGTTATTACCGGCAATGGAACGCCCGATGGAAGTAGCATGTGTTGTGAACAGCGTAGCTATGGCAGGAAGTTGCTTTTGAATGTAAAGTGCTCCCATACCCAACATCCATTCATTGAATAGAGCTGTTACTTTTTTGTCGGAGAGATTATAGAAGTTGTAAAAACTTTCTATCACTTTTCCTACGGCATAGGCAAAAATACAGGATTCGTCATAGTCACCGTAAGCGTGCATCGAATCTACCCGGAAATTTTCCCACATGGAGTAGAAAAAAGCGTCTCTCTCACTGAAGAAAGGCTTGAAGTCGACCAAAACGACCGGAGGTGTACCTGGCACGTTCCAGCGTCCGACTTTCATTTTTAGCTTATCAGTGGTTCTCGCATGTTTTTTCCAATCAGCAAACAGAGTATCATCTTCGATAAAGTCCGGAGCATTTGCGGGCCCCCACACATCAGGTCCGATAAAAATAACTTTATCATTGAACATCTGTTGCAGAGTATGCGCTTTTGTAGACAGCACAGTGTAAATTCCTCCCACTTTATTACAGACTTCCCAACTGCTTTCAAAGAGATATTCTGGCGTTGTTGTCTTTGTATCCATAAACGATTTTGTTTATAATCAGAGAATTTGAAGCTGCAAAGATACATTATTTTTATCTTTTTTCCCGCGGTATGAGTTATTTAATAAAGGATTTTGTAGATTTGTAGATAATTTAATTTGAAAATTATGGCTAAGAGAAGAATTTTAAAGAAAGAAATCGGCTATGTAGCAGGTGAACTATTTTCTGAAGTATTGGTTTGTAGGCTATTTATTCCTGGTGTAGAGGAGGAAAAAGCTGATGTTCTGTTGACTAGAATATTGGATATGCAGGATGAGTTTATCCGCCGTGCCGGTAGCCCGGATGGCAAAGACAACAAAACGCTGGTGAAAGAGTATTATCGTAAGTTGCGTGTGGATTTGCAGACGGAAGTAAATGCTATCGCAAACGAAATAGGAGAGCTAAGCAAAGAAAAGTAAATAATGAAGAAAGCTATTAGTAAGGCACTTCTTCGCATGGCTGGATGGAAAGTGGGTCCAATGTGCGAAGATGTGCCTAAATGTGTGATATGCGTTGCCCCGCATACCAGCAATTGGGATTTTATTGTCGGAAAGTTACTTTATACGGCATTAGGGCGTAACGCCAGTTTCCTGATCAAAAAGGACTGGTTTTTTTTCCCCTTTAATTTATTCTTTTCGTGGTTGGGTGGTGTACCGGTCGACCGGCAGAAACATACTTCTGTGACCGACCAGATGGTTGAGGTTTTTAATAAACGTAAGATATTTCAACTGGCTATAACACCGGAAGGCACACGGAAAAGGGTAGAAGAGTGGAAAAAAGGTTTTTATTATATAGCACAGAAAGCACAGGTTCCTATCATGATCGCTTATTTCGATTATGCAAAGAAGGAAGCTGGTATCAAAGGATTGTTCTATCCGACTGGTGACGCAGAAAAGGATATTCATACAATCCGCGAA
Organism: Parabacteroides sp. AF18-52; assembly: GCF_003479145.1. Taxonomy (NCBI): domain Bacteria; kingdom Pseudomonadati; phylum Bacteroidota; class Bacteroidia; order Bacteroidales; family Tannerellaceae; genus Parabacteroides; species Parabacteroides sp. AF18-52. The sequence continues at coordinate 35,018 of NZ_QUGR01000012.1, forward strand.
TATTACAGAGATGTGACAGCTTGTCACCCGGAAAATTTCGTACAAGTTTAATTTACTATTATGGCAGACAGTTTACGTATCAGTATGATCCAGTCCCATATCATTTGGGAAGACAGGGATGAGAATCTTGGTTATTACGGAGAATTACTCCGGCGTGTGAGTGGAAAAACGGATATTGCCGTGTTACCGGAAACATTTACGACCGGTTTTTCCATGGAGGTGGAAAGGTTGGCTGATACGATGGACGGGCCAACTGTTCCGTCTATAAAAGGCTGGGCTAGTAAATATAACCTTGCTGTTGTGGGTAGCTTTATTGTGAAAGACAATGGAAGCTACTTCAACCGTGCCTTTTTTATCACTCCCGAAGGGGACGAGTATTATTATGACAAACGTCATTTATTCCGTATGGCTGCTGAAGATAAGCATTTTACTGCCGGGGATAAGCGTACGATCATCAGCTATAAAGACTGGAATATCTGCTTACAGGTATGTTATGATCTTCGCTTTCCTGTCTGGAGCCGTAACCGGAATAATGAATATGACTTACTAATATATGTAGCCAACTGGCCGGAGGCACGTAAGAAGGTATGGAAGGCATTACTTCCTGCTCGTGCTATTGAGAATATGGCTTATGTTTGTGGGGTTAACCGGGTGGGGATCGATGGAAAAGGGTTTACTTACCGTGGCGACTCAATGACTTTTTCTCCGAAAGGAAAGAAGTTGGCGGATGCCGGTAAACGGGAAGAGATAACCCGTACTTGTACCTTGAACAAGGGAGACCTGGAGGAGCTACGTGCAAAGTTCCCGGCGTGGAAAGATGCCGATACTTTCTCGATAGAATAATGATTGTTTTTTCTGAATCAAATTTATAAAGGCAGGGCTATTGTAAAGCAACTGCCTTTTCCTTTTTCAGACTGAAGCCTTATTTCTCCTCCGAAACGTTTGATGATGACCTGGCAGATTGCCAGTCCCAATCCTGTCCCCTGGGCAAATTCATCCAGTTTATTAAAGCGTTCGAATACGGCTTGTTGTTTTTCTTTAGGTATTCCTATCCCCGTATCTTTTACGTAAATATCTACTGTTTCTTCCGTGATATCGTATGTGTAACCAATTCTGATGTAACCTTCGTGTGTGAACTTGGATGCATTGTTGATAAAGTTTGTAATGACCTGCGTCAACCGGAGGGCATCTGTTTCTATCACAATCGGTTTTTCCGGAATATCTATTTGTAACTTGACCTCCGCCGGCATCAGTACCTGGTGGGTATGATAGATGTTTTTCATCAGATCGGTTAAATTGCAAGACTTGAACGAAAAGTCCATTTTACCCGATTCGATACGTGACAGATCCAGAATATCATTGATCAATTTCAGCAGTAACTCGGAATTGGAATTGATCAGGCCTAAAAACTCTTTCCGTTCTTCCGTAGACAGTTCAACCTCTTCCTCCTCTGCGATTATGTTGGAAAAACCGACGATTGCATTTAAAGGTGTACGTATCTCATGGCTCATATTCGCAAGGAAAGCAGATTTCATCTTATCCGATTCTTCCGCTTTCTGCCGGGCATTGATCAGTTCCTGCTCTGCTTCTTTACTCTGTTGTATGTTCAGGCAAAGTCCGTTGAAGATATCCTCTTCCAGATTGTATGTATAGCGGAATTCCCACCATTGATAACCCTTCCCGTCAAAGTTACAGCGTATCTGTGAAATGTTCTTTTGTATTTTTCCTTGCCGTGCGTTTATAACGTCGTTATTAAAATTTTCCAGATTGGCAGGATGGACACAAGCTTTGAATTCGTCTGTGGGAAGCATTTTTTCTTCTATTCCGGCATCTATATAGAATTCTTTATCGAAAGAGAACATGTTGTCTCTGAACTGAAAAGCATATACTTTGCCTCCGGTAAGTGCCAAGGATAAAAAGCGTTCTCCTTTCTTCAGATTTTCCTGGGCGATCTGTTTATTCCTGTTTTCCCGTAAATAGAGATATATCAGATAGGATATGATAAGAATAATGGCAATACCTGTCAGGATACCTATAATTATGATCTGTAGCTTATATCGTTCGTAAAAAGGCATTTTTATGATGTGAAAAGAGGTTGGAATGCTGTTTGAGGGTATATTCCAGCGTTCTATTTCAGTCCAGTCTAACAGGTATTCTTTGGGACTGGGGATAATGGGGATATCTTCTACCTTTTTACCTTGTAGAATTTCTGTTGCCAGATTTACGGATTGGCATATTTGTGTTTCAGGAGATGTTAAATAGCCACCGAGGATCCCTTCTTTCAGACCGAAGCCTTCATTGACAACAGATAGTGTGGGACCATTAGCGAATAGGCCCAGTCGTTTGGATGCAAAATCTCTTTTGCTTTGTACAAACACGGTATAGCGGGCTAGCCCTGAAAGTGACCATAATAAACCGCTGGAAGTGGATTCGCGGGCATCAATTAATCTGAATTTGGTTTTCGCTGGTTTTTTGAGTATCCGGCTTTTATCTTTTATTGTTGTGATACTATCCAATGTAAATGAATAGGCTCCATCTCTGCCAATGGTAAAGAGTTTTTCGTTTACTCTTTCTATGCCCGCATTTTTCGCATCATCTAAAAAAACTTTTGTCGTTTTCCTTCCGAGAAATGTATTGTCTGTCCATATATTGAAGTACATAGGGCCGAATATTATTTCCCCTAATTGAACCGTTTTCATATACTCCGGCTTATCCCAAAAACCTGTAATATTGGGGTACTGTTTTAATAATTCCCAGTTGGGGAAATTGACGCCGTCGAAAACGACGGGGATCTCTCTGATGAGATGATGTTTGCAAGCCATTATCGAATATGCCGCTTGATCATCATAAACCAGGATAAGTTCGGGATTCCAGATAGAGACCGTATCGAGAAATTCATACATTCTGACTTTTTCTTCTGCATCCAGATAAGAATCACAATCCAGGTAGAATGTTTTCAGGTTAGCATCTATGTTATGTTTCTTAAATTCCTGATGTATTTTTTCTTTTCTTCCTTCATAGCCTGTGTATTCGGGCTCAAAAGATTCAATTACCAAAATTCTGTGTTTTTCTTTCTGGCGATCTTTGCTACATGATGTGGTAATTATTAGTAATAATATCCACGTGATTTTAATAATATGTTGAAAAAAAGGTTGCTGCATACATTTGCTTGATAACCGCAAATATATGAAAGACTATTTGAATCTCAATGGTTCTTTGTTTATTTATTTTGGAAGTAAGCAGAATAAAAAAAAGCGACTGCCGGATTTGCATCCGACAATCGCTTTCATCTTATGTGGAAAATGTAATTTAATTATTTAACTTCTTCGAAGTCAACATCTGTAACACCGCCGTCTTTGTTTCCACCGGCATTGTTATTTGCCTGCTGCTGTCCGAAGTCAGGACCCGGCTGTGCACCACCCTGAGCGTTCTGAGCATTATACATTTCCTGGCTTGCAGCCTGGAATACGGTGTTCAGTTCTGTCATAGCGGCATCGATACCGGCAATATCCTGAGCTTTGTGAGCCTCTTTCAGCTTGTTCAATGCAGCTTCGATCGGAGCTTTCTTGTCTGCCGGAAGTTTGTCACCCAGGTCTTTCAGCTGTTTTTCAGTCTGGAAGATCATACTGTCAGCCTGGTTCAGCTTGTCGATACGTTCTTTTTCTTTCTTATCAGCTTCAGCGTTGGCTGCAGCTTCATCTTTCATCCGTTTTACTTCGTCATCGCTCAAACCACTGGATGCTTCGATACGGATACTCTGTACTTTACCGGTTCCTTTATCTTTTGCAGATACATTCAGGATACCGTTGGCATCGATATCGAATGTTACTTCGATCTGAGGTACGCCACGCTGTGCAGCAGGGATTCCATCCAGATGGAAACGGCCGATAGACTTATTATCTTTTGCCAAAGAGCGTTCACCCTGCAGGATGTGGATTTCTACAGACGGCTGGTTGTCGACAGCTGTTGTAAATGTTTCCGATTTCTTAGTCGGGATAGTTGTGTTGGCTTCGATCAACTTGGTCATTACACCACCCATTGTTTCGATACCCAGAGACAGCGGAGTCACATCCAGCAACAGTACGTCTTTTACTTCACCGGTCAATACACCACCCTGAATGGCAGCACCTACGGCTACTACTTCATCCGGGTTAACACCTTTGGACGGAGCTTTACCGAAGAATTTTTCAACGATAGCCTGTACAGCCGGGATACGTGTAGAACCACCAACCAAGATTACTTCGTCAATATCGGAAGTACTCAAACCGGCATCTTTCAATGACTGACGGCACGGTTCGATACAAGCCTGGATCAGACTGTCTGCCAGTTGTTCGAATTTAGCACGTGTCAATGTTTTTACCAAGTGCTTTGGAATACCGTTAACCGGCATGATATATGGCAGATTGATCTCTGTGCTTGTTGTGCTTGACAGTTCGATCTTCGCTTTTTCAGCAGCTTCTTTCAAACGTTGTAAAGCCATCGGGTCTTTACGCAGGTCGACACCTTCTTCACGCAGGAATTCTTCTGCCAACCAGTCGATAATCACATGGTCGAAGTCATCACCCCCCAGGTGTGTATCACCGTTTGTTGATTTTACTTCGAATACACCGTCGCCCAGTTCAAGGATTGAAATATCGAATGTACCACCACCAAGGTCGAATACAGCGATCTTCATATCTTTGCTGGTCTTGTCAAGGCCGTAAGCCAAAGAAGCGGCAGTCGGTTCGTTTACGATACGGCGAACATTCAAACCTGCAATTTCACCTGCTTCTTTTGTTGCCTGACGCTGAGCATCGCTAAAGTAAGCCGGAACAGTGATAACGGCATCTGTTACTTCCTGACCTAAATAATCTTCAGCAGTTTTCTTCATTTTCTGAAGAACCATAGCTGAAATTTCCTGCGGGGTGTACAGACGGCCTTCGATATCCACACGCGGAGTGTTGTTATCGCCACGTACAACTTTATAAGGTACGCGATTGATTTCTTTCTGAACCTGGTCGTATGTTTCACCCATGAAACGTTTGATAGAGAATATAGTCTTTTCCGGATTGGTGATAGCCTGACGTTTTGCGGGATCACCAACTTTACGTTCGCCGCCTTCAACGAATGCAACGATTGAAGGAGTTGTTCTTTTACCTTCGCTGTTTGCAATAACAACCGGTTCGTTACCTTCCAGTACGGCAACACATGAGTTGGTTGTTCCTAAGTCGATTCCAATAATTTTTCCCATAATTCGATAATATTTTAATTGTTATTATTTTTCGTCTTTGCTTTTTCTCTTGTCGAGTTGCACCAATTAGTATACAAAACGTATGCCAAAGTAACAATGAACAGTTCTGAATTGTTTTTGCTGTCAGAAATAATGACAATACGGCAGTTGTTAAAACGATATATTTTTATCTTTGTGCCATAGGAGGAATTATGTCCTAATTTATATGTAAAGAAGAGACTATTATCAATTAAATCATTTATAAAATGAAAAACTATCTAGTTTTTACCATGGCTACACTTTTATTAGGAACTTCCTGTTCCTCTAAAAAAGAGCAGGCTGAAAGTTTTACCGGTGCTCCGGGAGAGGTAAAGCTTATAACGCTCGATCCCGGACATTTTCATGCGTCACTGGTACAGAAGGTGTCTTATCCGCAGGTTTATAAAGATGTTTTTGTGTACGCCCCCACCGGCTTCGATGTGAATGAACATCTAAAGCGTATCGAAGGATTTAATTCGCGTGCAGAGAATCCGACAGCGTGGAATGAGGTTGTTTATACAGGTCCGGATTATCTGGAGAAAATGCTATCCGAAAAGAAGGGGAATGTGATGGTCCAGGCCGGAAATAACGGCAAAAAGACCGAATATATAAAGAAAACCCTGGAAGCCGGTATCCATGTTCTTTCTGACAAGCCGATGGCGATCAACAGTCAGAATTTCCAACTGCTGGAAGAGTGTTTTGATATTGCAAAGCAGAAGAATATTCTGTTGTATGACATTATGACTGAAAGGAATGAGATCACAACGATGTTGCAGCGTGAACTTTCAACAATCCCCGCGATATATGGCGAACAGTTGAAAGGTTCTCCTGAGGAACCGGCTATTGTGAAAGAAAGTGTACATCATTTATTTAAACTGGTAGATAACAAACCGCTGACCCGTCCGGTGTGGTATTTTGATGTAACTCAGCAGGGGGAAGGTATCGTGGATGTGACGACCCATCTGGTGGATCTCGTTCAGTGGGAAGCTTTTCCGGAACAGATTATCGATTATAAAAAAGATATAGAATTGGTCGATGCGAACCGTTGGACGACTTCGATTAGTCCGGAAGAGTTTAAGCAGGTGACGGGTACAGATGCTTATCCCGATTTCCTGAAAAAAGATGTCGTAAACGATACGCTAAAAGTGTATTGTAATGGTGATATCGTCTATAAGATCAAAGGGGTGACAGCCAAAGTTTCCGTTATCTGGAATTATACCTTTCCGGAAGGTGGCGGCGATACGCATTTTTCTGTTATGAAAGGAAGCAAAGCCGACCTGGTGATCCGTCAGGGACAGGAGCAGGGGTATAAACCGGAATTATTTGTAGAGGCTGTTAAGGGGATTGACCTGGCTGCTTATGAAAAGGATCTGGCAGCTTCAATGGAAAAAGTATCAGCCGCATATCCCGGTGTTGCTCTGAATAAGAAAGGTGATGGTGTATGGCAGATTGAAATACCGGCTAGATATCGTGTAGGTCATGAAGCTCATTTCGGTCAGGTAACGGAACATTTTTTGGAATATCTGAAGGATGGTAAATTGCCGGATTGGGAAGTACCTAATATGCTGGCTAAGTATTACACGACGACATCGGCATTGGATATGGCGAAAGCGAAGAAAAAATAAAGAACGGCTTAAAAATAAAAACATTGAGACACGGATTTGAATTTGTTATTTCGCGTGTCTCAATGTGAATAAAATTAGAAACTAAATTTGATCAAGACTCCTTTGTGATCCGTCGGCCAAATCCCTGCCGGGGGTGAAAAAGAATCCTGGCTGTTTTCATCGACACGTTGGCTACGAACAATAGAGGATCTGGGGCCGACCACGATAGCGTCTTTCACTTTCCAACCGTCAGCCGGAATATAATAAATGAAATCGATACGATCGCGTTCATCTGCTTCCGGTGCCCATGTCAATCGCTCAACTGCCATATCCGGGTTGTCCGAAGGGAAGGTAAAACCGGGATGGGTTATCGGATTCGGATGCTTAACACGATAGGCATCCCGGAAACCGGCTTCATATAACAATTTAGAGCAGTCCCAATGAACTACTGCTCCGTTGTGATCCCATAGTTCTTTTGTATCTTCCGTCCAATCTAAATGGGAAGGCTCATTGAAGTCACCTCCCAAAATTACGAAATCCGCATTCAGTTTTTTGGCATCTTCAATCACGAGCCGGATGGATTCATCACGCAAAGATTCGTTATTCGCTTTCTCTATTTCCTTCTTATCTGTTACCGGGGCTTTCAGTTTTTTCCACGTCACACCGCTATATCCCCGTGGCAGGTAACAAGCATAATGTGTATAATCCAAATGACCTGTATAAGCAACCACCTGTTTGCCTTCAACATCCAACCGGGTTCTCAATACCCGGTCTTTTTGCGGGATATTTTCCGTTTGTTCCAATATAGGATATTTAGACAACAATGCGACATCCAACAAGCTGCTTTGCCCATAATAAGTTTTCCCTTTTTTGCGTAAAGCTTCTAGAATACGAGGTACAAACAAAACGCCCTCTTTATTGCCGGCTTCGCTAAACATTACGATATCCGGATCTATCCGAACTACCTCGTTTACTACAGCTTCAAAGCCATTTTCTACAACGGTCCCTTCCATCCAAATATTCAGATGCAAAACACTTAACTCATGTGTCTCCTTTGTACAGCCCACACAAACAAATGCGAGCAGTGTTATCCAAACACAAATATGTTTCATTATACTTTCTTTTATTTATATTCTACTTTTATTTATCTGTTTATTGTACCCAACGGTTCAAATGATTGTTGGGGGTTTCCAATACAAATTTGTAATATTGAGAATCTGGTAATTCATCGGCGGGAACCACATACATCTGTTTCTTGGCAGGAACTCTCGCAATTTTTTTCCATTGATCTTTGCCGCCTTCTTTGTATTGGTTCGTTGAAGACACATAAATATCCACCATTGCGTCCGGATTGAGGCAATTCCAAGAAAGTGTGACAGAGTTGTCATAAGGAGAAGTACTCATTTGTGTGATATCCACTTGGCCGATAAAGGGGATTCCATCCTGTTCCCATCCTACCTGTTGAGGAATATTAAATCCCATAAAACGGCAAATGGAAGGGGTTATGTCGACAATGGCCAAGCCATCAGTATTGAATCGCTCATTGACGGGTTGGTTTGTTGATATCCAGGTAGTTCGTTCTCGTTTCGATTGGCCACCATGTCCATGACCATTCTCGCTGCGCCCATGATCAGTCGTAACGACTATCATCCACTCTTCGTCAAAATTAGCTTCCCGATACTTCACTGCGTCCCAGATCTTGCCGATCTGTGTATCTGCTTTTTGCGTATAACCGTCAAAAAAATGCCCGTTCCCTTCAATATGGCCAGCATCATCCGTATACCACAGATATACCCAACTTAAATCCGGGGCATCTTGTCGTATACCTTTGGCAGCCTGTTCTGTCACATACTCGTCAATGTCGAAAATGCGCAGGTCTTTCTCTTTTTTCGGGAAACGAAGTGTATCCAAATCATATCCATCGCAAATAAAGTCTATCTTCAAATAATTTGTTTCCGGCTTTCCTTCTCCCAACAAAACTGTCCGGTTATCTGTCCAGCTTGAATAAATCGCCGTTTTATACGGTTTAGATTGCTCTTTGGCAATCCGGAAAATCGTCCAATAATTATAATTAGGCTTCAAATTCGAATTACCATCTACATTATGTTTATTCATCCAGGTAGCTGTAAGCAAATTGGTATAGCCGATTGCTGAAATTGTCGGAGTTTGTGAATAATTACCAATTTCTCCTCCGGTATAGGCTCGGGCATAAGCCCCTTGGGATGCGATTTCGTCAATAGCCGGTGTGTTTAGACGCTCTATCATGTCGGCAGGAATACCATCAACAATAATAAACACAGCTTTTTTTGTTTTTGTAGCCATAGATATTAAAGAAATACTGCAAAAAAGTATTATCCATTTGAGTTTCATAAGTCTGTTTTTATTTTAATATCCACATTAATTCATTCCAATCATCATTACCATTATATTGACGTTGAATCGCATCTTCCAGGTTTTCGCGGTTAAAATCATACTCGCGCTGTTCATATCTCCATCTCATCGGCATCTTGTCCGGTATAGTATTCATGTTTGTCGACGGATTAACGGGTAGTTTAGGGTATCCGGTCCGACGAAAATCATAATAACAGGTATAAGTATTATGCATGAACAGATCCAGATATTTTTGTGTGAGAACTTTATTCAGGTCATTTTCAAAAGTACTTTCTTTTGCACCTAATTGTAATTCAGGTTTATCTAAGAAAGACTGGATATAATCGTCCGTTATTTCTCTATTATGCCTGTAAGCGAGAGGAGTGTAATCTGCTGCGAAATTCATACTGGCTTCAATCCCCTTATGATAATAAGAGTTTGCGTCTCCATCAATCCATCCCCTGAGGCAAGCTTCCGCTAAAACGAAATTTAGTTCAGCATACCCCATTTGGATTGTTGGTTGGCAGTTGTCTATTTCAAAGAAACGAGAATTTATATTTGATATGCTATCGGCAGTATATAAATCCAATATTTCACTATACACCCGGGACGGGTCAACTCCTAAGTAAGCATCCCAGTCGTCGTCAGTCATACCCGCTTTAGTTTGTGCCTTTGCCGGGCTGCAATAAAAGAAAAGACGATTGTCTTGATATTTTTTCAGGGTATCTATTATTGTAACGGATACTCCCGAGTAAAAATTGAATCGTGAAAGATAAAGAGGATACTGTTGAGAAGACAACGTCCCGTAGACTAACTGGAAATTGTCGGCGTTTGATTCAAATAAAATTTGTTGAGATACGATTGCCGCAAAGCGTTGTTTGACGTTCAGTCCTGCCTCTTTCTCTTTTTTAGACAAGCTCATCAATATCCTTAACTGCAACGCGGATACGGCTTTTTTCCATTTTTCAGGATCTCCCCCATACACAAAATCTCCATCGAAATTACGAGTCGCATTGGAAAAATGTGTGTACGAAGCATCCAGGTCATCCAACATTTGCACGAACACTTCTTTTTGGGTATCATATTTCGGTTTGATATTTCCTTCTTCTCCTTTCAATGCATCCGAATAAGGAATATCTCCCAGACTTATTGTGGTGTCATAAAGCCTGAACACTTTTATGAACAGTGCTAATCCTTGATAAGCCTCCTTATCAATATCCGATGCCAGCTCTACCATCTTAAGACAGTTTGTCAGGCTATTGTACACTCCGAATCCGGTTGTGTTTATCCGGTTATACTGAACTTTTCGGCTATCTTCCGCTCCCTCATGCCAACTAATCATTTTAGTGAAGAACATATCGTAAAAATATCCTTTAGGATCAGATTTTCCGCCTATTCTCAAGGCTTCTTTCAATTGCCCGGTAGCCAACATCCCCGGAGTTGCAGTAGTTGCAGAATCCGGATTCGTATTAATTTCATCAAACTTGCTGCAGCTATAAGTCATGCATATTACTACAACCAAAAGACAATAGTTGATATATGATTTTATTTTTTTCATGTCATTTCTGTTTTAGAAGTTCAACTTTAGATTAACCCCGACATAACGTACAGACGGTGAGTTTATATTCTCCGTATCAACATCCGGATCCGAAAATTTAAAACCTTTCGTCCATATTAATAGGTTCTGTCCTACCAAGGCTGCTTCTGCTCCTTTTACAATATGTGTACAATATTTTTTCGGTAACCGATAGCCGATTGATAATTCCCTTAATTTAAAAAAGGTTTTACTTTTCTTAAAGTTTGATTTAGAAGAACTTCCATTATAGGAGCGCATATAAGTTTCATAAGAAACGGCTACATCATTCGGCGCAAAAACACGGGTGTCTTCAAGTATATTTCCGTCAGAATCATACTTGACATCCCCGGAAATGACCTTAACCCCTTCAGCGATATATCCTTCATGATTCCCGTTTACCACTTCGTCGTACCGATATTCGTTATCAGAATCGATGTGTCGTCCGGAGTGCCATAAACGGGAACTCATGTAGTCAAACATATGACCGCCGACACGGCCGTCAAAAGAAAAGCTCAAGGTGAAATCTTTATAATTGAATGTATTTGTCCAACCCCAGATCCATTTCGGGTTGTAACTACCTGCATAACTGGGGTAAATACTTTCTTTAGGCATTCCGTTATAGAGGATCAGCTGGCCGTCCGGGCTTCTTTCCCAATCATTCATTTCTAACCAGTACCAATCTCTTCCGGCAGCAACCCAAGGCTTTTGAGTTGAATACTTTTCGTCTACTTTTGCGTAATAGTACCGGTCTGCAGCCCAATTGAATGAAGAATTCCATGAAAAATCTTTTTCTTTGATAATGTCGCCGCTGATTGTAAATTCAACTCCTCGGCTTAGTTGTTCTTCTCCGTAATTTATCAATGTATTTGAAAAACCGCTGGCATAGCTCATGTCAACGTATCGTTGTAAATCATAAAGAAGTTTATGGTAATAAGCCAAGTCGAATTTTAACCGGTTATTGAAGAAATATAAATCCGTACCTATTTCATAAGAGCGGGAAGAACGGGGACGTAATGAAACGTCACGAATTGTAGAAGGATAAAAAGCTGCAGTCATGTTACCCCAGTAATTACGTGAAACGCTATACGTCGAATTTATATCATATACTCCAGTCGGATATTTGGTTTGTGCCCATGAACCTCTTATCTTCCAGAAATTGAAAATCTCGGGCAGCGGGACAAGTTCGGATATAACAAGGCTTCCGGAAACGGAAGGATAGAAATAAGACCGTTCCGATTTAGCCAAAGTAGAAGCCCAGTCATTACGTCCGGTCACTTCTATAAAAGCGGCACTTTTCCAGGAAAATCCGATTTTCCCATATAGACTGTTTATCTGTTCCTTCGTTACGGAAGAAGATGTTGTTGCCGGATCTACGGAAGCATTCAATGAAAAAAAGCCCGGCATATTCAGCCCGTTATTGGTCGAAGAATATTGATCGTTATTTTCTCTGAAATATAAGGAGCCTCCCAGAAAGCCGTCTAATGTAAAATCTCCCAGTTTTTTATTTGCCAATAACATCACATCATCTGTAGTACTGTAGCCAGAATAGTTTGACACGCTATATCCTCCTTTTCGATTGCTGCGTGTGCTGATGGGTTCTTTAAACGTATACTGGTTTCTGAAACTGTCACCTCCTACACGCATAACCAGTTTTAGCCAATCGGTCAGTTCCAAACTCATATTCAGGCTTCCATTTGTTAAATCTTGATGACGGTGGTTGGTGCGCTCATAAGCCAGGAAATAAGGATTATCGTACCACCAATCATCCATCCAGTTCTGTTCTTCCTGTTCTTTGCCTTCTCTCCAGTAATTACGATAATCCCGGATATCATATTCCGCCCCTGTCCAAATAAGCAGATTATACATATAACTACCCATTCCGTAACCGGCTCCGTTATTATTTGAGAATATATTTTTATTGTAAGCGATCTCTGCATCTAAATGAAATTTTTTGTAATCCATAACTCCGCCTACGGAAAAAGTCAATTTTTGTTGCTTTGAGTTCGGATATTGTCCCTTATTATACACATGATTCAGAGAGGCTCGTACGCTGCCATACTCACCTTTTTGTGAAACGCTGATATTGTTATTGGTAACTAATGCTTGTTCAAGGAAGTTATTGAGATTGTCTTTCCCTTTAGAGGTTAAAGGTTGGTCTTCCCATTCATAGGTGGAGGGATTGTATTGGCTGACCACGCGCCCTATATCTAACTTGTCTCCCCATACATAATCGCCAGGGGCATATTTACCGCTCCCCCCCGAACTATATGAATTTTGCACTTCCGGTAATTTTAAAAAACCGGCATGAAACATTGTACTGGAGTTCACGGAAATATCCAGTCCTTCTTTTTGTGCTTTTTTAGTTGTAACCATAATAGCTCCGTCTCCACCTCTCGAACCATATAGAGCCGAAGCTGTAGAACCTTTCAAGACGCTGATGGATTCAATGTCGTCTGCCGGGATATCGGATAAAGAAACATTGTAATGGGGAATGCCGTCTACAACCAGTAAAGGTGTGCTTCCGCGCAAAGTCAGAGTGGGGGATGCGGCAAATTCTGTACTGTTCTTGATATTCAGACCTGCAACTTTACCGGTCAGAGAGGTCGCTACATTTGCTCCTTTGGCAACAGTCAATTGATCACTTTTCACTTCCTGGACTGCGTATCCCAGTGCCTTTTGTTCTCGTTTGATCCCCAAAGCTGTAACGACTACTTCATCTAACAGTTCTGTGTCATCAACCAGGGTAATGGAGAGAGTCTGTTTTTTGTTGATAGTGATTTCCTGAGTGTTATAACCAATATAGGATATTAACAAGATGTCGCCTTCAGCGGCTTCCAGCTGGAACTTGCCATTAATGTCGGTGATGGTTCCATTCGTAGTGCCTTTGACCAGAACGTTGGCTCCTATAACCGATTGTCCCTGAGAGTCAAGAACAGTTCCGGAAATAGTATTGATCTGCGCTTTGAATAGGGCAATGTGTTTATTAGATATGCGAAAAGAAATATTTCTTTTGTTGCGGAGTAGACTCCGTAGCATTTCATTTAAATCAAGATTGGTTTCCTGAATGGAAATTTTTTCATTTCGATCGATGTCGGAAGTATTATAGACGAATTTATATCCGGTCTTTTCTTCTATCTCGTTGAATATCTCTTCAAGCGTTGCATTTTGTTTATGAAGGGAGAACTTTACCGTCTGCGCATGTATAAATGAAATATTGATAAACAGAAATAGTAAAAGAAGTCCGGTAACACTGATTTTATGTTTAAAAGTCTTTTTTGATAAGGAATAATATTCCTTGCAGGTAAAATCCTTCAGATTTTGCCTGATAAATGAATTTTTATCCATAATTTTGTATGTATTAATTTTTTAATTAGCAGGTGTGTATCTGCTGATAAACAATGTAGAATTCGGGAATGGTCTCAACATTCCCAATTCTTTTTGTATCTGTCTCATTGAATTAAGTTATGTTTTTCATGAACTATCCATAATTGTTTGTTTTTGTGGTTTGACATTTTGTATTTATTTGAGGAAAATTTCTCCTTTCTTTTTTTCTATTTTATATCGGGCAGAGATCTGTAAAACTGATAATATTTCTTCCAGTGTTTCTTTTTCTGTAAAGTTTGCATTGAAAGTCTGTCCTTTCAGATTTTCGTTTTCGATATGTATTTTCACATGGAAAGCCCGTTGCAACTCTTGCATGATGTCTTCTAACGAATTGTCCTTAAACTCAAATATTCCGGTAACCCACGATATTGTATTTTCCGGGCGTATAGTAGAAATCTTCAAGTCATTGTCTGATTTGAAATATACTGCTTGTTCGCCAGGTTGTAGTATGCGGTCTGCTGTTTGTGATTGATTCGTACTTTTGTATAATCCGATTTTTCCGGTAAGAAGAGTGATCTGTGTTTTATCCGGTTCGGCATCGACATTAAATGTTGTGCCTAAAACCTTGATTCCTACTCCATCGGTCTGAACGATAAAAGGTCTTTTTTCATCTTTCCGGACTTCAAAAAATGCTTCTCCTTTTATTTCAACTTGACGGATTTGCTGACTAAATTCTCTCGGATAACGTAAACAGGCATTTGCATTTAACCATACGACACTACTATCCGGCAATGTAATTTTTGTTTTAGCATCAGGAACCGCCGTTGTTTCATAATAGACAAGCGCTCGTTTCGGTTCTTTATCTATCAGGAAGATACTTGTAACAACTAATAGGGCAATGGATGCAGCTATAGATAAATATTTCCAGGCGGAATTTCCTCTATCGGCATAAGAAATGACGACAGGTCGTTTGACTCTATCTGCTAAGCGATCGAACATCTGCTTTTCATCAAATGGCAAAGACTTAAAATGTATACGCTTTGTCAGTGATTCGAGTTCTTTGTTGTTTTGTTCATTTTTCATCTTATTCCGATACCTTTATAGATAGAGATGACAGGTAAAGTAAAAAACTCCTACTCGGAATGCGAAAAAAATATATTTTTTTAGGAAGTATTCAAAATACATCGATAAATAGTCATTTACATGCTCATTTTCTTCTTAACCCTAACATCTATGGTTGTTGTGTATTTTTGTATTATATATCATATGTGGAGTATAAAATACTTTCATGAAAAGATACATTTTTTATCTTTAGGTAGTATCTTGAAGAATTTTTAATTACATTTACTGACTAATATATTGTAAAAAGACTGTATTCGAGATGGAGAAGGAGAGTGGCATGTCTCTTTTTAAAAGTGTAGTGAGAGGGGATGAAACAGCGTTCCGGTTATTATTTGAAACTTATTCCCGGCGTCTGTTCCATGTCGCTTATTATTATCTGAATTCTCGTGAACTGGCAGAAGAAGCTGTTCTGGATGTCTTTACTGTCATTTGGCAAAAGAGGGAAACGTTGTCCCATGTGAAAGAACCGGAACGTTATTTGTATATATCAGTAAAAAATCAGGCTTTACATTATGTAAGAAGGGGGTATGTGCAGGAAAAGGATTCTTTTTCTTTGTATGAAATAGAACTGATTCCGGATTCGGATACACCGGAAAAAAGTTTGATGGATGAGGAATACCAGGCATTAATCAAACAGGCTATCGATTCTTTACCTCCTAAATGTAAGGAGGTTTTCCGTCTTGTTCTCTCCGATAAATTAAAGAACAGGGAAATTGCAGATCTGTTAGGTATTAGTGAGAAGACTGTGAATATACATATTGCTAAGGCTTATGAGCGTATTGCAGAGTATGTAAATAGACAATATAAACAAGTAAAAAGTTTTTGGCTCCTTTTTTTTTAGTCCGAATATAAAAAATCCCTGACCTATAAAAGCTCAGGGATTTTTTTACTTCATTTCCTTTTCTTCCATCATGTCGAGTTCATTTTTGTCGGAATCGATAAATTTATATTCCAGAAAACCCAGACTTTGATTAGGAATGACTTTCATACTCATAGAGTATTTCAGTTTCCATTTCATACTAAGGGGGTAAAGCCCCTTGTTTACGAACGCTGCAACGTAGGGATGTACGTGCAGGGCGAATTTCTTCACATTGTGTTTGTTTACCAGACAGTCGATCTTTCCTTCCAGATTGTCGGTGAATAAGATCGAAGGTTTGATTGTTCCTGTGCCAAAACAGGTAGGACATGATTCTGTCGTATCCACATCCATTGCCGGGCGTACCCTCTGACGGGTAATCTGCATCAGGCCAAACTTGCTTAGAGGCAGGATGTTGTGTTTGGCCCGGTCGTTTGCCATTGCTTTGCTCATGTGTTCGAACAGCTTTTGCCGGTTGGCGGCTTCTGCCATATCGATGAAATCGACTACAATAATACCGCCCATATCACGAAGACGAAGCTGGCGTGCGATTTCGTCGGCGGCAGCAGTATTTACATCGATAGCTGTTTTTTCCTGGGCATCGCTTCCTTTGGAACGGTTGCCGCTGTTCACATCTATTACGTGCATGGCCTCGGTATGCTCGATGATCAGGTAAGCTCCACTTTTATACGTAACCGTCCGTCCAAACAACGATTTAACTTGCTTGGTGATACCGAAATTGTCGAAGATCGGTAGTTCGCCGGTATATCGCTGTACAATCTCTTCCCTCCCGGGAGCGATCAGGCTGACATAATCGCGTATGTTATGGTAAACATCCGCATCGTTTACGTAAATATTCTGGAAAGAAGGGTTGAAAATATCACGGAGCAAGGCCACAGTACGTGCCGTTTCTTCATATACGATCGACGGTACTTTTAATTTAGGGACCTTGACGATGTTTTCTTCCCATCGTTTCACTAATGTCTTTAATTCATGGTCGAGTTCAGCCACGCGTTTTCCTTCGGAGGAAGTACGTACGATCACACTGAAGTTTTTCGGCTTGATGCTCTGGATTAACTGCCGCAAACGGGCGCGTTCCTCGCTCGACTTGATTTTTGTGGAGACAGAGACCTTGTCGGCAAATGGTATCAGAACGATGTATCTTCCGGCAAAAGACAGCTCGGAAGTCAATCGTGGACCCTTTGTTGAGATCGGCTCTTTGGCAATCTGTACCAACACCTCCTGTCCGACTTTAAGCACATTGCTGATGCTTCCGTCCTTTTCTATTTCAGGAAGTATCTGCATTTTAGAAATGGCGGGCATTTTTTTCTGGTCGCCAAGTGCTTGTTTGAGGAACTTTTGTTGGGTGTTGAAGTTCGGACCTAAGTCCAGGTAGTGAAGAAATGCGTCCTTTTTATACCCTACATCAATGAAAGCAGCGTTCAGACCCGGCATCAGTTTTTTAACTTTGCCAAGATAGATATCGCCTACGGCAAACGAGACATTGCGGGCCTCCTTCTGGAGTTCCACAAGGTTCTTGTCTTCCAATACGGCAATAGATACCTCTTTGGGTTGTACATCAACTACTAATTCACTTATCACTAAAAAAGGGTTTTTTTATTCAGACCTTTCTAAATACGCAAAGAACAAACTTAAAAGGTCACTTATTAAGTTTGTTCTTTAGAGTTTCTTGATAGACTTATTTCTTTTTATGTCTATTCTTTTTCAGTCTCTTTTTGCGCTTGTGCGTAGACATTTTATGTCTTTTTCTTTTTTTTCCGCTAGGCATCGTTTCTAAATTTTAAATTAAACTATAATTACTAATTACTTAACTTCGTTCAGGAAAGTTTTAGCCGGTTTGAATGAAGGGATATTATGCTCCGGAATGATGATCGTAGTATTCTTTGAAATATTACGAGCAGTTTTCTGAGCTCTCTTCTTAATAACGAAACTTCCGAATCCTCTCAGGTAAACGTTTTCACCCTGAGATAATGAACTTTTCACGATGTCCATGAAAGATTCTACGCTACTCAATACCGTCTGCTTATCGATACCGGTACTTTTTGAAATCTCGCTAACAATATCTGCTTTAGTCATGTCTATAAATTAATTAATGATTTGGACCTATTAATTTTTTGGAATGCAAATATATAGCTTTTTATTTAAGTGGAAAAAGAATTGCCTGCCATTTTTTAATAAAAAAGATTCCTTACAATTCATTATATCTGTGTATGTTTGCATTAATCAACGAGTTGAGAGTTTGAAAACGTACAAAAAGAGGACACGATATAGTAAATGGAAAACGAATTGGAAGTCAGTCATATTTTACAGACCTGGTATAAAACAAATAAGAGGATGCTGCCCTGGAGGGAATCGTCCGATCCGTATATTATCTGGATATCAGAAATTATTCTTCAACAGACCCGTGTTGTTCAGGGGATGGATTATTTTCTCCGCTTCACCGGGCGTTTCCCTGATGTCGCTTCTCTGGCTTCGGCAGAAGAGGATGAGGTATTGAAATACTGGCAGGGATTGGGGTATTACAGCCGGGCGCGGAATCTGCATGCTGCCGCTAAAGAGATCATGGAAAAGTTCGGTGGTGTTTTTCCGGAGAAGCATAAAGATATATTGTCCTTGAAAGGTATTGGCGACTATACGGCAGCGGCGATCGCCTCTTTTGTATGGAATAAACCTTATCCGGTCGTAGACGGAAATGTGTTTCGTGTATTGGCACGTTTGTTTGCGATGGATGTGCCTATCGACACTACGCAGGGGAAGAAACAGTTTACAGAACTGGCGGGGATCGTTATGGATCCCAAACAGGCGGGACAGCATAACCAGGCAATCATGGAGTTCGGTGCATTGCAATGTGTTCCGCAGAATCCGGACTGCGAAGTCTGCCCGTTGAAAGAACGGTGTATGGCGTATGCTTCCGGCACTGTACAGGATTTACCGGTCAAGCAGAATAAGACAAAGACGCGTGCCCGTTATTTTCATTACTTATACATTATATATAGAGGACAAACCTGGCTTTCCCGCCGGGGTAAAAAAGATATCTGGGAAGGATTATACGAGTTCCCTCTGATCGAGACGGAAAAACCGATGGATTTTGCCGGATTGCAGGAAACGGAGGCATTCCGGAAATTGTTTACCGGGGTCGGCAGATTAAATATATCTTCCGACATGGCAGAAGTAAAACATGTCCTTTCCCATCAGGTCCTGTACACTACTTTTTACCGGGTAGAGATTGAAAAAATACCGGAGGCACTGAATTCGTATCTGGCTGTTCCGTATGAAGATATAGAACGTTATGCCGTTCCCCGGCTGATACATATTTATTTAGAGAAATTAAACGGAAATTTGTCTGAATGATCGAATTTATGTTTCTTTGTAAGATATTAAAAGAATTACTACTATGTCATTGAATAAAGTCATATTGATCGGTAACGTGGGTAAAGATCCCGACGTTCGTTATTTCGACAGCGGTACGGCTGTTGCAAACTTCCCTTTAGCAACATCTGAAAGAGGTTATACACTGGCTAATGGTACGGTTGTTCCGGAAAGAACGGAATGGCACAATATCGTTGTTCGCCGCGACCAGGTTGCTTTTGTAGAAAAATGGGTGAAGAAAGGTTCAGGTGTTTACGTGGAAGGTAAGATCCGTACCCGCAGTTATGACGACCAGAGTGGCGTGAAGCGTTATGTTACCGAAATTCATGCGGACCGTATTGAATTTTATAATACGGGTACACGGCCAGCCGATGGTACGACTACGAATGCCGGAACCGGTTTCCAGCAGGGAGGACAGGCACAACAGACGACCTCTTATCAGCAGCCGGCGCAACCGGATATTTCATCAGAATCAAACAGTGCGGATGATCTTCCGTTCTGATATTGTTTAACTAATACGGTTCCCCTTGGACTCAGACTATTATTTGTCGGGCTTATTTGACCAGGTAACTATGCAGGCACTTACAGCAGGTCCTGTTATAGCATTAAGCCTTGCTTGTTTACTGCTGTTAGTGTCCGGTTTCGTATCGGCTTCAGAAGTGGCATTTTTTTCTCTTACCCCGGGTGATATCAATGACATCCGGGAGGAGAATTCGCCTTCAGATCCGCTTATCCGGAAATTACTGGACCGCTCCGAATATTTACTGGCGGCTATTTTGATTGCCAATAACTTTGTGAACGTAGCCGTGGTCATGCTTTGTACTTACGGCATCAATTCTTTGATCAATTTCTCGGCTGTCCCGGTTTTGGGTTTTGTTCTTGAAACGATCGTACTGACCTTTTTGCTTTTACTTTTTGGCGAGATCATGCCTAAGATCTATGCACAAAAAAATTCACTTCGCTTTGTCCGTCGTTCGGCTTCCGTGTTGAATATGGTGGAACGTATCTGTCGCCCGCTTTCGACCGTGCTGGTAAATTCTACATCTATTATCAACAAGGCGTTGGTAAAGAAAAAATATGACTTGTCGGTCGACGAGTTATCCAAAGCGTTGGAGTTGACATCTAAAGAGATTCCGGAAGAGAAAGAGATGCTGGCCGAGATCATCAAATTTTATAATAAAACAGCCGATGAGATCATGACACCGAGATTGGATATGGAGGATCTGGAGATAAAGACCAGCTTTCGTAATGTCATAGATTTTATTATCAAATCAGGTTACTCACGAATTCCGGTGTATGCTGATTCGGAAGATAATATTAAAGGTATCCTTTATATAAAAGACTTGCTTCCTTATATTGACAAACCGGATACATTCCGTTGGCAGAGCCTGATCCGTCCGGCTTACTTTGTTCCTGAAACCAAAAAGATCGACGACCTGCTGGAAGAATTCCGTACGAATAAGATCCATATGGCAATCGTTGTGGATGAGTTTGGCGGTACGTCCGGTATTGTGACGATGGAAGATATTCTGGAGGAAATTGTCGGAGAAATATCGGATGAATACGATGATGATGAAAAGCAGTTTGTCCGTTTGGCGGATGGAAGCCTGATCTTCGAAGCTAAGATATTATTAACCGATTTCTTCCGTGTGATCAATGTCGATCCGACGGAATTTGGAAAACTGACCGAAGATGTAGAAACATTAGCCGGACTTTTACTGGAAATAAAGGGTGACTTTCCACGTCGCAGGGAGATCCTGGATTATGGGAAGTATCGTTTCCAGGTGCTGGAAATGGACAACAGAAGAATCCTGAAAGTAAAATTTAACTGTATTACGGATACAGTGAAAAAAGGGGAGGACTGATGAAGCGAGTACTGTCCGTTGCGCTTTTCCTGTATCTCCTGATTGGTTCGTCTTGTACGGATTATACGCCGAAACCACGTGGTTATTTTCGTATCGAACCACCTGCGGCGCGTTATCAGGTTTTGTCGTTGGACAGTTTGCCTTATTCTTTTAATGTATCCCAACTGGCTACTGTCGAGTTGCCGGAAGCCGGAAGTCCGGAAGGATGGATTAATTTATCTTATCCATCTCTGGGAGTAAAGATTTATTGCAGTTATTTGCCGGTAACACCGGCTACTTTACCGGTCGCCGCGAGTGAATCCCGTTCGCTGGTTTCCCGTCAGATAAAAACGGCGAATGAGGTAAAGGTGCAGGAATATAGTAATTCGGAAGAACGGGTTTATGGCTCTCTGTTTCTGTTGGGTGGAGAAGCTGCTTCTCCTGTTCAGTTCATGCTGACCGACAGTATTTCAAATTTCTTTCGTGGTGCTTTGTATTATGATTGCGTGCCGAATGCCGATTCGCTGGCTCCCGTAACAGATTATCTGCGGAAAGATATTATAGAGTTGATACAATCTTTTAGCTGGAAAAAATAATGCCTCTCCTGTTTAAACATACAGAACCGTTACTGGGTGTGTGGAAGATCGAAGAAAGTTCGGATGAATTGCTCGCTATGCTGGGATTACAATCTGAATACCTCCCTTTTCTGCAAGGGATAAAAACGGAAAAACGTCGTCAGGAATGGCTGGCGTCGCGTGTTCTTCTGAAAGAGTTGATAGGAGAGGAGTTGCTGATCGCTTATCATGACGATGGTGCTCCTTACTTGCCCGGTTCGTCTCTTTCTCTGAGTATTTCCCATACAAACGGTTATGCGGCAGTGCTGTTGCAGGATCAGGAGACTGCCGGCATAGATATTGAATATCATTCCAATCGTGTGTTGAAGATCCGTAGCCGTTTTATGTCTCCGGAAGAAGATGCATCCGTTTGTCCTGACCATGTGGTGGAACATCTGCTCATTCACTGGTGTGTCAAAGAAGCCTTATTTAAGATGATCCGCCAGCAGGATGTCGACTTTATTAAACATCTGCATGTCGAACCTTTTACTTATGCAAACTCGGGGCAAATCCGTGCTAACGAAACCCGGACGCCGGAAACCTTGTCTTATACTTTAAACTATGAAGTGTTTCCAGCCTTTGTGCTGGTCTACAGTGTCTTATCGTAAATGCGATTGTATCTCCCCTTTGACTGTGTTATGTCATTTAAGATGCAATGTTTTGCCATAATGATGGCAGGGCTCTGTCAATAGGATGGCAAAGCTTACAGTTGCCTAAGAAACTTAAACATAATATCTGTTATCTTGTTTTAATTTATAGAGTCTTTACTTTATCAGATAATGTTTTAATAAGATATGGGGCGGAAAAAGAAAATAGTAAAATATATTTTCCCGGCAATCGGATTGCTGGCTGTGCTTCTTACGATCCTGAACCTCTATCTGAGCAATCGCCTGGAGAGATATCTGAAAGTAGAACTGAGTCAGCGAACAGCTGAAGCTACAGATGGTTTTTACAATCTGACATTCGATGACCTGTCTATCGGTTTCGTGAAAGGAGAACTAAAGATTGAAGGTGTCAGGTTGATGCCTGACTCGACTGTGTTTCAACAATGGAAAGCTATCGACAGCCTTCCCCGTACATATGTGAAGGCAGAGATCGGCGTGATAGACTTCAAAGGTGTGAACCTGACTTGGCGTTGGAGCTATAAAGAACTTCATTTTAACTCGTTCGAGATAAAAGATCCTCGGATAGAAGTGTTTGACTCTTATTACTCGGGGCGTATGGAGAAAAAGATACGGCATGCTGAAACGAAATCTTTGTATGAAGTGATCTCCCCTTATATTAATGTCTTAAGTGTAAGGACGCTGAACCTGTCTGATGCCAGCGTTTTTTATACTGTCGAGAATCCTGTCACACCGATTGTTTACGGGCTGGACGATGTCAGTTTCCGTGCATACGGTTTTTTGCTGGATAAAAATTCATCACAGAGTGGTAAGTTACTTTACTGTGATAACTTCGAGTTTGTCACGAACCAACCGCAGACTCTGCTAGCTAACAACGACTTTCTTCTCCGGACTGACAGCATAAAACTCAGCACGCAGGACTCGATTATTTATATAGAGAAGATACGTTTGATCCCGCAGGATAGTTTGTGGACGGAAAATAAGCAACGCCCGGACAGTTATGTCGATGCACAGGTCAAAACCGTAGAGGTCAACGGTGTTCATTTTAAACGGGAGGAAGCGCTGAATTATCTGACGGCGCGTTCGTTTGAAATATCTTCATCGGATATTCAAATCTTTAACCTGGCTGGCAATGATTCGGAGGTTAATAAACCGGTTGACGGTGCAGCGAAGATCGATACCGATTCCCTGGTACAGGCCTTGTCGCTTTATGATATTATTTCACCGGTGCTTCATAGCGTTTCAATAAAAACAATAGGGATCGATGCCGCGAAAGTAACCTATTCGCAAGCAGTGAAAGATTCGGTGGAAGTCTATAAACTGGATAATTTTAATTTCCAGGCAACCGGTTTTCTGATCGATTCGCTTGCCGAAGAGAAACACGGATTGTGGTATTCTCAAAACTTTGCTTTTGAAGCAACCGGTATCAGTGGAAATATGACGGCACGCAATCATCGTTTCGATGTCGAACGTATGGCGTTGGATACAGAGTCCGGAGATTTCAGTATCGAGAAAATTCGTTTGAAACCGATATCGGTCAACTCCCGGAAAGATTATATGTCCGGCAGTATTGACACATTGGCTATGAAAGGTTTGCTTTATGACAAAGGAATCAGTGCCGACCTGTTCAAGATAGACCGTCCGGTAATTTATTATTATAAATCACCGTCTTATGCGAAAAAGAATAAAGAAGTGAAAGCGCCGGTCGATCCGAGGGCAGATGTTGAAAGTATCCTGAATCCTTTATTACAATATTTGTCTATCAAGCGGATCGATCTGAATCATGCCTATGTTACGTTGAATGACCGGAGTGTTCCTGATCCGGTTGTCTACAAATTGAAAGATTTTAATTTTTATGCAACCCGTTTTCTGGTGAATGACAGTACAAACCGGAGCGGCAGTCTATTCTTTGCCTGCGATCATTTCGGTTTTAGTTTCAGCGATTTCGATAATTATTTACCGGGTAAAGCCTATCGCCTGGCTGTGCGGAAAGGAAATTTCTCAACATCAAAAGGTGTATTGAGTTTGCAGGACGTGAAACTGCTTCCACAGGATTCTTTATGGCAGCTGGGGGCGGATTCATATATTAGTGTAGAAACTCCGATGGTCTATGCTACAGGATTGAGCCATTTGCCTCAAAAGTTGCTTCAACATCTGGATGCAGCCTCCCTACACGTCGAATCGCCTGATATACGAATGTTGAAAAAGGATGGTAGTTTATTGCATCTCACACTCCATGATTTGGAAATTGGTAAGATTGCCTGGGATAGCTTGCATTTTTCTGTCGGTTCGATAGATCTGTCTGAACCAGTTATCCGCTATCAGGCCGGAAACTCACCTGATACGATAAAGGTAAAAAAGAAATCTCCCCTGATCATATCGAATGATATCTATGAAGCAGTCAACCGTTTCACTCCTGATCTTTCACTGGGGAAACTGAATATTTCCAATGCTGTATGGGATCATGATACCGCAAGCCTGTTTTTGGAAGGATTGCATCTCAATACAAAGGACCGGATATTTGGATTGAAAACCGTCCGCTTCGATACCCGGGATCTGGCATTCCCGTTGGATAATGGTTTTTATACGTTGAAGATAGGAAAGGTTAATCTGGATAATACCGATCTGAACATGGAAAATATCCATCTGATTTCTACCTATCCGAAGATGGAATTTGCTTATCGCCAGCCTAAGCATCAGGATTGGTTCGATATTAAAGTCGGTAAACTGGGATTATCGGGAATTGATTTACCTGCTTACTTTTCGGAACAGATAGTCCGGATAAAGGAGGTGCAGATAGATGATGCAGAACTTCAAAACTTCAAGAATCAGCAGATTGCTGTTCCCCGCCATATTGTACCGATGATCTATTCCGGTTTGCAGAAGGCTCCGGTGAAAGTGGCTATCGACAGTCTTGGTGTGAATAACCTAACCGTTGTCTACGAAGAATTATCGAAAAAAGGGATACAACCGGGTAAACTCTTTTTCACGGAAATGAACGGTAAATTTTCAGGTTTTACCAATATAGCCTCCCGGCCGGATCAATATATCCGTCTGGATGCGAACGGCAAATTGATGGGCAAAGGCTATTTTACCGCTACCTGGATGCTTCCGGTCGATTCCCTGAATGACCGTTTCCTGCTGGATGCACATCTGGCAGACTTTGACCTGACTGCGCTGAACGAATTGATCACTCCCCTGGCTTTTGCTAAGGTAGAGAGCGGCAGGCTGACAGACTTCACATTCAGTACGGAAGCTTCAACAAAAGGAGCCACAGTCGAGATGTTATTCCTTTACAGAGATTTGAAAGCAGAGATAATGAAGGAAAAAAATGGTGAAGTGATCGATAATAAATTTCTCTCCCGCCTGGCCAATCTGGTACTGAAACATGATAATCCTGATCATCCTGAGCAGGGTACGCACCGGCCTCGTTATTCCCAATTAAGCATAGAGCGTGATCCATACCATTCTACATTCAATTATTTATGGCAGATCCTTCGTCCGGCACTGACAGAATCGGTGGGTGTCTCTAAAAAGGCACAGGATGTGGCCAAGGGAGTGACTGGATTTTTTACTAAAGTGAAGAACTTTTTCCATCCTAAAAAGAAGAACCGGCAAGAGGTAAAAGTTTTCGGACAAAATGAACCAGACAGTGAACTAATCCCGGACTGAACTGTTTTAACAATATAGGGTGTTGTATTGAAGATAAAAAATAGAATTATGGAATATGATATTATTCACTATCCTGAAAAGTTGCGCTTTGAATTAAAGCAGGATGGTTTAACTGCCTTTGTGCAGTACAGGCTCGTTGGCAATAATCTGGATATTATCCACACGATAGTGCCGGAGCCTCTCGAAGGTCAGGGGATAGCTGCCTCTTTGGTGAAAGCGGCTTTCGACTATGCGTTAGAAAATCAGTTGAAACCTCGGGCTGTCTGCTCTTATGCAGTCGCCTGGCTTAAAAGACATCAGGAATATGCAAGATAATCAGTTTGAAAATGAAGATTATCCTTTGATAGTCACCCCCAGTAGATGGGCCAGTTCGAGTGCTTGTAAAGAAGTGACGGTAGCTCCGCGTAACTCACAACCGACTATGGGACTTATTCGGATGCCGGATATGTCGCAGTTGCTGAAGTCGGTACCTTTTAAGGGCGTACGGTAAAATTCCGCTTCTTTGAGATCACTGGCATTGAAGTTTACACTGGCAAACTGGCAATTTTCAAGAGAACTGTTCCGAAGATCACACTGATCGAAGCTGACGTATTTCAGTTTGCTCATGGTAAGATTCAGATATTCGGCTTTACAGTTGGTGAAAACCGTATGATTTAAAGCTGATTCGGAAAAATTAGTACCGATCAGTTTACATTCGATAAATTCGATCCGGTGAAAACCTGAGCCGGAGAAATTGACATTTGATAAGTCGCAGTTTCGGAAGATAATATCACTGAACTGCGACTTTTTTATGCTGCAACCGATCAGCAGGCAGTTGGTGAACAGGCAGGATTGCATGCTGATATTTTCCGTTTTAACTTCGAATAGTCTTTGATTCCTGAAAGAATATTCTGTCACGTCTTCTCCTGCCAGCAGGAGTGTTTCGTCAAGTGGACCGTCTTCTTTTAATATTTTAGTTATGCGAGGGGAGGTTATCTTCATTTTATTTTATTTTTATAAGCGGGTAAAGATAGCTATTTTGATCCGTATTTCACGATGCTTGTATCGATATCGTTTTATCCCTTGCCGGAATAATATTATTCCGGTAGCATAATAATTGCTTTATTTGTATTCGAATCATTCCTGTCGGATGATTTTATTAAATAATACAGTTTATGGAAGATAAAAAGAATGGATACAAAAGCAAGCGATATGATTTCCCTACCAAGCGTTATTGCCAGACGCTGGATTTGAAAGACGATCCGGAATTGATTGAAGAATATAAGAAAAGACATGGACAAGCATGTCACTGGCCTGAAATAGGCGAAGGGATCAAGAGCGTCGGGATATTGGAAATGGAAATTTATCTGTGCGGGAACCGATTGTTCATGATCGTGGAGACTCCGGCCGATTTTGATTGGGATACAGCTTTCGCTCGTTTGGCGGGTTTACCGCGACAGGCTGAATGGGAAGAATATATGTCGGTTTTCCAACAAGCTGATCCGAATGCCAGTTCTGCCGAAAAATGGCAGTTGATGGAACGTATTTTTCATTTGTACGAATAATTTATAATTTACTTTTATACATGACAGGAGTCAGCCCCGTGTATCTTTTGAAAAGCCGGTTGAAATAAGATACGTTCTCGAAAGAAAGCGTATAAGCTATGTCTTTGACCGGACGATTGTCGGTGATAATCAACAACTGGGCTTTTTCTATTTTCTTTTGGTTGATGTACTGTACCGGAGTGACGTGTATTTCCTCTTTGAAAAGCCGGATGAAATGGTCTTTAGAGAGGCAACAAATCTCGGTCAGTTCATCGATGGTTATGTTCTTGTCGATGTTTTTACGGATATATCGGATCGTTTTTCGTATCCGGTTATCGGTAATCTCATATTTGTGTGTCGCCTCTTTCATAAAACGTGACAATAGTTGAAGCAAAATCCCCTGTGTTTCCATCATGGTATAGGTCGGGTTTTTAGTGTGAAGCAGGATGTTTTGCATCAGGGTGGAAGAATTGTCGTAGTTGGAAGGATCGTATTCTTTCAGGTTTCTTCCGGGATTGATGTCGGCCAGTTGTTCCACCAGTTGACTGTCCAGCGGGGTCGCATCCACTTCCACCGGAAAAATATAATCTTCCAGGATACGTTGGTTGGATAGCGGGTTCTCATAAATATGTATATAATATAATGTATAGAAATCGTCGCATTCATAACTATGTAGCGTGAATGGAGGAATCAGGTAAAGATGTCCGGGGGTAAGAGACTGGACCTGATCCTGTAAATGCAGTTTGGCTATGCCTTGCCTGACCAGATAAATGCGGGCGAACGGACTGTTTACATTTTTGTAATTCCAGTCGGCACGGTGAACCGCATATCCGATATTCAGCAGGATCAGGTCTGTATTCTCTTTTTCCTTCATCTTCCTTTGACTATAATCCGGTTAGTCCAGTAACTTGCCGGGGATAACGATTTTGTTTTCTTTTTGTGTCCGGAAGATAATAAATTCGATATCTTTCGACTTATCGATCTTCTGAAGAGCATCCTGCATTTCTTTCAGGTTGTTGACGGTGATAGTTTCTATTTTCAGGATCACGTCATTCGGACGGATATAATCCCGTAGTTTACCGCCTAGAGCATTGACCGATACTACATATACTCCCCGTTCTGAGTCCATTCCTGTTGCCGACCGTTCACCGAGCGTTTGCAGGCTTTTGATCGTTGCCCCGCTCCAGTTGATTACTTCGTCGTCTGCATGAGTGGCGATGATGATGGGAGTAGGCATTTTGGGAGTATGTGCGATCGCTTTCAGACGAGAAGAGACCACTCCGAACTGGTCCATAACAAAATTGCGGAAGCCGCCTTTGGTTATGGCTTCGGAATCATCGGCAACGGTAAAATCTCCTTCTGATGGATTACTGAATTGTACGGAAGTCACAATGGAGTGTTCATCCGTATTGTTTTTTCGGGCGGTGGCACAGGAGAGGCTATCAGTGAAAATATTATAGTCTACCATCAATCCCCATTCCCGTACACCGATCGGTTTGTATTCTGTCATGACGATATTGCGTGTAAAGACATCGCCGCTGTTTATAAACCAGACATGCGGATGGAAAGAGTTATTGACCATGATGTTGTTTTCTACTACACGGTAAAAACCTTCCCGTAGCTTGATCCCTCCGTTGAGGCATAGGTTGTTATATATGTGGTAATTACTGGAACCGTCGTCCAGATCGATATCCCAACCCCTGTCACAGCGGAAACGGTTATTTCTGATTACGGTCGTCCGGACAGCATCCGCCAGAATAAGGGCCGGATCTTTGGCTACGATGGATTCCATTGTTTTGTAGCTCGGATGCCAGTAACGGTCGCGTCCCCAGGAATTGAAAGAACCATGGTCGCCGGTTTCTTTCACCGTATCGAAAATGTCGTTGAATTCCAGGATATGTCCACCCCATGTCCCCTCGCTGATATTGATTCCGGCGCGGGGGGTGTCGTAGATACTGTTGTGACTGACGGTGATAGCTTGCGACATGGATAGTTCAACTCCGGTGATCTGTTTTTCAAACAGGCCGATCGAGTGGATCAGGTTATCGTATACCAGGCATTGAGCCGGATAGTTATTGCTTTTGGGGCCTTTGGTATGATCCAGTTGTTCGTACGGAACAAATTCTCCGTATTCAAAACTCGGTGAACGGACCGCATCCGGATCACCGACAAAACAAATGGCACTGGCACCGATCCGGGTGAGATGAGAACCGGATACTTCTGAATGACGGTTATAATTGGAAAAGAAAATAGCATTTCCTCCCAGGTTATGCAAGTAACAGTTGCGTAATGCACAATGCTCGGTTCCTTCAAAGAATACGGCAGCCCCCCGGTAGACCGTCCAGTCCGAGCGGAGCAGTTGTTCATACGGTTCCATGAACGTACGCAGTGTTTGTGTCAATTCCAAACCTTCCAGTGTGATATTCTTTACCGGGGTGGCTTCTGTTCCCCGAAATTCGATCAGGTGTTTGAGTTGAGGAGATTCGAAAAGTACTTTAGATACATTTTCGCCTTCCAATGGATAGTAATATAATGTATGTTCACCGGCAGCATAATACCATTCGCCCGGAGCATCGAGTTCTTCAAATATATTTTCCACCATCCGGTTATCCGGGTGAAGACCGGACTGGCGGTTATTTTGCCAGCCTCCTTCCATCTCTAATTCTCCTTTCTTATTTTTCCCCGTAATGCGGTAATGAAAGTCACCCCAGTCATGATTGTGCATGGCGTGCAGATATCCTCCAGTGGGATTTTTCCATTTTTTGACCCGTTCGGGAGCGGTAGCCTGAGCTGAAGTTCCATTGAAACGGACTGCTTTTTCATCGAAGTTCGGGTAACGGGCCATGTGGCGGAGCTGGCCGTCTGCAACCAACATATCCATTACGGGGTTACCATCTATTTTGGCTTTCATAATTCCTTTTTTATAAGGTTCCCATTTTAGGGTTAAAGGGATACCTGAAGAGAGGATTACTTTTTCTCCCGGGTAGGCTTTTACGGAGAGTTGCCGGCTGTCGTTTCCATCCTGCGGGGTGAATACGACCGGTTTGTCAAGAATATATTTCCCTTCCCGGATATAAATGACCACGTCTCCTTTTTCCGTCCGAGCCTTTTCCAAAGCGGCAGGGATACTGTTCAACGGATTCCTTAAACTTCCGTCGCCTGTGTCTTTGCCTGTCTCGGCAACGTAAAATTCAGATTGTGCCGATATCGGTAATGTTATAAGGGTCAGTAATATTACCGGCAGAGCATTTAGTACTTTACTCATCATTGTTACTTATTAGATTTAAATTGTTATGTAAGTGTGTTCTATCTCTTTTCTTTAACGTTTGCAAGATAGAGTTTTTTTATGGAAAATAACTATACTATTCCGGGTATGAATGATAAAATGTCGAAATCGTGTTATTCCTTCTCTTTTTTGTATCACTCATTTCATATTAATAATAGTTCTTTTGTATATCTAATTTAATCTGTTAATCTTATGGGCAAGCACACTTCTTTTCTATTCATTGCATTATCCTTACTTATGTCATGCAAGCAGGCCGGTACACCGGCAAAGGATATTCTTTCGGTAGCCTCTCCGAAAGGGACGGCTGTGTTTCAGGATAACTGGGAAAATATGGGTGAGAATTACCAGTTTCCTGCATGGTTTTCAGATGCAAAGTTCGGTATATTTATCCATTGGGGTGTTTATGCAGTTCCGGCCTATGTAAATGAATGGTATCCGAGAAATATGTATAAGAAAGATTCTAAGGAATATAAGCACCATATTGAAAAATACGGCGATCATGTAAAGTTCGGTTATAAAGACTTTATACCGATGTTCGGGGCGGAGAAGTTTAATGCGGATGAATGGGTGTCGTTGTTCAAGGCTGCTGGTGCAAAATATGTGGTACCTGTTGCGGAGCATCATGACGGTTTTGCTATGTATGACAGCGATCTGAATCCGTGGAATGCCGTAAAGATGGGACCGAAGAAAGATATTATCGGTTTGTTGAAGAAAGCGACTGAGAAGGAAGGACTTGTTTTCGGCCTGTCGAGCCACCGGCTGGAAAACTCCTGGTTTTACAATGGAGGAATGGAGTTTCCTTCGGATGTGCAGGATAAGTCGGTCTCTCTATATGGCCGTCGACTGGAACAGGAGAAATATACGGATGAGGTCGGTCTGGACTTCTTGGCACATACTCATGAACTGATAGATAAGTATCAGCCTCAGTTGATCTGGTTTGACTGGACAGTGAATAATCCGGTTATACGTCCTTACTTCAACAAGTTTATGGCTTACTATTATAATAATTCGATAGATTGGGGAAGAGGTGTTGTGGTAAATACCAAGCATGGTTACCCGACAAATATCCAGGTTGGCGACGTAGAGCGTGGTAAATTGGATAAGATGCGTAAATATCCCTGGCAAACAGATACTTCCGTTGGTAAACATTCGTGGTGTTATACCGATGGTGAAGAGAATAAAACCCCGGAACAGATTGTACACGACCTGATCGATATTGTCAGTAAAAACGGTAACCTGTTGCTGAATATCGGTCCCCGTGCGGACGGAACGATTACGGAAGAACAAAAATCGGTGTTGCTTTCTATCGGTGATTGGCTGAAAGTGAACGGAGAAGCGATCTACGGAACTCGTTGCTGGATAAAATCAGGAGAAGGAGATATTGCCGGTACTGCCGGTACCTTCACGGATAATGAAGCGACCGCTTATACCGCCCGTGATATGCGTTTTACAACCAAAGGAAACGATCTTTATGCGATTGTTCTGAATTGGGATAAGGCCGGTGTTTTAATAAAATCGCTGGATAAGACTACTGTTGCCGATGCAAAGATACTGGATGTGAAGTTGTTGGGATCCGATGCGAAGATCAGCTGGAAGCAGACCGACCAAGGTTTGAAACTATCTGTTCCGGCAGAGAAGCCGTGTGAATATGCTTATGCTTTTAAGATCAGTTTCGATAAGAAAGCAGGAAGCCATTTGGAATCGGAGATGATCGACATCCCGTTTAAGCACGGGGATGAATGATCTACATGGAAGCAACCTGTTGTTTGGATAAAATAGGGCTGTAAGCCAGATAATTCTGATTATTAGCGTAGATAAAAAGCAGGGAACCGCCTTTAATCGTGTTGATAATAGGTTTGCTTACAGCCTGTGGCAATGCCGGGCAACCGAAGCTGCGTCCCAGGCGACCGGATGAAGATATGACAGAGGGGTTGGAGTAAGCTGCTCCGTGGATCACGATCGCCCGTTCTTTTGCGCGGTCGTTGATCCCTTTTTCCAGTCCGTTAAGGACAAGCGAATAACCGTTTTTACCCTGATAGGTATTTTCTGTCAGAAAGAATCCCAATGAACTTTTGAGAGAACCGTTCTCGTTGGAGAAAGAAGTGGCATAATTTCCTCCGCTATTCTTTCCGTGTGACACAAGTGAAGAGAATAACAGTTTTTTATGTCTCATATCGAATACATAAAAGCGTTCTTCGGTGGAGGGCTTGCTGAAATCGACCAGTGTCAGTATCTCTTTTGACTTTTCTTCGATTTTATTATATCCGGCGATTGCCTGTTCGAATGCCGTGAAGTTTACGATCCCTTCCAGTCGCATCTCCTGGTATAGTTGCCGACAGCTTGAAATTTCATACATGACAGGTTCTGAACTTCTCATTTGGGAGAAATTCACAGGTATGAACAGGAGGAGCAGGTAGATGAAAATTTTGTGCATGTCTGTGTGAATCAGACTGCAAAGTTAGACTTTTTAATCGAAAACAAAAACGAGTGCCTCATAAACCGGTGCCCAGTCGTAAATAAATTTAGCATGCGAAGTGGCGTTCCGGACACACATGTGGGAGCGGGGAGTCGTGCCTAGCGATGGGCTGTATTCGATAAATGTTTTGCGTGGGGCATTGACCGGTACGCCGTGGATATACCCTCCGTTAGTGAAGCGACTGGCATAAGGCGCAAATCCTCCGGTTTCTGTTGTCCCGTCCACCAAATAGATCATACGGGGTTTCTTTTCCTGGACGACATATACGCCGGGAGGAGTTTCCTGGGCATAAGGTGGTCTGTGTAACCCGGTAGTTGCAGGATTCATACTTCTAACCAGCCATTTATCGCCATCCTGTTCCAATGTCGCAATGTTTTGATTCTTTGTATCGACGAAGATAGCTTTTCTGAATGCGATCGTGTCGGGAATGGTCTTGATATATTTTTTAGGGATCATCCATTCCTTTCCGGTATGTACGGAAGCTACTTTTGTAAAATTAGTGTAATCTTCCAGATGTTTAACCAGAGCACCGTCTCTGCCGTAGAGTTCAGGAACGGAGGTATCTGTCGTCAGGTAAAGAGGGATTCCCTGGAAACGTTCGACACCTAAAGAATCCGCAATGCGCCGATATGAATCCCTGTGGTAGTTTTTTACCAACGGAGCTTCTCCGTTTTTGTTCCTGTAATTCTGCAGGACTGACCAGGTCGCCGGTTTCTTCTGGATAGATTCCAGCCAGGAGAGGCGTTCTTTTATTTTATCCCACTGGAATTCCCGTGTCGTGTCTTTATAAGGATATGTGTCGGCCAAGGTATGCTGGTCATAGAGCAGTTCTTTTTCTATGATGATCTCTTTGGGAACCGTATCGATTACCTCTGCCGCTTCTATAGATATAGAGTCGGGAAGAGCTTCTCCGCCGGAGACCGCCCTGTCCGTTTTAGTCGTACAGTAACTAAGCAGAATAAGACAGAATACCGGAAATATAACAGCTCTTTTCATCCCATTTATCTTTTTTGTGAATATACGGTTTTTTATCGGAATAACCACAAGTACCGGCGGAAAAAGAGGTTACTCCGGATGGAATAACCTCTCTGCTTTTTACTCTGTGAAACGGTGAGTGATCCATCCTCACTTAATCATATTTAATAACGCTGACCGGACAGCTTTCAGCAGCTTCTTTGATCCCTTCTTCGAAATCGTTGAAGTTCACCCCTTCATTTACGTGGGAACGGTCAGTTACATGAAAAACTTCCGGACATATACCTTCGCAAGTACCGCAAGCGATACAATCTTCTTCTATCCAAACACTTTTAATAGCCATAGTTTATACATTTAAGATGATTATATCCTAATAACAGATATGGTAAAGAAAATGTTGATATGTCCGGCAGAAAGACACTTGTCCAATTAAAACTAATTTAACGCATTAAGCCGTTTGATTTAAAATTATTTTATTACGTTTACAGCATAGATAAAATCATTGATTAACCATTCATAAACTAAAAACAACATGGATAACGCTATCTTTAGATTTCCTAAGCCAATTAATGAGCCGGTAAAATCGTATGCACCCGGATCAAGTGAAAAAGCAGCCCTGAAAAAAACATTAGCACAACTGTCGAATGAAGAATGGGATATTCCATTGATCATCGGAGGGAAAGAAGTTCGTACGGGCAACACCGGTAAAGTGGTTATGCCACATGATCATCACCATGTATTGGCTACTTACCATAAAGCAGGTGAGAAAGAGGTACAAATGGCTATCGATGCCGCTATGAAAGCGCATAAAGATTGGTCGGAACTGCCTTGGGTAGAACGTGCGTCCGTTATGTTGAGGGTGGCGGAACTCTTTGCCACAAAATATCGTTATCTGTTGAATGCTTCCGTCATGCTGGGCCAGAGCAAGAATCCGTTCCAGGCAGAGATCGATGCTCCTTGCGAGTTGATCGATTTCCTGCGCTTCAGTACATTCTATGCCAGCCAGGTGTATGCAGACCAGCCTTATTCGGAAACAGGTATCCTGAACCGGATGGAATATCGTGCACTGGAAGGTTTCGTGTTCTCGTTGACACCATTCAACTTTACCTCTATCGCCAGTAACCTGAATATGGGACCGGCTATGATGGGGAATGTTGCTGTATGGAAACCGTCTACGACAGCTATCCATTCGAATTACCTGCTGATGAAAGTCTTCCAGGAAGCCGGATTACCGGATGGTGTTGTCAACTTTATCCCTGGCCAGGGCAGTGTGATCGGTAAGGTGGTAACAGGTAGCCGCGATCTGGCAGGTTTCCATTTCACCGGTTCGACAGCTACATTCAATACCTTATGGCGTCAGATGGGTGAGAACCTCGGTCATTATAAATCTTATCCGAAGATTGTCGGTGAAACAGGTGGAAAAAATTTTATTTTTGTTCATCCTTCAGCTCCGTCTTCGGACGTAGCAACGGCTATTGTTCGCGGTGCATTCGAATATCAGGGACAGAAATGTTCTGCCGGATCACGTGCCTATATACCTGCTTCCATGTGGAAAGAAGTGAAAGACCAGGTTGGCGATATGTTGAAAGAGATCAAGATGGGAGATGTGCAGGACTTCACGAACTTTATCAATGCCGTTATCGATGAGGCATCGTTCGATAATATCATGAGCTATATCAATTATGCGAAACAGTCGCCGGATGCAGAGATCGTCTTTGGAGGTAATGGTGATAAATCGGTCGGTTATTTTGTTGAACCGACAGTTATCAAGACGACCGATCCGATGTTCAAGAGTATGGTAGAAGAAATTTTTGGTCCGGTCATTACAATCTATGTCTATGACGATGATAAATATGAAGAAACACTCGAACTGTGTGACCGCACTTCTCCGTATGGCCTGACAGGTTCTATCTTTGCACGCGATCGGTATGCTATCGATACAGCTTTCAATAAGCTTCGTTATGCAGCCGGTAACTTCTATATCAACGATAAGCCGACAGGTGCCGTTATTGCCCAGCAACCGTTCGGTGGTTCAAGAGCTTCCGGTACGAACGATAAGGCTGGTGGTCCGTTGAACCTGATCCGCTGGACGAATCCTCGTTGTATCAAAGAGGCTCTGGTTCCGCCTACTTCTTATGGTTATCCGTTCTTAGGAGAAAAATAACATATCAGATGACAATTGACAAGTGACAGTTGACAGGTAATGGTTAATGAGATATTACCTGTTTATCTGTCATCTGTCAACTGTCATCTGTTAACTCTTAAAATCAAATGCTATGTTAGACTTTAATAATACAGAGATTGCGTTCTCATCCAAATCGCAGTCCGAATTGAAAAACGCTTACTTACTATTCAACACAATCAAATATCCGTGGTTGGTAAAATGCGCCAGCTTCGCCAGTAATATCGCTTTAAAAATTCATTTCCCTCTTGCATGGGCTGTGAAGCCTACGTTGTATAAACAGTTTGTCGGTGGTGAGACCTTGCAGGATTGTACGAGGGCAATCGACCATCTTCGCCGCTTCAATGTGCGTTCAACACTCGACTTCTCAGCCGAAGGAGAACAGACTCCCGAAGGTATACAAGCTACATTTGAAGAGACAATACGTTCGATCGATTTCGCAAAAGGAAACGATAACCTGGCATATGCTGTATTCAAACCTTCTACTATTGTAACTGATGAACTGTTGGCCAAAGCATCCGAAAAACGAAGCGAACTGACCATCGAGGAGGTAAAGGCTTTCCGTGAATTCAAGGAACGTTTTATGGCATTTTGTCAGCGGGCCTATGAAAATGATGTCCGCCTGATCGTCGATGCCGAGGATTACTGTTTCCAGGATGCGTTGGATGAACTGACTGACGAAGCAATGCGGAAATATAATAAAAAACGGGCTATCGTATTTGCTACTTTACAGATGTACCGGCACGACCGCATGCCTTACCTGCGCCGTATCCTGGATGATGCCACGGAAAAAGGATATATTGCCGGAGTCAAGTTTGTACGTGGAGCTTATATGGAAGCCGAACGTGCTCGTGCTGCAGCTTTAGGTTATCCTGATCCGATCTGTAAGGATAAAAAAGCGACGGATGAGAATTTTGATGCAGCCGTTCGTTTCACAATGGATCATCTGGATCACCTGGAAATGTTTATGGGGACACATAATGAGGAAAGTAATTATAAATTAGCAAAGCTGATAGATGAAAAAGGCCTTGAAAGGAACGATCCCCGTATCTTTTTTGCCCAGTTGCTGGGAATGAGTGATAATATCTCATTCAATCTGGCGCATGAAAAATATAACGTTACGAAATATGTGCCCTATGCTGCGGTAAGAGAGGTTCTGCCTTATCTGATTCGTCGGGCAGAAGAAAATACTTCAGTTGCCGGGCAGACCAGTCGTGAACTAAAGATGCTACAGTCAGAGTTGAATCGCCGTAAAAAAGTGAAACAATAATCAGCCATCATGATTCTGGTGGTGTTTATTTGTTAATTTTGCGAAGCTGTCTCAAAATAAAGAGACAGCTTTTTTAATATAATCAAAAACAAAAGATGAATAAACTAATTACTGCCGGCTTATTGCTGGCTTGTACGTTTTCTGTGACTGATGTCTGGGCACAGGAAAGTGATGAGTATGTATTTACTCCGGTAAAAGAATTGAAGATTACTCCCGTAAAGAACCAGAACCGTACAGGTACCTGTTGGTCTTTCTCAGCAATCGGTTTCCTGGAAGCTGAATTGTTACGTATGGGAAAAGGTGAATATGACTTGTCTGAAATGTTTGTTGTAAACCACTCTTATAAGGACAAGGCCGATAAGTTCGTCCGTTTGCATGGTTGTCTGAATTTTGGTCAGGGTGGCTCTTCCGGTGATGTGCTGTATGCCGTTAAGCATTATGGTATCGTTCCTGAATCGGTCATGACCGGACTGCAGTATGGTGAAGATCAGCATGTGCATGGCGAGCTGGAAAGTCTGGCTCTCTCTTATGTAAATACTGTGATCAAAAATCCTAACGGGAAGTTGTCGCCTGCCTGGAAGAAAGGTTTTGACGGAATTATCGATTCTTATTTAGGTGAAATTCCGGAGAAGTTCACTTATAACGGAAAAGAATATACCCCGGAGAGTTTCAGAGAAGAACTGGGGCTGAATATGGACGACTATGTTTCTTTGACGTCTTATACGCATCATCCTTTTTATACGGAATTCTCTCTTGAACTGGAAGATAATTGGCGTTGGGAATCGGCATATAACTTGCCGTTGAATGAGTTGATGCAGGTCATAGATAATGCAATAAATACCGGTTATACGATTGTGTGGGGTTCTGATGTAAGTGAAAAAGGTTTTACCCGTAACGGAATTGCTGTCGCTGCCGATGTGGCTTCTATGGAGACATCCGGTTCGGATCAGGATAAATGGGTTGGCTTGAGCAAATCGGAAAAAGATGAGGAGATCAGGAAGATGATCGAGAAACCGGGATGTAAGGAATTGACCATCACTCAGGAAATGCGTCAGAAGGATTATGATAACTATCAGACTACTGATGATCACGGCATGTTGATCTACGGTATTGCCAAAGATCAGAATGGCAAAAAGTTCTATATGGTGAAGAACTCCTGGGGCACTGATAACAAATATAAAGGTATTTGGTATGTTTCTGAACCGTTTGTGGCTTACAAGACGATGGATATCGTCGTCCACAAAGCTGCACTTCCCAAAGCGATCAAGGTGAAATTAGGTATTGATTGATTGATTGATTGATTGATTGATTGATTGATTGATTGATTCCTGGGTTAGAAAAAGGCGAAATCTTCAGAGAAAAAGCTTACGTTTTTTTGTCGAAAAGCTTACGTCTTTTTCAGAATGGGTAGGCAGTCACTCCGGAATGGGTAGGCAGCCATTTCAAATAAGTGCTGCAGCGATTTTTCATGATTGCTGCAGCTACTGGGAATGACTGCAGCAGCTACCCGAAATGGCTTCTACTAGCGAGATCCATATAGTCACCTTTCAGCCTTCAGTCGCTTCACGATTTGATTTACAGGGTATTATCCTGAAGGGAGAATAAAGCGTGTCATTGAGGTAAAATCTATGGCTGTATCGTCCTGAGTTTAGGAATCAGATATATTTTTACCCAATATTTTTATCCTTCAGGATTAAGCTATGATTATCTGGGGTCGGAAGTTCCTGAAGGCTGAAACGTGCATAATAAATTCTGAACCAAATTTTTACTTACTGGCTTTCAGACCCTTGATCACCGAAGAAGTGAAACCAGACATTTCCATTTCATTCAACCCTTTGATCGTAATTCCTCCCGGAGTCGTTACTTTGTCTATCTCCATTTCCGGATTGCTTTTATTTTCCAGCAACAGGTCTGTAGCCCCTTTTACCGTATGAACAACGATCTCCTGTGCCTGCTTCGGATAGAAACCGAGTTCGACACCACCTTCGATTGCTGCACGGATATAACGAAGGGCAAAGGCAATGCCACTCGAGGCCAATGCCGTTCCGGCACCCATCAGGCGTTCTTCTACCAGCATGGCATTTCCCAGTTCGTTGAATATGTTGACAATCAAATCGCACTGTTCTTTCGTTGCATTATGTGCAGAGACAAAAGTCATGCTGCTCAATACTTCGATAGCAGTATTAGGCATGATACGGAACAGTGCCGGCGTCACCCAGTCCTCGTAACTGGTTTTCTTTGTAAGATATGTATTCAGTGTCTCGAAAGTGATTCCTGCGGCTACTGAAACGATGATCTGTTTGTCGGAATCGAGTACTCCCTTTATCTGGTCGATAATTTCTTCCACCCTCCAGGGTTTTACTGCAATGACAACGATGTCGGCTCCTTTTACGGCTTCGATATTGTCGGACAATACGACAAAATCAGGATTGGCCGCTTTGATTTTATCCAATGTAGCTTGCGACTGTGCCGTACAGGTTATGTCCGATGCTTTGAACATATGGCCTTTTGCCAGTCCACGGGCAATGGCGCCACCGATATTCCC
Organism: Parabacteroides sp. AF18-52; assembly: GCF_003479145.1. Taxonomy (NCBI): domain Bacteria; kingdom Pseudomonadati; phylum Bacteroidota; class Bacteroidia; order Bacteroidales; family Tannerellaceae; genus Parabacteroides; species Parabacteroides sp. AF18-52. The sequence continues at coordinate 75,518 of NZ_QUGR01000012.1, forward strand.
GGCTCCGATAATAGTTATTTTCATGTCTCCGTTTATTTATAATTGTAAAATCATGAGTTGCAAAAGTATGGAAAAAAGGAATAAAACCCGTACATTTGCCTCAAAATGTATAATTGCTAATATAATCGAAAACAAAAGATGAAGAAACTTATTGCTGCTAGCCTGCTGTTGGCTTGTGCCTTCTCTGCAACGAGTGTTGAAGCACAGGAAAAAGACGAGTATGTGTTTACTCCGGTCAAAGAATTGAAAATTACTCCGGTCAAGAATCAGAACCGTACGGGAACGTGTTGGTCGTTCTCTGGAATCGGTTTCCTGGAAGCAGAATTGTTGCGTACGGGAAAAGGTGAATATGACCTGTCTGAGATGTTTGTAGTAAGTCATTCTTATAAAGATAAGGCTGATAAATTTGTCCGTTTACATGGGTGTCTGAACTTCGCACAGGGTGGTTCGTTTGGAGATGTGCTTTACGCAACGAAACATTATGGCGCAGTACCCGAATCAGTCATGAACGGATTGCAGTATGGCGAAGAACAGCATGTGCACGGTGAATTGGAAAGCCTGGCCATCTCTTATGTAAATACAATCATCAAGAATCCGAACGGAAAGCTGTCGCCAGTCTGGAAGAAAGGTTTTGACGGGATTATCGATTCTTATTTGGGAGCAGTTCCTGAAAAGTTTACTTACAACGGAAAGGAATATACTCCGAAGAGCTTTGGTGAAGAACTGGGTTTGAATATCGATGACTATATCTCTTTGACTTCTTATACACATCATCCTTTCTATACTGCATTCCCTATCGAAGTGCAGGATAACTGGCGTTGGGATTTGTCTTATAACCTGCCGTTGGATGAACTGATGCAGGTCATGGACAATGCAATCAATACAGGTTATTCTATCGCATGGGCTGCCGATGTTAGTGAAAAAGGTTTTACTCGTAACGGTATTGCTGTAGCTGCTGATGTTACTTCCATCGAAACATCCGGTTCAGACCAGGATAAATGGGTAGGTTTGAGCAAGACTGAGAAGGATGCAGAGATCAAGAAGATGATCGAAAAACCGGGTTGCAAGGAATTGACGATCACTCAGGAAATGCGTCAGAAAGATTATGATAACTATCAGACTACCGATGATCACGGCATGTTGATCTATGGTATTGCCAAAGACCAGAACGGTAAGAAGTTCTATATGGTAAAGAATTCCTGGGGAACTGACAACAAATATAAAGGAACCTGGTATGCTTCGGAACCGTTTGTCGCTTTTAAAACTATGACGATCGTCGTTCACAAAGATGCACTGCCTAAAACGATCAAAACAAAATTAGGAATCAAGTAATTACCTATATTATAAAAAGCGAAAAGAGGCATTCCCGGTAGGAGTTGGGGTGCCTCTTTTCTATTTATACAAAGATGTGCTTATTTATGGAACCAGTATCAGGGTGTAATTCAGATCGGATGCTGCTTTCTGTAATTCCTGATTCAATAGTGTCAGACTGTCGCCTTCTGCCTGGAAATAGAATGTCATACTTCCGTCGCTAGGGATCAATTCGTAAACGACAGCTTCAGAATCGCTGGGTGTACCATGTTTTACCTGACGTTTACCGGTAGAAGAGAATGTTTTATCCTGTCCGTTTTCAGCTTCCAGATAAGTGGCATCCATTTCGTAAACGCCGTCGTCGCTATCTTGCTGATAGAACAAAGTCAGGTCATAAACGATGCCGGGACCATCTGCAGCCGGGAATGTTCCCTTATATTTTTTCTGGATAACGCTTCCTTTTTTAGGATCTACTTTCAGCGAATCACGCATGTTCACAGGTTTGGTCGTTTTTCCTGTTACTTCAGGCAAAGCCGGTGCATCGGGTACCGCTTCAGCTACTGTTACGCTTTCTTCCTCTATTAAAGCGGGTTCGGTTGTTTTCTTCCCGCTACATGCAGCTAATAAAGCCAGAGCTGCTACTGCGATAAAATACTTTTTCATTATTCTGCATTTTTATTTATTAGTGACTTTGCCGTTATAACAAAAGTCCCCCTGCATTTTGTTTTGCAGGAGGACTTTTTTAACTATATGACAGGCTGTTTCTCATTTTTTATCCGGACTCTCCGGTTTTTTCTGATATTCAGGAGGAATAGTGATAGCACTACCGTCGCGTTCTGCATAATAATGGGGCGACATGATCTCTATACCTGCTTCATTGAATACATCCTGTATGTTCTGGTGCAGGTCGGAATATATCTGAGATAATTTGTCGGCATCTTTTATATAAGCATTTATCTGGTAACAGGGATAGTAGTCCTGCAATTCCGTTTCCAGAACAAACGGTTTCGGGTGCGACATCACTCCGGGAGTCGAGCGGGCTGCATCGATCAGTAACTGATGGACCTGACGCCAGGGAATATCATAACCGATACTGACTGTCGAGTGGATGATCAGACCGAACTGGCGGGCGGATGCACTGTAATTGACCGTATGTGACGACATGATGAATGAGTTGGGAATTGTAACAACCTCATTCTTTGGGGTACGGATGCGGGTTACGAACGGCGTTTTTTCAATTACATTTCCTGTAGTCTCGTTTAACTTGATACGGTCGCCCAGTTTGAACGGACGCATATAAGTAATGACCAGCCCTGCTATGATATTTCCGATAACCGTACTTGAACCCAGGGAGACGATCAGTCCGACAAAGACCGAAATACCCTGAAATACACCGGAATCGGAGCCTGGCAGATACGGGTAGACCATTGCGATCATAAAGGCATACAACAGGAAGCGTATAATATTGAATGATGGCTGTGCCCAGTCCGGATAGAATCCGGTGATCTTTAATTTCTCACTTTCAATCTCATTGGCTATATATTGAATACCCTTTATAATATATTTTACACTGTAATAAATGACAATGATAATGAAAAGGTTAGGTATGTATTCGACAACAGATTTAAGAACCATTTTGATCGGTTCGATAATATAAGTGAATAACCTCATTGCCAGATTCTCTGTTTGCGGGAATATGGCAAACAGCATCGGGACACTGAACATAAGCTGTATCAGTAAAACCAGATAGCGAAGAATGTTATTCAGGAAGATAAGTATCCTGCCTTGCCGGTGAGTGTTCAGAAATTCATAATCCCGTATGGTGATGGATTTGAGTTTGTTCTGCTTCAGCCAGATAATACGGCGGCGTAGTTTTCTGAACAGATAGTTGGTCAGCTTAAACAGGAAATACTGAACGACCAGTACTAAGATGAAAAGGCCTACCCGTTTAGCGATCTGAAGGATGCTGTGTTCTTTTTTCAGCGACAGGATCTTATCGTGGACAGCAGATTGATATTGTTTTGCCAGTTCGTCCCTATCCGTATTCATCCAAAGGGCATCCTGGTCGGTAACACTCAATATCACTTTTTCTCCATACATGATATCCGTCTGGTATTCACTGGTGAACAGATATACAGAGTCGGTTTTCAGGCTAAGGTCTTTTCCGATCTTCAGGATTAAGTTGACGGCATTTTCAGCACGGTCGTGTGCAGAAACACCTCCTCTTTTGGCATAGAAAGTGAGGAGCGTATCATTGTCGATGATAAGAGGGACACCGGGTGTCAGGGTTCGTAACGAGTCGATGCGGTGACGCTGTTCCTCTTTTTTCAGCGAATCGGTGGTGATATGCTTGTTCAACGCATCATCCAACTCGGTCCGGAGTACGATCTCATTCAGCTTCATTTCCTGTAACTGAAGTTCAAGCTCCTGCATTCTGATAGAATCCTGCCGGTACTTTTCTTCCATTGCGGCGGATGAATCGGCCGGGGCCTCGTTTGTCTTGTTCTCTGTAATGACAGCATTCAATAATCCTTCAGCCTTTTCCCTGATCTGGGACGTAGCCCGGGAAGGCATGAAGAATAGGGCCGATATAACGGCAAAGCATATAACTAAACGTTTCATAGTGCCTTTTTACTCTATACTTTAATTTATATATGTTTATTTGCCTCCTGCCGGCAAATGTTTCAACCAGTAGTCTGCCATACTTTTCCGTAGATGTAAGGTGGTGCCTTCACGCTCATAGATACCGTGGCTACGCATCGGATAGCTGATCTGACTGAATATCTTTCCATGTTTGACCAGTTCATTCACCTGCATTTCGCAGTTCTGGTAATGTACGTTGTCGTCGCCCGTTCCGTGTATCAGTAATAAGTTTCCTTTCAATCCTTTTGTATAACTGATAGGAGAACCTTTACGATAACCTTCCGGATTATTTTGCGGGGTGTTCATATAGCGTTCCTGATAAATGGTGTCATATAAGCGCTGGTCGGCAACAAAAGCGATTGCAATGCCGGTGTGAAATACTTCCGGATAGCGGAACATACAGTTCAGTGTCTGGCTACCGCCTCCGCTCCATCCGTTGATACCGATACGGGACAGGTCGATGAACGGGTATTGCCGTCCGAGATCCTGTATGCCCCGTGCCTGATCTTCGGATGCAAATGTACCGACTTCCCCATAGATGCATTTGCGCCATTCACGTCCGCGTGGTGCATTAGCTCCCCGGTTTTCGATGCTGACATAGATGTATCCTTGATTGACCATATATTGGTTCCACAGATCGCCGCCACCCCATGAGTCCTGTACGGTCGATCCTGCCGGTTCGCCATAGACTTCGATAATAACCGGGTATTTCTTCGAAGGGTCGAAGTTAACAGGTTTAATCATGCAGGCATCGAGTAGTAAATCGCCTGATTTGACTTTGACAAACTCTTTCGGATTCAATCCCAGTGCGTCATATTGTTCTTTCGCTTTTGCATTATCTTCGATTATACGAACGGACTGATTCTTGGGAAATGAAACCATGTCAATCACCGGAGGGGTTACTGAATTGCTGTAGGTATGTACCGCCCATTTTCCGGTCGGAGACATGTTATAACGATGCTGCCCCGGCTGGTTTTCCGGGCTCAAGCGTTTTACTTCGCCTTTGCCGAACAGGTTTGCACTGTACAGATAACGTTGTGTATAGTTTTCCGGTGAAGCGATAAAATAAACCAAACCTTTTTGCAGATCGGTTCCGACCGGCTGGATATAATCGAAATCTCCTTTTGTGACAGGGACAATCTCTTTTCCGTCACGGCTCACACGATACAGGTGACGCCATCCGCTGCGTTCGCTTTCCCAGGTGAAATACTGGTTGTTCTTCAGCCACTGGATATTATCGTTTGTATCCAGCCATGCAGCATCTTGATCGGTAAAGATATTTTTAGGTGTTGCACTGCCTATTTGGGCAATCCATACTTTATTGGTATTCTGTTCCCGGTTCAATTGTTGAATGAACAATTCGTTGCTTTCCGGAATGAAATCCATACGGGGAATGTAATTGTTCCGCGGATCTCCGGGAATATCGATCCAGGTGGTCGTTCCCCCTTCTGCCGGGACATATCCTACTTTTACTGCTGAATTGGCTGTACCTGCTTTCGGATAGGGAAAGTGGAGGATAGTAGGATAGACAGAATCGACATTGTTGATGATGTCGAATACGCCGGTCCCTTCCGTATCGCTTTGCCAGTAGGCTATATATTTGCCGTCCGGGCTCCAGCGGAAACCGTCGCGGCAGCTGAATTCTTCTTCATATACCCAGTCGAACGTACCGTTTACGATAGTCCGGCTTCCGTCGTGGGTCAACTGGGTTCTTTTGCCGGAGTTTATATCTTCTACATAAATATTATTGTCGGAAACGTAGGCTACTCTGGTTCCGTCGGGAGAGAATTTAGCGAACATCATCGATGATTCGGGCAATCCTTTTCCCAACTGGCGCAGGCTGCCGTCTTGCAGGCTAAGCACCCAGTAATCTCCCCGCGTATCATAACGCCAAACACGTTTAGTGTTATTAAATATCATAACTTTGTCATTGTCATTGCTCCAGGAGAGGCGCCCCATTCCAATGTGTTTTCCTGTCAATGTGTTTATAAACATGGAAGAGGGGATGATCACTTCGCGGGCATTATCTTTGGCACGGTAGGCAACGACATCCATACCTCCGTCTGTTTCATTTCTTTCCAGGCGGCTGTAACGTTCCCCGTCTTTCATCCAGTTCATGGCACCGATTCCTTTTGTCTGGATCAGTCTCCCACTGAGAACTTCTTCTAAATCCAATGATTTTTGTGCGGTACACAGATTGCTGCAGAAAATAGTAATAGCGGCGGCAACAATTAGTTTATTTAGTTTCATTTGTATTTATTGTGTTTGTTTCTGAATATACAAATAACGTAAAGTTCTTTGAGATAACAAAGGAGAAACTCTTATTATTATCTTTGCGGCTTCAAAAGAGTTTAATAGTAAAATAAAAGACGAATAATGAGATCTATTTATGCAGTCGCATGTTTTGCGATGGTGATGTTGAGTGGGTTTACCGCTTGTAATAATGATGACAACAAATTTGAGTTAAGTCCGGAGCAGATTGCTCATTACGAGAAGAACCACGAATATATTCGTGAGAAAGCGTTGGAGAAAGATGAGAACGGGAATTTAGTCTATCAGCAGATTGTGAAGGATGGCGATACAACGTTATATAGAATAATCGACAGAAAAGCTGAAACACCTAAATATCCGACAAGTAGTAGTAAACTGCACTTTACTTTGGAAGGACATTATATAGATGGTACGGTATTTCAAAAGAAGATTACTGAAAATTTTGTTGTAGGTGAACTGATTACCGGTTTGCGATATGTTATTTTGGATACATCAGTGGGTGATTCCATAGAGGCGATCATTCCTTCTGATTTAGGCTATGATTATCAGTTGGGGATGGGAACAGTTCCTTTTGGTTCTACTCTGATATTCAACTATAGAGTAGAGGATAGCAAATAACAGACTCTTTCTATAAATAAGAAGGGCGCCTTCGGAATATCCGTTGGCGCCCTTCTTTTATAATAAAGAACTAATTAAGCATTGAGTACTTTTTTGAATCGGGCAAGGAATTCTTTCGCTTCATCCATTGTCAGGCAAAGCGGCGGAAGCAGGCGGATCGTATTAGTTCCGGCAACTCCGGTGAATACTTTTTCTTCAAAAAGAAGTTTGCTACGTACTTCTTTGATCGATTCTTCAAACTCGATACCGATCATCAGACCGCGACCACGAACTTCCTTGATTCCCGGCAGTTTGTGTAACTCTTCGATCAGAAATTCACCGACTTTGGCTGCATTGTCAACCAACTTCTCGTTTTCCATGATGTCCAATACGGCGATAGCAGCAGCACAAGCCAGATGGTTACCTCCGAAAGTCGTTCCCAACATGCCGTAAACAGGCTTGAACATCGGGCTGATCAGCAAACCGCTCATCGGGAAACCATTACCGATCCCTTTGGCAACCGTGATCAAATCCGGTTTGATATCAGCATATTGATGGGCAAAGAACTTTCCGCTTCTACCGTAACCGGACTGAATTTCATCCAGGATCAGGCAGGCTTCATATTTGGTACATAAGGCACGCAATTCTTTCATAAAGTCGTCTGTCGGAAGCTGGATACCGCCGACTCCCTGGATGCCTTCTATAATAACGGAAGAAACATCCCCTTTCTGCAATTCAGCTTCAACAGCTGCCGCATCGTTCAACGGCAGGTAAGTAACAGCCAGGTCTTCGTTGACCGGAGCAATGATCTTCGGATTATCAGTGACGCGAACCGCAGCAGAAGTACGTCCGTGGAAAGCGTGCTTGAAAGCGATTACCCGTTTCTTCCCATTGTGGAAGGAAGCCAGTTTCAACGCATTTTCGTTTGCTTCGGCACCGGAGTTGATCAGGAATAAGGAATAATCGTCATAACCGGAAGCTTTTCCCAGCTTGTCAGCCAGTTTCTGTTGCAAACTGTTGATGACAGAGTTGGAATAAAATCCCAACTTGTTCACCTGGTCGGTGATAGCAGCTACATAAGTAGGGTGGCTATGACCGACGGATATAACGGCATGGCCACCATACAGGTCGAGGTATTCTGTACCTTCACCGTCCCATACATGGCATCCTTTGCCTTTTACTATTTCTATATTAAATAAAGGGTATACGTCGAATAGTTTCATGATTTCTTATTTAAAACGCTGACGGTTTGAGATGTAATCCTACAGTCTCTTCCAAACCGAACAGCAAATTCATATTATGCACAGCTTGTCCGCTGGCGCCTTTCAACAAGTTGTCGATCATAGATACGATCAGCAATTTGTTATCATATTTCTGGAGGTACAGGAGACATTTGTTTGTGTTGACTACCTGTTTCAGATCCGGATTCTTATCTGTAATGAATGTGAACGAATGATCGTCGTAGTATTCTTCATAAATACGGCGGATCTCATCCAATCCTACTTTACAGTCGATATAAGTCGTTGCAAAAATACCGCGTGAGAAATTGCCCCTTACCGGAATAAAGTTGATATTACTTTCGAAACTATTCTGCAACTGGCGCAGGCTCTGCCCAATCTCAGCCAAGTGCTGGTGTGTGAACGGTTTATAAATCGAAATGTTATCGTTTCGCCAGCTGAAATGAGAAGTCGACGAAGGCTTCACGCCGGCTCCCGTAGAACCGGTGATCGCGTTGACGTGTAACTCGGAGTTCAGCATCAAGTGTTTAGCCAGTGGCAAAACGGCTAACTGGATACAGGTGGCAAAACAACCGGGGTTCGCAATGTGTCGGGAATTGCAGATACGTCGTCGGTTCAATTCCGGCAGACCGTAAACGAAATCATGCTCGTCGCTTTCGATACGGTAATCCATGCTGAGGTCGATGATCTTCACGTTCTCGGGTACAGTATGGCTTTCCATGAACTTCTTCGTGTCGCCGTGGGCGGTGCAGAAGAACAGAAGGTCAATGCTGTTCAACGGCAACTCGTCGGTAAAACGCATTTCGGTTTCGCCGAACAGGCCGCTATGAACGTCAGTGATCAAATTTCCGGCGTTACTGGTACTATTCACAAATGTAATCTCGGCGTCCGGGTGATTAAGCAGCAGGCGGATCAATTCGCCTGCTGTATATCCCGCACCACCTATAATTCCGATCTTTATCATATTTCTTCGTCCTTATGGTTGTTATAATAAACACGTAACGGTGTAGAAGTTACTTTGATAAAGCCTTTGGCATCTTCTGCCGTCCAGCCTTTCTGCATTTCACCGTATTCACCGAATTTAGTCTTCACCAGGTCGTCTTCCGATTCAACACCGACGGTTGAGAAAGAAAGCGGGCGGAGTTCGAGTATAGCCGTGCCGTTTACATTACGCTGTGATTCCTGCAACATGGCTTCAATGTCACGCATAACCGGTTCCAGATACTGGCTTTCGTGCAGGAACATGCCATACCAGTTGGCAACCTGGTCTTTCCAGTACTGCTGCCATTTGCTCAATGTATATTTTTCCAGGAAACGGTGTGCACCGATGATCAGCATAGGAGCAGCAGCTTCAAAACCTACACGTCCTTTGATACCGATGATCGTGTCGCCGACGTGCATGTCACGGCCGATACCGTAAGCAGCACCGATCTCTTCCACTTTCTGGATAGCGGCGATCTTGTCTTCGAATACTTCACCGTTCACTGCATGGATCTCACCTTTCTTGAATTCGATGCGTAGTTCTTCGCTGCCGGTTTTTTCTACCTGTTTCAGGTAAGCACTTTCAGGCAATCCCTGAGCTGAATCCAAAATTTCACCTCCACAGATGGAAGTACCCCACAGGCCAACATTGTAAGAATATTTCAACTTCGTGAAATCGGCAACGAAGCCGTGTTCTTTCAGGTAGTTGATCTCATAATCGCGGGTCAGCGCCATGTCGCGGGTTAATGTGATGATCTCCACGTTCGGAGCCAGTACCAGGAAAGTCATGTCGAAACGGATCTGGTCGTTACCTGCACCGGTTGAACCGTGAGCGATCGCATCCGCACCGATCTCGTTGGCATAACGGGCGATAGCCAATGCCTGGAAGATACGTTCGGAGCTAACGGAGATAGGGTAGGTACCGTTACGCAATACATTGCCGAATACCATATATTTCAAGCTCTTTTCGTAATATTCTTTTGTGACGTCGATCGTTACATATTTGGTAGCTCCTAGTTTATAGGCATTTTCTTCGTTCTGCTTCAACTGTTCTTCGCTGAATCCACCCGTGTTGGCACAAGCTGCATATACTTCGTAGCCTTTTTCTTTGGCAAGGTACATCACTGTGAAAGAGGTATCCAAACCTCCGCTGAATGCAACTACTACTTTCTTTTTCATTGTCTGTTTGTTTTTGTGGGTTCCGTATGGGCGTTTCGCGAAACGCCCTTACCGGAAAGCCCCGTATGATTTATTTATTATTATTTTTTTCTCTTTCGTCTGCTTCCCGTTTGGCACGGTGCGGATCGGCCGGGTCGAACAACATCGCCGTACAGATACAATATTTCCGGTTCGTACGTTCCAGAATATCATGGTTTACGCAACCGATGCAACCGCGCCAGAACGATTCGTCGTCGGTCAGATCGGAAAAGGTTACAGGTACATAACCCAGTTCGGTGTTCATCTTCATCACCGCTGCACCCGAAGTAAGACTGAATACTTTCGCTTTCGGCCAACGCATGCGAGCCAGTTGAAACGTCATATCCTTGATCCGTTTGGCAATACCCAAACCTCGGAAATCCGGGTGAACAATTAACCCGGAGGTCGTTACATACTGTTTGTTCCCCCACGATTCGATATAGCTGAAACCGGCAAACTGATCTCCGGCCAGTGCGATGACTGCTTTCCCTTCTTTCATTTTCTGGGCCACATATTCATGCGTACGCTTAGCGATACCAGTTCCGCGCACTTTGGCAGCCTCTTCAATGGTAGTCAATATCTTGTCTACATATATTTCGTGAGAGGCGTCAGCAATCATTACATCGATTTCTGTTTCTTGTTTCATTTTACGATTGTTCTTAATCTTCTTTTGTTTATAAACGGAAGAACTGTTGTCTCCCTTAATCGCCCTTATATAAAATGTGATAATGCTTTCACTATCCGGTCCCTGCTGATCCCTTCGCGGGGGATGATCAGGATGGTGTCGTCTCCGGCAATCGTTCCCAGTATCTCGTGCGGAGCATGGGTATCGATATCGGAAGCGATCCCCATCGCATATCCCGGACGAGTCTTGACAACTGCGAGATTTCCGGAAAATTCGATGTTCGGATGATGTTGTGTCTGTACCTTGTTCGGCTGTATCAAAGCTGAATAATCAGGCAGACAATATACATAATCGCCGTTCGCATCATGTACTTTGGCTACTTTCAGTTGCTTTATGTCGCGTGACAAGGTAGCCTGTGTGACCTGAAATCCGCTGGTTTCCAATTCTTTCAGCAGCTCTTCCTGGTTACATATCGCCTTTGTTTGTATGATGCGGCAGATAGCGTCCAATCGTTCCTTCTTTGTACTCATGTTTGTATATTTATGCAAAACGGATGCAAATATAAATCGAATAATTGAATAAATATACATTCTACTCCGGTTTTTTTGCATAATTATTTGTCATATACGTCTATTGAGCAAAAATGCCTTTGGATTTGTTCTATTCTTATAAAGAAATGGTAATTTTGTATTCGTAAAAACTAAATGAGAGAGATGAAAAAGATTACAGGTTTATTAATGGCTATGCTTCTGCTGCTGAGTGCTTGCGGAAGTGTTCCTTTGACAGGGAGAAAACAGGTATTGTTGGTTTCCGATCAGGAAGTGTTGACTTCCAGTTTAACGCAATATAGCGATTATATGAAATCAGCCACAAAGTCAACGGATAAGAATGAGAGTGCAATGGTTACCCGTGTCGGTAAAAAGATTGCCGCAGCCACAGAGGCTTATCTGAAAGCAAACGGGATGGAAAGTGAGATCAAGAATTTCCAGTGGGAGTTCAATCTGGTGAAGGATAACCAGATAAATGCTTTCTGTATGCCGGGTGGTAAGATCGTTGTTTATGAAGGTTTGATGTCTCTGGTATCGTCGGACGATGAACTGGCGGTTGTTGTTGGACACGAAGTAGCTCATGCCGTGGCTAAACATAGTAATGAACGAATGAGCCAGCAGTTGATGGCACAGTATGGCGCGGCTGTTCTGGGTCAGGCGGTAAGTAATAAGAGTGCGGCAGTACAGAATCTGGCGAATACGGTTTATGGAGTGGGGGCACAATATGGCGTTATGTTGCCATTCTCCCGCAAACATGAATCGGAAGCGGATTATATGGGATTGGTATTTATGACAATGGCCGGGTATAATCCGGATGTCGCAGTGAATTTCTGGCAAAAAATGTCTGCCGGAAAGAGCGGGGCGACTCCCGAGTTCATGAGCACTCACCCGAGTGATGCGACCCGTATTGCAGAGATACAGCGGGCATTGCCGGAGATCAAGGCGAAGTATAAAACCAAATAATATCGGTTAAGTTTAAAAAGAAAGGCTATCAAAAATGATAGCCTTTCTTTTTAAACGGTTATTCCCATCTTTTTCATCAGAAAACAAGCATTCATATTTTGGGCAATGCCTTCCCGGAGTTGATAGGAGAAAGTCAGTTCTTCGTTTTTGATATCTGCCTCGAAACGGTAATTTTTTATCTGGTCGGGAAATTCTTTTTCCAGTTCACCTAATACCAGGTCGTGTGTGGCGATGATACCGCAAGCCTGGAAAGATACCAATTGCTTCATCAGGGCGATCGAACCTTTCTGTTTGTCGATGGAGTTGGTTCCTTTCAGGATCTCATCCAGGATGATAAATAACTGCTCGCCTTGTTGCAAGCGGTCGATAATCATCTTCAACCGTTTCAGTTCGGCAAAGAAATAAGATTCATTGCTGACCAGTGAATCGGAAGTACGCAGGCTGGTCACCATCTTTGCCGGATAGACCGTTAGTGCCTCTGCATATACCGGAGCACCTATACAAGCCAATAAATAATTGACCCCGATAGTCCGCAGGTAAGTACTTTTTCCTGCCATATTAGCCCCGGTAATGATCAGAAACCAGGGACTTTTCTCGATCGAAATATCATTTCTGACACAAACATCACGACGAAGAAGGGGATGTCCCAATGCTTTGCCGCTCATCTTGAAATAAGTATCTGCTATTTCCGGATAAATATAACCCGGATGATTGAATGCGAAACCGCCTAGTGAACTATAAGCGTCGAATTTTTCCAAAGCATCGAACCACAGAGGAATATCTCCGGCATGTGTCTGTATCCAGCGTTCCAACCTGATCGCTGTCCGGGTATCACGCAGGATGAATATATTCAGGATGATTCCCATAAAGCTGATCCGTTGGTCGAGTGCTCCGATGCAGCGGGATAACTTTTTCAGTGAACGGGAAGCTGTACCGTCTGGCCCGTTGAACCGTCCGCTGATAGTTGCCAGTTCGGATGATTTGAAAATATCACCTTCAATACTTTTGATCAGTGAAGAATAGGTGTATAGTATTTTTTCCATCTTATTCACAGAGTTGTGAAGTGTGTTGATCTGTTTGGCCCGTATATTTGCAATAAGGAATGCTATGGCAAAAAATATACCTAGCATGGCAAAAGTGACTGTTCCGGTCGATGCTCCTACGAACAGAACTGCCCATATGGCAGGGATAATCCATGTCAGGCTTTTCCAGAGCAAACTGTTGATGAATACCGGTTTATTGTCAGTTAGTGAGATCAGCGTACGAATATCTCCTTTTTCTCCGGGATGCAGCATGCCGGTAACATAGAAATGCTGTCTTAACTGTGTCATTTCGCTTAGTTCGCGGATCGCTTCCTGCCGTTTGAGAATTTCCTCTTTGTCGGTAAGCGGGTTGGTAAACCAGTCGGCAAGCCTTTCTTTTCCCATGGAAGTGACCGTGCGGTTGATTGACTGGAAGATGGAACGATTCCCGAAAAGATCCAGGTCCAGACTGAAGGAGTGTTCTCCGCTGCTTTTTTCAGAAGCTCCGTCGAAAGCGCTGAAGTCATAATCCAGTCCTTTCAGCTCATTGTTGCAGAGTGATATAAGAACGTCGGCATACGATTTTTTCGATGATAAAAACGTATGATAGACCATTAGTCCGACGAAAGGTATAAGGAACAGGATAACTGCCCCTGTCAGCATCATCCAGCTTTCGGCCTTTAAAAACCATATTGCTGCAATAAGTCCGGCAACGAGTAACAGGCGTATTGTTCCTATCAAATGTATTTTCTTTTTCAGATTGTCCGAGCGGCGTGTGTATGCTGCTATTGTATCCCGATAATATTGATATACTTTTTCCATGCGGACAAAGATATAAAAAATGAACTTACCGGATAAGAATTGGTTATTAATAAAGAAAAGGTAACTGAATTGACCATAATTCAGGAAATCGGGGAGAATTGTTTAGCTGTGCGGTTATTACCTTTGCTCTGTTTTATAGGGTCTATACACAATAATATTATATATGAAAAGGATAACTATATTTCTGTTTGTTTTATTTATCTCCGGCTTCGTATCAGTTTTCTCCCAGGTGCTGGTCCAGGACCCCAAGATGGAATATAATGCAGACAGTGTACGTGCGGTATTGGACAAGGCTCCTTATTTTACATTATTTAAAGACAACTATTTTATCGGTGGAACGACGATCGGGCATAAACCGACCGCTGCCAATTCGGATGTCAAATTTCAATTGAGTATTGCGCAGCGGCTGACCAAAAGCAAGTTACCTTTCGATACCTATCTTTTCATCCAGTATACACAGAAAGCTTTCTGGAATGTTTTTCAGGAATCTCTTCCTATGCGCGACCTGAACTTTAATCCGGGAATAGGACTCGGACACCTGATTATCCATCATAACAAATATATAGGTAAAGGATATCTGATGCTTGAACATGAGTCGAACGGGAAAGACAGCACAGCTTCGCGTAGCTGGAATAGGGTCACATTTGCTGCCGCCGTTGTTCTCAACAAGAATTGGGAAGCCCAGTTCAAGACCTGGATACCGATCGTCGATGGTAAGTATAACAAGGACTTGCTGAAATACAACGGTATATTCCAGCTGGCAACTAATTTCCGAACGGATAATAAGCGTTTTAATTGCGGAGTGATCCTGACGAAACGTAAAACATGGTTCAGCTTTAATACACAGGTAGAGTTGAGTTATAAGTTCAATAATAATGAGAATCAATATTTCTTCCTACAATATTATAATGGCTACGGTGAAAACCTGTTGGAATATAATCAGTTCAAGAGTATGCTGCGGATCGGATTTGTGATAAAGCCGCAGGATTTCAGTATTTATTGAGATTGAGTGATAGGGTTAGTTCCAATTCCATATTTTTACTGAATAAACGGACAGAAGATATTGCTTTGTTAAGATTTTTGTAAATTATGAAAATCTATTTTCTTATATTATGAAACACTATTTTCACAATATATGAAAATGTCCTTTCATAATATATGGAAATAAAATTACTGTCGTTTAACGATTTTAGTTGACTACTTTCTGCCTAATCAATAAAAAGGGTTGACTCGGTTTAATATGTGTAAAGGGATTTTCCTGTTTTATATCTTTCGATAAAGATCGTAGTATTCTACATATTCATCGAAGGCAGGTTCTTCTGTTACTCCTCTCTTATGAAATAATGTTCGTATATATTCCTGTTCATGGGGTTTGATAAGACGTTCTTTCCGGGAAAAGCGATAATAGTTCGTCTGTCCGAAATGTTCTATCATTTGTTGTTTGATAATAACAGCATCATTGTGCGGAACACGATCGAGCAGATGAGTGATTCCTCGTGCATATTGTTCCGGTTGATCGGGAACAAAGAGCTTACAATCCTCCCCCGAAGGAGCAACATGTTTCGGGTTCACGACTGTAACCGCTTCTCTTTCTTTTGGCATACGTAAGGCAACTTGCCGGCGCAGGCATTTTTCTGCACGTAGGCATTCGCTGTTCAGACAGTGGGCGAAAGAGTATGGGAATAAGCTGTAGTCGAAATTGGGATTCATATATTTGTCGTTTAGTTAACGAAGCAAACATACATTTTATTCCTTGATTAAACGAATTTAGGAGAAGATTATTTCATCCAAATTTTTGTACGGTTCTTAATCGCTTTCCTTGTAAAGCAAGAAAGCACATCCCGCCGCTGCAAATACGCTATAATCGAGTGGTGCTTTTATATTCAAAGAAAACAGCATGGCAAAAGCAAATGTCAATAATAGAATGCCGCTAAGAAGAGCAACCAAACGTTTTTGGAAACCTATTAATAGTAATACGCCAAGTACGATTTCAGCGATTGTAGCCGTCCATGCGAACAGCGGTAACAGATATGGAGGAACCCACGGCAATAAAACTCCAGTGTAAGCAGTAAAACTTTCCATATTCCCCCAGACCACATTGTCACTTCCCAATAACGGAGTCCATAACCCTAAACGGTCTGCAACGGCTGACAGAAAGCCCAAAGCTAAAGCAATGCGTGCAAACAAAGATATATAATCTATTTTTTTAGTCATATTGATAATATTCAAAGAATGATATTTAAAATCTCTCTTGATAATGATTTTCAGAATCAAGCGGAGACCTTTTATTATAAAACGGGAGAAAGGTATTATATGTTTTGGTTAGGTTCATGAAAATGTATTATTTTTATAGCATAAGACAATTTGTAAATTGAAGAGACATGGTTTCTTCAAAAGAAACGAGGGAGGTTGTATTAAATGTGGTGTAATGGTGAATCCTTTTAGAAAAGCCATTAAGATGAATGATAGTCTTTTAGAGTAAAAAATAAACCTCCTACAAAGTAGTATTACTACGTGGGCTTAAAATAATAAAGTTTGGGGGGATAAGAATTTATATTCAATATGGGATGGAAAACCTGTATATTACGACAGGTTTGACTGAAAGTGCTTATATTTGCAAATAGACTTATAAACAATAAAAAACGAAAATGATAACAGGCGAGATAAAAAACCGTGTAGACCAGATATGGGATGCATTCTGGACAGGTGGTATCACGAACTCGATTACAATTCTGGAACAAATGACCTATTTGTTCTTTATGAAGATGTTGGATGATGCGCAGATTAAAAAAGAAGCAATAGCAAATGCATTTAAGTATCATGTTGCTCCTGAAAAGCTTATATTTAAGGATGGAAACTGGCATAATCCGGAAAGTGATAAGGACATCCCTTATAAATCGTTGCGTTGGTCTGTTTTTAAGAATACGGATACAGTTCGTATGTTCAATACCGTTCGTAATGATGTTTTCATTTTCATTAAAAATATTGGTGTAGGAGAGGATTCAGCTTATAGCCGTTTTATGCGAAGTGCTATTTTTCTAATCCCTAATGAACGGACTTTAGCCAAGGTTGTCGATGGTATCAACAATCTGGATATGAATAACCGCGATACGATGGGAGATGTGTATGAATATATCCTGGGTAAAATGGCGGCAAGTGGTACCAACGGACAGTTTCGTACGCCACGGCATATCATCCAGATGATGGTGGAATTAATGAAGCCGACTGTAAGAGATATCATTTGTGATCCGGCAATGGGATCAGCTGGGTTTATTGTGGAATGCGCAAAATACATCACAGAGCATTGTAAAGATGAATTGTTGAACGAAAGTGCTGCAGATCATTTTAATAATGAAATGTTTAACGGGTTCGATACCGATCAAACGATGTTGCGTATTGGGGCGATGAACTTGATGTTGCATGGAGTTAATAATCCGAATATTCAATGGCGTGATTCGTTATCGTCTGATAATACGGATGAGAATTTATATACGCTTTGTCTGGCAAATCCTCCGTTTACCGGTAGCCTTGACAATGATTCGGTGAGTAAAAGCCTGTTGGCAATTACCAATACAAAGAAGACTGAGCTGTTGTTTGTCGCTTTGTTTTTACGTATGTTGGTAGCGGGCGGACGTTGTGCTTCGATCGTTCCTGATGGCGTATTGTTTGGCAATAGTAAAGGACATAAATCTATCCGTACAGAATTGGTAGATAAGCATCGGTTACAGGCTGTTATCTCTATGCCGGCAGGTGTTTTTCAACCTTATTCCGGGGTAAGTACGGCTATTCTGATCTTTACAAAAACAAATGTAGGAGGTACGGATAAAGTTTGGTTTTATGATATGAAAGCCGATGGTTTTACCCTCGATCAAAAACGTACTGAATGTGAAGGAAGCGATATTCCTGATGTGATAAAAAGGTTCCATAACCTTGCAGGAGAAGAATCCCGCACTCGTAAAGACCAGTCTTTCTTTGTTCCTGTAGATGATATACGTGCCAATGATTATGATCTTTCGATCAATAAGTATAAAGAAGTGGAACGGGAAAAGGTAGAGTATGAAAAACCGGAAGTGATTCTTGCACGTATTGAGAGTTTGGAGGAAGAGATTCGGCAGGCGATTGTGGATTTTAGGAAGATGATATGAGTATGAAGGAAGGTTGGGTATATAGAAAATGGATTGATGTATTGACTATTATAAATGGCCGTAATCAAAAAGAAGTTGAATCTAAAAATGGTAAATATCCGATTTGTGGAAGTGGGGGAATAATGGGGTATGCAAATGACTATTTGTGTCCAGAAGAAACAGTCATTATAGGTAGAAAGGGAAATATCAATAATCCTATATTTATGAATCAAAAGTTTTGGAATGTCGATACTGCATTTGGTCTTGTAGCAAATACAACTTATTTATTACCTAGGTTTTTATTTTATTTTTGTAAAGAATATGATTTTGAACGGCATAATCGAGCGGTAACTATTCCTAGCCTAACGAAAAAAGATTTGTATGATATACTTATTCCTCTTCCTTCTATTTGTAAGCAAGAAACTATTGTTACGAAACTTGACAAACTAAACGAAATCCTAGTAAAGAAGCGTGAACAACTTAAAGAGTTAGATCGTCTTGGGCAGGCTATTTTTTATGATATGTTTGGGGATTTGCAAAGTAATATTTGTAATTATAATATTGAAAGTCTAAATGATATATTTGAATTAATTACTGATGGAACACATCAAACTCCAACTTACACGATAGATAAAGATAATGGTTATAAATTCTTATCAGCAAAGGATGTAGTAAGTGGAAGTATTGATTGGACTAATGTTAAATATATCCCTCACGAATTGCATGAAGTATTGTATAAAAGATTAGCTCCTCGTCGAAATGACATATTACTTTGTAAGAATGGAACTACAGGTACATGTGCGTTAGTTGATACAGATGAGGTTTTTGATATCTATGTCAGTCTGGCACTATTGAGACCTTATGCTAAATATAATCCAATTTATTTAGTTCATGCGATAAATAGTCCATGTACAAAAATGCAGTTTAATGATGCATTAAAAGGAGTAGGAGTCCCTAATTTACATTTGGGAGAGATTAGACGGGTAAAAATTATTGTTCCTCCAATTGATTTTCAGAATCATTTTGAACGAAAAGTAATTGGTATTGAATCCCAAAAACAAAAAATAAAACAATCCATAGTCGAAGTTCAACAACTCTTAGACTACACTATGAATAAATATTTTGGATAAACTTAATCAACCATGAAACAATACAACCGAGTAATGTTAGGAAGAGGCAGCATATATGCTGACGAGTGTAAAGAAGGTGGTTTTATTGGAACTAACTTTCTTCCGGATAATGATTTGTCAGGTCATTTACCTGATGGATGGAAAGCTTTTAATAAAGAGTATATACCTGTATATCTGCAAGAAAATCCGGAAAAAACAAAAGTTGCTGCTGGTCTTTCCTGCGGATTTCTCTGGACTGTATGCCGTGGGCTTGAAATAGGCGATATTGTTTTAACTCCTAATGGCAAAGGTGAATATTATATTGCCGAAATTGTAGGAAATTATTATTATGTGCCGGGAACTAATCTACCTCATCGACGCAGAGTTCAATGGTATGATAAAACCATTCAAAGAAGTGAAATGAGTGAAGGTTTGCAACATTCGACCGGTTCTATTGGTACATGTTGCGATATCACAAAATACCAACAAGAAATAGAGATATTCTTGACAAGAACAGCTCCTCCTACTGTCTATTGTAATGATGAGGAGGTTGAAGACCCAACTGTCTTTGCATTGGAAAAACATTTGGAAGATTTTCTCGTAAAAAATTGGAAACATACTGATATTGGAAAAAAATATGATATATTTGAGGATAATGGTGAAATAGTAGGGGAACAATATCCTAGCGATACTGGTCCTATTGATATACTGGCAGTCAGCAAGGATAAAAAGACCTTGTTGGTCATAGAGCTAAAAAGAGGGCGAACATCCGATGTCGTTGTCGGGCAAATTCATCGATACATGGGGTATGTCAAAGAAGAATTAGCGGAACCCAATCAAGAGGTAAAAGGTATTATTATCGGATTGGAGGCAGATACCCGGTTGAAGAGAGCTCTTTCTGTATGTACTAATATTGAGTTCTATCGGTATCAGATAGATTTCAAACTTTTTAAAGGCGTGTGAATTTATAAATCAACATAACTAGTGTTAGTGTTATGATACAAGCAAAAAACTTTGATTACCTGAAAGGAAATTCGGACTTTGCAGATTTGTATGCATATTGCAATGAGGCAGAAATTAACCAGATTATAGATCCGGAGAAGTCGGCTATCAATAGTCGCCGGGCTTTAGAATACATTGTAAGAGCTATTTATTTGTTTAAAGGGATGGAAATACCGGAACGGTCTTCACTTTTCCAGTTGGTAAATGCTGAGTCGTTTAAGAATTTTATTCAGAGTGATGATTTGTTGAAACGCTTGCACTATATCCGTAAAGCCGGTAATAATTCAGCACATTTGGGAAAAGTAGCAAAGAAAGAATCTTTTTTCTCTTTACTGAATTTGTATGTTTTTGTCGGTTCCGTATTAGTAAAGCTGAAAGTAATAGATGATTATCCGACTTTTGACCGTAATTTGATCCCTGGACAGGCTGAAGTTCATCTAGCTCCCAAAGAAAATATGGAGCCGACCAATGCTTTGGTAGAGAAATATGAGGGTCAGTTAGAAACAGCCTTGGTTACGAAAGCAGTTACAGGTATTTCGGAAGCGGAAACCCGAAAGTATTTTATTGATCAAATGTTACGTGAGGCAGGTTGGGATATTTTGGAAGCAAAAGGATCCATTATGCCAGCAAAAGCCTGCATCGAAATACAATTGGCAGGAATGCCGAATCATAAGGAAACTGGTTTTGCTGATTACGTCTTGTTTGGTGCCAATGGAAAGCCTTTAGCGGTCATAGAGGCTAAACGTACCAGTGTGGATGCCGCCAGAGGAAAACATCAGGCTGAATTGTATGCCAAATGCCTGGAAGCACAGTATGGCGTGATGCCTGTTATTTATTATACAAACGGTTTTAATACCTTTGTGATAGATGGGTTAGGTTACCCTTCACGTCCTGTATATGGTTATCATACGCAAGCTGATTTGGAGCTGATCATTCAGAAACGAGAGAGAGCGGAGATTACCGATTTGCGTATTCGTGACGAGATAACAGACCGCGAATATCAGAAACGCGGAATTAAAGCTGTTTGTGAATATTTCAATAAAAAACACCGTCGTGCCCTATTAGTTATGGCAACAGGTACAGGGAAGACGCGTGTTGCCATTTCTTTGGTTGAATTACTAATGCGCAACAACTGGGTGAAAAATGTTTTGTTTCTGGCCGATCGTACCGCTTTGGTAAAACAAGCATATAAGAATTTTACAAAATTATTACCAGGAACTTATTGTGTCTTGTCGGATGATAATAAACCGGATTTGGCAGCCCGTGTTATGTTCAGTACTTATCAAACGATGATTAATTATATAGATCGTGATACGAAAGATTTTTCTGTAGGTCGTTTTGATTTGATTATTGTTGACGAGGCGCATCGTTCTATTTTTGGAAAATATGGGGATATATTTGATTATTTTGACTCTTTACTGGTCGGATTGACTGCTACACCACGTAGTGAGGTGGATAGAAGTACTTATCAGTTATTCGAACAGGAACAGGGAGAACCCAATTTTGCTTATGAACTGGAGGAAGCTGTTGCAGAAAAGTATCTGGTCCCTTATAAAGGAATTATCCGTCATTCTGCTCATATTAATAATGGAATTAAATATGAAAATTTGAGTAAAGAGGAGAAGGAACAGCTTGAAAAAGTGTGGGAATATGAAAAAGCTCAAAGAAATATTGATCCGGATGAGGATTATCATCGTGATATAGAAAAGGATGAAATATTTAAGTTTCTCTTTAATGAAGATACGGTAGATAAAGTGTTGCAGGATCTGATGGAAAACGGGTTAAGGGTTCAGAGCGGTGAACGGATCGGAAAAACAATCATTTTTGCTTATAATCACAAACATGCAGTATTGATTGTAGAACGGTTTGGAAAACTTTATCCTGAATATGGTCCGAGCTTTTGTCAATTGATTGATAACTCGGTGACGTATGCAGGAAATCTGATTGATCAGTTTGAGGTGAGAGATAATTTACCACAAATAGCTGTTTCTGTTGATATGCTCGACACTGGAGTTGATGTGCCGGATATTTTGAATTTGGTCTTTTTTAAAGTGATTAAATCAAAGATCAAATTTATGCAGATGATAGGTAGAGGAACTCGTTTATCTGAAAATATATTTGGGCCCGGAAAGAATAAGGAATGTTTTTACATATTTGATTATTGTAATAATTTTGAGTTTTTCAATGATAACCCTCAAGGGGTAGAGGCAAAACCTGTTCAGTCATTGACTGAGCGTTTGTTTTGTCTTCGTACGGATATATCTGTGTTTTTGCAGCATAGCCGGTATCAGGAAGATCCTTTTGCTAAAAACTTACATGATGAATTGAAGACTCTGTTGCATAGTCAGGTGGCTACGCTGAATGATTCACGAATTGGAGTTCGGAAGCATTGGGATTTGGTATGTAAATATCGTAAATCAGAAAATTGGATTTTTATTTCCGAGACAGATGCTTTACACATAAAAAATAGTCTATCTCCGTTATTGATTCAAAAAATGGAGAATGAAGAGTCTAAACAGTTCGATTTACTTATTCTTTATATAGAATTATCCTTGTTGGATGCGGATATTAATGCTGTGAGAAGTAAGAAAAAAGTAATTGAAATTGCCCGAGATCTTCAAAAAGCAACTTCCATTCCTTTGGTTATGGCAAAGATAGAGACTATAAAGGAGGTTCTAAGCTCTCATTTCTGGGAAAATCTGAATTTGGATGGTTTGGAGCGTGTTCGTAAGGACTTGCGTGAACTGATATTATTCTTAAAAGGAAATAGTAAGAATACTTTTACTATAGATATTGAAGATGCTTTTACCGATGGAGGAGAAGCGCCAGGAATAGTTACGACTACGACTTACAAACAGCGTGTTGTGGATTATTTGGCTGAGAACAAAGATAATGCAGTATTGCAAAAGATATTTAATGTAGAGCCATTATCTCAAGCTGATATTCGTGATTTGGAACGTATATTATGGCAGCAGTTGGGAACCAGAGAGGAATATTCAAAATATGCTCAGAATATGATTTATGGAGGTAATGTTGCTGCTTTTATCCGTTCTATAATTGGAGTGAATCGGAATATTGCTATTCGAAAATTCACAGAACTAATATCTGAAAGTAATCTGAATTCCATGCAGGAGGAATATTTGAAGACCATTTTAAATTATGTATGTGAAAATGGGGACATAACGACCTCTACATTCGGAAATGATCCATTTGTGAATTTTGATTGGTATGATGCATTTGGTGATAAGCTTAGTGACCTTACTCAATATGTGGAGAATTTGCATAAGGTAATAACTGCTTAAAGTAAACGAGGCATTATTATAGATTACCCTACGCTGAATTTTTGTATCTTTGTCCGGCATTTAAAGCATAAAAGGCAGTATGATCAGTTACTTACAGATAGACGGACTGACCAAAAGCTTCGGCGATTTGGTTCTTTTTGAGGATATTACATTTGGTATTGCACAAGGTCAGAAAGTGGGCCTTATTGCAAAGAACGGGACGGGTAAAACAACTTTGCTGAATATCATTGCAGGGAAGGAAGATTATGATAACGGAGCTGTCGTGTTCCGTAACGACCTGCGTGTCGGCTACTTGGAGCAGACGCCTGTCTATCCGGAAGGGTTGACTGTTCTGCAAGCCTGTTTCTATTCTCCGAACGAGACGGTTCGTCTGATTGCCGAGTATGAAGAAGCGATGGCGAGTGACGATCATTCCAATCTGGAGGATATCTTGATGCGTATGGATAACCTGAAAGCCTGGGATTATGAACAACGGGCCAAACAGATCCTTTCGCAGTTGAAGATCACAAACTTCGATCAGAAAGTGGAACATCTGTCCGGTGGGCAGTTGAAACGTGTGGCATTGGCCAACGTTCTGATCACCGACCCCGAACTAATCATTCTCGATGAGCCGACCAACCACCTTGACCTGGAAATGACTGAATGGCTGGAAGGTTACCTGAGCCGTGCCAACATCAGTATCCTGATGGTTACGCACGACCGTTATTTCCTGGACCGTGTCTGCAGCGAGATTATCGAAATAGACCGTCAGCAAATTTACCAGTATAAAGGTAATTACAGCTATTATCTGGAAAAACGTCAGGAACGGATGGAGACGATGAACACAGAAGTGGAACGTGCCAACAACCTGTTAAGGAAAGAGTTGGAATGGATGCGTCGTCAGCCGCAGGCACGCGGTACGAAAGCTAAATATCGTATCGATGCTTTTTATGAGCTGGAAAAGAAAGCCAAGCAGCAACGGGATAACGGTAATGTGAACCTGGATGTGAAAGCATCCTATATCGGATCGAAAATATTTGAAGCGGAGCATGTTACGAAAAGTTTCGGTAGTATCAAGATCGTAGAAGATTTCAATTATATTTTTGCCCGTTACGAAAAGATGGGTATCGTAGGTAACAACGGGACAGGGAAGTCTACCTTTATTAAAATGCTGATGGGCGAAGTAGAACCGGATAGCGGACGCTTCGATGTTGGCGAAACAGTCCGTTTCGGCTATTACAGTCAGGATGGTCTGCAGTTTGACGAGCAGATGAAAGTGATCGATGTCGTGCAGGATATAGCTGAATATGTTGATCTTGGAGACGGTAAGAAGTTGGGAGTTTCCCAATTCCTGAATTATTTCTTGTTCACTCCCGAAAAGCAACATAGCTATGTCTACAAGCTGAGTGGTGGAGAAAAACGCCGTTTATATCTATGTACCGTTCTGATGCGCAACCCGAACTTCCTGGTACTGGATGAGCCGACCAATGATCTGGATATCGTGACCTTGAATGTATTGGAAGAATATCTGCGTAACTTTAAGGGGTGTGTAATCGTTGTTTCGCACGACCGTTACTTTATGGATAAAGTAGTCGATCACCTGTTGGTATTCCGTGGTAATGCCGATCTGAAGGATTTCCCCGGCAATTATACTCAGTACCGTGACTGGAAAGAGGTACAGGATCAGTTGGAGAAAGAGGCTGAAGCAGCTCGCCAGCCCAAACAAACATCGGCTCCTGAAAAGAATAACCGTCCACAGCCTGAGCAGAAAAAGAAACTTACCTTCAAAGAACGGAAAGAGTTTGAAGCACTGGAGGTGGAAATACCGCAGCTTGAAGCCGAAAAGGCAGAACTGGAAACAGCAATGAGTAGCGGAACACTTAGCAACGATGAGCTGATGGTTAAGTCGGAACGAATTGCGAAAGTAATGGAAGAAATAGACGAAAAGACAATGCGTTGGCTGGAGCTGAGTGAACTGGCTTAAAGATATGAACGAAGCGAAACCTGTGCTTTGGAACCGGAATTTCATTCAGTGTTGTATCTCTTATTTCCTGATGAACTTCTCTTTCTACATGTTGATGCCAACTATACCGGTCTATTTGGTGGAAGTTCTGAAGATCGATCCGTCGGAAGTGGGAATAGCTCTTTCCAGTTATTCGATCGGTTTGTTATGTGTTCGTCCGTTCTCCGGATATCTGGTGGATTGCTTTTCCCGCAAGCCATTATATTTGTTAGCTTTTATGGTTTTTGCCTGTATGTTTACCGGTTACCTGTTCGCAACGACAGTATTGATGATTATGGCTGTCCGTTTTATTCAGGGTGGGTTTATGGGAATGACTTCTGTTGCCGGAAATACCATAGCGATCGATGTGATCCCTTCCAAACGAAGAGGGGAAGGAATGGGTTTTTATGGATTGACGATAAACCTGGCGATGTCGCTGTCGCCATTGGTGGCCGTGTTTATCTATGACCGGTTCGGTTTTCATCCGGTGGTGTTTGCTGGACTGGCAATTGCTTTGGTGGGTGTCGGTTCGGTTTGCCTGATCCGTTATCCGAAGCGGGAGAAAGTACCGAGACCGGCATTCTCGCTCGATCGTTTTATCCTGGTGAAAGCTTTGCCGACGGCTTTGGCTTATCTGTTGAGTGCAATTCCTTATGGGATGGTGACTTCTTTTGTGGTATTGTACGGGAAGGAGATCAATGTCGCCAATCCGGGTTATTTCTTTATTTTTATGGCGATAGGAGTGGGTACGGCCCGTCTTATTTCCGGGCGTTTGGTCGATCATGGGAAGATACATCTTGTGTCGATCAGTGCACTGACATTCCTGACGCTTTCATTTGCCGTTTTCGCTATTTTTCATAATGAGATTGTATTCTTCGCTTCTGCCTTGGCTATCGGTATAGGATTTGGCGTTTGTGTACCGGCCATTCAATGCCTTTTTGTGAATGTGGCTCCGCATCATATGCGTGGGACGGCTACTTCCACTTATCTGACTTCTTTCGATTTCGGGGTGGGGATCGGCATGCTTGCGGCTGGTTTTATTGCTTCGCATGCTGATCTGGCAACTGCTTATTTAGCCGGTTCGGGGTGTTGCCTGATATCGCTCCTGGTTTATTTGCGATGGGTGAGACCTTCATATGAGAAATATAAATTATCTGTTTGAATATTAGAGTTTATAGAAATGAACAGTTTCTAATGTACTTCGATGGAATATTTCTTTACATTTGTGCATTGATTTTGATTTATACCTGAAAAACAAATCTATAAGAACTATATGAAAAAGAATTACTGTTATCTGTTATCGCTGTTGCTGCTTTTCGCTTGTTCCGGTAATCAAAAGAGCGTGAAGAATGAATATAAAGGGAAGTTGAAGGCTGTTAAGCAGTTGGTGGAGACAGGCGAGAAACGTTTCCGTTTGGATACGGAGACAAAGGTTAAGCCTCCTTATATCCAGTATTGTTCCGACCATACGGGGAATGATCTGCTCACCTTCCTGAATCCCCGGAAAAATGCGATTTATTTCTACAATTATTCGGATACTGCTTATCTCAGGCAAATCGCTTTCGAACGTGAAGGAGCGAATGCCGTTATGAGTATAGGAGCTTATTATATCAAAAGTCCGGATTCTATTTATGTATTCAACCGCCCGTTGATAGAAATCGCTTTGGCTGATAGTGCTGGGGTGATACATAACCGTGTTACATTATTAAATAAAGACGATAAAGAATGGGCAATGCATAATCCGCAGTATGTTTTTTCTACAGTTATGCCGTTGATGTTGATAGATAATCATTTACAGTTACCCGGTCTTGCTCCTTTCCCGGAGATATTGGCTGACAGGGAGAATTTCCGGTTCACAACCTCTATTGATTTGGTTACTGATAAGGCAGAAAATCATCATCTTTATCCGGAAGAGTTATTCGGAAATAATTATAATTGGGGCGGTGACCTGATTCAGTTTGTGTATCCGGCAATAACACCGGAAGGGAAGATGGTCCACAGTTTTACAAATTCACACGATCTGTATATATCGGATTGGAACAGTGATGCAGCAATGAAAGTATACGGAGGTAGCAATGAAGCCGGAACGATTACTTCTATCGGCCATGAGGAGGTAAAGACTACACCTGACGAGTTGGTTTATACCTCTTATATGGAACAGGATTTTTATGCAGCTGTAATTCATGATCCGTACCGTAAAGTATATTACCGCTATTTGTTACATGGCATGCCGGATGCGAATTTGAAAACGCCTCTCGACAGTAAACCGCTAACGATTGTCATGATGGACGAACAGTTTCATTACCTCGGTGAAACGATGATAGGAACAGGGCAGGAATGGAACTGGACGAACTCTTTTGTCACTAAAGAGGGATTGAATATCGAACGTATCGGAACAGAACCGGAGGATGACGATTATCTGACTTTCGGTTTGTTCAATATACAGGATTTGTAATAGGAGGATGGTTTAATCATATATAATATAGTATGGTTTGGCAGGAGAAATCGATTAATAACCCGATCAATGGAGATAGACCGTAAAAATTTAGTTGAACAATATGGGAGAATGGTTGCTACCATTGCTCATCGTATGATCCAGAACAAAGAGATAGCGAAAGAGGCGGCACAGGAAGTCTGGTATGAAATCTTTAAAAGCCTGTCCTCTTTTAATGGTAATTCTGAATTGTCAACGTGGATATATACGATTGCGAAACGGACTATTTTACGGTATGCCCAAAATGAAAAGGTAGTCACTTTGCTGAACTTGGAACAATTCAGAGGTTTGGAGGAAATTGAGTATTCCGGTTCTGACGAGGATCGGAAAGAATGGGTAAAGGAACGGTGTGACTGGTGTTTGACTGCATTGAATCACTGTTTAAATAACGATGCCCGTTTGATCTTTATATTTAAAGAAAATATAGGTCTTTCCTATAAACAGATCAGTAGTATTATGGAAATGTCGGTAGAGAATGTCCGGCAGATATCCTCTCGTTCAATAACTAAGATCAGTCATTTTATGAATGATACCTGTCCGTTATATAATCCTGTCGGGACTTGTAAATGCCGGATCTGCAAACAGGTTTACTGTATCGATCTGGAGAAAGAATATTCAACCGTTTTGAAAATGATACGGCTGGCCGATCTGTATCATAAATTTGAAAAAGATTTACCGAGAAAGAATTATTGGGAAAAATTTTTGGACTGAGTTGTCACATATCCTGCTCTTCCGTTCACTAATGATTAATGTATAACTTAAAAAGTAAACATTATGAATCGAATTGAATTTTTGAGAGAGCAGATCATTGAATCAAGAAATTTTGTCAATCGCCTGGTTTCGGAACTCCCGGAAGATTTATGGTTTGTCATACCGGAAAATACGGATTCAAACTTTGCCTGGCAGATCGGACATCTGATCGTCGCCCAGAACTTTCATGCAATTACTGTGATAACAGGATGGAATGAAAAAGTCAACCGGGTGATTCCTGTGGCACAGTATAATAAATTGTTTAATGGGATGGGTACTTTACACCGGTCTGTCAAAGAGGAGGTTGTAACTGCTTTCGTATTGAAAAATCAGTTGGACGCAGTTCATGAAATTTGTATTGAAAACCTGTTGGCTTTAAGTGATGGTATTTTATATACTCCATTGGAACCTATTCCCTTTAAACATCCGGTCGCAAATAACAAATATGAGGCATTGTCCTGGTGCTTCAAACATGAAATGTGGCATAGTGCGGAGATGGAAGAGATCAAGCGGAGACTGGGATATCCGATCATTTGGCTGAATAAATAAACCTGCTCGTGAACAATGTTATAAAACATACTGTTATATATCTGAAAGCAAAAAGATAAAAGGAGATAGAGAGGCAGTGGCCTCTGAGTTTAGGTTATTAATTTAATGTTTTTAGGTATTATGAAACGTTTAGGTATGGCTGTAGCAGCTATTTTATTATGTGCAACAGTAGGTTTTGCACGCGAGAACCGGAACAATGTGAGTAAAGAACCGTTTGCTATTAACTTTGAGAAACTGAGTTATTATTTACAATTAACCCCCTCTCAGGTGAATGAAGTAGCAAACATTAATGAATACTTCCTTGATATGCAACGTGAAAGTCTTCGTTCGAGCGAAAGCAAGCAACAGAAGAAAATGCACCAGGCTGTCTATGGGAATTTGAAATTGATGAAAAAGGTTCTGACTCCCGACCAGTATCGTAAATATGTAACATTGTTGAATGTGACAAATAATAATAACCGTGCATTGAGCCTTTAATAATAAAAGGCGTCGGGATTGTTTGATCCCGTATCGCGGTTGTTGAAAATAGATAGAGGAGATTACACAATTTGTTTGTGTAGTCTCTTCTTTTTTTATCTATCTTTGTGACACTTAAAAGAACAAATAATGATTTAATCTTATCATGAAACAACTAGGTTTTCCTTCTAATGCTACATTGAGAAGTAATGCTTTCGACTATTCGCTGATCGTTGTCGGAGCTTTTCTCCAGGCACTGAGCTATGTGCTTTTTCTCGCCCCTTATAAAATCGTACCGGGCGGGGTTTATGGTATTTCCATTGTTTTACATTATGTCACGAAAGGACTTTTCTCCATTTTTCCGGATGGTTTGCCGATGGGGGCTACCGCTTTGTGCTTCAACGTGCCGTTGCTGATACTGGCGATGAAAAAGATCGGACTTTCTTCCGGACCGAAAACAATAGTGACATTTGTACTGATCTCTGTTTTTACAGATACTTTATCTTATTTCTGCGGAACGGAACCGCTGGTAGAAAACGATACTTTTATTGCCTGTTTTTATGGCGGTGCGATATTGGGTCTGGGTGTGACTTGTGTCTTTAAGGCACAAAGTACAAGTGCGGGAACCGATGTGCTGGCCCGTGTGATTGCCAATAATTCTAATCTGAAAGTTAGTAATATGATCATATTGCTTGACTCTGCTATCGTAATGCTCGGTTTGATCGTATTTCAGGATTGGGCAGTGCCTTTGTATTCCTGGTTTGCCATCTTTGTCTATGGGAAGGTCGTGGAAATGTTCCAGACAGAGAATCCGAATCGTGCCGTATTCATCGTATCGAAGAAAACACAGGAAATAAAAGACCTGATTGTCGGCAAGATGGGGATGCGCGGAACTTTCCTGCATGGACGCGGAATGTATGAAGGACAGGAGAAAGAGATCATTTTTACGATCGCTGAACGTAAAGATATGCCGCGTTTGAAAGACGAGATTAAAGATATTGATCCACATGCGTTTATCTCGACGATGCATGCAAGCAAGGATTCACCTCGGCCGGGAATTTGAGGATTTGAAAATGGAGAATTGAAAATTGAAAATTAAATGAGCGGAAAACATGCAAACCGATATTAATTTTCAATTTTCAACTTTCAATTTTCAATTATTTCCTATCTTTGCCGAACTTTAAACTAACATATAGAAAAAGTAATGCCTAATATCTCACAGCGGGGTGTCAACATGCCGGCTTCCCCCATTAGAAAACTTGTTCCGCTAGCCAATAAGGCTAAGGCAAAGGGTACCAAGGTGTACCATCTGAATATCGGTCAACCGGATTTATCTACTCCTGAGGTCGCGATGGAGGCGATGCGCCGTATTGATCGTAAGGTTTTGGAGTATTCACCCAGTGAAGGGATTCGTAGTTTCCGTGAGAAATTGGTTAAATATTATGCGAAATTCAATATCAATGTCGATGTTGACGATATAATCATCACTACCGGTGGCTCGGAAGCTGTGTTCTTCTCTTTTATGGCTTGTCTGGATCCGGGGGATGAAATTATTGTTCCCGAACCTGCGTATGCAAACTATATGGCGTTTGCCATTTCCAGCGGGGCTGTGATCAAAACAGTTCCGTCTACTATCGATGAAGGTTTTGCCCTTCCTTCGGTAGAACGTTTTGAGGAACTGATCACACCGCGTACGAAAGCGATCCTGATCTGTAACCCGAACAATCCGACCGGCTATCTGTATACACAGAAAGAAATGGATCAGATTCGTGATATTGTGAAGAAATACGATCTGTTCCTGTTTTCGGATGAGGTATATCGCGAGTTCTGTTATACGGGAGCCCCTTATATCTCTGCTTTCCATTTGAAAGGGATAGAGAATAACGTAGTGTTGGTCGATTCTGTTTCTAAACGTTACAGCGAATGCGGTATCCGTATCGGTGCACTGATCACGAAGAATCAGATGGTGAAGGAAAATGTTATGAAATGGTGCCAGGCCCGTTTAAGTCCTCCATTGATCGGACAGATCATTGCCGAGGCTTCATTGGATACGCCTGAAGAGTATATGTTGGAGGTGTATAACGAATATGTGGAACGTCGCAAATTCCTGATCGACGGTCTGAATCGTATTCCGGGATGCTATTCTCCGATCCCTATGGGAGCTTTTTATACGGTTGCCAAACTGCCCGTGGATGATGCCGATAAGTTCTGTGCCTGGTGTCTGGATGAATTTGAATATGAAGGACAGACAGTCATGATGGCTCCGGCTTCCGGTTTCTATACAACACCGGGTTTGGGTAAGAATGAAGTACGTATTGCTTACGTATTGAAAAAAGAAGATTTGGCAAATGCGTTGGTTGTGCTGGCTAAAGCATTGGAAGCTTATCCGGGAAGAGTCATTTAACGAATTATAAAGTGATTTGAACTTAGAATTATTTATAGCACAAAGAATTCATTTCAGTAAGGAGGGGGACCGTCAGGTAACACCTCCTGCTGTTCGTATTGCCATAATTGGGATTGCGCTCGGATTGGCGGTAATGATTCTTTCGGTGGCTATTGTAATCGGGTTTAAAAAAGAAGTCCGTAATAAGGTGATCGGTTTCGGTTCTCATATCCAGATCACCAATTTCGATAATAACAGTTCATACGAAACGACACCGATTGCGGTGAGCGATTCCTTGCTTCAGGCTCTTCAGGAGTTTCCCGGAATCAAACATATAGAAGCATATGCCACTAAGATGGGGATTCTGAAAACAGATAGCGATTTTCAGGGGATTGTATTGAAGGGTGTCGACACGGATTATGATTGGAGTTTCTTCCGGAATAATCTGAAAGAGGGTGAAATCCTTACGATAAACCCGGATAAAAGTTCGATAGATATCATTATTTCCAAATATTTATCCGATTTATTAAATCTGAAACTGGGAGATTCGGTTCGGACTTATTTCGTTCAGGAAGATGTTCGTGCACGCAAATTCAACATAGCCGGGATTTACGAGACTGGTTTTAT
Source organism: Parabacteroides sp. AF18-52 (assembly GCF_003479145.1). Classification (NCBI taxonomy): domain Bacteria; kingdom Pseudomonadati; phylum Bacteroidota; class Bacteroidia; order Bacteroidales; family Tannerellaceae; genus Parabacteroides; species Parabacteroides sp. AF18-52. Next base: position 108,513 of record NZ_QUGR01000012.1, read on the forward strand.
GGATTACGACAAGTTGTTTGTCCTGGCGGATATCAAGCAGATACGTCGTTTGAATGGCTGGGATAAAGACGAAGTCAGCGGACTGGAATTGCTTGTCGATGACTACAACGATCTGGATCAGATAGCAGAAGACCTGTATTTCAATTTGGTTGAACAACAGGATCGTCATGGAAATACCTATTTTACCCGTTCGATCAAGGAGATGAATCCGATGATATTTAACTGGCTCGATGTGTTGGACGTGAATGTGGTCGTTATCCTTATCCTGATATTTTCTGTTGCCGGTTTTACAATGATATCCGGTTTGCTGATTATTATTCTGGAGCGGACTAATATGATCGGTATCCTGAAAGCGTTGGGAGAAAACAATGCCAGTATCCGTAAGATATTTCTCTATATCTCCTTCTTCCTGATAGGGAAAGGGATGCTTTGGGGAAATGTGATCGGGATTGCTATCTGCCTGATCCAGTCTCATTTTCATATAATAAAACTGGACCCGTCCACCTATTATCTGGATGCAGTGCCTATCGATCTGAGTGTACTCTCTTTAGTTCTGCTGAATATCGGAACGCTGTGTGCATCCATGTTGATGATGCTCGGCCCGTCTTACCTGATCACTAAGATCGATCCCGCCAAAAGTATTCGGTTCGAGTAATCTTCCATTAATTTTCAATTCTCAATTTTCAACTTTCAATTATTCACAGCCTGAACGTATAATCGTTCTTCCCTCTGAATATACGGTATATTCTTACATACAGATTGAACAGTGGTAAGATCAACTCCAACAGAAATAGCCAGCCTGTGACCGGTTTCTGTTGCAGGAGCTTGGCCGATTTGTGTAGGATGGCAGCTTTACAGGAAAACCGGATTATGTAAAGTAAGCCGGCCAGTATGGAGATCAACCAGTTTCCGAGGATACCCAATACGATACTGGTAATAACCGCGATGAAGAACAGGAAGTAGCTGATGCTCTCCGTTCTGAAAAAGGTCAGATTCCAACCTTTATAATAACGCTGGGTCGCAGCACGTGATACTTTCATTTCTTTCCACATACTGAAACGGTCTATCTTTGCCATTTCGGTGATGCTATCCGGAGAATATTCCACCCGGGTGTTATCTTTGGTGGCGGATTCATTGATGAACAAATCATCGTCTCCGGCATGTAGGCTGAGCGATTTGTAATAACCCTTATGAGCAAAGAACAAGTCTTTCCGGTAGGAGAGGTTACGACCGTTTCCGGTATAGGGATTTCCGGTAAGGGCAGACGAAATGTATTGCAGTCCGGTCATCAGGTTATCGTAAGCGACCAGTTTGTGGAAAAATCCTTTATGGGGACCATACGCACAGAAACCTAAAACAATGCTTGTCTTGGATGTATAGTTGCGTGCCATAGTAGATACCCAGTTTTTACCCATCGGTTCGCAATTAGCCTCGGTGAAAAGGAGGATGTCGTATTTGGCAGCTTTAATTCCGACGGTGAGTGCCAGTTTTTTGCGGCTCAGGTATTTTACGTCTTCCGGAATATAGGTGTGATAAAGGTGATCGTATTCGTTTTTGAAGGTTTTTAAAACCTCGTCACTCTCATCCGTGGAGCCATCGTTGACGACGATAATTTCGTATTCCGGATAGTTCTGGTTCAGTAAAGCCGGGAGATGTTTCCTTAGATTCTCCGATTCGTTCTTGGCATAGACAATCACGGAAACGGCGGGTTTGGCCTGTCCTGCCTCCATTTGTCTCCTTTTTGCCTGTCTCAACGGACGGGCATAAGTAACAAGATAATACAAAAGCTGGATGATGAAAAGACCGGCAGTTGTAGCCGCCAGGATCAATTCTATATGGTTGAAAATAAGTAAGTCGTTCATTCTTGAATATGTAAATTTAAAAAACGTACAAATGTACATGTTTCCTGCCTAATTACCACACTCATAAAAGAAATATCCCGTTTCGTTTATTCTACTGAAAAATACTATATTTGTAGATGGCGAATAAAAATAAAAGAAAAGAGGTGGTTGGTGTACTTGCTGGTGTTCTGTTCACTGCCTGTCTGCTGGTTGGTATTGTGATACTATCCTGCCATGTTCGTATTCGTAATTATGCAAAGGAACTCGTTTATGACGATACGGAACAAATCCCGGAAAATAAAGTCGGTTTATTGCTGGGAACTACACCTATGTTGAAGAACGGACGGAGTAACCTGTATTTCGATTACCGGATCGAAGCCGCTGCCGAATTGTATAAGTCCGGAAAGATAAAATATATCCTGATCAGCGGGGACAACCGTCGGCGAAATTATAACGAGCCTGAAGAGATGAAAAAAGCTCTTCTGATGTATCATATTCCCGATTCGGTCATTGTCCTGGATTATGCAGGACTGCGTACCCTGGATTCGGTTGTCCGTGCCAGGGAGATATTCGGGCAAGATCGTTTCACCGTTATTTCTCAACGATTCCATAATGAACGGGCTTTGTTCCTGGCTGGTAAGCATGGGATTCAGGCTGTCGGTTTCAATGCACGCGATGTGGATACCTATGCCGGATTCAAGACACGTATCCGCGAGTTGCTGGCGAGGGTAAAAGTCTTTATCGATCTGGCGACACGGAAGCAACCGCGCCATCTGGGTGAACCGATCCCTATTCCCTGAAAGTTCCTGTTTATACCAGTAAATGTGCAATTAATGTAAAAGACGGACGGAAAGAAGGAAGTACTTTTGTCGCGGTAATTTTAATAGGTATAACGTGATGAATAGAAAAATGGGAATCGTGGTTCTGGTCCTTTCCTTACTGGCGGCTCTGGAACCTCTGAGTATAGACCTTTATCTTCCTGCTTTTACAGATATTGCTGAGAGCCTGCAGGTTTCTCTGGGTGAAGTACAAATTTCCTTATCCATCTTCCTGGCGGGTTTTGCCCTCGGACAATTGTTCTGGGGATCGCTATCCGATTATTACGGACGGAAAAATCCGATTCTGCTGGCAACTGCTTTATACACCGTAAGTTCGTTTGCTTCCATCTATGTGACTTCGATAGAACAACTTTGGGTAATCCGTTTCTTTCAGGCTTTCGGTGGGTGCGCCGGTGTTGTGGTCGGACGTGCAGCCGTAAACGACCTGTTTGTGAATGAACAACGGACAAAAGTATTCTCTTTGTTGGTGATTATTTCAGGTATTGCTCCTGTTATTGCACCGACTATCGGTAATTTACTTTTAAAACAATGGCATTGGCACGGGGTGTTCAATACAATGGCATTGTTAGGCGCTTGTACCATTTTGCTGACCTGGGTATTTCTTCCGAAAAGTAAACCGATACCTTTATCCGAGGGTGTAACAGCAAAGAAACCTTCGTTGAGGGAGATGACGAAAGGATATGTGCGGGTGATGAAAGTATGGCCGTTTGTGGTTTATACGATTATTGGCTGTATGGCTTACGGCGGTTTGATGGTGTATGTTTCCAATGCTCCGTTCCTGATCATGGAGAAGGGAGGAATGTCGGGAGATACGTTTGCCATTATTTTCGCAGTCAATTCGTTAGGTTTGATGTTCGGTACCTATATTATTAATTTCTTCCTGAAATATATGACGTTGAAGAAGCTGGTGAGATATACGCTTGTCTTTCAGTTGTTGATCGGGGTATTGTTGGTGGTGACTTCGTTGGTGTCGACTTCCGTCATTCCTTTGCTGGTGCTGGTTTTCCTGAATCTGATTCCGATCGGGTTGCTGCTTCCGGCAACGACTTCGCTTGGATTGGCTTATTTTAAGGAAGATAGCGGGGCAGCTTCGGCATTGATGGGATTCCTGCAATTATTGTTTACCGGGATATTGTCGGCGGTAGTCAGTTTCCTGCAGAACGATTCGGTGGTACCGATGATGTGCGGATTGTTTGTTTGCGGACTGACCTCTTTCGTGCTGTTGTTTGTCGATACACGGCGACGGTTGGCGGTGATCAAAGTCCGTTCATGACAGGTCTTTCTTCAGTAACGACCGGAATTGTTCGGGGGTACAACCACTTTGCTCCTTGAAGAAGCGGGTGAAATAAGAAGCTTCGCTAAATCCCAGGCTGAACGCTATTTCCTTGAAGCTCGAAGCTCCGGAACTGATCATGCGTTTGGCTTCCAGTAATAGCCGTTGGTCTATCAGTTGTTTGACTGTGTGGCCGACGGCCTTTTTTGTAAGCTCGTTCATCCGTTTGTTGCTGAGATTTACTTCGCGGGCATAGAAGTCGGTCGTACGTTCGTTGATGTAGTGCTTGTCTATCAGGGATAAGACTTTGCCGACACGTATATCCTGGTCGATCCGGGTGTCGGTATATAATAGCAACAGATGAGTGATCAAAGCGTGCATGTATGAGTTGAGCAGACTTTTCCGGTGTTGCCCTTCATGTTCGCAGTAGATCAGATGAACGATCTGGCGGACGGCAAAGATTTCTTTCTCCGGGAGAAGAAGCATATTCGGAAATGTATGATCCGCATACCTCTCGATATGAAGGCAGAGGCGCTCGAAATAATCGGGATTGATAGCGAATAGGAATCCTTTCTGATCTTTTAGTTTCAGTGTATGTACTTGTCCGGGACGGAGTAGGTAAAGCTGGTTGGCTTGCAACGGATATTCGACGAAGTCGATGCTGTGGCTTTCGTTTGTCCCAGTATCCGTAAAGAATTGCAGTTCGTAGAAATTGTGCCGGTGCGATCCCTGAAAATTCAAGGGCGCACAGTTTTCGATCCGTTCGACGACAAAGAAGTCCGTTTCATCCAGGTTATGTACGGGAATATTATCTAAGAACATTTCACTCTGTTTTATCGCAAAGATAGCTTTTTAATCCTTATTTTTGTATGGCATATCCTCCTAAAATATGAATGAAACTGTTCTCGAAAAACTGAAAATATTAGCAGAATCAGCTAAGTACGATGTATCCTGCGCGTCAAGCGGTACTTCCCGTTCCGGAAAGAAAGGAATGGTCGGAAGTGCGGCAGGGTGGGGGATTTGCCATAGTTTTGCGGAAGACGGGCGATGTATTTCCTTACTGAAGATCATGCTGACCAATTATTGTATGTATGATTGTGCCTACTGTATCAACCGCCGGAGCAATGATCTGCCCCGGGCGACGCTTTCCGTAACGGAGCTGGTCGATCTGACGATCGAGTTTTACCGGAGGAATTATATAGAAGGTCTCTTCCTGAGTTCGGGGGTGGTACGTAGTCCGGACTATACGATGGAACGTTTGGTCCGTGTCGTGAAAGACCTGCGGCTGATACACCGTTTCAACGGTTATATCCATATGAAAAGTATTCCCGGAGCCAGCCAGGAACTGGTGAATGAAGCCGGATTGTATGCCGACCGTCTCAGTGTGAATATCGAGATACCCAATGAGAAAAGTTTGCAGACACTTGCTCCGGAAAAAGACTTCAAGAGCGTGTTTGCCCCGATGCGCTATATTCAGCAGGGCGTGTTGCAAAGTGCGGAGGAAAGGAAGCGTTTCCGGCATGCACCCCGCTTTGCCCCTGCCGGGCAAAGCACGCAGATGATCATCGGAGCGACAGCCGATACGGACAAAGATATTCTCCGTTTGTCGTCAGCTCTCTATCAGCGTCCGACGATGAAACGTGTCTATTATTCGGGGTTTATCCCGGTGAATGATTATGACAACCGGCTTCCGGCATTGAAGCAACCGCCTCTGGTGAGGGAAAACCGTTTGTATCAGGCAGACTGGTTGTTACGTTTTTATGAGTTTAAGGTGGACGAGATCGTGAATGATGCTTACCCGGAACTGGATCTGGAGGTCGACCCGAAGTTATCGTGGGCACTGCGGAATCCGCATATGTTTCCGGTCGATATCAATAAGGCGGATTATGAGCTGCTTCTCCGTGTACCCGGTATCGGGGTGAAATCGGCGAAGATGATCGTTGTCTCTCGCCGCTATTCCCGTCTGGGATCGGAACAATTGAAAAAGATCGGGGTCGTGATGAAGAAAGCGCAATACTTCATCACCTGCCATGAACTGGCGATGCGGACGGTAAACGAATTGACGCCGGAGAATGTACGCCACATCCTGACTCAGAAAAAAGGCAGGAAGCTGGACGACCGCCAACTAACAATTCAATTTCAGGATGTATTGTGAACGTGATATAGAGGTAGAAAAGTTGCATTCTTTACGGGTGCGTGGATTGAAACAGGACGTATTGTGATTGCTTTTATATATGACAAAACTTTCGAGGGATTACTGACTGCCGTCTTCGACGCTTACGTCCGGAAGTCTTTTCCCGATGTACTGCTTGCGGAGGGCGAGCCGTTACCTCTGTTCTGCGAGGAAACGGTGACGATTTATTCCGACAAGAAAAAGGCGGACCGGGTTTGGAAAGGGCTTGAAAAGAAGGTGTCGAAACTATCCCTGTCGGGGTTGACAGTCTCCTGGTTGTCGGAACTGCCGGAGGTCGATATGTTGTTGTTCCGTTATATCCGCAAGGCGCTCGATCATTCCAAGTCCATCGAGTTGAATTTCGGTGATCCCGATGTGCTGCAGATCTCCAAAGTCTGGAAGAAAGTGAGTAACGAGCGCCTTCGCATTATGCAGTTCCTCCGTTTTCAGAAAGCATTGGATGGCACTTACTTCTCAGCCGTCGAACCTATATATAATGTTTTGCCGCTTGTCCTGCCGTATCTGAACGATCGTTTCGGTGATCAGAAATGGCTGATCTATGATATGCGCCGGGAGTACGGCTATTATTATGATCTGAAAGAGACGATCGAGGTCCGTTTTGAACAGAAGGAAGAGCATCTGTTATCCGGTTTCCTCAATGAGAGTCTGATGGATAAGGATGAGAAATTGTTCCAGCAGATGTGGAAAGAGTATTTCAAGACGATTGCTATCAAAGAACGTATCAACCTGAAGCTACACCGACAGCATATGCCTGCCCGTTTCTGGAAGTATATGACGGAAAAACAGTAGCATCCTATCTTTTTTGTCCGACTAAAGCTGTTTTTTTTCGCAGGAATCGCTTGTACTTCTTGTTCTGATCCCCATTTTCCCATCTTTTACACCCGGATGTGAACGATACTAAGACCCGGGTGTGAAGGGTATAGAGACCCGGGTCTCAAGAAAGATATCTGACTATATCGTTAATAATAAGATATATACATCACCAACTTTGTCGGGTAGTTTTGTGATAGTATGATGGTTGAAAATAGTACTATCATAACAACTGTCATAGGTCTTATCCTTTAAATATCAAAACATTTTGGCTATTTGTGATAGTATGATAGTTGTTTTTTTAGTTTTTTATTTCTGCCAGATTTCCCAGGCTGCGAACGCTTGCAACAACAGCATCTCAAGACCGTTTTTAACGACGGCTCCTTTTTCTTTTCCTTTCTTCATAAAAAGTGTTTCATCCGGGTTATACAGCAGGTCGTATAACAGATGGTCTGGGGTGAGCAGATCGTAAGGAATATCCGGGCAACTGTTGATGTTAGGGAACATTCCGAGCGGTGTGGTATTGACAATGACAGTGTATTGTTCCATCGTCTTAGGTGTGATCTCCTCATAGGTAATGCAAAATTCTTTTGGCTTGCGTGATACCAAAGTAGCTCCGACACCCAACTGCTTCAATCCCTGGAAGACTGCTTTAGAAGCTCCGCCTGTTCCGAGGATCAGGGCTTTCCGGTGTGTTTCATTCAATAAGGGTTCGATCGACTGCTTGAAACCGATAATGTCGGAATTGTAACCTTTCAGTTTCCTGCCGAAAAGACCTTTTGTAAACTTGATCACGTTGACGGCACCGATCAGGCGTGCATCTTCATCCAGTTCGTCCAGATAAGGGATCACCTGTTCTTTATAAGGGATCGTAACGTTCAAACCATTTAATTCGGGATTCTCTTTCAGAACATTCTTTATCTCTTTGATGTTCGGAATCTCGAAATTTACATATTGAGCATCTATCTTTTCCGCCTCAAACTTCTGGTTGAAATAAGTTTTGGAAAACGAGTGCCCGAGTGGATATCCCAATAAACCATATTTCTGCATAACCTTCTTCTTTTTTATGTTTAAATTGTAGGGGCAGTTCGCGAACTGTCCTTACTGGCTGTATATAATGAACAAATCCCAAAGGTAAAGGTACGTGCTTTCGCCTGTGCAAAACCTTGCCGTGCGAGTAGTTTCTCCATAACCTTTCCTTGAGGAACGACCTTGATGGATTCCGGTAAATAACTGTATGCCGCTTTTTCCTTTGAGAACAACCGGCCTATAAATGGAATGATCGTCTTTGAATAAATGCGGTAGAGCTGTTTCATCGGAAAATGTTCCGGGGTGGAAAGCTCCAGGATCATGAGATGGCCACCGGGTTTCAGGACCCTGAACATCTCTGCTATTCCTTGTTCTATATTTTCAAAGTTACGTACTCCGAATGCGGCAGTAACGGCATCGAACGAATTGTCCGGATAAGTGAGCGCCGTACAGTCTTGTTGTTCGAACGAAATATGCTCCGAAAGACCGGCACGGGCTACTTTTTCACGTCCGACCTGCATCATGCCTTCCGAAATGTCGGCGCCGATGATCCGGTCTGCCTTCAGTTTCTTTTGCATGGAGATGGCCAGGTCACCTGTTCCGGTTGCGATATCCAGTATCGACTTCGGAGAAAAAGGACGCAGGAAAGCAATGCCTTTCCTGCGCCATATTTTATCAATTCCGAACGAGAGCGTATGGTTCAGCAGATCATAGGTGCCTGCAATCGAGTCGAACATACGTCTGACTTGTGTGCTCTTTTGTTCTTCCCTGTTGTAAGGTAAAATCTGTTCCGAACCGTACTTCATATATTCTTATTTATTGTTCAGATAATCTGTAACGTTCTTTTCGATACGTGCAAGCAAGTCGTCTGTATCGCCTTTCACGAATTTTTCGCCGGTGATGTGTTCGAATAACTCAATGTAACGGTCGCTGATACCTTCGACGATAGCCGGAGTCATTTCAGGAACTACCTGGCCTGCTTTACCCTGGAAGCCGTTATCCATCAACCATTCGCGAACAAATTCTTTAGACAGCTGTTTCTGCGGTTCACCTTTGGCGAAACGGTCTTCGTAACCTTCTGAATAGAAATAACGGGAAGAGTCCGGTGTATGAATCTCATCGATCAGGTAGATCTTACCGTCACGGTGACCGAATTCATATTTGGTGTCGACCAGGATCAGTCCGCGTCCGGCTGCGATCTCTGTACCACGTTTGAAGAGCTCCATTGTATATTTTTCAAGAACGGCGTAGTCGGCTTCAGAAACAAGTCCCTGTTTCAGGATTTCTTCTTTGGAGATATCTTCGTCGTGAGCACCGATGGCAGCTTTCGTTGTCGGGGTGATGATAGGTTCCGGGAAACGCTGGTTTTCGCGCATACCTTCCGGCAGTTTCACACCACAGATTTCGCGTACACCGCTTTTGTAAGCACGCCATGCGCTACCGCAAAGGTAACCGCGTACGATCATTTCAACAGGGAAACCTTCGCACTGCACACCAACGGTAACCATTGGGTCGGGTGAAGCCATTTTCCAGTTCGGGCAAATGTCGGTGGTCGCGTCAAGGAATTTGGCAGCAATCTGGTTCAACATCTGGCCTTTGTAAGGAATACCTTCCGGCAATACTACGTCGAAAGCTGAAATACGGTCGGTTGCGACCATCACCAATACTTCGTCATTGATATTGTACACGTCGCGTACTTTACCATGATAGACACTCTTTTGTCCCGGGAAATTGTAATCTGTTTTAACTAACGCCTTCTTCATGACCAATTTATTTTTAATTGTTTTCTGATAGTTTGTTGTTCTTTTCTATTGTTGTTTTAGGCGAGTGGGCCTTTGTCTCACTGCGTCGTTTATCGTCGAATTTGTCGTACGCTTCCACTATACGTTGCACCAGTTTATGTCGTACGATATCTTTCTTATCGAATTCAATTTTGCCGATCCCTTTTACGCCTTTCAGTATCTGCATGGCCTGCACGAGTCCGGAAGTTGCTGTGGGGGGAAGGTCGATTTGCGTTACGTCACCGGTAATAATCATTTTAGCGTTCATACCCAGGCGGGTGAGGAACATCTTGATCTGGTGCGTAGTCGTATTTTGTGCTTCATCGAGGATAATAACGGCATCGTTCAGCGTACGTCCGCGCATAAAAGCCAGCGGGGCAATCTGAATCACATTATTTTCCATATACTCTTTGAGTTTCGCTCCCGGTATCATATCCTGCAGGGCATCGTACAACGGCTGGAGGTACGGATCGAGCTTGTCTTTCATTTCTCCCGGAAGGAATCCCAGCTTCTCGCCGGCTTCGACGGCGGGACGACTTAGGATGATCTTTCTTATTTCTTTGTTCTTTAATGCTTTTACGGCCAGGGCGATGGCTACGAATGTCTTACCTGTTCCGGCCGGGCCGGTGGCAAATACCAGGTCGTTATTTTCGAATGCCTTCACCAGTAATTGCTGGTTTTCGGTACGGGCAACGATCGCCTTACCGTTCATCCCATGAATGATCAGGTTCTCCTGTTTAACGACAGTCGGGGCTTTGCCTTTAATAATGTCGAGTATGACATCTTCTGTCAGGGAATTGAACTCTTCGCAGTATTTCTCAACTTCCCGGATTTTCTTCAGGAACAGTTCGGATTCATCTTCGTCTCCGATTACTTTCATCACATTTCCTCGGGCAACGATGCGAAGCTTGGGAAACAGTGTTTTGATAAGCTGCATGTTCGCATTGTTCACTCCGTAAAAAATAACCGGGTCTACACTTTCCAGAATATATATTCGTTCTATCATCCGTTCTTTTCCTTTTTCTTTATAATTTTTATGTTTTTATCCCATCTATTATTTAGGTACGCAAAATTAGTAATATTCTTTGTCTCCTAAATAGATTCGGGCTTTTTTTTGAGATATAACTATCGGAACATTTCTTTAAGCTTCCAGTCGTCTTGCCTGCAATCCCATATGGCATGTATTTCGATGAGGTCGGGACTGATCGTATAGATCAGCTTGTAATGTTTTTCGACAACAAACGAATGAAAGTTTTGTGGAAAATCCTTTAATGAAGGTTCGAGAGGTCCTGCGTGAGGAAATGTCTTTAACAAGTCGGCAGAATCAATAATTCTGTTATATAAGCGAACGGCAGAGCATTCGCTCTTCTTACTGTAATAATCGTAAATATTTTCAAGTAAGGTAATAGCTTGTGGTAACCACTTTAATCTTGTTGGTATAGAGGGTGTCTTTTTCGTAATTCATCGGAAGTCATACCTAACCCTTGTTTGGATTCTTCTATAGATTTTTTCAACACCTCTTTCAGCTCATCTACCGTCATTTGTGCTGGCAGGCGTTCGACTTTCTTGCCTGTGTGCTGGCTGATAAGATTTTTGATCTTATGCAACAACTGCTCGTCATCGATTTGCTTTAATTGTTCAATCAGTGAAAGTTTTAGTTCTAAAGTACTCATATCCATATTCTTTTATTTATACTGTTTACAAAAGTACGAAATCTTTTTTCTCTTGTCCTGTTAAGTCTGTTATTTTTCTTATTTTTGTTTCCCAAAATCAAAAGGGATGAAATTATTTATAAATACAATAAGTTTACTGGCCGTATTGATGGCTGTTTGTGCTTTTTCTTCTTGCAAGGAAAAGCGGGGTGAGTTGAAAACCATTTGGTATAATGGTAGTTATAACCGGGACTTTAATGACTTGAATGATGTTCAACTGGCGGTAGCACAGAAAATAGGAATAGAACCTATCAGTAATCGGGATGATGCCGAACATGCCTCTAAGAAAATGAAGGAGATCAAGACCTGCGATTATTATGAAGTGGAAGAATTGAAACATTCCATCCCTTATCTGATCCCCGAAGCTGCTACATTGCTGGAAGATATCGGACGGAATTTCCAGGATTCCCTTTATAACCTGAATGCTTCCATTTATAAAATAAAAGTGACAAGCGTTACCCGTACAGTCGATGACGTGAAGAAATTAGGAAAACGCAACTATAACGCTTCTATGAATTCTGCTCATCGTTACGGAACAACCTTTGATATTTCCTGGGTTCGTTATACCAAAATAGACGAAAAGGATACCTTGAATATCGATAGCGACCGTCTGAAAATGGTACTTGCGTCTGTGCTCCGCGATCAGCGAAAGGCTGAACGTTGTTATATCAAGCACGAACGCAAGCAAGGCTGTTTCCATATTACAGTCCGTAAATAACGGAGTGTAATGACTCTTATTTCAGGATATTTTCTTCAATGATCTTTTTTAACTCGTGCTTGGGCATTGTTCCAAGCATGAATTCTTTTGTCCCGTCTGGTTTGCAGATAAGGAGTGTAGGGATAGTACGGATGTTGAATGCCGTTTCCAAAGCTTCCTCATCGTCTACATTTACTTTATAGATATCCAGTTTTCCGTCATACGTTTCGGCGAATTCATCCAATATCGGGTCCAAACGTTTGCAGTAACCACACCATGGTGCCTGGAAATCTACGATACAAGGTTTATCTCCTATATATTTCCAATCTTTCGGGTCAGCTTCGAAATTACCTACTTTCTGAATGAAATCTGCTTTTGTCAATTCTACTGGTTTCATATGCTTATTGTTTTTATTTACAGTGCAAAGTTACACAGGATAAAGAATCGATGACATAGCAATATGGCTAATATACTTGTCAATTTTTCCGTATGTCCGTTTTAAAAGTTACTGCCGACTATCCTTAAAATAATTGTATAAGAAGTAGTCCAAGCAATACAGAAACTCCGGTTGCGATCAATCCGGGGATCATAAAAGAGTGATTCAGGATATATTTCCCGATATGGGTAGTTCCTGTACGGTCAAAATTGATCGCAGCTACGACTGTCGGATAATTCGGTATGAAAAAGTAACCGTTTACGGCAGGGAAGAGGGCGATTAACATATAAGGAGATATTCCCAGCGCCAATCCTAAAGGAAGCAAAGCACGTACGGTTGCTGCCTGGCTGAACAGCAGAATAGACATCAGAAACAGGGCGATCCCGAATAACCAAGGCATTTCGGTAACGATCTGTTCAATCGAGCCTTTCAGCTCCGCCATATTCCCGCCGATAAAAGTGTCGCCCATCCAGGCAATACCGAAGATGGCGACAACAGCCTGCATACCGGCAGAAAAAACCGAACCCTGAACGGCTTTGATCCCGTCCGTCCGGGTTGCCAGTAGGATGATGGCAGCAGCCGATAACATCAATATCTCGATAATGTAAGCCATCGACAGAGACTGGCCGTTGAATGTCGGACGGATACTTTCGATAGAACCGAACAGGATGATACCGATAGTCGCCAGGATAAATATGATGACCGACCAGCCGGCCGCTTTCTGATTCTTTACATCTTTCAACTCATACTTCTGGGTTGTGAATTCTCCTTCAGCAATACGTCTTTTGAATTCAGGATCGTCTTCCAGCTCTTTACCGACACGTAGGGAATAGAAAGCACCAGCCAGCACACCTGCCAGCGTACAAGGCACGGAGATCATCAGAATATCGAATAGAGTCACATTGAACCCTTGTCCTACCAGCATACTCAACAGAGCCACGGTAGCAGCAGAGATCGGACTGGCTGTAATAGCCTGCTGTGAAGCGATCACGGCAATACCCAGCGGGCGTTCCGGACGTATTTTCGTTTCGGTCGCCACTTCCGCGATAACCGGTAAAACCGAGTAGGCTACATGTCCTGTCCCGGCAATGAATGTGAAAACATAGGTAACCAGCGGACTTAATATTGTAATTTTGGAAGGATTCTTACGAAGAAGTTTTTCTGCCCATTTCACCATCAGGTCCAGGCCACCGGCTGCCTGCATGCAACTGGCTGCAGCGATGACGGCTACGATCATCAACATTACGTCGATAGGAGGAGAAGTTGGTTCGAGCCCGAAGACAAAAGTCAGTACGGCAAGCCCGAGTCCACCTAAAACACCAAGCCCGATACCACCAAGACGGGCTCCGATTATAATTGCAATTAGTACAAACGCTAGTTGAATTAACATATTCAGTAACTTGTTATTGTAGATTTAGTTTGTGAAAGCTGCAAATTTAGCTATTTTTGCTGCGCTAAGAACTACAAAAACATTAAAATGCGCATGAAAAGATTCAATTTAGTTATTTTAGTCGCGTTATTCGGACTGCTGACCAACCTTTCAGCACAAGTACGCAGTGAGTTCCTTCTGGAGAAAAACTGGAAGTTCACCCGTGAGGATAACCCCGACTTTATCAAACCCGCTTTCGACGACAGTAAATGGCAATCGGTGACAGTCCCTCACGATTGGGCGATATACGGTCCGTTCAGTTCCCAGAACGACAAGCAGGAAGTAGCCATTTCACAGGATGGCCAGAAAGAGGCAATGGAACACGCCGGACGTACAGGCGGTTTGCCTTTTGTTGGTGTCGGTTGGTACCGTACCGAGTTTGAAGTCCCCCAGTTCGCTGAAGGTAAAAAAGCATCCATCCTGTTCGATGGAGCGATGAGCCATGCGAAAGTGTATATTAACGGAGAAGAAGTAGGGTATTGGCCTTACGGATATAACTCGTTTCATTTCGATATTACGAAGTATCTGAAACCGGGACAGAAAAATACATTGGCTGTCCGTCTGGAAAACCTGCCGGAATCATCCCGCTGGTATCCCGGAGCCGGTCTGTATCGTAACGTGCATGTGATTGTTACGGAAGATGCACATATCCCTGTTTGGGGAACGTATGTGACAACTCCTATCGTAAAGAAAGAATTTGCCAAAGTGAATGTAAACACGAAGGTGAACCTGCCGGCAGGAGCTGACCCGAAACAATATGCAGTAAAAACAAGCCTTCGTAATCCGAACGGACAGATGCTGGTAGAGACAATGCTTCCATTGACCGACATTAAATATAATAACGGTTCGGTCGACCAGGAGTTTATTGTTCATACTCCGACACTTTGGTCACCGGATATGCCGGCCCTGTATGTGGCAGAAAGCCGTTTGTACCGGAACGGAACCGAGTTGAAAGACGAATACACGACCCCGTTCGGTATCCGTTCTATCGAGATCATTCCGGGTAAAGGCTTTTTCCTGAACGGTGAAAAGACCGTGTTCAAAGGCGTAT
This sequence comes from Parabacteroides sp. AF18-52, assembly GCF_003479145.1. NCBI lineage: Bacteria > Pseudomonadati > Bacteroidota > Bacteroidia > Bacteroidales > Tannerellaceae > Parabacteroides > Parabacteroides sp. AF18-52. The sequence continues at coordinate 123,605 of NZ_QUGR01000012.1, forward strand.
GTAACCACCATGACCTGGGGCCGTTGGGGGCAGCCGTGAATGATGCCGCTATCCGTCGCCAAATCCGTATCCTGAAAGAGATGGGGTGTAATGCGATCCGTACTTCCCACAACATGCCTGCCCCTGAACTGGTGAAGGCTTGTGATGAGATGGGTATGATGCTGATGGCTGAAAGCTTCGACGAGTGGAATGTCGCTAAATGTAAGAACGGCTACAATCTCTTCTTCGATGAATGGGCGGAAAAAGATATGGTAAACCTGGTTCACCATTTCCGTAATAACCCGAGTGTGGTGATGTGGTGTATCGGAAATGAAGTTCCGAACCAGTGGATTGAAGGAGATGCCAAGATCGCCCGCTTCCTGCAGGACATCTGCCACCGGGAAGACCCGACTCGCCCGGTAACGCAGGGTATGGATGCGCCGGATGCTGTCGTAAACAATAACTTTGCTGCGGTAATGGAGGTTGCCGGTTTCAACTACCGTCCGTTCAGATATCAGGTTAATTACAAGAAACTACCGCAGGAAATTATTCTGGGAAGTGAGACGGCTTCAACGGTAAGTTCACGCGGTGTCTATAAATTCCCGGTTGAACGCAAGGCGATGGCTGTCTACGACGATCATCAGAGTTCTTCTTACGACGTAGAGCATTGCGGCTGGTCAAACTTGCCGGAAGACGATTTCATCCAGCATGAAGACCTGCCTTATTGTATCGGCGAGTTCGTATGGACCGGTTTCGACTATCTGGGTGAACCGACTCCGTATTATACCAACTGGCCGAGCCATAGTTCCCTGTTCGGTATCATTGACCTGGCCGGTATTCCAAAGGACCGCTACTATCTGTATCGCAGTCATTGGAACAAGGCTGAAAAGACGTTACATGTCTTGCCTCACTGGACATGGCCGGGACGTGAAGGTGAAGTGACTCCGGTGTTCGTTTACACCAACTATCCTTCTGCCGAGCTGTTCATCAACGGAAAGAGCCAGGGCAAACGTACGAAAGATCTGAGCATCGACATCGACAGCAGTTATACCGAAGCAGCTCAGAAGAGTTTCGAACGTCAGAAACGCTATCGCCTGATGTGGATGGATACCAAATATGAGCCGGGTACGCTGAAAGTGATTGCTTACGATAAGGATGGAAACGCTGTTGCCGAAGAGGAAGTACATACAGCCGGTAAACCTCATCATATCGAGCTTTCTGCTGATCGCAATAATCTGACAGCCGATGGCAAAGACTTGTCTTTCATCAATGTGCGGGTAGTAGATAAGAACGGAAACCTTTGTCCGGATGCCACCAACCAGATCAAGTTCAATGTTCGTGGAGCCGGTACATATAAAGCGGCTGCCAACGGTAATTCGGCAAGCCTCGAATCTTTCCAGGCTCCACAGATGAAACTGTTCAGCGGACAGCTGACCGCCATCGTACAAACGGAAGAGACTCCGGGAACGATCTACTTCGAAGCTTCTTCACCGGGAGTCAAGAGCGCACGGATCGAGTTGATAAGTAGATAAGATTATTTAATGTATAGAGAAAATCCCTTTCGCACATCATTCTGCGAAGGGGATTTTTTTATGGATAGATTCGGATATTATCAGTTTTGAATGTCGTGTCGTTGGTAGGGGCGGGGTCTGCCTGCCCTTCTCCATCGGTTGTTATATTATTGTCGCAAAGGGCGGGTAAACCCCGCCCCTACAAAACCTGTCATTTGGGTTCAATATTTTCTATTATTGCAACATTGGCTCAATTCTTTCTAAATACGAACCTTACTCATTGTACGATATTTCCGATCGCATCGAACGTAACCTCTGTGCTCTGCCCATTGTGATCGACGGTAAAGGTATAGAATGTGCCGTTTGCATCGATCTTTACCAGGATTGATTCAATCGTATCTCCGACATAGCCCGTAGACTGGAAACTATCCATGATGATCTCCGGTACATTCTGCTCCGCGATCTGGTAGGAAGTGCTTTGCCATAAATAATTCTTATTCAACTGAGTAATCTTGTACACCTTTCCATCCAGCATATTCAGGATATACCCGTCGGCATTACTCTGTATATCCAGCAAGTCGCAGGTAGCAAAGGTGAATGCCATCAATGTATGTACCTCTGCCGGTATCACGATCGGGGCATCCTCATTCCCTTCGTTATTTACAGCCTTGATAAGATTGCCGTACGGGGAGTAATACAGATCCATATCACTGTTCCCTTTTTCGGCATCGATCTTATAAACGACTGCCATACTATCCCGGTTGATCGTATAGGAATCATCCACTTTCCAACCGGCATAAAGTCCGTTATCGAATGCGGCGGTCACCGCTTCCGGAAGCTGGTTGAAAGGTGTATCCGCTTTGTCCATCATCCACTTGCCCTGTTCGGTTAGCCACGCTTCGGTAGAGACACCGTTGTTCGTGAATTCCGCTACGTAGTAATTACCCTCTATCGTAAAGATCGGGTTGGAGGCATTCGGATATTTCTTGTTGAAAGCCTGCATAACCGGTTCGGTCGGTTCGATTGCATCTTTGTGATCATCGTCGTTATTGTCGCAACCAGCCAGCAGGATGGCTAAACCCGCGAAGAGTGTGAAAAGTGTTGTTTTAGCATTCATACGTTTACTGTTTTAATGGTAATAAGAACAACCGTCATACCTGGAATGTTTTCCGTAAAACCGAACACACTGTCCGATATTGAACACACATTCATCCTTCCTTTTTGCACATAATCAGCTGTTTAGCTTTTTGGCACGGAGTTTGCCCCTAGGAGGACAGAAAATAAAAACAATACTAAATATGGACAGAGAGATATCGAAAGAGGTTCGGAGAAAAGAACAACGCAAACAGATCATCAAGATCGGGGCAGGGGTAGGGAGCATCGTTCTCGTCGTTGCCGTTGTCATCTCTTTTCTGCAAACCAGCCTGAATCGTAAAGACATTACTATTTCGAAAGTGGATAAAGGGGTGATCGAAGTATCGGTCAGCGCATCCGGGAAAGTGATTCCCGCCTTTGAAGAAATAATCAACTCACCGATCAATTCCCGCATCGTCGAGATCTATAAAAAAGGCGGTGACTCCGTGGATGTCGGTACCCCCATCCTGAAACTGGACCTGCAAAGTGCAGAAACCGAATACAACAAACTGCTGGATGAAGAACAGATGAAACGCCTGGAACTGGAAAAGCTGAAAGTCACCAACCAAAGCAAGCTGTCTGAAATGGAAATGAAACTGAAAGTGTCCCGCATGGAACTCGACCGGAAAGCCGTGGAACTCCGTAACGAACGCTATCTCGACAGCCTCGGTGCCGGAACAACCGACAAAGTGCGCCAGGTAGAACTCGATTTCAACGTCAGCCAGCTCAAACTGAAGGAAGACGAACAGAAATACATCAACGAACAAGCCCTTTCCGAGGCTGACCTGAAGGTAAAAGAGCTCGACCTCAATATCTTCCGCAAAGGTCTTTCCGAAACGAAACGTACCCTCGACGATGCCCAGATTCGTTCGCCGCGTAAGGCTATCCTGACGTATGTGAACAACGAGATCGGTGCCCAGGTGCCACAGGGAACGAAAGTCGCCATCGTCTCCGACCTGTCCCATTTCAAGATCGAAGGAGAGATAGCCGACACGTATGGCGACCGTATCGCCGCAGGCAGTAAGGCGGTCGTTAAGATCGGCAGCGATAAGCTGGAAGGTACCGTCAGCGACGTCACCCCGCTTTCAAAGAACGGCGTCATCTCCTTTACCGTACAGTTGGAGGAAGACAACCACCGCCGCCTCCGCTCCGGCCTGAAGACAGACGTATATGTGATGAACGCAATAAAAGACGACGTTTTGCGTATCGCTAATGCCTCTTATTACGTTGGCAAAGGCGAATACGAACTGTTCGTCATCAACGGCGACCAACTGCTGAAACGCAAAGTCCAGCTGGGTGACAGCAATTACGAATACGTGGAAGTGATCAGCGGCCTGCAGCCCGGCGACGAAGTCATCGTCTCCGACATGAGCAGCTACAAGGACAAGAACAAGCTTAAAATCAAATAACCGTCCCTACCCAACAATAATATGATCAAACAATATATAAAACAAGCCCTGAGCATGCTGCGTGAGAATCCTCTCATCAGTGTGATATCCATACTCGGAACGGCACTGTCTATCGCAATGATCATGATCGTCATCCTGGTCTTTCAGGTACAGCTGACCAATTTTGTACCAGAGGTGAACCGCGACCGGATGCTCTATGTGGAACAAGGAACCGAAGTAAAGACTAAGAACAGCTGGAGCAGAGGAAACATGTCTGTCGAAGCTGTCCGCGAATGCTTCTATTCGTTGAAAACGCCCGAAGCCGTGTCTGCCTGGTTCACGATGTCATACCCTTTGTCGTTGCCCGGTAGGCAAATGTTTAAGACATATAAGATCTTTTATACCGATCCGGGTTTCTGGAAGGTCTACGCCTTCTCTTTTCTGGAAGGCAAGCCGTTCACGGAGGCAGACTTCACATCCGGCATTCACCAGGCTGTTGTCTGCGAGAGTGTTGCGAGGGGGCTGTATGGCACGACTCAGGTAGTAGGAAAGCCGGTCATCATCGACCGTCAGCCTTTTACGATTTGCGGGGTGGTGAAAGATGTCAGCCGTGCCTCCGACTCTTCCTACGGACAAGTCTGGACACCTTATACGACCAATCCGATGGTACTCAATATGGCATACCTCGAGAATATGTCGGGTGCTTTCAATACCTGCCTGTTGGCTCGTGATGCATCTGACTTCGATGCCATCCGCCAAGAACTGAAGGGACAGATCGCTCGTTATAACTCAACGAAGCAGGAAGCTGAGATTCATTTTTTCCATAACCCGATTACCCGTTTCGACAAGGCAATCGGTACAATCGGGCAGGTCAAAGTCGAACTGAAAGATTTCCTCGCGGAGATGGGTGGCCTGCTGCTTTTCCTACTGCTCGTTCCGGCGCTGAACCTGATGGGCGTGACGCAATCGGCCGTACAGAAACGCCGCGGGGAGATGGGAGTTCGTAAGGCATTCGGGGCAACCTCCGGTGCACTTGTACGCCAGGTTCTTTATGAAAACAGTGTGACGACCCTGCTAGGTGGTGTGATCGGCCTGATCCTTTCGTTCCTGCTTCTGACTGTCTGTCGCGACTTCTTGTTGCCCAATGCCGATACGACGTTGCAAGGCGATATGCTGTTTAAGCCCGGTATCTTCTTCATCGCCTTGTTATTCTGCTTGTTGCTCAACTTGCTCTCAGCTGGGATACCTGCCCTGCGCATTGCCAATGAACAGATAGCCGGCTCGTTGAAAGGAGAAGACTTGATAGATAAATAACAAGATAAAAGACGAAACGAAAATGATAAAGCATGTACTAAAGATAATCTGGAACCAACGGCGCAGCAATGGCTGGATCTTTGCCGAACTTCTGGTTGTAGTCGGCATTCTATGGGTCATGATGGATTCACTGCTAGTGGATAAGTACACCTACTACCAACCGTTGGGTTTCAATATCGATAATGTTTATAAGGTGCAGTTGGGAGTTATTATGCCGGGTACTTCGGGGTACGTGGAAGACTCGTTACTCACCACCCGACAAGGTGAGGACGTACTGCGTCTGGTCGACAACATCCGTCAGGAAGACAAGGTGGAAGAAGTTTCATTGTCCCACGTCGGCTGTGTCTATACGGAGAACCGTTCCTGGTCGACACTCTTCCGGGCAGATGCGGATACGTTTATCAAGGCAGGTTTCCGACAGTCGACCGTCACTCCTGAGTATTTTACCGTATTGCGGATAAAAGAAAAAGAGGGAAAGGATCTTTCAACGCTTATCGGACAACGAACCGGGATCGTTATTTCCGCCGATATGGAGCGTGCTTTCTACGGGGAGAAAGGTTCGGCTCGTGGGCAGTTTGTCAAGTATCATCCCGAGAGTTCGGATGAGCTGCTCGTCCTGGCGGTTTCCGGTTCCGTCCGCGAGTCGGAATATAAAGAGAGCATACCTTTCTTTTACCAGATACCCACCCGGGAGCAGCTGCTCGGGGAAATTGAAGAGAATCAACCGCAGGCTGTCGACTGCCTGGTGCGAATGAAACCCGGTTTCCGGGCGGAAGACATGGAAGCACTCCTGCAAGGGATGGGAGACCGGCTGACGGTTAACAATGTCTACGTTTCGAGTGTCGTCCCGCTCAGTGAAATGAGAAGCCAGATTCTGAAGAGCCGCGAAGACAATATGAAGAAAAAGACCGCCCTGGTGGGTTTCATGCTGATCAACGTCTTTTTCGGTATCATCGGAACCTTCTGGCTGCGTACGCAGGCACGACAGGGGGAGATGGGATTGCGTGTCGCTCTCGGCTCGAACCGTCGTCAGCTCAGCCGCCTGATGAACCTCGAAGGACTTATCCTGTTGGCTCTCACTGTCCCTTTCCTGCTGGTATTCATCATCAATATGCTTTACTTCGATATGCCTGACACCTATCGTCTTCCGTATACCTGGTGGCGGTTCGCGGCGACCTTTGGAGGGGCTTATCTGCTGATGGCAGGAATGATCACCCTCGGTATCTGGTTCCCGATCCGTAAAGCGATGAAGATGAAACCGGCGGAGGCACTACATTATGAATAAGAAAATAAATATAGAAAGATGTGAACCTATCAAGGTATAAGCCATCAGTCATAAATAAGACATGCCTAGTTACAGGTTCATTTGCCGTCTGCTTTAGCTGACGGATAAGTAAATGGTTTATCTCTTTGGACTTTAGTCCCATTTAAACAATCTCTCTATTGAAGAGAAATGTGGCTGAAGCCAAGAGAGAGAAACAACTGTAAACCGTCAGCTAAAGCAGACGGCAAATGAACCTGCATTTGCGAAGTCACATTGATAAGAGAATAGTTACCTCTGACTTTGATAAAGAGAGAACTTAAAACTTGTAAATAACGAATTAATCAATAATAACAATTAAATATCAAACATCATGATCAAGTTAACAAACCTCGAAAAGATCTACCGCACGAAGGAGATCGAAACAGTTGCTCTGGAAAATGTAAATCTGGATATCCGGAAAGGTGAATTCCTGAGCATCATGGGACCATCCGGTTGTGGAAAATCGACCTTATTGAACATTATCGGCCTGCTGGACGCTCCGACAGGCGGTATGGTGGAAATTGCCGGTACGGATACGAGCCATATGAACGACAAGCAACTGGCAGCTTTCCGTAATAAGACGCTGGGCTTTGTCTTCCAGTCGTTCCACCTGATCAATTCCCTGAATGTCCTGGATAATGTGGAGTTGCCGTTACTTTACCGCAACGTCTCTTCCTCCGAACGCCGCAAGGCAGCCGAAGCCGTTCTCGAAAAGGTCGGTCTGAGTCACCGTATGCGTCACTTCCCGACCCAGTTGTCCGGTGGTCAGTGCCAGCGTGTAGCCATTGCCCGTGCGATCGTCGGTAATCCCGAGATCATCCTGGCGGATGAGCCGACCGGTAACCTGGACTCAAAGATGGGTATCGAGGTTATGGAGATACTTCATAAACTGAACAAGGAAGACGGACGCACCATAGTAATGGTTACCCATAACGAGGCACAGGCACAGCAAACCAGCCGTACGGTGCGTTTCTTCGACGGACGCCAGGTTCAATAGGTCGTTACTTTTGGCTTGATCCAAAAGTAACCAAAAGATCAAGGCTGCACTCGCTTCGCTACTCCGGTGAAAGACTACGCTGTCGTCTGTGAACTCGCTTCGCTCAAACAGCACAGCCTCCGGACGCTTCGTCTTTCACCTTCGTTTAACGCTCACCGGCTGAGGCCTTTCCCGGAACGCTTCGCGTTCCCTTAGGATGGCCGATGCCGTCCGTTTCAATGGCGGGAGTAATCTTTCCCCTCTTGAGAGGGGGCAGGGGGTGTGTCACTGGCAAGACTGATGGAGACTGTGTACTACCCCGACACCGTTAGAGAGTAGTGTCGATAGCCTAAGGATAGGCAGTGCCGCACCCTGATGCAGTAGACTACCGCATCCCGATGCGGTGAAGATCCGCACCCGGATACAGTTAGTCGCCGCGTCCCGATGCGGTAGTGTCGAGTACAGTAAGGGTGACCATCCCCACACGAGGCTTTTGATAGAGGCGGTAGCTAGGATTGTACTGACTATGCACCTCCGCCACCCACCTGCCCGGTGTCAACGGCTCGGGCAGCATAAAGGCCAGGTGTGTCGACTCATTGATAAAAACCATCCGGGGATTGATGAAATACTTTTTCTCGCCCTCTTCCTGTCTGATGATGATGCCTACTTCCGGATGATCGCCCATCAATTTGAGACGGCTGCCATGAATGAAGAGCGGAAGAGTATAGTTGGCTGGGATAACGCAGAACTCGCGATCCTCCTGTTGACGGTAGCAGTCATTATGGATGCTGACTTCGTTGGGTAGCGGTGCGTTGCGGTAGTAAGGGATGACCTCCGCCGGAAACCAACCGGCCAGTTGATTAAGCCGGGGCGAAGGACGGAGTTTGATGCAAATCGCATGCCGTTCGCGGTCGAACTTCTCGTATTCAGTCTTGAAGCGGCCCTTGACGGTCATTTCTGTCCGCCCCAGTCCGAAGTCGACGTTGAAGCCGTCTTCGATGGCACCATATATCTCTTCCACCATCGTGCGGAAGGAAGCAATGAGCGTCCCGTGCGAATAGGAAGAACGATTCTTCACTGCGCGTTCGGCGATATCCTCGAGGGTCAGTGAAGGATGAAAGGGAAGTGTTCCTTTATAAAACGGTTCCTGTCCGGGAAGCTGGCTTTTAGTCAGGTTGACGAATAGTTTACCGGGTTTGACGGTCATCTTCGATTGGGGAAGTTCTTTATCCATAAGACTTATAGGTTACTATTGAATGCAAAGATAGGTAATATGTCCGGACAATATATCATACCGGACACCGCAGTGTTCGAAACCGTGAGCACTGTTCGTTATTGAACACTTCCGGATTTGGCATTCATGCTTACTATCAGCTGGTTACATTTATGGCACGGCATTTGCCTTTGCAGAAACAAAACAAATAATATAGCACCATGTATAAACAATACTTCAAACAAGCCTGGAACCTGATGAAGCAAAACCGCTTCTTCAGTACCGTTTATATCATCGGTACGGGACTGGCCATTTCGATGGTAATGGTGATGGCGGTGGTTTACCATATCCGGACAGCCAATATTGCACCGGAGGTCCACCGTGACCGGATATGTTATGTAAGATATGTTTCTTACCGGATGAACGATGATAAAGGCTCGTTGAACAGTAGTTGCGGTCCCCGGTTCCTAAAGGAAGTGATTTATAACCTGAAGACGCCTGAGGCGGTGGCTGTCACTACCGATCCCTCTATTACACGTTTTATGTTGGGGGATATTTTTGTACAGGTTCCCGGGCATGAAGAAATGCCGAAGGTCAACCTGCTGGGGTGCAACGACCAGTTCTGGAAAGTCTATTCGTTTAACTTCCGGGAGGGGAAACCGTTTACCGAAGCAGATTTCGAGTCTGGCCTTCCGCGTGTGGTGTTGGCCGGATCGTTGGCCCGCCGCCTGTTCGGGGAAAACGAGGCGACCGGGCAGACCTTATTGATTAATGAGGCGAGATATACCGTAAGCGGGGTAGTGGCCGATGTGTCCGGCATTACTTCCGATGTCTATGCGGAAGTTTGGGTTCCTTACTCTTCTTTGAATGCTATAATGAAAGAGATGACGAGTGAGGATGAGGGTTCGGCCGGACCTCTGATCGCTAAGATTCAGCTTCGTGACGCGAAAGATATCGGTACGCTGACGGATGAATTGGCGGAGTCGGTGAAACGTTATAATACGGGTTTGGCCGGAGGGCAGGTTACATACGGCAAGCCTGTGTCTTATGCGGATTATATGATCGGCAGCTTGTTTTATAAGGACAGGAAGCAAACCTATTTCATTCTTGCTGTCGTACTGCTGCTTTTCCTGCTGGTCCCGGCGTTGAACCTGTCGGGGTTGAATACGTCGCATATGCAGGACCGCATTCCGGAAGTCGGCATACGGAAGGCCTTCGGGGCATCGCGTTCGACCCTGTTGTCGCAGATATTTGCCGAGAATATGATACTGATGTTGCCGGGGGGAATAGCCGGGTTGCTGTTCTCGTATGTGCTGGTGTTTCTTTTCCGGAATATCCTGTTGTCTTCCGGATTCTTTGCGATGCAGATGGGGACAGGCAACACGATAGCTCTTTCACCGGGGATGCTGTTGAATATGGAGGTGTTCTTTTACGCTTTCCTTATCTGTCTGGTGCTGAACCTGCTGTCTTCGATGGTCCCGGCATGGCGGGCTGTCCGGGTGAATATAACAGATGCGTTGAACGGATAATAAAACGATAAGACAATGGTAACACATATATTGAAATTGATTAAGGCACAGTTCCGTAGCAATAGCTGGGTGCTGGCAGAACTGCTGGTCGTATTTGTCGTACTGTGGTTCATGGCGGATTATTTCCTGATGCAGGGTATTCAGATGAACCGTCCGATAGGTTTCAAGCTGGATAATGTTTATCAGGCAGTCGTTTCGATTCGCCCGGCGGAAAGTCCTTCGTTCATCCGGTATGAGGAGGGAAGCGAGGAGCCGTTGCATAACTTCGAACGTATCATCGAACGCATCGAGCGGCATCCGGATGTGGAAGTAGTGGGGGTATCGTATTATTCGCTGCCTTATACGCACTCCAATATGGGAGACGGGATAAGGAGGGATTCTACTCATTTGGATGTACGGTCTATGCTGGTATCACCCGGCTATTTACGGGTATTCGGTATTCGTTCGGCTACAGGGGAGTCTTCGGAGGAGCTGGGAAAGAAGTTGCCGGATATGCTGAACACGACAGATATGGCAATCTCTGCCGGAATAGCAGAAGAGCTTTTTGGACGTACTGATGTGATCGGAGCGGAACTGTATGGATATGGCGATTCGATACCCAGGCATGTAGTGGCCGTAACAGAACAGCTACGTAACGATGAATACGATCTGATACATCAGAATACACTCTTTACCCGTTTGGATTTGCCTTTGTTTCAGAGGAAAATGGGTGAAAGTGATTTTACGCGGATACAGGTTACATTCCGGACGCGTCCGGGGATCTCTTCTCCCGACTACGGACAGCAGTTCCTGAAAGAGATGAAACGTCAGTTGACAGCCGGGAATTATTGGGTGTCGGACGTGGTAAGTTACCGGGATATACGTGCCGACTTCCTGGCTAACTCGAAGGAAACCAACAACCGGAAGCTATTCTCCGCACTGGGTGTTTTCTTCCTGGTAAACGTCTTCCTGGCTGTGATCGGTACTTTCTGGTTCCGCGTGAACCGCCGGCGCAGTGAACTAGGATTACGTATGGCGGTCGGTTCCACCCGTTCGGGCATTCAGACGCTGATGATCGGGGAGGGAGTGGTTCTGCTGACACTTGCCGCACTCCCGGCCTTGCTGGTCTGTGCGAACCTGGTCTGGATGGATCTCCTTTCCGCTACGGTGATGCCTGCCGGTACGCTACGTTTCTTTGTCGTCAGCCTGATTACCTGGGCGACGTTGGCATTAACGATCATCCTGGCAACCTGGTATCCGTCGCGCAAAGCGTCGCATCTGGAACCTGCCGAAGCCCTGCACTATGAATAACGGTCTTAGAATATGAGTAAAAACACAAAGTAAAGGAATAGAACCATGTATAAACAATACTTCAAACAAGCCTGGAACCTGATGAAGCAGAACCGCTTCTACAGCGCGGTCTACATTATCGGTACCGGACTGGCTATCTCGATGGTGATGGTCATGGCGATCGTGTACCATATCCGTACCGCCGATATCGCTCCCGAAGTGCATCGCGGCAAATATCTGTATGTCGACCAGATGAAATATGAACGGGGTAAAAGTAACACCACTTTCTTCTGGGGCATCCGTTCTGCTAAAGAATGCCTGATGCCGTTGAAGTCGGCGAAGGAGGTGGCACTGATGACCAACACGGCCATTACAAGCCTGCTTCATGGTGATACCTATGTGCAGATTCCCGGCGGAGACGACCCGCAGAAGGTGCAGGTGATGGGGACGAACAATAGCTTCTGGCGCCTCTTTTCTTTTTCTTTTATCGAAGGGAAGCCGTTTAGTGAGGAGGAGTTCCAGTCGGGTTTCCCCCGCGTGGTCGTTTCCGAATCGTTGGCACGGCGTATTTTTTCGACGGCGACCGGTGTGACGGGAAAAAGCATCCTGCTCGATGATACCGAATATTCCGTCAGCGGTGTGGTAAAGGATATCTCTGCCGTGACACCGTCCGTTTATGCCGATATGTGGATGCCTTATACTTCCATACCGCTGGTTATGGCGGCTTCCGACGAACGTGATGTGTCGGTCGGCTTGCTGACGGTCTGTATTCTACCTGCCGACGGGATGGGAGCCGATGAGGTGAGCCATGAATTGGAAGAAATGATCGACCGTTATAATACGACCCTGGCCGACGGAAAGCTAAGTATGATGAATGGGGTGGAGACGCATCTGACGCATGTGGTCCGCCAGTTTGTGATGGGCGGCTCCGTGACTGCGGTTTATCTGATACTCCTGTTTCTGATCCTGCTTTTCATGCTGATCCCGGCTCTGAACTTGTCCGGACTGAACGCTTCACGGATGCAGGATCGCATCTCCGAACTGGGTGTGCGGAAGGCTTTCGGGGCACGTAAGAACCGGCTGTTGACACAGGTATTGATAGAAAACTTGTTGCTGATGCTGCCGGGCGGATTGGTTGGACTACTGGTCTCTTATGGGATGGTCGCGCTTTTCCAGCAGTTGCTGCTTACTCCGGGTATCATTGCCATGATACAGGGCAGTGTGCAGACGGAACTGACATTCGGAATGCTGTTGAGTCCGGCCGTGTTCGGCTATGCCTTCCTGGTTTGCTTCGTATTGAACCTGATGTCGTCGATGATCCCTGCCTGGCGTGCGATCCGTGTGAATATAACTGAGTCATTAAACCACAATTAAAGAGATAGATATGCTGTTACATATACTGAAACTGATCAAGACACAACGCCGCAGCAATACCTGGGTGTTTATCGAACTACTTGTCGTCTTTGTACTGCTTTGGTACGCCGTCGACCGGATGATGATGAACCGGATAACACAGGCGCAACCGATGGAATATTCATTTGAAAATGTCTATAAGGTGACGCTGGCAGTGCGTCCTTCAAGCAGCGCTTCCTATATTGCCTACGAAAAGGGAAGCCAGGGGGCGGGAGAGGATTTCATGCGTATCATCCGCCAGTTGGAGGCACATCCCGACGTGCAGGTGGTAGGTATGGCGAACGGCGCTTCGATGCCTTATACCTATATGTCCAATTCGGAAACTTACTTTCAGGAGAAGGATTCTCTTTTCCGGAATGCCTTTGACTTCAACGTTACACCCGGTTATTTTCGTGTATTCGATATACATACGGCTGATGGTGGTTCATCGGATGAGCTGGCATCTGCTATTCAGGAGGGTATCCTTATCAGTGAGCCGATGGCGATGGAATGTTTCGGTTCGACGAAGGTGGACGGCGAGGAGTTGCTTATCCTTCAGGATGATACCTTTCGTTTTCGTGTGAAGGGAGTGACGGGGGCTGTGAAACGCGAAGAGTTCAGTCAACCGCCTTCGATTGTCTTTAAAGAGATGAAGGAACGGAGTATCCTCAGGATGGGTGAACAGGAGCTGGGGAAGATGCAGATCTGTTTCCGGGTTCGTCCGAATGTCGCGGCGGAAAGTGCTTCCGAATATGCCGTCCGTTTTAAAAAAGATATGAAACACCGGCTGGCGGCAGGAAACTTCTGGCTGGCGAATGTTCAATATTATCCCGATGTACGTACGAACTATCTGGCTACCTCGATGAATACGGGTGGGCAGAAGCTGGACGTTGCCATTAACCTCTTCCTGCTGATCAATGTCTTTTTGGCTGTGATCGGGACATTCTGGTTCCGTGTGAACCGCCGCCGTAACGAGCTGGGGATTCGCATGGCTGTCGGTTCTACCCGTCTCCGCCTGCAGCAGTTGCTGATCGGTGAAGGATTGATGATACTGACCATTACTGCCGTACCTGCCTTGCTGATCTGTGTGAATGTAGCCTTCGCCGGCCTGCTGAGCACGGAAGTCATGGAGGTGACTGTCGGTCGCCTGTTGCTTGTCAGCTTGCTGACATGGCTATTATTGGCTGTTATTATCACTTTAGCTGTCTGGTATCCGTCCCGCAAGGCGGCACATCTGGAACCGGCGGAAGCATTACATTATGAGTAAATCCTGTTTACAGTCTATATTAGGGGACGCAGACGACGCAGATAACGCAGAGTTTCGCAGACTAATTAATATTCTTATCAGTGTTCTTCTGCGCTCTGTCTGCGTCGTCTGCGTTCCCTAATACGAACTGTATATACAAAATATAAACAACAAAAGCTATGTATAAACAATACTTCAAACAAACCATACAAATGATGAAAGAAAGTCCCTGGCTCACTTTCATCTCCATATTCGGTACGGCCCTGGCGATATCGTTCATTATGACGATCATTATCAGCCATCAGGCAATGTACAGGAATATAGCTCCGGAGACCGCCCGCGAACGGACGCTTTATGTCAAATGGGTCGGCGTGCAGGATAAACTGACTGAGAGTACCCAGGCGAACGGTTATCTGTCGCTGAAGACGATCCGCGAGTGTTTCCAGTCGCTGGAGATACCGGAAGCGGTGAGCATCACTTCGCCGGCACAGTCACGCCTGGCAACGGTTCCCGGTAATCCGGGCGAACGCTGTTTCGTGCTCTTTACCGACGATGTGTTCTGGAAAATCTGTTCCTTCAACGTGCTGAGGGGAAATCTCTATACCAAAGCCGAGTTTGATGCCGGTATCCGGAAAGTGGTGATCAGCGAATGGCTGGCACGCCGGATGTTCGGTACGATCGATCAGGTGGTAGGCAAGACCATGCAGTTTAGTTTTATTACCTATACGGTCTGTGCCGTGGTGGCGGATGTCACACCCCGTACTACTTTCTCCTATGCCCATGCCTGGGTACCTTTTACCGCAGCCGGTATTCCGGAGATAAAAGGTTCGGAAAATATCATGGGGCATTACAAATGTATGATCGTTGCCCGTTCGTCGTCCGACTTCGATGAGATACGCGACGAGATCACCCGGCAAACGGAACAGTATAATAATACGCTGGTCGATCATAAAGTCTATTTCTATGACCAGCCCGATACGAAATATGTGGAAGAGATGCGCTTCGGACCGGGGATGCCCAATATGCAGTCTATCTATCTCAGTGCCATCCTCCCGATTCTGATCGCCTTGCTGGTACCTGCCATCAACCTGTCGGGACTGACCTTGTCGCGGATGCAGGAACGGGTGAGCGAACTGGGCGTACGTAAAGCTTTCGGCAGTACACGGGCGGGATTGCTCGGACAGATCGTGTACGAGAATATCGTGGTGTCGGTGATCAGTGGGATGCTGGGGTTATTGCTCTCTTATTGGTTCCTTTATCTGCTGAAAGATTCGATGTTCACATCGTCTACCTATTTCGGCATGGATGTGACGGCGGAGGTTCCGGTATCGGCTCTGATCCGTCCGGAGGTGTTCCTGATCGCCTTCCTGTTCTGTTCTTTTCTGAACCTGCTGAGTGCCTGCGTTCCCGCGTGGCGTGTGTCGTCGATACCTATTGTTGAATCGTTAAAAGGAGAATGAGGAGGAACATATAATGATCAAACACCTGTTTACAATCATATGGAATCAGCGCAAGAGGAATATCTGGATCCTGACGGAACTGATGTTAATATCTGTCTGCCTGTGGTACGTCATCGATTATATGAGTGTGCTGTCCACGATAGTCCGTACCCCGCTGGGATTTGATATTGCGGATACCTACCGCGTCGATATCAAAGAACGTACCCCGGAAAGCGACGGCTATATTGATCCCGAAACGAAAGAAACGACTACCGGAGCTGACCTGCTGACAATCATGGAGCGTATCCGGCAGTATCCGTCCGTAGAAGAAGTATCTATGTCGATCGGCTCTCAGCCGTATGCTTCGACGGGATATACCAGCCAGGTCTATTACAGCCGCCTGTTCTATAAAGATACGGTGGGGGTGACTATGCAACGATATAAAGTGACACCTTCTTTCTTCCGTGTTTTCCGTATAGAGCGCGAAAGTGGGAACGGTCCGGCGTTGGCGGATGCACTCGACGTACATTCTATCATCTTGTCTGCCAATGGCGCCGAAGAGTTGCTGCCGGGAGAAAGTGCTCCGGGTAAGAGCCTGCAGATCGGGAAGGATGGTTACTTTAAAGAGGTGAAGGCACTCTGCATACCTATCCGCTGGACGGAATATGAGAAGAGCAGACCTTGCTATTACTCCCTATTGTCGGAAGATGAGATAGCCGGTGAGCTTGGTTCGGGCAACCTGGAGAATATGGAACTGTGTATCCGTATCCGTCCCGATGCCGCGGCCCGTTTCAGTGAGGATTTCCGCCGGGATATGGGAGCGCAACTGTCGGTTGGAAACCTTTATCTGATGGATGTCCGCTCTTCTTCGCTGATAAGGGAAGCAATAGTGAGTCCGGTGGAAAGTGATATCCGGATGCGCCTGAACTTGTTGGTTTTCCTGAGTATCAATATCTTTCTGGGAATCTCCGGTACATTTTGGTTCCGCACGCAGCATCGCTGGGGAGAGATGGGGTTACGTGTAGCCCTGGGCTCTACCAGGCATGGCCTACGGGCATTGCTGATAGGTGAAGGGCTGGTCATGCTTGCTTTGGCTATGCTACCCGCCGTTGTTATCAGTTTCAACCTGGGGATAGCCGAACTGGTCAACCTTAATTGGGCGGACTTTACCGCTGTCCGTTTCCTGACGGGGATTGCTCTGACCGGCTTGCTCATGGCATTGATGATCATCTCGGGTATCCTGTATCCGGCATGGCGTGCCGTGAGAATGAAACCGGCGGAAGCCTTGCGTTATGAATAAACTATCTCGTACGGGCGGTTCGCGAACCGCCCTTGCATAAACAACAATAACGACTATGTATAAACTCTATTTCAAACAAGCCCTGGCCATGCTGAAGGAGAATAAACTCCTCAGCCTGATCTCCATTCTGGGAACAGCTTTGGCTATCTGTATGATCATGGTGATGGTGATCACTTACGAGGTGAGGGTAAATAACTATTCGCCGGAGGACAACCGCGACCGGACCATGTATGTGCGGTGGGGCGGACGTGACTTTAAAGGTGCAAATCATGGTAACGGTTACCTCTCCCTGAAAACGATCCGGGAATGTATCCAGACAATGGAAACGCCGGAAGCTGTCGCCATCGTTTCCCCTTGGCGCAGCCAGCTGGCTTCCATCCCGGGAGGGCAGGAGAAGAAAGATTGCCTGATGCTGTTTACCGACGATGTGTTCTGGAAGATATTCGACTTCGACTTTGTGGCCGGTAGCCCGTATACGAAGGAAGAGGTGCAGTCGGGTATCAAGAAGGTCGTTATCGCGGAGTCGCTTGCCAATCGGCTTTATGGTACTTCTGATGCGGCTGGCAAGACGATCATGATCAGCTATAAACCCTATACCGTCAGTGGCGTAGTGAAGGATGTGTCTACGATTGCCAAAGCTTCGTATTCCGAAGTATGGGTGTCTTATTCGGCGCAGCCTTTCCCCGACGATACCTGGGCAGAGAGTATAACCGGGTGGTATCAGGCCATTATCCTGGCACATTCCTCTTCCGATTTCGAAGCCATCCGGCAGGAACTGGACAGGCAGCTGGTTCGTTACAACAGTTCGCTGGCCGACTACAAACTCACCCTGTACGACCAGCCCGATACCCACCTGGAATGGGAGATCAAAGGGTTGGGAGCTATGGGGCCTGACAAGACAAAGACCATCCTGCAATATATGCTGGTGATCGTTATTCTGTTGCTCGTACCTGCCATTAACCTGTCGGGGATGACCTTGTCGCAGATGCGGAAGCGCATGTCGGAGATCGGTATCCGTAAGGCATTCGGAGCTACCCGGGGAACGCTGGTGGTGCAGATTCTTTCGGAAAGTATGGTGCTGACCCTGCTGGGAGGTATCATCGGATTGTTCATCTCTTATATCGCGATCTGGTTGATGCGTACCTGGTTGCTGAGTAACAGTTTTGCTTCTATCTCTTCTGTCTTTGGAGGCACGCCGGCGTTGTCGGTGACGGAGCTGCTTAACCCGGTGATATTCCTTTATGCCTTTGTGTTCTGTCTTATACTGAACTTGTTGTCGGCGGGAATACCGGCTTACCGGATGGCTCGGAAGAATGTGATGGAAGCGTTGAATGAATACTAAACTCATACGAAGATGATCAATCATATATTAAAACAAATATGGAACCAGCGGAAGAGTAACGGCTGGTTGTTCGGTGAACTGTTGCTTGTTGCCGTTAGCTTGTGGTACATAGTCGATTTTTTGCTGGTGACACTGTATGCTTTCAATGCTCCTATGGGGTTTGATATCGACCATACCTATAAGCTCCAGTTCAGTGCACGCGAAGAAGGTGCCGAAGGGTATCTGTCCCCCGAAGAGCATCCTGCAGTTGTAGGCGAGGACCTGTGGGATGCGATGAACAGACTCAGGCTGCATGCGGGGGTGGAAGCTGTTACTTTGTCGAGATTCGGTGTACCGTATAACAATATAAACAATTATATGTCTTTGGGACGTGATACGGTAGTGGAGAAGACGGCTTGCCGCATCTATTACGTAACACCGGAGTATTTTGATGTCTACCGTATCCCTGCGGTACCGGGAAGTAACCGGCAGCCGGGAGAGGGGGTGACTGTCAATAGCATTGTCCTGACAAAAGATGCAGCCGATAAGATATTCGAGGGGGAGGATGCCTTTGGAAAGATTGTCTATTCCGGTGATAATACCTGGACGACTAAAGTAGGAGCCATCTGCGGGACTGTGCGTGGTTCGGAATTCAAGCGGCCCAGACCGAATGTTTATCTCTGTATGGGGGAAGGGGATATAAAAACGATAAATGCCGATTTCCTTCCTTGGGCCGAAGTCTCGGTAAGGGTAAAACCGGAAGCGGACAGGGATTTTGCCGATACCTTTATGAAAGAGAATAGTAATCAGGTGGAGATTGGAAATCTTTATCTGCAGAGTATCACACCCCTGTCTGTTTTACGGGAGGACGGCATACGTGACGGCAAAGGAGAGATGAATACCCGTTTGTCTATCCTGCTCTTCCTGCTGATCAATATATTTCTGGGGATAGTCGGTACGTTCTGGTTCCGTACCCGTCAGCGGCAGGGGGAAATGGGACTTCGCATGGCATTAGGTTCTACTCGCAGCCAACTGCGAACCACTGTCCTGGGAGAAGGCATCTTGTTGCTGACTCTTGCCTTTATTCCGACGGTAGTGATCTGTGTCAATATCATGTTGGCAGATCTGACGAATACGGTGCTGATGGATAACACGGTCCTCCGTTTTGTCGTAGGCATGCTGATCACTTATCTGTTGATCGTAGGGATGATCATTGCCGGAATCTGGTATCCGGCCAATGAGGCAGCACGCCTTCAGCCGGCGGAGGCTTTACATTACGAGTGATTATTTCTCATATAAATTACATTAGCCACGTAGAGCTAATAAAGCCCGGATCTGTAGCGAATACATGTCCGGGCTGTTTTTTGTCTGTGCCGTGTGGCGTCAGAAAGTCATCGAGGCATAAATACCGAAATGCTTGTCACCGGCAAGCGGGCTGAGTGTCAGGTTGTGCTTTTGGGCGAACGGACGAGTAAAGATATAGGCACTGCCGATACCCATAGCAGCTCCGGCTGCCACGTCCCACCAGTCATGTTTCTTGGCATACGTACGGCTCCAACCTACATAGGTAGCTACGGCATATGCCGGAATTCCCCATTTCCAACCATATCTGCGTTGGATAAAAGCTGCTCCGGTAAAAGATACCGAGGTGTGCATGGAAGGGAAGGAATGGTTGTCGCTGCCGTCCGGACGTTCTTTCTTGATCAGATACTTCAGGGCATACGTCATTCCGACGGTACTTACACCAGCCAGTGCTCCTTGCTTCAATCCTTGCCAGTCCTGTAAGATCAATACCGTCGCCAGGCTGGCTGCCGGAGTCAGGCAGGCAAGTACGTCGCCCGAGGTGCGGACGGCTTTCCGGCTGCCGCTTAACTTGACTTCTTGTGCATGACCGTGGAAACAGGTGATAAAGGCCAGGAGGAAGACAAAGAGATAGGTTGTACGTTTCATATATTTATTGTTAGTGCAAATATAGAAACGGAGGTTACCAGAACTTATTGTTCTCGGCACTGTACTCAAAGCCGGCAATTGCCAACTTGTGGACAAGCATATCTTTGTCTACGTCCATTTTACTACATAATTCATCGAGTGATGCATAACGGTCGCGCAGTTTCATGTTGACTACGCTGAAGAGCATCATCGGATCTTCGGGAAGTTTCATTGTTCTCATCATTTAAATTAAATAACTGTTATTGATTCTATTTTGTTTAAAACGCCTGGTTTCAGCATAAAGCGATTAGTTTAGGGAAAAAGATGATTCCGCCTACGATTGCGGCGGCAATAGCTATGATTAATACGGCTCCCGCCGCCAGGTCTTTGGTTCGTTTAATGGCTTCGCTGTATTCCGGCGAAACGAAGTCTGCTATCGCTTCCAGTGCCGAGTTGACTGCTTCGGCAGCCAGTACGGCCCCGATCACGATCACGACAGCGATCCACTCCATCTCTGACAGTCCCAGCAAAATACCGGCAACAACCACACAAACAGCAACAAAACAATGTATCCAGGCATTATGTTCCCGGGTAATCAATAAACGTATCCCATTGAAAGCATACCCGAAACTCCGTAACCGTTTGCGGAAAGTAAAACCGTCGTTTTTCATCTGTTTATCCTGTTCTCTTTTTCATTATCAATAATGGCTTCAATCTGAGGAATAAGAACCGGTATAATATTTTTAGCAACATCCCAAACAATGAGATAATTAACGCCCATATAATCATGAATTAACTTATCTCTCATACCTGCCATTTGTTTCCATGAAATGTCATTCCATTCATATTTTACATCAGCCGGAATTTTCTTAGTCGCTTCACCTATGATTTCCAGGCTACGGGTAACAGCTCTTTTTAATGTTTCATCCGATAAGAACTGGTACATAGGCAAACTATCCGTTACAACAGATGTGACGTAGTAACATTCTTGAAGTATATGCTGTAAATAAACGATATGTGATTTAGACATATTCTACTTCATTGAGGATTTGTTTGCCAATGAAAGGGCTGAGACCTTTTAATGTGACTATATCCAGTTTATGTTTATGAAAGAAATTTTCCAGGATATCACATACTGAAATATAGTTTTGATAGGTTTCTTTTCCTTCCTGGAAATCTATCAAAATATCAATATCGCTATTCTTTTTGTTCTCACCGCGTATAGTGGAACCAAAAAGGCCGATCTTGCTTACCCCGTATTGGGACGAGAGCGTCTCTTTTAAGAATGCGAGCTTTTTTAGTACTATATCCCTTTTCATACGAACATGTTTACTGATACAAAGGAAATAATAATTCTTTATCTCTGCAAATTAGTATGATCTAAAATTAAGCCTCTATATTATCCTCTTCCTCCGTCAACGGTCCCAATTCAGGAATGATCGCACGAGCTTCGCGGTCGCTCAATGTATCGACATCTTTCAGTTTTCGTTGAATAGCGCGGGTACGGGTACCGAGTACTTCTTCTATCTGGCCGCTGGCCGTTTGCAGGTTCTTTTGTGCTTTCTCCAGCATGCCGCCCACCTTTTCGAACTCCTTTTTTACGGCACCGAGAATGGTCCATACTTCTCCCGAATGTTTCTGGATAGCCAGTGTGCGGAAACCCATTTGCAAACTGTTCAGGATGGCGGCAAGCGTAGTAGGCCCCGTTACAACCACTTTGTAAGTACGCTGTAACTCTTCCATTAAAGCAGAACGGCGTACCACTTCGGCATAAATACCTTCGAACGGCAGGAACATGATGCCGAAATCGGTCGTCGCAGGCGGAGCCAGGTATTTGTCGGAAATATCTTTAGCCATCTTCTTGATCGTCGTTTCCAGTAACTTCCCGGCAGCCTCGATCGCCTGCGGATCGGCATTGTCGTAGGCATCCAGCAACTGTTCGTAGATATCTTTCGGGAATTTGGCATCTATCGGAAGATAAACGTATTCGCGTATATCATCCCGTCCCGGCAACTTGACGGCAAATTCGACGACAGCATCCGAACCTTTACGGGTATGAACATTGGCCTCATATTGTTCCGGAGCCAGTATCTGTTCCAGCAACATACTCAGTTGTATCTCTCCGATATTCCCCCGTGTCTTGACATTGCTCAATACCCGTTTCAGGCCGCCTACATCCTGTGCCAGTGTCTGCATTTCCCCGAGTCCTTTCTGTACACTCTCCAGTTGTTCGGTGACCAGGCGGAACGACTGACCGATCCGGTCGTTCAATGTTTTTTGTAATTTCTCGTCTACCGTAACGCGGATCTCCTCCAAACGTTTTTCGGTGTTTGCTACCAACATGCGCTGCTGTTCGTCCAGGTTGGCGAACTTTTCCCGTTGCAGGTTGTTAAAGGAAGCGATCCCCCGGTCGAAAGCTTCCCGAAATTCGTTCATGGAACGGGTCAGCTCTTCCCTGTTATCGCGGGCAACGATGCGGCCTTCTTCGCGGTTCAGGCGGAAGTCCTCCCGGAAGTTTTTTTCAATGCGTTCGAAGGAACGCTGCATTTCATCCAGCAGGCGTTTCAATTCGTTTTGTGTATCGGTATTGTCCTTTTTAGGACGGAATAAAATCTGTAAAACAATGATGATAAGTAATGTACAAATAATCAACCAATCCATGTCATTTAATTTTGCGTCAAAGATAGAAAAACTGTTCTCTGAACAAGTAATTAAAAAGAGTTAAAAGGAAAAACATTATTCTTTAACTTTTGTTTTAGTCATACAAAGCCGCTTATATTTGTGAGCCGCTTTTAACGTAAAACATAAAATACTACAAAGATGGCAAAAATAACATTTAAAGGTAATGAAGTAAATACCAACGGTACATTACCGGCAGTTGGAGCAGAGGCTCCGGATTTCAAAGGAGTAAAAAGTGATCTATCGGAATTATCTCTCAAAGAATTGAAAGGTAAGAATGTTGTAATTAACGTATTTCCCAGTCTGGACACTGCTGTGTGCGCCGCTTCGGTGAGACGTTTCAACAAAGAAGCCGCTTCTTTACCCAACACTGTGGTACTTGCCGTATCAAAAGATTTACCTTTTGCACATGGACGCTTCTGTACGACGGAAGGCATCGATAAAGTGATCACACTTTCTGCATTCCGGTGTTCATGTTTTGAAGATAAGTACGGGATGCTGATGGTTGACGGTCCGCTGAAAGGTCTATTGGCCCGTGGCGTGATAGTTGTCAACGAAGCAGGTAAAGTGGTTTATGAGGAACTTGTTTCCGAAATTACCAACGAACCGAATTACGAAGCCGCAATCGCTTCGCTAAAAAACTAATTAAGTAGATTATTGTTTTTCATTGGTTAAAGTTAAGGGTTAGTGTAGAAGGCTGTCGGATGTGAATCCCGCAGCCTTCGTTTTTTTAGAGTTTGGTATCTCGGAATTTATTCGTATCATTGCATCAAATTAAATCATCTTATGTGTTCAATAACTTCTAAATTTGGTTTCGTTTACTTTGTGTAACGATAGATAAGAGCCATCTTATCTTTTGAACCTATGTTTCGATTCCCTGTCATGGCTATGGGGAACCCTCTTTTCTACATATTTTATTTTAATTAAAAAGAAGTTATGAATAACTGGAAAAAAGTATTCGCTATTATATGGACCGGTCAGTTCTTCTCTATCCTGACCAGTTCGATCGTTAATTTCGCTATCATCTTATGGCTTAGTTTTGAAACTAAATCGGCTGAAGTATTGGCTTTTGCTGCCATAGCCGCCATGCTTCCGCAGTCGGTACTCGGATTGTTTGCAGGTATATTTGTCGACCGCTGGAAGAGGAAACGGGTCATGATCATGGCGGATAGCTTCATTGCTTTCTGTACGCTGATCCTTGCCGTCCTGTTCTATCTGGATGTAGCGAAGCTCGGACATGTGTATATCCTACTGGCTTTGCGTTCGGTAGGATCGGCTTTTCATATGCCGGCGATGCAGGCTTCCGTACCTTTACTGGCTCCTAAGTCGGAACTGATCCGTATAGCCGGGATCAATCAGATCATTCAGTCGGCCTGTAATATTGCCGGACCTGCTCTGGCAGCACTTTTTATTTCCTTTATGGAGATGACGAATATATTGCTGTTGGATGTGATCGGGGCAGCATTGGCTTGTACTTCGCTTCTGTTTGTAAAGATTCCTGATCCGGAGAATGAAGAGAGAAGTCAAAAGGTACAATTATTGAAGGAAGCCAAAGAAGCCTATACGGAGGTGCGTGCGCAGAATGGATTGTCGTGGTTGTTTGTCCTGTCTATCCTGGCTACTTTCTTTATTATGCCGGTCGGTGTGTTGTTCCCTTTGATGACACTGAATCACTATTCGGGGAATGCTTATCAGATCAGCTTGGTCGAGGCAGCTTGGGGGATAGGTGCTTTGCTAGGAGGAGCCTTCCTGGGAATCAAGAAGTTTAAACTGAACGAGATCTCATTGATAAACTGGATGTATATTTTGTTAGGGATTACATTCCTGTTATCCGGCGTATTACCCGTTTCGGGTTATCCTTTGTTTGTCGGGTTGACGGCCATTGGCGGCATATCCGGTTCTCTTTATATGGCATCTTTCACTACAGTGATGCAGACGCGTATCAATCCGGTGGTGATGGGGCGGGTGTTCTCATTTTATATGAGTGTCAGTTTGCTTCCTTCAATGATAGGATTGCTGAGTACCGGATTTCTGGCGGATAATATCGGGATCGGGAATACCTTTATAATAGGAGGAGTATTGGTTGGAATGATTGGACTGGTTTCGTTTTTCCAGCCATCGATAAGGAGGTTGAAGGGGAGTTTCGATAAATAGTAGATATTGCTTTAAAGAAAATAAGAAATCAGACGTTGAAAGTGTGTGGCCAGGGTTCACTTTCAGCGTCTGATTTGTTTAATGGTTTTTAGTTCTCCTTCGACATGTCGAAGGTCATTTTTAACTGTTTCAAAATCATTTTGTTTTCTTCCGGTAAAAACTCTAATGTTAAATCGACTCCTTCATATTGGAATATATTATTCCCGACGCATTCTAACGGTAATTCCGGTTGTCCGGTTCCTTGTGCAATAAGGGTATTACCTTTCTTGGTTATTGTAAGTTTAATAGGCAGGTTGGGAGAAGAATAAACACCGATATACTTATCCAGTTCTTCTGCTGTTATAGTTATAGCATCAATAAATCCGGGGAGATCATACGCTTTGCCAAAATAAATACTTAGGCATCCTATAACTATATTGTTTAACATATAAGAAACGCCATTTTCTACTAAGGCAATAGACAGGTTTTCTTCCGGAAAATAAAAAACATTCGATTGGAATCCATCGATTCCACCGGTATGACCGTAACCTGTATGATCATGAAAAGGAACTTTCAATAAACCCAGTCCAAAATTATCTTTCAATAAAGTCATGTGTTTAAGACTTTCTGAGTTTACTATCTTTTCAGAAAATAAGTAGAACATGAACCTGTTTAAATCATAAGCATTTGAAACGATAAAACCAGAACCCAGAGGAATACTCATATCCGTTTCCTTTGTCTTTTCCCATTCGGAGGATTGTTTTATATATGAATATGCTTCTTTATTGTTTGAATCGATCTTTTCTCCTACGTAAGTATTGCTTAGAAGACACGGTGTACAGATTATTTCAGTAAGTAAATCAGAAAAGCTTTTAGAAGAAGCTTCTTCTGCAAGATATGTCAGGAGTACGTAATTCGAGTTTGAATATTCAAATTCCTCACCCGGCTCAAAAGATGTTCCACCCGATATGATGCGATCCAGTAATGCCTTTTTTGTTTGTTTTTCCGTACACCAATTTGTATAATCATCTACATCGGTAAAGTTGGGAATGCCGCTTCTGTGTTGTAGTAAGTATTCGATCGTTATTTTATTTGCATTCGATATCTGAGGATAATAGTCTGATAACTTGGATGTCAGCGAAAGCCTTCCTTCTTCCACCAACTTCATAATAATAGTTGCAGTAAAAGTTTTACTTATCGAACCGATACGGAATTTTGTATCGGTTTGGTTTTTGACTTGATTTTCAACATCAGAATATCCGTAACTACTTTGATATATCTCTTCTCCGTTCTTGAAAATAGAGATACAGCCCATTCCTTTTTTGTGGTTTTCAATGGATGTGAATAAGCTGTCCAATTTTGCCACGTCTATCGTTTGGGCTTCAGACAAAGTGCTCCATACCAATATGAATATTAAAAAAACAATTCTCTTCATGACTCTTTTGTTTTTAATTATTATATGTTTATTATCCGTTTTAATGAAACCTAGTAATACTATGTATATAGGCAAATAATTTATTTTTTTAGTTTTAATCTGCATTTTAGCCTGAGTAATAAAGTGATGAACAAATAGATTATTACCATTCCCAGGAGAATAATAGGGATGAACCAATAACCTAAAACTTCCGACAAAGAATTATCGGTCATATTCGCTATAAATCCAACAAACAGATCATCTTCTCCAATAAACAATCCTGTGTTGCGAGGAAATATCAGTTTAGCGAAAATCAGAAAGCCAAAACAAAATAAGAATAAGTATGAAATGCTGAATAAAATATATATGAACCCGTTAGATAGATTTAAAGACAGTGCTTTCATAACATGTAAGGGGTTAAACGTTTTTGTCGCTTGTTGTAGTTTGCGGTCGGCAATGAGTTGGGCAAAAGTTTTACGAGGTTCTCCTAATCTTTCTAGGGTTTCGGCTATTTTATCTGTTTCGGAACCTGATGTATTGTGTTGTATAGATTCATATATATGGCTATTGAGTTCCATCAGTATATCTTCCTGATCCTCTTTTCTCAAGGTACTAATCATGTGTTTCACTTCACTTATATATTTATCATATAACAGAGTTGTGTTTTTGTCTGAAAATTCGATGTTTTTCATTTCAATAGATTTTTAATAGAGTCTGTTAATTGATCCCAGGAAACTGTCATTTCTGTCAGGGTTGCTTTACCCTGATCTGTGAGTGAATAATATTTCCGGGGGATTCCGGATGTCTGATCCACCCATTTGGAAATGACAAGTCCTTCTGCTTTTAATTTGTTCAGTAATGGATACAGAGTTCCTTCAGCAATGTTGATAGAAATTGTTTTTGAAACGTGCTCTATGATTTCATAGCCATACATCTCTTTATGTTTTAATAGGTTTAAAACAATAAAGGCAAGTGTTCCTTTCTTCACCTGCGACTTCCATTTTTCGATGAATTCATTATCCATGCCGCAAAAGTAAATAAAATTTATATACCTCGCAATACTAGGTATGTGTTTTTACGATATTGCGGTTGTTCATTACTTTTTCCGCTTTACTCTGTTTTAGTTGTTCTTTTCTTTTTAGAAAGAAACTCGCTATAAACTATTGCTTTTCTCCCGATATTTTATATCTTTAGTCCTGACTTAGTAAAGCCATCCTCTACACCTCGGCAGACCACGGTGTACACTTTATCCGATTATCCTATACACCATAATCGACTATCCTGTACAGGCTGATATTACCGGATTGTAACCTTTGATATAGAAGGTGGTAAGCTATGATATAACTAGTAGTAATATTAAATCTAAAAGAAAGGGAACCGCATGGCTGTAAAGTACAAACTCACGAAAATCAATGACAATATTACCAATAAAGAGCAGGTGAAGTACTCAGTAACCACCGTAAGCAACGGTAATGTTAATCTCGACGCCCTGGCAGAACAGATGGCCGATGCCAGCACCTTCAACTATGGAGAAGTGAAAGGAATGATCGAAAACCTGACCCGTATGATCGCATTTCATCTGAAAGATGGCTATACCGTTACAATAGACGGTTTGGGTACGTTCAGTATCACCGCCCAACCGAACCGGGAAGTGGAAGTTCCTTCTAAAATACGTGCCGAATCGATCAAATTGAAAAGTATCAGCTTTAAACCCAGTCCGAAACTAAAAGAAAAGCTGAGTGGTATTGAATTCACGAAGCTGAAATAATCGTTTATACATAAAGTTTTGGGAAAGTATTTGTTATTTGTCATATTTTCCTGTAATTATATGTTCTTGAGCGGAATATACAATTGCAAATGCCTTGTTCGTTTGCAATTGTATTTGTCATCTGTCATATGGAATTGTTGCACTTATAGATCTAAGAATGAAAATTACACAAATAAAAGGCGATGGTAAGTCGTTGAAAAATATAGAATTATCAGCGGTGATGGCTGCCATTGAGTCCGGTGAACAAAGCCGGGAAGTAAATTACCTGCGGGAATTATTATCTTCATCAATGCCTTGCGACAGGAATATACATGCAGATAAAATACCGGTATTGCTGTTTGCCGCGGTATTCCGGGGAAAACAAAGTAATCAGGAGTTTCAGGCTTATAACGGATTGGTCCTGGTGGAAGTCGACCGCTTGGCTGATCGGCAGGAGGTATTGAAAATGAAAGCATTGGCTTCGCAGGCTCCGCAAACGCTGGCTGCTTTTGCCGGTTCAAGCGGAAAGAGCGTAAAAATTCTGATACCTTTCGTTTTGCCGGACGGCTCACTGCCGCAGACAAAAGAACTGGCTGAATATTTTCATGCGGCAGCTTATCGGCGTGCGGTGAATTATTTCCAGGCTCAGTTGAATCGGAATATAGAACAGAAAAAACCGGTACTGGATCAGGGTTGTCGGCATTCGTATGATCCGGAGCTGTATTATAATCCTCAGGCTATCCCACTTACACAAGAGCAACCTTTACAAATGCCAGCTGAAGCGACTTACCGGGAAATGGTCGGAGAATATGAAGATCCTTTGCTGCGTATGATGCCGGGTTACGACCGTAGTCGTATCATTTCCCGTTTTTATAATGCCTGTATGCAGGACGCTTTGGATAAAACGGGGGGATTGGATGAGGGAAAAGAGCTCAGGCCTTTTCTTGTCAGGTTGGCCGAAAACTGTTTTCATTCCGGTATTCCCGAAGAAGATGCCGTACGCTGGACAATGGTTTATCAATATTTGTCTATTTTTGAAGAAGAGGTAAGGGATATGATTCATACGACTTATCAGTTGTCGAATAATTTCGGAAAGAAGCCGGTTGTTGCTCCCGAGCAATTATTGTCTGTGAAAACGAATGAGTTTATGAAGCGCCGTTACGAGTTTCGACGGAATATGCTGTCCGGTGAGGTGGAGTTTCGGGCAAGAGGGTCCTTTTATATTCATTTTGCCCCGGTTACCGAAACGGTGTTGAACAGTATCGGGCTTAACGCACAAGCGGAAGAGTTGCCTTTATGGGACAGGGATGTGAAACGTTATATCTATTCAGACCGGGTTCCGGTTTTCTATCCGCTGGAAGATTTTCTGGATTATCTGCCGATCTGGGATGGTAAAGATCACATCCGGGCATTGGCAGATACGTTACCGACAGATAATCCGGCGTGGCGTAATCTGTTTTATATCTGGTTTTTGAGTATGGTGGCACATTGGCGTCGGCGCGATCATTTGCATGCTAATAGTTCGTTGCCTTTGCTGGTCGGTCCACAGGGATGCGGCAAATCGACATGGTGCCGGAATTTGTTGCCGCCAACTTTACGTATGTATTATACGGATAGTATCGATTTTGGAAATAAACGTGATGCGGAGTTACTGCTTACTCGCTTTGCGCTGATAAACATTGATGAGTTCGACTCGGTCAGTTCCGGTTATCAGAGTTTCCTGAAGCATGTGCTTCAGAAGCCGGTAGTGAATGCCCGGCAGCCTTATAAACGAAGTGTTCAGGCTTTACATCGTTATGCCTCGTTTATCGCGACCTGCAATAATTATGATTTGTTGACCGATCCGACCGGAAGCCGACGTTTTATCTGTATCGACATAACGGGGACGATCGACAATACCGCTTCAATTAATTACGAGCAGCTTTATGCACAGGCTTCTGCTGCTTTAGCGGCTGGCGAACGTTATTGGTTTACTTCGGAAGAGGAGTTTTCAACGACAAAAAACAACGAGGCTTTTCAGCAACTTCCGGTAGAAGAGCAGTTATTCCTGCAGTATTTTCGTGCGCCATATCCCGAGGAGGTTTGTGAAAGTCTTTCTGCTATTGAAATTCTTCAATATCTGCAAGCTAAAAGTGGAGTGAAGTTGGGAAACAAGCGGTTGACTTACTTCGGTCGTCTATTGCAGAAAAATAAAAAACCTTCGCGGCGTACCATGAAAGGAACGTGTTATTCAGTTGTAAAGAATGAATGATGTATGACAGATGACAAACGGTATTGCAAATGAATAAGGTGTTTGCAATGCCGTAAATTATTGTAATATAGCTTTGTATGGTTCAATATTGCAAATAACAAATAAAATAATAAAACTTTGTGTATGAAAGAAGTTGGAGATGAAAATGTCTTTATAGCTCATGTCCGGAAGGATGAAGAATCTTTCAAAATTCAAACATTGCAGGAGCATTTGACAGGGACATCCGTATTCAGTGAATCTTTTGCATCTGTATTTGGTGCTTCCGGCTGGGGAAAACAGGCCGGGTTATGGCACGATCTGGGAAAGTATACTACAGAAGATTTTCAGCCGTATATTCGTAATGCATCGGGAATGACCGGAGAGAGTAAGAAGCCGATGAATAAACCGGATCATTCGACAGCGGGAGCTATCTGGGCGAAAATGAAATTGCCGCATTGTTATCCTCCGTTGTCCTATTGTATTGCCGGGCATCATTCAGGTTTACTGGATTGGGTTTCGGGCGGAGATGCGAATATGAGTCGGCGTTATCAAAAGGAGTCGTGCTGCGGGGAGATGCGAAAGGATGCTCCGGTGGAAGTGCTGGAAGAATTGCTGCCTTTGGAAGCTCCGGCATTGAGTGATCCGGAAAAAGAGTTTCATCTGTGGATACGTATGTTGTTTTCTTGTCTGGTGGATGCCGACTATTTGGATACGGAGCAATTTATGATGCCTGACCAAGCAGAGCGAAGAGGTAAGTACGATAGTTTGCAAGAGCTGAAAATATGTTTTGATAAATACATGGAAGAGTTGTCGGTGAATGCTCCCTCTTCTTTTATCAATGAAAAGAGAGCATCTATTTTGTCGCGTTGTCGGGAGAAAGCTAAAGATATCCCCGGCTTTTTCAGTCTGACGGTACCTACGGGGGGAGGAAAGACGTTGGCTTCGATGGCCTGGGCTTTAGATCATGCGGTTCGTTATAAAAAGGATCGTATCATAGTCGTTATCCCTTACACCAGCATCATTGTGCAAACGGCAGCCGTATTACGCAAAATCTTCGGAGAAGAAAATGTGGTGGAACATCATAGTAATCTGCAAGTGGATCGGCAGGATGAACGGTCGGCTTCTTTGTTGGCGACAGAAAACTGGGATGCTCCTATTGTTGTAACCACCAATGTACAGTTCTTCGAGTCATTATATGCCTGTAGAAGTTCGCGGTGTCGTAAGCTCCATAATATCTGTAATTCTATCGTTATTTTGGATGAGGCACAGATGTTACCGGTCGAATTTCTACGACCGGTGTTGGATGTATTACAAGGTTTGCAATCGGCTTTCAATGTGAGTATTCTGTTTACTACCGCTACGTTGCCTGTATTTAGTGGTCGTATCGGTACGGGGCAAGATGCTTTTAACGGGTTGAAGAGTCAGGTTGAGGAAATAACTTCTGCCCATGAAAATCTGTTCGAAGCTTTTAAGCGTGTGGAATTACACTGGCCGGAGTCGACAACGACTTTCGATGATCTGGCCGACGAACTGACCGGCTACGAATGTGTGCTCTGTATCGTTAATACCCGTAAGGAAGCTCGGGAGCTTTATCAAAGGATGCCAAAAGGAACTTTACACTTGTCCCGTATGATGTGTTCCGCACATATAATGAAGGTGATCAAATTGATAAAAGAAAAGCTGAAGAACAATGAGCCTGTCAGGGTGATTAGCACGCAGCTGGTGGAAGCCGGTGTAGATATCGATTTTCCTGTGGTATACCGGGCTTTTGCCGGATTGGATTCTGTCATACAGGCGGCAGGCCGGTGTAATAGGGAAGGTAAACTGAATCATGTGGGTCAATTAGGTCAGGTTTTTGTCTTTAATTTAGAGAATACTCTTTTACGTGGTCTGATGGGGAAGGGAGCTACTGCCTTGAGAGAACTGCTTCGGATGTCTGATCGTACGGATTTGTTTGATCCGGCTGTTATGGCTCGTTATTTTACGCTCTTTTATGGTGGTTGTAATACCTTTGATAAAGCAGATATAAAAGGTTTGTTATATAAAGGTTTTGCAGAAATGAACTTTATGTTTGCAACTGCTGCCGAGAAGTTCTGCCTGATTGATGATAAGAACTCTGTTTCCATCCTGGTCAATTATGGTGATGGTGCAGCTCTTATTAGAGAATTGAAAGAGAAAGGTCCGGAATTTTGGCTATTACGCAAGTTACAGCAATATAGTGTATCTGTGAAAAAGTGGGACTTTGATGAGCTGGTACGGAGTGGTAAGGTTATCGAATATTCAGGCGTTTTCATTTTGGAGGATCCGAGTAGCTATGATCCGCAGGCAGGACTGGTATTGGATGGGGCTTGGGCGGAAGAACTGTTGCTGATAGAATAAAATTAGGGCGATTGTGTAAATGGGATTGGATTTCTCTGCGAGAACCTTCTCGCAGAGAAATCTATATACCTGCATGAGGTACGACCTACCTCGCGTATCTTACGATCGTATTAGACAAAGTTGCAATCCACGTACCTACATAAGGTACGACTCATGCGTAAGAACCTGCTTTCCAAAATACTATGTTTCAACCCATGTACCTATATAAGGTACGACGACAAGATCGGCCACGCTGTACTCGACTTACAGATTTCAACCCACGTACCCGTGAAGGATACGACGAGCGGCTGTAGAAAAGGCACTTTACGGAATATGGTTTCAATCCACGTACCCGTAAAGGATACGACTTGCTCCAACGATTGCTGTAATCTTCTTTTCTGGTTTCAATCCACGTACCCGTAAAGAATACGACCTTTGCGAAAAACTCACTCTTATTTGATATCCCGGTTTCAATCCACGTACCTATATAAGGTACGACGTTCCGAAGACTTAGAAGCACCAACAGAAATATTTGTTTCAACCCACGTACCTATATAAGGTACGACTCATAGTTGTCAATCTCATCTATAGACGACAGAGTTTCAACCCACGTACCTATATAAGGTACGACAGGATAGTATTGATGATATGGCTTGCGCTTGTGTTTCAACACACGTACCTATATAAGGTACGACCAATGACGGAGGGGGCGTAAAGTAAACTGTGTCATGCGCTGTTTTTCTTTCAAGCTCATCGGTCGGGGATCGGCCAGCGCC
>NZ_QUGR01000013.1:0-147871 GCF_003479145.1 Parabacteroides sp. AF18-52
AGTCCTTTTTGAAACTTATTTTTTTTCAAGACTGTCAACTTATTTCAGGACAGGACATGAACAAGCAAGTAATAGGGAGGAATATTTATATTGAATATCCGATATGAATAAGAAATGGAGATTGCTAAATTCCCTTTCGTATAAATAACGACTTTTGAAGGGAAAGAATCCTTTCAAATTCCTATCTTTGTGCAAGTTTTGTCATTTCCGGTCTGGGACTGACCAACATTGTTGTGCTCTCTGTTTATGAAAATAACTGAGATATATAGGAAAACACCAATTGAACAAATAGCATGAAACAGATTTTAGTTACCGGAGGAGCCGGATTTATTGGTTCTCATCTTTGTGAACGCCTGTTGAAAGACGGAAACAATGTGATTTGTATGGATAATTATTTTACAGGTCGTAAGCAAAATGTTGTTCATTTGTTGGACAACCCTTATTTTGAGATGGTGCGCCACGACGTGACGTTTCCGTATTATGTGGAGGTGGATGAGATTTATAATCTGGCATGTCCGGCATCCCCGATACATTATCAGTTCGATCCGGTGAGTACTACTAAAACATCTGTTATCGGTGCAATCAATATGCTTGGATTGGCAAAACGTACGAAAGCACGTATTCTTCAAGCGTCTACCAGTGAAGTTTATGGAGATCCGGTTGTTCATCCCCAGGAAGAAAGTTATTGGGGGAATGTGAATCCTATCGGCTTGCGTAGTTGTTACGATGAAGGAAAGCGTTGTGCGGAAACATTGTTTATGGACTATCACCGTCAGAATAAGGTAGACATTAAGATTATCCGTATTTTTAATACATATGGTCCGCGGATGCGTCCGGATGATGGCCGGGTTGTATCGAACTTTATCATGCAGGCATTGAAAGGGGAAGATATCACTATTTATGGGGATGGTATGCAGACACGTAGCTTTCAGTATGTGGACGACCTGATTGAAGGAATGGTGCGTATGATGGCATCTGAAAATTTCACAGGCCCTGTCAATTTGGGAAATCCGGGTGAATTCACCATGATCGAACTGGCAGAGATCATATTGAAGATGACGAACTCGAAGTCGAAAATTATATTTACACCTCTTCCTTCCGATGATCCGAAACAACGCAAACCGAATATTACTTTAGCCAAAGAGAAGCTGAATGGCTGGGAACCGAAAGTTCGTTTGGAAGAAGGTCTGATAGAGACTATTAAATATTTCAAGAGCCTTTAATTTTGCATTTTGATTATAAATTATGAAAATAGCGATAGTAGGAACGGGCTATGTAGGCCTGGTTACGGGGACCTGTTTTGCAGAAATGGGAACCGAAGTTTTTTGTGTAGATGTAAATACTGAAAAAATAGAGAACCTTAAACAAGGTATAATTCCTATCTATGAGCCTGGTCTGGAAGAAATGGTTCATCGTAACCAGCAAGCCGGGCGATTACAATTTACAACCGATCTTACCGAATGCCTGGACGACGTAGAGGTTTTGTTCAGTGCCGTTGGTACACCTCCTGACGAAGATGGTAGTGCTGACCTGAAGTATGTACTGGAAGTAGCCCGTACTGTCGGTCGTCATATCAAGAAACATATTCTGGTCGTAACGAAGAGTACGGTTCCTGTGGGAACTGCTAAAAAAGTGCGCCAGGCTATTCAGGAAGAGCTGGATAAACGGGGTGTGCAGGTTGAATTTGATGTTGCATCAAATCCTGAATTCCTGAAAGAAGGTGCGGCAATCAAGGACTTTATGAGTCCGGATCGTGTGGTTGTAGGTGTCGAATCTGAGCGTGCGGAAGAGTTGATGACTCGTCTGTACCGTCCTTTCCTTTTAAACAATTTCCGTGTAATTTTTATGGATGTTCCATCGGCAGAGATGACCAAATACGCAGCGAATGCGATGCTGGCTACCCGTATCAGTTTTATGAACGATATAGCCAATTTATGTGAGATCATCGGTGCAGATGTAAACATGGTTCGCAAAGGCATCGGTTCGGATAACCGTATCGGTAATCGTTTCCTGTATGCCGGCATTGGATATGGTGGTTCCTGCTTTCCTAAAGATGTGAAAGCATTGATCAATACGGCTAAACAGAATAAATATCCGATGCGTATCCTCCAGGCTGTAGAGGAAGTAAATGATGAACAGAAGTCTCTTTTATTCCGTAAGCTTGAAAAGCATTTCAATGGTGACCTGAAAGGGAAACGTGTTGCTATTTGGGGATTAGCTTTTAAACCCGAAACAGACGATATGCGTGAGGCCCCATCTTTAGTCCTGATTGAAAAGTTACTGGCTGCGGGTTGTGAAGTGTATGCTTATGATCCGGTTGCAGTAGAAGAAGCAAAACGTCGTATTGGCGATGCGATCCATTATGCAAAAGACATTTATGATGCAGTTGTAGATGCCGATGCCCTGATGCTTGTAACGGAGTGGAAAGAATTCCGTATGCCATCATGGTCTGCAGTAAAGAAACTAATGGCTACCCCACTCGTTCTTGACGGCCGTAATATTTACGATATCAAGGAAATGGAGGAGAACGGGTTTGTTTATCATTGTATAGGAAGATAATCGAAAAACAACTATCATACTATCATTTTTTACCTGAAGGCTTTAATCTACAAGCTCTTTGGGTATGATAGTCGTTCGTTTTATCTATCATTTATCTATCATAAACCCTCATTCAACTATCATTCTTAGCTGTTTTGTCGAAAAACAGGTCTCTCAAAGGCTTTAAAAAGAGTCTCACTTTTGCATATACATCGTATTTTATTCGCAGAAGTAGTTACCTTTTTAAGAGAAAGTAGTAGGGAAACTTAGCAGAGATACCCATTTTCACCTCTTTTACACCCCCATCTGATCGATACTGAGACCCGGGTGTGGAGGTGATTGAGATCCGGGTCTCAATGGATTTTTATAGTTATATATCTGAAAATAAACAATATACTGAGGGAGAAAAGATAACTGTTTTTATGATAGTATGATAGATGGATTAGTCACTATCATTGAAACTGTCATGCTCTGTATTAGTTGAATTTTATATCCAATAAGATGGTTTATGATAGTATGATAGTTGTTGCACAAATTTTTATGATGAAATTGTATTTTTCAATAGGTCGTATATGATTTCATAATCATGGCGGAAGAAACATTAAAAGATAAGACGGCTAAAGGGCTTTTTTGGGGAGGCGTTAGTAATGGATTACAACAGATATTAAATTTAGTATTTGGTATTATTCTACTACGAGTACTTGATGCAGAGGATTACGGTATGGTTGGAATGTTAGCTATTTTTATGGGAATAGCTTCAACTATACAAGAAAGTGGTTTTTCTGCTGCTTTAATAAACATAAAAGAATTTAAACATGAAGATTATAATGCTGTCTTTTGGTTTAGTTTGATAGCAGGAATTATTATATATATTATCCTTTTTTTTGTTGCTCCATTGATTTCTTGGTTTTATGAAAAACCAGAATTGACAAATTTGTCTCGTTTCCTTTTTGTGGGGATTCTTTTTGGGGGGATGGGGATTGCTCATAATGCTGCACTGTCTAAAAAACTTATGGTGAAAGAGAAAGCAAAAGTTGATGTTATAGCATTGTTGGCTTCGGGAATTATAGGAGTTATATTAGCTTTAAATGGTTTTGCTTATTGGGGATTAGCTGTTCAATCTGTTACTTATGTAGGGGTAAGTACCTTTTTAAGATGGCATTATTCTCCTTGGAAACCATCAATGCATATCAATTTGTCTCCCTTAAATGATATGTTTTCATTCAGTATTAAATTGTTTCTAACTAATATATTTTGGCAAATTAATACTAATATCTTTTCTGTCCTTTTAGGGAAATTTTATAATCCTAAACAGGTCGGATACTATTCGCAAGGGAATAAGTGGACGGTGATGGGTAGTACTGTGATTGTTGGAATGATTAATAGTATTGCACAACCTGTTTTGACACAGATGAGTGATGATATAGAAAGACAACGAAATGCTTTTCGCAAGATGTTACGTTTTGGGGCATTTGTATCTTTCCCTTTGATGTTGGGGTTAGCTTTTGTAGGTAAAGAATTTTTATTGATTGCAGGTGGAGATAAATGGCTTCCTAGTGTATCGTTCTTGCAATTGTTTAGTATATGGGGAGCTATTTATTATATGTGGCATTTGTATGTAAGTATTTTGATAACACATGGAAAATCTAATATATATTTGGGTGGGATGCTTTTAGTTGGTTTATTGCAATTGGTGACGGTAGGTTTAATGTTCCCTTATGGTATTTTTCCTATGGTCATTATATATATTTTTTCTTATTTTATTGGTTTGTTATTTTGGCATTATTATGTAAAAAAAATTATAGGACTTGGATTCTTTATGGTAATGAAGGATATAATGCCTTATTTATTAATAACTTTAGGAACTTTCATTTTAACTTGGGTTATTACGTTTAAGATAGATAACCTTTATGTACTATTTGTTTCAAAAATAATTATTGCAGCTATAATTTATATACTAATAATGTGGAGTAGTAATTCTGTTATATTTAGAGAATGTATGACTTATCTTAAATTAGATAAATTCTTTTTTAGAAAGTGATGGTCTGTAATTGAATAAATATAGTATGAAAAACAATTTTGTTGTATGAAGTCTCTTGTTTCAGTGGTTCTCTGTACATGTAATGGAGAAAAGTATATAAAAGAACAGATTGATTCAATACTGAATCAATCTTATCCTATTCATGAGTTAGTTATACAAGACGATGCATCAAATGACAGTACTATAAATATTTTGTCTCAATATAGATCTAATCCTAAGGTAAAAATATATATAAATACAAAAGCTTTAGGGTTTAATGCAAATTTCTTATCAGCAATATTGAAAACAACAGGTGATTATATTGCTTGTTCTGATCAAGATGATATTTGGAAAGTGAATAAAATAGAAGAGTTAATTAATAACATAGGGAATAATATGTTAATATTCCATGACTCGATATTGTTTACTACTGATATAACTCAACCTTTAGGTATGAGGAATTCGCCAAACCAAAATTTGCATGAAACTTATTTGTTATTGAAACCTTATATTCCTGGACATCAATGCTTTTTTAGTAATAAAATTCTTTCGGAACTAAAACGGCTTTTTAGGGTAGAGCCTAATTTATCATATGACTCCTTAATCTGTTTAGTGAGTAAAGCTTTGGGTGATATAGTGTATCGGGATGTAGGTTTAATATACTGGAGACGACATCCAAAAGCTGTATCTTATATCAATCATCCTCAGAGAATAGGCAAATTGCAAGGTTTTATATTAGCATGTAAGTCTTTAAAAGATATTGAAAAGAGAAAGAAAACTAAAGACTATTTCAGATTAGTATCTACAGTTCCTTTAAAACAACCTTCTTCTATTTGTATTGTAAAATATATGAAAACAGGTTCTTTATTGGATATTTTTAAAGCTTGTTGTGTGTGTCTTAAATATCAAAAAGAACTTTATCCTCAAGAGAAAAGATTTTCTTCTTCTCTCAAAACATTTCTGATACCATTATATTTTATTAGGGATTCAAGTTGTTTTATTATAAGAAAGTAATTTGAGTAAGTCTTATGCGTGCGGTAGTTTATCCTAATTTATTAACGAAAAATTGTATAGGAGTAAATCCTTACATTCAAGATTTTATTGAAAACTTGGAATCACAAGGTGTACAGGTAATAAATGCCCCTCATAAAAATCCTTTGGT
This sequence comes from Parabacteroides sp. AF18-52, assembly GCF_003479145.1. Lineage (NCBI taxonomy): Bacteria > Pseudomonadati > Bacteroidota > Bacteroidia > Bacteroidales > Tannerellaceae > Parabacteroides > Parabacteroides sp. AF18-52. Next base: position 5,721 of record NZ_QUGR01000013.1, read on the forward strand.
TAGTTTGTTTCTGAAACAAAATATGTCCATGGATGTTTGTTTTCTTCATTGGATAGAAAATGTTCCTTTATATAAATATGGTTATCTTCAGTTTGTATTGGCATTTATGTATATTTTGATTCTAAAATTGAGGAAGAAAAAGATTGTGTGGTTTTTACACAATAAGGAACCACATGAAAAAACCTCTTTTTCTTTAGGGATTTTTTTGATGAAGATTTTAGTTCATTTCTCAAATTTAATTGTTACTCATGCTACCGATGGAGTAAAATTGATAAATGATTATTATCCAGATTGTATTGATAAAGTTCATTTTCTGGATCACCCAACGAAGGACAGACTCTCTTTATTTAGTAAAAAAGATAATCCTTCATATGATTTGTTAATTTGGGGAGCAATTTCAAAATATAAAGGAATTGCAGAATTTGTTCAGTATTTGACAAAAAAACAATCTCATTTGAAAGTTTTGATTATTGGAAAATGTGAGTCTAAGGAGTATTATTCACAATTATTATCTTCAAAAAGTGATAATATTCAAGTAGAAAATAGGGCGTTGACATTTGAACAGTTGGCAGTTTGTATATCTGATGCTCGTTTTGTTTTAATACCTTATATTCCAAAATCACTTCTTAGTTCTGGTATATTAATGGATTCTTTATCCTTAGGAGCAAAAATAATAGGTCCAAATGTGGGATCTTTTAAGGATTATTCCCAAAATTCACAATTGGAAGTCTATGTTTTTAATAATTATGATGATATAGAAGATATAATTCATAGATATCCAGATTCTATTGATGTATCAGCTTATTTACAGTTTTTAAATGAGTACTCATGGCCTTCTTTCATGAAAAAAATGCTTTGTTTGATTAGTGAAAATAAATAGTATGTCTCTAGCTCCTGTTCTTTTATTTGTATATAATCGTCCATATCATACTCGTAAGACTATTGAAGCCTTATTAATGAGTGAGATTGCGTCTGAAACAGACTTAATTATTTATTCGGATGCATCTGTTGATCCTTTCAATGATAAAATATTGGAAACACGTAATTATATAAAATCTATTGTCGGATTTAGATCTATAGTAATAATTGAGAGGTCGAAAAATTGGGGATTGGCAAGAAATATTATTGATGGTGTAACTTCAGTAATTAATCAATATGGGAAGGTCATTGTTTTGGAAGATGACTTGGTTGTATCTCCTTATTTTCTTAAGTATATGAATGAAGCACTTGACTTTTATGAGAAAAAAGAACAAGTTGTTTGTATTCATGGTTATGTATATCCGGTAAAACAAAAATTGCCTGAAACCTTTTTTATAAAGGGTGCTGATTGTTGGGGATGGGCTACTTGGAAGCGTGGATGGGATTTGTTTTGTCCGGATGGAAAGCTTTTGCTTGATGAGATAAATAAACGTAATATGAGGGGAGAATTTGATTTTGAAAACTCTTATCCATATTATAAAATGCTTGAACAACAAGTGAAAGGAAAGAATGACTCTTGGGCTATCCGTTGGTATGCATCTGCATTTTTGAATAATAAACTTACTTTGTATCCAGGGACTTCGTTAGTAGCTCAAATAGGAATGGATGGAAGTGGAACCCATTGTGACACTAATTCAATATTTGATGTTCAATTAATTGATAGACCTATAAAAATATTAGAGATCCCTATTGAGCAGACTTTACCTGCAAGAAAGGTTTTTACTTATTATTTCAGATATACGATGAAGATAACAAAACTTCGCTCGTTTATAAAAAGAATGATTAAATGAAAGAAATTCTGATCCAAAAAATACCGGCTAAATTGTTTATTCTACTTAAAGGCTATGGTTGGTATGGTAACTTTGCAACCTGGGATACAGCTAAAAAGTTGACAACCGGTTATGAATGCGATAATATAGTAGACCAAGTAAAGGACTCTTTACTTAAAGTAGTAAAAGGAGAAGCTGCTTATGAAAGGGACTCTGTACTTTTTAATGAAGCTGAATATTCTTGGGAACTGGTTTCGTCATTATTATTTATAGCAAGTTTTCATGATAATTCTTTGAATATAATAGATTTTGGAGGATCATTAGGAAGTACTTATTATCAGAATCGTTTTTTTTTAAATGGTTTACATTCTTTGAAATGGAATGTAGTTGAACAACCCAACTTTGTAAAAGAAGGAAAATTGTATTTTGAAAATGAAACGTTGAAGTTTTATAATTCTATAGAGGAATGTATATTTAATACTAAGGGAAAAATAAGTGCTGTATTATTTTCAAGTGTTCTTCCTTATTTAGAAACCCCTTATAATATATTGGAAGAGGTATTTAATCATAAGATTAAGTTTATAATTGTAGATAGGACAGGATTTACATTGGACGATAAAGAGCGAATTACTGTCCAGAAGGTTCCAAGCTCTATTTATAAGGCTTCATATCCTTGTCGCTTTTTCGCAAGAACATCTTTTGTAAAGTTTTTTGAAGATAATGGATATGAACTAATGTATGACTTTGATGCATTAGATAAGGTTAATATTCCTTCAGAATATAAAGGTTTTGTTTTTAAATATAAAGAAAATGCTTAATTTTTGTACTCTTTTTGACTCTGTCTATCTTTCAAGAGGTTTAGCTATGTATAATTCGCTGAACCAACATTGTAAAGATTTCCACTTATATATATTTGCTTTTAATGATAAGTGCTATTCGATTTTGAATTCGTTGCAGCTCGCAAATACTACAGTGATTTCTTTATTAGAGTTCGAAGATGAAGAGTTACTGAAGGTGAAACCAACTCGTACACGGGCGGAGTATTGCTGGACCTGTTCTTCTTCAACCATATTATATGTATTAGATCGTTATAATGTAGATCATTGTACGTATCTGGATTCAGATTTGTACTTTTTTTCATCACCTCAAGTCTTGCTGGACGAAATGGGAGAAAACTCAGTGCTGATAACTCCTCATCGATATACCCGGCAATATGACCAAAGTGTGAAGACAGGGATATATTGTGTACAGTTCGTTACCTTTAAAAATAATAGGCAAGGACGAACTGTTTTAGAATGGTGGCGTAATGCCTGTCTTGAATGGTGTTATGCTCGGTTTGAAGACGGACGTTTTGGAGATCAGAAATATCTGGATGATTGGCCTAATCGTTTTGAAGGAGTCTTTGTCTCTCAAAATTTAGGAGGTGGGGTTGCTCCCTGGAATATGCAACAATATAAGTTTGAACAGGAAGATGATAAGGTAATAGGTACTGAACTGAATACAAATAAAAAATTTTCAGTTATCTTTTTCCATTTTCACTCTTTTGTCTTTGTATCTCCAGACTTTTTTTCTCCACGCCCTTATTATGAAAGAAATGATTCATCAATTTTATTGCTCTTTAAACCATATGTGAAAGAAATAAAACAAATAAGAAGTAAATATCCTGTAATACAAACCTCTGAGTTATATTTGCATGGGTTGAAATATTATAAATATCTGCTTGAACTTTTGGTTCGTCGCGGATTAAGAGAAAAACATTATATTAAGTTGTTACATGAAAATTAAAATATGGCTCATATAATAGATTTAAAAACATTTACAGATAAGCGTGGAAATCTGACTGTGGTAGAAAAGGTATTACCGTTTGATATAAAACGAATATTTTATATATATGGCGTTGATGATTCTGTAAGAGGAGGACATCGCCATCATAAAACAGTACAGGCAGCTATTTGTTTGCAAGGACATTGTACGATATCCAATAATACAGGAGAGGAAAAACAAGAATTTGTATTGGATTCTCCGCACAAATGCCTGATCCTGAAACCTACGGATTGGCATATTATGCACCATTTTAGCAAAGATGCTATTTTAATGGTATTGGCTTCTGAATTTTTTGATTCGAACGATTATATTTATGAGCCTTATGATTGAATATGAGAGTTTAGGAAGATTGAATAAATCTTTCGAAGATGAATACATGCAGTGCTTTAGGGAATTACTGAATAGTGGTTGGTATATTCTTGGTAAACAAGTTGCTTCTTTTGAAGATGCTTTTGCACAATACTGTGGGGTAAAACATTGTATAGGAGTCGCTTCTGGACTGGATGCTCTAATGTTGGCCTTGCGTAGTTATGATTTCCCGAAAGGTAGTGAAGTACTTGTCCCGTCAAATACTTATATAGCAACAATTTTGTCTATTCTTCAATGTGATCTTAAACCTGTTTTAGTAGAACCTGATGTTCATACTTATAATATTGATCCTTTAAACATAGAGGAGAAAATAACGAAAAATACATGTGCTATCATGGTTGTCCATTTATATGGAAAAGCTTGTGATATGGGGAGTATCATGGGGATTGCTGATAAATATGCTTTACCTGTCATCGAAGATTGTGCACAGGCTCATGGTGCGATGTTTAAAGGACAGAAGGTCGGAACATTTGGTATAGGAGCTTTCTCTTTTTATCCAACTAAAAATTTAGGAGCTTTAGGTGATGCTGGTGCAATTACAACAAATGATTCTGATAAAAAAGAACTATTTAAAGCTTTGAGAAATTATGGTTCAAAGATTAAATATCAGAATGATTATATAGGTTATAATTCGCGTTTGGATGAAATTCAAGCATCATTGTTGAATGTAAAACTTAAATATTTGGATCGGATTAATTCACATAAAAGAGAATTGGCTGATATTTATTTGAAGGAACTAAAAGAGGATTTTATAAAACCGGTAGTTTCTCCTGATTATTTTGACGTATATCATATTTTTAATATACGTCATCCTAAAAGAGATGATTTGAAGGAATATCTTCTTAAAAATGGAATTAAAACAGATATTCATTATCCGATTCCCCCTCATAAACAAAAAGCGATGGAAGGTCTTTTTGAGGGTGAATATCCATTATCAGAAGAAATACATAAGACAACATTAAGTCTTCCTATATCATATGGGCATACTTTAGATGATGTTTCTAAAGTAATAGAAGTCTTAAATAAGTTTTAATAACAATGAATATACCGATAATCATAGTACATAGGGGAGATACATTTTATCTGAAGCTTGTTTTAGAACAAATCCGTTTATTTAATCCTCATACTAGAATTTGTTTGATCAGTGATGCTTCTACTGATAAATATTGTTTTGTAGAGCATTACAATATTGATGATTATTCGAAAGGAGCTGATGCTTTTAAGATGGCTTATATACATATGTCATCTAATCCCTATGATTATGAATTGATATGTTTTCAGAGATGGTTTTGCATTCGGGATTTTGTAAAAACTCAGAAAATAGAGAATTTTCTTTGTATGGATTCTGATGTATTGCTGTATTGTAATATTGATGAAGTCATGCAACAATATATAACTTATGACTTTACTACATGTAATAAACAAGGGCCTGGCTGCGCTTTATTCAATATATCTTCTATATCTAATTTTTGTGGATATATGATGTCTATGTATACAGAAGAATTTCTTTTAAACAAGATGAAATCTATGTATCAAGGATTTATTGATAATAAACGCTTAGGTGGTATATGTGATATGACTGCATTTGTCTGGTTTCAGGATAATATAAAATGCAATGTGATAGACATTGCTATTCCAACGAACGGTACATGTTTTGACGGATGTATTACATGGGGGCAGGGTTTCGAAATGGAAGACGGTAAAAAGAAGGTTTATTGGATAGATAATCTTCCATATGGAAAATTAATGAATGATCAATCCCTGGTTCGATTTTATTGTCTGCATTTTCAGGGACGTTCGAAGTATTCAATGTATAAGTATATAGTGGATGAGCATAAAGTTCATCATTCCGGTTTTTGGTATAATTTAAAATGGTCCTTGTCAAAAGAGATATTGGGGGCCAGGTTGAAAGGGATAAAAAAAGCAATTCATAATCCACAAATGATAGTTAATTTTGTGAAGGCAAAATTGAAATAAATGATGATTCTAAATATAATTATAGAATAGCTACATAAATGCAACAACCTGTTTTCTCGATCATTACAATAACATATAACGCTTCCCGCTGGGTGGAGTCGACCATTTTGAATGTGTTGAGCCAGTCGTATCCGAATATCGAATATATTATTATTGACGGAGGGTCGACCGATGGGACTGTAGATATTATCAAACAATACGCTTCCGGAGTTTCTTATTGGGTTAGTGAACCGGATAAAGGTATATACGATGCAATGAATAAAGGGCTTCAAAAGGCTACGGGAGATTATGTGTGGTTTGTTAATGCCGGTGATTCTTTATATACTTCTGACACCGTACAAGGTGTTGCTTCCTTAATTCAAAAAAAGAAAGTGCTGCCTGATATTATTTACGGGGAAACTATTCTTATTGATGAAGAAGGAAAATCGCTGGGGAAACGGAGGTTGAAAGCTCCGGATAAACTAACATGGAAGAAATTTCGGATGGGAATGTTGGTTTGTCATCAGTCATTTATAACAAAACGGACAATTGCTCCGTTATATGATTTAACATATCGTTATTCTGCTGATTTTGATTGGTGTATCCGGTGTATGAAACAGGCGAAGAGAATATATAATACACGGATGACCCTGTCTAATTTTCTGGATGGCGGAGTCAGTACGACTCAGCGTAAAGCCTCATTGAAAGAAAGATATGATATAATGTGCCGGTATTACGGGACTGTATCGACATCCCTGCTTCATGTGTGGTTTGCCATTCGCTTTTATTTTGCAAAGTGGGTGAAAGGAAGAGTATAAACGAAACAATATATAGAAGATACATATTATGCATAGTATTATGAAAAATGTGGGTAAGCATGTTGCTGCCCTGATTTTATTTTTAGGGTTGGTAATGGCTTATTTCTCTCCGGCTGTATTTGACGGAAAAGTCATTAGACAAGGTGATAATGTGAAAGCGGCAGGTATGGGTGGTAGTCAGGTAGATAAATATGCCAAGACGGCTGAACCTGGGGAGTTTAGTGTCTGGTCGGACGCTATGTTCTCAGGGATGCCTTATGGACCTGGATATGGAAATCCTGCACCCGAGTTACCATCCTACAGCATTGTTGATAATTGGTTGAAACAACCTGGATATACTCATGCTGCGATGGTTTTTACCGGATTGGTATGTTTTTACCTATTGATGTGCATAATGGGGGTAAACTGGTGGTTGGCAATTGCAGGGGCTATTGCTTTTGCCTTTGCTTCCTATAATATAATTATTATAGAGGCTGGGCATATTGTAAAAGCTTATGTAATAGGATATATGCCTATTACATTGGCGGGGATGTTTCTTTTATTTAAACGAAAATGGCTTTGGGGAGCAGTCTTGTTTCTCTTAGGAGTGGCTTTCTCTTTATTAAATGGGCATATCCAGATTACTTATTATTTGGTTTTGTTGTGTTTATTCGTTTATTTGGGATATTCTATAAAGATGATCAGAGAAAAATTAACAGCAGATTGGTTAAAGACTTCTTTGATTATGCTTGCTTGTGTCGTATTGGCAGTTCTTCCGAATGCAAAACATATGTATGCTAACTGGGACCTTGGCCAACACTCGATTCGTGGGGCGTCGGAACTGACTCCGAAACCGGATGAAACGGGAAAGGTGGAAAAAGCATCTTCCGGGTTGGATAAAGATTATGCATTTCAGTGGAGTTACGGTTGGAAGGAACTGTTGACTGTTATGATCCCGGATGTATATGGTGGTAGTTCAGGAGGTACGTTGGATAGCTCTTCCGAATTATATAAAGAATTGAAGAAAAATGGGGCACAAGTAGGGAAAGAGGTACAGACTTATACCTATTGGGGAGATAAACCGTTTACGTCGGGTCCTGTTTACTTTGGGGCATTGGTGTGTTTCTTGTTTGTACTTGGAATGTTTGTGGTGCGTAATCCGATGAAATGGTGGTTGTTTGCAGGTTCTATTTTCCTGACATTCCTGGCATTGGGACGTAATTTCGATGCGTTTAATGATATTATGTTCCATTATCTGCCTTTGTATAATAAGTTCAGAACTGTGGAGATGGCTCTGGTTATTCCCGGATTTGTATTCCCTATTGTTGGTATTTGGGGATTACGGGAGATATTCAGAGGAAATGTCGATGATAAAACAATGAAGAATGGCTTTTTGTGGTCTGTGGGTATAACGGGAGGTATTTGTCTGATTATCTTCTTGATACCTTCGTTATTGTTGAATTTCCATTCTGTATATGATGCACAGTTCCAGAATCAGGTACCGGAATGGTATTATACAGCCTTGTTGATGGACCGTGCTTCTTTGGCTTCGGCCGATGCGCTACGCTCTTTGATCTTTATATTATTGGGAGCAGCTTTATTGCTCTGGTACTGGAAAGCTAAAAATAAAAAGACGGCTTCCTTGATCGTGAGTGCCGGTATAGCAGTGTTGATACTGGTTGATTTGTGGTCTGTCGACCGCCGTTACCTGAATGATGGTAATTATGTAAAAGAAAAAGCTGAAGAAAGTTATAAGGAAAGCGTTGCCGATAAAGAGATATTTAAGGATACGGATGAATCTTACCGTGTGTTTGGCCTGACTAATCCCTGGCAGGACACCAACGTATCTTACTTTCACCATTCTATCGGAGGATATCATGCCGTTAAATTGCGCCGCTATCAGGAATTGATCGATCACCGCCTCGATGGCGAATATCGTAATATAATCGGAGCTTTGCAGAAGGCACAAACAATACAGGATATAATGCCTGTCCTGGCAGCTTCTCCTTCCCTGAATATGCTGAATACCCGTTATATTATTTATAATCCGGATCAGGCTCCGATCCGTAATCCGTTTGCTTATGGGAATGCCTGGTTTGTAGATAAGATCGATATTGTGGAGAATGCAGATGCGGAGATTGAGGCCTTAAATACGATCAATCCTCTGGAAACGGCTGTTGTGGATAAGAGTTTTGCAAAAGACCTGGAAGGCTTCACCCCTCATAAAGATTCTACAGCAACGATTGTATTGGAGAAATACCGTCCTAATCGGTTGACATATAAAACGAAGACTTCTTCGGAACAATTAGCTGTATTTTCTGAAATCTACTATCCGGGCTGGAAAGTAACGATAGATGGAAAAGACGCAACTCATTTCCGTGCCGATTGGATCTTGCGTGGTATGTTGGTTCCGGCAGGAGAACATACGATTGTTTTTGATTTTCATCCGGATACTTATGTTCTGGCAGCTAATGTCTCGGCATATAGCTCTTTCCTGATCCTGCTGTTATTGATTGTGGCAGTGGGCTGGTCCGGCTGGCAGATATGGCAGAAAAAACGTGATTAATCGATTTGTATAGAAGATGCGTATTCTGTTAGATAAAGTCGGTAAGCATGTTGTAGCAGTTCTTCTGTTCCTGGCATTGGTAATGGCTTATTTCTCTCCGGGAGTGTTTGAGGGAAAGGTCATCAGCCAAAGTGATAATATCAAGGCAGCCGGGATGGGAGGCAGCCAGGTCGATGAATATGCCAAAACTGCTGAAGAGGGAGAATTTAGTGTCTGGTCTGATGCGATGTTCTCCGGAATGCCTTATGGACCGGGATATGGAAATCCAGCTCCGGAACTTCCGTCTTACAGTATAATCGACGGTTGGCTGAAGAAAGTCGGTTATACACATGCGGCAATGGTTTTCGTCGGTTTAGTCTGTTTCTATTTGCTGATGTGCATAATGGGAGTGAACTGGTGGCTGGCAATAGCTGGAGCCATTGCTTTTGCGTTCGCATCTTATAATATTATAATAATAGTAGCAGGACATATTGTAAAGGCGTATGTTATTGCCTATATGCCTGTTACTTTGGCAGGAATGATCCTGTTATTCAGGCGCCGGTATCTTTGGGGCGCTGTGATCTTTTTATTGGGAGTCGCATTTTCTATCGCTAACGGGCATGTTCAGATTACTTACTATCTGGCTTTACTCTGTTTTTTTATTTATCTGGGATATGCGATCCGGCTGATCAGGGAAAAGTCTATAGGGGAGTTGGGCAAAGTATCGGCGATTATGGTCGGATGTGTCATACTGGCGGTATTACCCAATACACAACACCTCTATTCTAACTGGGATTTGAGCCAGCATTCCACTCGTGGGCCGACGGAGCTGACAACAACAACTCCTGCCGGGGAGAAGATCTCGACCGGACTTGATAAAGATTATGCATTTCACTGGAGTTATGGAAGGATGGAACTCCTCACTTTATTAGTTCCGAATGCCTATGGGGGGGCCAGTATCGGTATATTAGGCAGCGATTCCGAACTTTATAAGGAGATGAAAGCCAATGGAGCCCAGGTGGGAAAAGAAATAGAGACTTATACCTATTGGGGAGATAAAATGAGCACATCCGGACCTGTGTATTTCGGAGCTTTGGTCTGTTTCCTGTTTGTTCTGGGAATGTTTGTGATCCGTAATCCGATGAAGTGGTGGTTGTTTGCTGCTTCTGTCTTTTTTGTATTTTTGGCGTTAGGTCGTTATTTCGACCTTTTTAATGATGTTGTGTTTCATCATTTGCCTTTGTATAATAAATTCAGGACGGTAGAGATGGCTTTGGTTATTCCGGGGTTAATATTCCCGGTCGTTGCTATCTGGGGATTACGGGAGTTATTTGCAGGAAATGTAGGGGAATCAGTCCTGAAGAAAGGCTTTTTGTGGGCATTGGGACTTACCGGAGGAATTTGTCTTATCCTGTGGCTGATGCCGTCTCTACTTCTGACTTTCCAGTCTCCTATGGATGTAAATATACAAAATCAGTTTCCGGACTGGTATTATACTGCTTTGTTGAGAGATAGAGCATCATTGACTTCTGCCGATGCACTACGTTCTCTTATCTTTATTCTTCTGGGGGCAGCTTTATTGTTCTGGTATTGGAAAGCGAAAGATAAAAAGAAAACGGCCGTTTGGGTGAGTGCAGGAATTGCAGTTTTGATGCTTGCAGACCTTTGGACGGTCGACCGGCGTTATCTGAACGACGGCAATTATGTAAAAGAGAGTCCGCAGGAATCTTATAAAAAACGGCTTGCAGACGAGGAGATACTGAAAGATACCGACCAGTCCTATCGTGTATTGGGGTTGAATAATCCCTGGGAGGAGACGACCGTTTCCTATTTCCATCACTCTTTGGGCGGATATCATGCTGTTAAATTACGGCGTTATCAGGAACTGATCGAACATCGTCTGAATGGAGAGTACCGGAATATAATCGAGGCTTTACAAAAGGCACAGACGATAAGAGATATATTACCTGCCCTGGCATCTTCTCCTTCTTTGAATATGCTGAACGCACGCTACATCATTTATAATCCGGATCAGGCTCCGATCCGTAATCCGTTTGCTTATGGGAATGCATGGTTTGTGGATAAGGTGAATATCGTAGCGAACGCAGATGAAGAAATTGAAGCCTTGAACACGATTGATCCCCAGGAAACGGCAGTGGTGGATAAACGGTTTGCGAAAGATCTGGAAGGTTTTATTCCGGAGAAAGATACTACAGCAACGATCGTATTGGAGAAATACCGTCCAAACCGTTTAACCTATAAGACAAAAGCTTCGTCAGAACAACTGGCTGTCTTCTCTGAGATCTATTATCCGGGTTGGAAAGTGACAATAGACGGGAAAGAGGCAACCCATTTCCGTGCCGACTGGATATTGCGTGCTATGTTGATTCCGGCCGGGGAGCATACGGTCGTTTTTGATTTTTACCCGGAGAATTATGTGATAGCTGCCAATATATCTTCTTATAGTTCCTTCCTGATTTTATTATTGCTAATCGTTGCAGTGGGCTGGTCCGGCTGGAAATACTGGCGTCAGCAACGTTCTGCTACTACAGAAATAAAATAACGATGATTTCTTATTCAATCATAATACCCGTATATAACCGCCCGGCTGAGGTGCGTGAATTGTTGGAGAGTCTGGTCAATCAGACCTGTAAGGATTTTGAAGTCCTGATTGTGGAAGACGGCTCTGCCGTCCCTTGTGATGAGGTCGTTAAGGAATATGAGGATAGATTGAATATCCGTTATTTCTTTAAACCCAATTCCGGTCGGAGCCTGACCCGGAATTATGGAATGGAACGGGCCGAAGGGAAATACCAACTGTTTTTTGATTCCGACTGTATTATTCCGGAAGATTATTTTGAGAAAGTAACAAACTATCTGAAGGAAACGAAGGCTGATTGTTTCGGTGGTCCGGATAGGGCACATTCTTCTTTTTCCCTGATGCAGAAAGCGATCAGTTATTCGATGACCTCTTTTCTGACTACCGGTGGTATCCGGGGAAGTAAGAAAGGATTGGAAAAGTTTGTGCCCCGTACGTTCAATATGGGATTCTCCCGTGAGGTTTATCAAAAAGTGGGTGGGTTCAAGGATATGTTTGGAGAAGACATCGACTTGAGTACACGTATCCGTAAGGCTGGATTTACAGTGGAACTGTTCCCGGATGCTTATGTTTATCATAAGCGCAGAGTGAGTCTTAAATCATTTTACAGGCAGGTATATGTGTTTGGGATGGCTCGTGTCGATTTATATCAGATGCATCCGGACTCTTTGAAATTAGTTCATCTGCTACCTGCTTGTTTTGTTCTGGGAGTGGTCTTTTTACTGTTATCGTCCTTGGTTTGTCCCTGGGCTTTACTCCCTTTGGGAATTTATATACTGGCTCTTTTTCTGGAATCCCTTTGGGTCAATAAGAGTTTGCCGATCGCATTGCTTTCGATTGTTACCAGTTTTATTCAGTTGGGAGGATATGGCATAGGCTTTATCGGTGCATTTATCCGCAAAGTGATTCTTAAACAGCAAGTGGATGTGGAGGCAGAGCTAAAAAAACATTACAAGAAGAAAGCCTGAAGATACGTATAATAAAGAAAAGGACCTGGCAGGGTATTTCAATACATCTGTCAGGTCCTCTTTGTTTCAATATCTGTAATGATCCGCCTTATATGGGCCTTCTACCGGAACTCCGATATACTCAGCTTGCTTAGGACTCAATTTAGACAGTTTCACACCGATCCGTTCGAGATGTAGGCGGGCTACTTCTTCGTCCAGACGTTTCGGCAGGCGGTAAACACCTACTTCATAAGCCATCTGCCACAAATCCATCTGTGCGAGCACCTGGTTGGTGAACGAGTTACTCATCACGAATGACGGGTGACCGGTTGCACAACCTAAGTTAACCAGACGGCCTTCTGCCAGCAGGAAGATAGAATTTCCTGTCGGGAAAGTATATTTGTCTACCTGTGGTTTGATATTGGTGTGCTGGATATTTGGGTAGTTGATCAGGTTGTCTACCTGAATTTCATTGTCGAAGTGACCGATATTACATACGATAGCCTGGTCTTTCATCTGAGACATATGACCGATTGTAATGATATCGCAGTTACCGGTCGTCGTAACGAAGATGTTACCTTCTTTCACAGCATCTTCCATCGTTGTTACTTCGAAGCCTTCCATAGCGGCCTGCAAAGCACAGATCGGGTCGATTTCCGTAACCAGTACACGAGCCCCGTAGGAACGCATGGAATGGGCGCAACCTTTACCGACATCGCCATATCCGGCAACGACAACGACTTTACCGGCAATCATCACGTCGGTAGCGCGTTTGATACCGTCGGCCAACGATTCGCGGCAACCATACAGGTTATCGAATTTGGACTTCGTTACGGAGTCGTTTACATTGATAGCCGGAACCAGCAGTTCGCCTTTTTCCATCATCTGATACAGGCGGTGTACACCGGTGGTTGTCTCTTCCGAAACACCTTTCATTTCTGCAATTGTACGGTGCCAGCGTCCGTTATCTTCTTCCAGGATGCGATGTAAAGTATCCAGAATTACCTGTTCCTCATGGTTTCCGCCTTTACGGTTGATCGTTTCTGCGTTATCTTCGGCACGGTATCCCATGTGAACCAATAAAGAGGCATCTCCGCCATCGTCAACAATCATGTGAGGGCCTTTCCCGTCGGGGAAACGAAGTGCCATGTCGGTACACCACCAGTATTCTTCCAGCGTTTCACCTTTCCAGGCAAAAACGGGAACGCCATCGGCAGCGATAGCCGCAGCGGCATGGTCCTGTGTAGAGAAGATGTTACAGCTTGCCCAGCGTACATCTGCTCCCAACGCAACTAATGTTTCGATTAACACTGCAGTCTGGATAGTCATGTGCAGTGAGCCGGTGATACGGGCACCTTTCAGTGGTTTCTGATCGGCATATTTCTGGCGCAGAGCCATCAGTCCCGGCATTTCGTGTTCGGCGATCTCGATCTCTTTACGACCGAAGTCTGCCAAACTCATATCTGCCACTTTATAAGGCAGATTAGTTGGAAATAATTGTGACATAAATAATACTTATTTTGAATGTGTGGCAAAGATAAGAAATTATTAGGTTGTTCAGATAATTCCTGGGGACAAACATAATCATCCCCTGGTGTCTTCAAAATTTCCCGCTTGGGAAACTCTGGTTTCCAAGGCAGGAAACGCTAGTTCCCTCGGCAGGAAATTACAGTTCCCCAGGCAGGAAACCGGAGTTTCCTGAGCTTGGAATTACGAAGAAATTGTAATCGGTTGTGTAATAGTATTATGGGTGATATTCTGCAAAAGGCGATAAAAGAGTATACAAATAACGCTGATTAAGCAGATTCACACAGATTTCATTTATATTTAAAACGATAAATCTGCGGTTATCTGCTTAATCAGCGTCATCTGCGCACCGGTAATAAAATTCCGGACTTATACTGGAGTAATGCCTTGTTCGGCAAGCAACTTGAGGCTGAGGTCTTTCAGTTTAAACTTCTGTATCTTTCCGCTGCCGGTCATCGGGAAGGTATCGACGAAGAAGATGTATTTCGGTATCTTGTGGCGGGCGATCTTGCCGCGGCAGAAATCTTTTACCACATCGTCTGTCATCGTTACACCTTCATGCAGGATGATGAAAGCGCCTACTTCCTCTCCGTATTTCTTGGACGGAACGGCTGCCACCTGCACGTCTTTCACACCTTCCAGGTGATACAAGAATTCTTCTATCTCACGCGGATATACATTTTCTCCGCCACGGATAATCATATCCTTGATGCGGCCGGTGATGCGATAATATCCGTTTTCATCTTTTATACCGAGGTCGCCACTATGAAGGAAACCGTCTTTATCGATGACTTCGGCTGTAGCGGCAGGGTTGTTGTAATAACCTTTCATGTTATTGTAACCGCGGTTACACATCTCTCCTTGTACACCGACCGGGCATTCTTCGCCGGTTTCCGGGTCGATAACGCGCACTTCCGTAAATTCAAAGTCGCGTCCTACCGTGTTATGACGTGCTTCCATCGGATCGTCGATGCGTGAGTGCGTCATACCCGGAGATGTCTCCGTCAAGCCGTATACACTGGTTACTTTCATATACATTTTCTCTTCCACCTGGCGCATCAGTTCGACCGGGCAGAGTGAACCGGCCATAATACCGGTGCGGAGTGAGGTAAGGTCGAACATCGGGAACATCGGGTGGTTCAGTTCGGCGATGAACATGGTCGGTACGCCGTAAAGAGCCGTACAACGTTCTTTATGGATAGATGCCAGCACGACCAGCGGGTCGAATTTCTCAACCATCACCTGTGTACATCCGTGTGTCAGTACGTTCATGGATGCCAATACCACGCCGAAGCAGTGGAAGAGGGGAACGCAGCAACATAGTTTGTCGTCGGCAGTAAATTTCATGTGCTCGCCGGTCAGCAAACCGTTGTTGGCAATGTTATAGTGCGTCAGCATAACCCCTTTCGGGAAACCTGTCGTACCGGAGGTATATTGCATATTGACAACATCGTGGCAATTGACGAGCTTTTTGGCTTCTTCCAGTTTGTCGTCGCTGATGTTTTCACCCAGCAGTAACAACTCCGGTGTATTGTACATGCCGCGGTATTTCTCCTGACCGATGTAAACCACGTTCTTCAGTCGTGGAAAACGCTTGCTTTTCAGGTAACCGCGTTGTGATTCCTTTAACTCGGGGAGCATGGAATACATCATATCGATATAACTTCCGTCGAATACACCATCGGTGATGCACATGGTATGTATATCGGCATTTTCAACCAGAAATTCCAGTTCGTTTTGCTTATAGTTCGTATTTACCGTAACGGCAACGGCCCCGATCTTGGCAGCTGCATAAAGGAATGTCAGCCAGTCAGGTACATTGGTTGCCCAGATACCAACATGCGTGCCGTGTTCGACACCGATAGACAGCATACCTTTCGCCATCCGGTCGACACGTTCGTTAAACTTTTTCCATGTGAAACGCAGGTCACGATCGGAATAAACCACGTATTCCTTGTCCGGCGTCAAAGTGGCCCAATGTTCCAGCCATTGACCTAAAGTCTTGTCCTGTAATTGTATTTCCATATCCTTCGGTCAATTAGTACGGGGTATAAACAACTCCAAGTATTTTAGCTGTGCTGTCGGCTGCAGCGTGAACATGATGGGCAACGATAGAATCGTAGTAAATACTGTCACCTTCTTCCAGTAAATACGTATTTTTCCCATAGTTTATTTCAACTACGCCGGCCAGTACATAAATAAATTCTTCGCCTTCGTGTGTGGAAAGAACGAAATCAACACCTTCTTCTGATGGGGAAACATCGATCAGGAACGGTTCCATATGCCGCCCGGACTTATCCTGTGACAGGGAGTGATATTCCATGTGTTTGCGGTTTTCCATCGAATTGTTGGTGAAACCGATGCTATTGGAATCGTTGCTGTCTTTTTTGCGGCAGATAACCGGACCCAGTTCTGACTGGTCGTCGAGGAATGTTCCCAGACGGACACCGAGTACCCGTGCTATTTTGATAAGTGGCGCCAGTGAAGGAAAGTCTACATTACCTTCTATGCGTTCGATCTGTTCGATACTCAGGCCGGAGCGTTCGGCTACTTCTTCAACGGAAAGTTGTTTTGATTCACGGATACTTTTAATTTTGGCTCCGATGATTTTGTTGTTTCCCATAAGTATGTTTATTTTAGATTTTCTTTTAATTTGTAACTAAACGCCGCAAATTTACATTAATATTTTATTTTACCATGTAATTTGCTGAAAGAAAAAAAGGGCAACCCTTGTATGAGTTGCCCTTTTGTAACTTCCGGAGAAGTAGTTTCTTATTTTCTGATACCAAGCTCTTTAATGATAGCACGATATCTGTTGATATCAACTTTAATCAGATAGTCCAATAAACGACGACGTTTACCAACCAACATTTTCAGCGCTCTTTCAGTGCTGTAATCTTTGTGATTACTTTTCAGGTGCTCTGTCAAGTGTGCAATACGAACTGTGAACAAAGCGATCTGGCTTTCTGCTGAACCTGTGTCAGTTGCAGATTTGCCATACTTTTCGAATAATTCTTTTTTCTTTTCTGAATCTAAAAACATGATTCTTTGTACTTTAATAAATTGATACTATATTATCTAAGCGGATGCAAAGGTAGGCATTCCTTTGAGATATACAAGACTTTTCATCTTATTTTTTGTATTTTGAGACATGAATGACATATATATATCGTAAAAATGTCGTATTTTTGCAGCCAATAAATTAGTCTTCGATGCAAAAACTCAGAAACATCGCGATTATCGCGCACGTAGACCACGGCAAAACGACGCTTGTGGATAAGATGTTATTAGCCGGTAAGCTTTTCCGTGAAGGACAGGCAGAACCGGATCAGTTCATGGACAACAATGATTTGGAACGTGAACGAGGAATTACGATTTTGGCCAAGAATGTCTCTATTAATTATAAAGATTACAAAATCAATATTATTGATACTCCGGGTCACGCCGATTTCGGAGGAGAGGTAGAGCGTGTATTAAACATGGCCGATGGTTGTTTGTTGTTGGTCGACGCGTTTGAAGGGCCGATGCCTCAGACTCGTTTTGTATTACAAAAAGCAATCCAGTTGGGATTGAAACCGATTGTGGTTATTAATAAGGTAGACAAACCGAACTGTCGTCCGTCGGAAGTTCAGGAAATGGTTTTCGAATTGATGTTCAGCCTGGACGCAACGGAAGAGCAGTTGGATTTCCCGACAATCTATGGTTCTGCAAAACAGGGATGGATGTCGACCGACTGGAAAGAACCGAAAGAAGATATTCTGGCATTGTTGGATGCTATTATTGAATATATACCGGAACCGAAAGTGCTGGAGGGAACTCCTCAGATGCTGATCACTTCGCTGGACTTTTCAAAATATGTCGGACGTATCGCAGTTGGACGTGTTCATCGCGGAGAGCTGAAAGAAGGCCAGGAAGTTATGTTGTGTAAACGTGACGGTTCGATGGTGAAATCAAAGATCAAGGAAGTCGATGTATTTGAAGGTTTAGGCCGTACAAAAGTATCTTCTGTTCAATCAGGTGATATTTGTGCTGTGATCGGGATCGAAGGTTTTGAGATCGGTGAAACGATTGCCGATGTGAATGAACCGGAAGCATTGCCGACAATCGCTATCGACGAACCGACCATGTCTATGCTCTTTACGATCAATAACTCTCCGTTCTTCGGTAAAGACGGTAAATTTGTGACTTCACGTCATATATTTGAACGTTTGCAGAAAGAGTTGGATAAGAACCTTGCATTGCGTGTGGTTCCGACCGATTCAGCCGATTCGTGGTTGGTATATGGTCGTGGTGTGCTTCACTTGTCTGTATTGATCGAAACGATGCGTCGTGAAGGATACGAATTGCAGGTAGGTCAGCCGCAGGTTATCATCAAAGAAATAGACGGTGTAAAATGCGAACCGGTAGAACAGCTGACAATCAATCTTCCGGAAGAATCATCCAGCCGTATTATCGATATGGTGACAAAACGTAAAGGTGAGATGACGATGATGGAAAGCAAGAACGACCGTATGCATCTTGAGTTCAATATACCTTCACGTGGTATTATCGGTTTGAACAATGCTGTTCTGACAGCTTCTGCCGGTGAAGCGATCATGGCTCACCGCTTCCTGGAATATCAGCCGTGGAAGGGAGATATCGAACGTCGTAACAATGGCTCTATCATTGCGATGGAGACCGGAACAGCGTTTGCCTATGCTTTGAACAATCTTCAGTCACGTGGCCGTTTCTTTATTGCTCCGCAGGAAGAAGTTTACGCCGGACAAGTAGTGGGAGAGCATACGAAGGAAGGTGATCTGGTAGTTAACGTAACAAAGTCGAAGAAACTGACGAATATGCGTGCTTCCGGTTCAGACGATAAAGTATCTCTGGCTCCTCCTATTGTATTCAGTCTGGAAGATGCCCTGGAGTATATCAAGGGAGACGAATATGTAGAAATCACTCCGAACAATATGCGTATGCGTAAGATCATCCTGGATGAAACAGAACGTAAACGTCAGGGTAGATAATTTACATCTATAATATAGAAAAGCCGGGTGCACATCGTGTATCCGGCTTTTTATTTGGTATCTACTTTATTTTAGTGCAGATGCGTAGTTGTAGATTTGTAAGACGTTATCGATGTCGTTAAAATCGATCTTATTGTCATCGGCATATTTCTTTAGTTCATTTTTATGGCTCGGAAAGGCTTTGAGGAATTGCTTTTCGTTGATGAAGCGATATTGTTTTCCTTTACGTTCTATCCGGAAGATCTTGTCGATGCGGGTCAGGATCAATTTTTCCGTTTCCAGTTTATGCATGGTGCTGCCTGACTGGAACGACGAATAACTGTCGACAGCCGATGTTTCCGAACGGCCGCCGTAGCCAACTTGTTTCCCTTCCCATTTTAATGAACCTCTGTACTGTACGAAAATAGGCGGATCTTTCTGTAACACCTCAGTTGCCCCGTCTTTAGTCGGGAGGAATATTCTTTCCCCGATTTTAATCGTTGCAACCATGTCCGGCTCAGAGAACTCTTTGATGTTATTTTTGTCGTATTTATCCCGGAATAAAAATTTCTTGATCAAGAGACTGTAATTTAGCGGAACATTGAATACCCGCCCGTCTTTGTAGTACACATGCCCGTTTTCGAAATGCTGCAACAGGAATTGTGTGCTATCGATCTGAGCGACAATGCCGGATGGCATGATACAGATCAGGCAAAATAGTAGAATCCGTTTCATAAATAGTCTATTAGGTGGTTGCTGATACATTTGTTTCCTGCTGTAAATATAAACTATTTATGATTTACTCGTATGAAAAGTGGTATATTTTTAGGCATAAAAGAGGCTGATAAGGAGTTTGTTCATATCCTTATCAGTCTTTTCTTTTTTTAGTTCATTAGAATGTCTGCCTTCCGGCCCAGTCGATATACTGGTAAACGGAAGAGATGAATCCGATACAAAGAATGGCAATACAGCAAAACATCAGTGTGGCTGTCATTACCTTTGTCCTGCCGACACATAACTGTTCTTCAGGTGTATCGATAAAGATGTATTTGATAATACGCAGATAGTTGTAAAGCGAAAGTACCAGGTTGATTCCTGCAAAAATAATCAGGATATACATCCGGTCACCCATGGCGGAGGCCAGCAGGAACAGTTTCCCGAAGAACCCGGAAGTGGGAGGTACACCTGCCAGCGAAAGCAAACTGACACCCATCATCAAAGCCAGGAACGGATTTGTGCGGTAGAAGCCTTTGAATGAATTCAAATCTTCTTTGCCTGTCGCATCGGCAACGGCTCCGAGTACACCGAAGAAACATATGTTACTCAGTACATAGATCAGCATGAAGTAGAGGGTGGAATCGAGCCCCAGGATACTGTTACCCGTAATACCCACCAATACGAATCCGATCTGTGAGATGGAGGAGAACCCCAGCAAACGCTTCAGGTTTTGCTGGCGCATGGCGAACAAGTTACCGACTGTCATACTCAGGATGGCTACGACCGATATGATCTCAAGCCATTCACCGGACAAATGCTGAAATACCGTCATCAGGATGGATACGAAAACAAAAACGATGGAACACTTGGATACGACTGATAGATAACTGGTTACAGCCATCGGCGCACCTTCGTACACATCGGCTGCCCATAAATGGAAAGGGACTGCCGACATCTTGAAGAAGAAGCCGCCCATCATAAAGGCAAAAGCCAGCAGCGTCAGCAGATCGGGAGTCAGGTTCGCCTGTAAATAGTCGAAACTAAGGTTTCCGTAAGCTCCATACAGCAAGGATATACCGAACAAAAGCATTCCTGTAGAGAAGGCGGAAGAAAGAATGAACTTAATACCTGCTTCCGACGAACGCCGTTCATGCTTATTGAAATTTGCCAGGGCAGCGATAGGAATGGTTGAAATCTCTATTCCCAGATACAGCATCAGTACGTGGCCGCTCGACAATGTAATAAAGCCTCCTAACAAGCTGCTAAGCATCAGGATATAAAACTCGATACTGATCTCTGCATGTTTGTAAAGCCAGCGTGAGGCCAGCAAAGGGATCAGTAGAACACCCAGGTTAAGGATCGTTTTTTCTAATTCGATCAGGTCGTTGGTCCGGAAGAACCCATTAAACAATGTCGCTGTCGGGATATGCAGGAAGCTTGCTGCAAAATTAATGAACAGTAGAATATTGACCGTCCAAAGCAGTTGTTTGCACGATTTATCCGCATCCATCAGTTTCATGACCAACAGAAGAAAGATCAGGACACATACTATCAGTTCAAATCGTAATATGGTGAAGAGTTCGGTACTCATAATCTTTTGTTTTATAAGTTAATATTGAAAAGCCTGTGTCAGTAATCGCTGAGCAATAACAAGACTGTCGCTGTCGATCAAACGAATCACCCAAAAAGGACATGTTCCGATCAGGAAGATAGCAGCTATCAACAAGACTGATGCGAGTCTCTCTGAGGGGGTTGCATCTGTCATGCTTTTGACTGCCTTATTGCGTACTTCTCCCCAGATAACCGAGCCTACTGCCCGCAGAATATATACGGCCGTAATCACGATAGATGAGCAGGCTATTAAAGTTGCAATCCGGTAGAAAATCCCAGCCCGTTCCCAGGAACCGACAAAGATCGTCATCTCGGAAACGAAACCACTCATCCCCGGCAACCCCAGTGAGCAGAGTCCGGCGATCAGGAAGGCGGAACCGATGAACGGAGCTTGATAAAGTACTCCTCCCAATTCGCTGATCTGCCGGGTATGTGTACGTTGGTAGATCATACCGATCACACCGAAGAAGAGGGCTGTCATTACTCCATGTGAAACCATTTGCATCACTGCTCCCGTGATAGCTGTGCGGGTAAGCATTGCAATACCTAAGATGACAAATCCGCAGTGGCTGACAGACGAGAAAGCATTCATATACTTCAGGTCTTTTTGTTTTAAGGTAACGATAGCCCCGTATAGGATAGCGGTTGAAGCGAGAATGATAAATATCCATGATAATTCGTCGGCTGCTTCGGGAAACAGGAAGGTGGCTACCCGCAGACATCCGTATCCTCCCAACTTCATAGAAACACCGGCCAGAAACATAGAGGCGGCAGTTGGTGCCGACGAGTGACCGTCCGGAGCCCAGGAATGGAAAGGAAAGAGAGCTGTGAATACACCGAAGCCAATAAAGGTCAATAGGTACAACGGCCGTTGGTAATATACAGGAAGATGCGTCTGAGCCAACTCTTGTAAATTCCAGGTGAAATGGTCTGAGACATCCCCGTTGAAGAAGTAGAGCATGACAATGCCGATAAAGACCAGTGCCGAACCTCCCATCAGCATCAGTGCCAGTTTCATGGCATTCTTTTCGTGTGCACCTGATCCCCAGATACCGATGAGCAGGTATTTCGGGATAACAGCGATCTCCAGGAAGAAGAAAAGCATGAACAAGTCTGTTGCTATAAAGAAGCCATAAGCTCCGAAGCCCAGCAGCGTAAGTAAGACATAAAACTCTTTGGATTGTTCCCGGATGTTTCCGGAGACCAGAATGCCGCTGAACACTACCAATGCAGTAAGTAATATCATCAACAACGAGATCCCGTCGATCCCGTAGCTGAAGTTGATGTTCAGCGGTTCGAACCAGTTGAACGAGTCGGTAAAGAGTAACCCGCTTATATTGCCTGCCGTCATTTTCTCCTGTATGAAGCAATAGGCCAGAAAGATTGTATAGAGTAACTGTATGGCTCCACCGGCCATAGCTATCTTTCGGACTGTCTGTTGCCCTCTGGCGAGGAATAACAGGACGAGCGTAATACCGGGTATAAGTAAAAGTATCGTTAGTAAGTCCATCTTATCAAATATATTGAATGATTAGTAATATGGCCATTAAGAGAACCCCTCCAAGAAAGAAGAAGGCGTATGTCTGAATACGGCCGGATTGCATCCGTTTAATCAGCACACTGAAAGAGTAGCTTCCTTCCGCCAGTCCGTTAAGAGTTCCCTGTATGATATGAGTGTCTATAAAAGAGAACAGGCCTCCGAATCCTTTATCCATCACTTGTTTGGCGAAGAACAAGTACACGGTATCTATATAAAACTTATGGTAAGCCCATTGATAAAAGCCTCCCAGACTCTTTGCAAACATTGTCGGTCTGTCATTGCGTACGGCATAGAATGAGGCTGCTGTCAGAATCCCGATCAGCGCAGCAGATACGGGTAAAAGACTCGATAGAACGCTTACATGTAATTTATATGGCATTCCGTCGGCACTAACCAATTCTCCGAAAGGAATATATCCTGCAAATACAGTGCCGATGGTCAGTACGATCAGTGGTAAAGCCATTTGCCAGGGTTCATGTGCTTTTTCATCCGTTGCTTTCTTATTGAAGAAGACAAGGAAATAGATGCGAAACATATAGAAAGCAGTCAGTCCGCTGGTGAGCAGAGCGACAACATATAATACCGGATGACTTGTCCATGTCGCTGCCAGAATAGCTTCTTTACTGAAGAAACCGGACAGGAACGGACATCCGGAGATAGACAAAGCCGCCAGTAGAAAAGCGATATGTGTAATGGGCAGGCTCCTTCGCAATCCTCCCATATCTTCCAGTTTTCCCGAATGTACGATGTGGATAATAACTCCGGCGCAGAGGAAAAGAGCAGCTTTGAAGAATGCATGCGTAAATAAATGGAACATCGAAGCCGTATATCCTTCGGCTGCCTCTTTGCTCCATCCGGCAACCCCCAGCGCCAGTAACATGTAGGCAATCTGTGAGATCGTAGAATAGGCCAGCACTTTCTTTAATTCGGTCTGTGTACAGGCTATTATTGCGGCAAACAAAGCTGTAAAAGCACTGAGTATGGCTATCACTTCCAGTGCTGCCGGAGCCGAAATGGCATAAACCGGGAACAACCGTGCCACCAGGAAGACACCGGCAACGACCATCGTAGCTGCATGGATCAGGGCACTGACAGGGGTAGGACCCTCCATGGCATCCGGTAGCCATACATGCAATGGGAAGATTGCCGATTTACCCGCACCTCCGGCAAAGACAAGCAGCAGCGCCCATGTCAATGTAGAAAAGCCAAGAAAGGAACTGTCTGTAAAAGCTGCCAGGTAAGATGATCCCGGATCGGTGAGCCGACTGATAATCTGTTCAATATCGAACGAACCGGCTCCCGTACCCAGCATCAGGATGCCGATCAGAAATCCAAGGTCGGCAAAACGGGTGACGATAAAAGCCTTCTTCGCAGCTGCAATAGCGGCAGGCAGTTTGAAATAAAATCCAATCAACAGAAAGGAAGAAACACCGACCAATTCCCAGAAAAAGTAAATCTGGAAGATGTTGAATGCCATCACCAATCCCAGCATGGAGAAGGTGAACAGTTGCAGGTAAGCAAAATAACTCCCTAATCTTTCTTCTCCCTTCATGTAGCCGGTACTGTAAAGGTGGACAAGCAGCGACACGGTCGAGATAACAATCAGCATCATTGCAATGATCGGTGTCAGGGTTATGCCCACATTGATCGAAAGCGTATCGGTGAAAGGCAGCCATTCGAAATCTATCAGGCGGCAAGGTTGGTAAATACCTGCCTGTTTGCCGAACTCGAAGAAATAGCCATAAGCCACTACCCACGACAATAACGCGGTCAGTACCAGTAACAGGGTAGCCAGTATGCCGGCCCCACGTGGAGTGAACCGTTTACCGATCAGCGACAAGGTGATAAACCCGGCCAGAGGCAGTAAAAGGATTAATCCTGTATATAGTTCATAATTATTCATATCGGTCAGTATTTCATTGTCGTTGTATCATCGATATCTATGGTCTTGAACTTCCGGTAGAGATTGATAATGATCGCTATTGAAAGCGATACCTCTGCGGCGGCAACTATAATAATGAAAAGCGTGAAGAATACGCCTTCCAGTTGTTCGGGATAAAGATATTTGTTGAATGCCACGAAGTTTATGTTCACACTGTTCAGGATCAATTCAGTCGACATCAGTACGGTGATCAGGTTCCGGCGGGCAAAGAAACCGTAAGCTCCCAGGAAAAAGAGTGCCGAACTCAGTATCAGTATATGTGAAAGAGGTATTTGTTCCATAATCTTATTTCTTTTTATTACTTTGTGCAATTACAATACTACCGATCAGGGCAGCCAGCAATAAGACGCTGATTATCTCGAACGGATAGATGTACCCGTATTCATTCAGGTTGAACAACTGATGTCCGATCTCATGGATATCCAGCACCTTCGAAGAGATCGTCTCCGACCGGAACGGATGATGCAGCAACACCCATAACACCAGCATAAAACCGATGAAGGGCAGAAACAGTGCCCAGAACAGCCGCCGGGGAATGGGTAGCGGTAATTTCGCTCCTGTATTGTGGGTAAGGAAGATGGAGAAGATGATAAGCACCACAATTCCTCCCACATAGATCATGATCTGAAGGGCTGCCACAAAATTCATCTCCATCATTATGTACAATCCCGCAATCCCTATCAGGCAGAGAAGCAGGAAGACTGCCGACCGGAAAATGCTCCGGCTGAATACACAGAGGGCACCCAGTGTGAGTATCCCTGCTGAAAGTACGTAAAATAGAATTGCTTCGGCATTCATATTTGTTCCTCCTTTCTATTGGCGGGCAGATGACGTTCGTTGAGGAGCTTCACCAGTTTCCGCTTGTCATATTCACTGTTTTCAAAATGATTGGTCATCTCAAGTGCCCCGAAGTTACAGGAGTCTACGCACTGGCCGCAGAAAGTACAACGTCCCAGGTCGTAGATATATTCGCTGAGAACGCGTTTGCTTTTCCCTTCCGGTGTAGTCACTTTCTCCACTTTGATTTGGATCGTATCGTTGGGACAGGCGGTTTGGCAAAGGGTACAGGCAGTACATTTCAGTTCGCCGTTCTCATCCTCTATCAGATGAAGCTCCGCTTCGAAACGTTCCGGGATATAGAGCGTCGTTTCCCGGTTTTCGGGATACTGCTGTGTCAGTATCCGGGCAGGATGCACCATACTGCTGAATGTACGGAACATTCCTTTACCGAGCGACCCCATAGCCGCACCGATGGAATAGATATAATTAATGCATTTATTCATTTTCAATACTCCTTTTTCCATTATAAATACCATTCAAATACTGCAACGGTAGCAGCAATAAGTACATTGACAATGCTGATGGGCAGCAGGTATTTCCATTCCAGGCGAAGCAACTGGTCGATACGGATACGTGGAAAGGTCCAACGGAACCACATGATCAGGAACACCACAAAGAATACTTTGCCGAAGAACCAGATAAATCCCGGAATATAATCCATTATTGCATTGAAGCCGTCGAGTCCGGGAAGGTAGAGCGGTTGCCAGCCTCCGAAGAATACCGTTGCAGCCATCATAGAGGCGATCAGCATATTGGTATATTCCGAAAGAAAGAACATGGCAAACTGCATACCCGAATATTCGGTATGAAATCCGGCTGTCAGTTCCTGTTCGGCTTCTGCCAGGTCAAAGGGGGCACGGTTCAGCTCAGCTGTTGAGGCGATAATAAATATCATGAAAGAGATGATTGCCGGAATATGTCCTTTGTAAATCCACCATCCGTCAGCCTGCGAATTGATGATCTCGAGGATGGACAGTGAACCGCTCATGGCAATAACGGCAATCAGTGACATACCGACAGAGAGCTCGTAACTCACGATCTGTGCACCGCTACGCATAGCCCCCAACAGTGAATATTTATTGTTGCTGGCCCATCCTGCCATCATCACTCCGATCACACTGATCGATGAAACGGCGGTGACATAAAGTACCCCGATATTGATATCCCACAGTTGTAATCCCGGCGAATAGGAAAAGGGAACCAGTGCCAGAAAGCTGGTGGTCAGTACGATGAAGGGCGCCAAGGCAAAGAGGAATTTATCCGCTTTGAACGGGGTGACGCATTCTTTCAGAAGTAACTTCAACACGTCTGCGATTGCCTGTACGGAACCGCACCAACCCACACGCATCGGTCCGAGGCGCAGCTGCATGAAACCGGCAATTTTTCGTTCGGCGTAGATCATCAGAATAACCAGGACAACGATCATTACGATAAGGGAGACGGCTGCAAGGATTAACTCGACAGTCAAGGCCCAACCCGGCGACAGATAGTCGGACAATGTTTGCCCGATCCATTGGGTAAGACCTGTAAAATCTATTTGTAAACTTGTCATTTCTTTTTGTTTTTATCTGTCAATATCAGGTATTATCAGGTCGAGTGTCGACATGATCGCCACAAGATCTCCTACTTTCGAACCGATCGACAAAGGTTTGAGTGCCGTCAGATTGCTAAAATTCGGTGTCCGGAATTTTACACGCCAGGGTTTGGCTGAGCCGTCGGCAACAATATATACACCCAATTCACCGCGTGCAGTCTCTACCCGGTGGTAGTATTCTCCTTCGAGAAGCTTCAATATTCCTTTGGGTTTATTGCGGAAAGAACCTTCGGGGATACGGTCGATCAGCTGTTCGATAATGGAGATAGACTCTTTCATCTCTTCCATCCGGACCATGTACCGGTTCATGCAATCTCCCCCGGAGAAAAGGATCTCTTTGAACTCTACCTGATCGTAAACATCATAAGGTGCCTGTTTGCGGACATCGCATGAAATACCGGAGCCTCTTGCAACCGGGCCTGTGCAACCCAGTGAAACGGCAAGTTCCGGAGTCAGTATACCGACACCTTCCAGGCGTTTACGGAAGATGATATTGCCCGTAAGCAATTCGCCGTATTCATGTTCATGTTTTTTCAGGGAGGCGAGTACCTCTTTTACCTTGCGTACGAAATCCGGATGTAAATCCTGCATAACACCGCCCGGAGTAATATAATTCATCGTCAACCGGTTGCCCCCTGTCTCCTCAAAGATTTCGAGTATCATTTCCCGTTCGCGGAATGCGTAGAAAAAGGGAGAAACGGCTCCCATATCCAATCCCATGCAGCCCCACCAGAGCAAATGCGAGGCGAGACGTTGTAATTCCGCCATGATAACCCTGATCACCTGCGCACGCTCGGGAACTTCAAGGCCGGCTCCTTTCTCGATACAGAGAGCGCATGCCTGATTGTTCATGTGGGCTGAGAGATAGTCCATTCGACTCGTCAGATAGATAAATTGCTTGTATCCCAACGACTCGCACATCTTTTCGATGCCCCTGTGAATATAACCCGGATGCGGGTCCATATTTAGGATCGTTTCACCATCCAGTTGGGTACGCAAGTGAAGTACTCCGTGTGTGGACGGGTGTTGCGGGCCAATGTTTATGATGAAACCATCCGATTCGTCAGGTGTTATTTCCATATATTTTTCCATGATTAATACCTATTAAGTCGTGTAGCTTACAAATCGAGCGTGTTCACAAAATCTTTACGTAATGGATATCCTTCGAACTCTTCATCCAGGAATAACCTGCGTAGATGCGGATGATTATCGAAACGGATACCGAACAGGTCGTATATCTCGTCTTCGAATAATTCTGCAGCCTGCCATAACTCATAGAGTGAGGGAAGGAGAGGAGTCTCTTCCCGCTCCACATGTGTTTTCAGGATCATTTCATGTCCTTTGCCTACTGCACGCAGGTGACAGACCAGTTCAAAATATTCGCTACGGTCTGTTACCGTTTCGCAAACCAGCTGATTAAAACCAAATGTCTGGTCCTCTTTCAGCAGATGGGCGGTATCCATAAGCTCCTCTTTAGCGATTATCAGAGCTGGAAGCCCGAAACTTTCTCCTATATCTTTCCCCTGGAAACGGTTGGAGAGTAATGTTGTCAGTTTTTCTTTATTCATAACTCTGGTTCGTCTTTAGGTTTCTCTATTACATACGCTTTCTGCAATTTGATTTTTTGCTGTAACGCCATCATCCCCTGTAACAAGGCTTCCGGCCGGGGCGGGCAGCCCGGAATATAGACATCTACCGGGACAATCTTGTCTACGCCCCGTACGACTGTGTAGCTATCTTTGGCAAATGGGCCGCCGGTAATCGTACAGGCTCCCATAGCGATCACGTATTTGGGTTCCGGTATCTGGTCGTACAAACGGCGTAGTACCGGAGCCATCTTGCTCGTGATTGTACCGGCTACAATGATCAGGTCGGCCTGTCGTGGGGTGGCACGCGCCACTTCAAAACCGAAACGCGACCAGTCGTATTTGGCGGATGCTGCACTCATCATTTCAATAGCGCAACAGCTGGTTCCAAAAGTCAACGGCCAGAGTGAATTACTACGGGCCCATCCGGCAATTTTGTCTATGGTCGTAACCAGGACATTCCGTCCCAGGTTTTCGCGGAACTCTTCCGGTATCTCGGGTAAAAACTCTTTTTTCATTTCCATTGCAATGCCTTCTTTTTAAATGCGTAAAGCAATCCCATGAAGAGGAACAGCATAAAAAAGATAATCTCGACCAGTGCCGGGACACCTACTTCTTTCAGTGTGACGGCCCAGGGATAAAGGAATACCATTTCCACATCGAAGATGAGGAAGGATAATGAAAAGAGGTAATAACCTACGTTAAACTGCCCCCAGGATGTTCCTTCCGTGGGAAGTCCGCACTCGTATGCCTCTCCTTTGACCGGGTTTCTGCGTTTCGTTGACACCAGTTTGCCCATACCTATCGCCAGACCGGCAAAGCCAATGCCGGCGAACAGCATTAGTAAAATTGATATAGCTCCCATATCTGTTATGAATTAATTAAAAGGTAGATAACCTTTGCCGGATGAAGATGTCACTTCCGGCAATAGCAATTTGTGCCTTTCCTGTCTACAGGAATAGCTTATAAGATATCAGTAAGAATAGATTTAAATGATAATCCTTCGCAGTTCGTAGATAAAATGTGCGAAGCGGTAATGAAGGGACGATGCGTCGATAATCTGTAATGTCGATATTAACTCACTGGTACGCTGGCGTAGATTGAACTCTTTCAGAAACCGATCCGAATACGATTTGTTTTCCAGCCGGAGTGAATTATTGGAGTTGCTTCTTTCGCGTGACAGCTTGGATAGAATGTGTATATAGTTACAGTTCTCTGCCAGGTCGAATATTAGCTCATGTTGCTGTTGTAAGGCTCTGTCTTTAATCGTTTTCTCGGCAGAGCTTAATTGTACGTTTCCGTGGCGGATACATGTTTCTATGCTTGTCGCATCTTGAGTACCCATCAGTATCAAGCTGAAAAAAACAAGTATAGATAATAATCCTTTCATCTGATAAAACGTCTGTTTATTTAAATTGGCACGCAAAGGTGTAAAAGGTTGACAAGATGACAAAACATTTTGTCTTAAATTATATAATAAGAACCATATTTGTATCATTTGTTTTTGCAAAACGGTTGTTATGTCTTAAAAAATAAAGGCTGCTTCCGTATTGGAAGCAGCCTTTTTATATGTAGGTTGTAAACTTAATTACTTAACCAAGCTAGCGAACTCGCTGTTAGTTGCATATTTTGCAAATTCCAGGTCGATAGCAGCTTCTTTAGCCAAAGCTCTGTCAGCAGCGATAGCAGCCTTTAGGTTGCTTACAACGCCGTTAGCGTCGTTTGTACGAGCAGCTACAACAGCTTTCAGATAAGAAGTGATTGCGTCAGGATTAGCAACAGCGTTCAGAGTCTGAGATGCTTTGCTGTAATCTTTTACCAAGATCTGAGCCAATGCAGCGTTGTTAGTCTTAACAGAACCGAAAGAGTTAACAGCCTTAGCCCATTCGCCTTGTTCCAGGTAAAGAACACCCAGAGCTTCGCCTAATTCAGCTACGCCTGCTGCGTTACCGAACAATTGCTGAGCTTTAGCCTGGTCACCCTTAGTCAGAGCGATAAGACCTAAGTTCATGTTAGCTTCGTTGTTAGCCTTAACAGAGTTAGATTTGTTGAACATCTGTTCAGCCTTAGCCAGGTCACCAGCCTTGAATGCCATCATACCGATGTTGTTCCAAGTGCGGTAGCAGTTAGGATACAGTTCAGAAGCTTTAGTATAGATTGTCATCTTTTCAGCATCGTTGTTAGTCAGAGTAGCAGCATACAGAATTTCTTCGATGTTCAGTTCAGAAGGATTACTCTTAGCCAATGCGCTGATTTCGTCGTCAGACTTACCGATGATTTCGATGTTAGCAGTCAAACGAGAACGACGTAACTGAGGTAAGATAGTTTCTGCCAGATCAGAATATACAGCAGAGATGTTTTTGATTTCTTTTTCTCTTGTTTCAGGATCCTGGTACATAGAGATAACTCTTAATACGAGGTCTTTATCCTGCAGGTTAGAAGCAGATACCAATTCTTTGAAGCCTTCCCAGTCCTGAGCAGTGTAACGTGCGTCAACCGGAGCATCCACTTTCATTTTCTTCAATTCTTTAGCCAGATATTTAGAAGTATTACCTTCACGTCTTTCAGCTAAACCAGTATTCAGTTTAACACCACCATCAGGAGATGCATAAGCAGAAATTTCGATTGCTACGTTCTGGTTAGGAGCTTCGTCTGCATTTTTAACCAAGTCTTTCCAGTCTGCGATAGCAGTAGAGTTCAGTTCTTTTGAACGAAGTTCAGCCTGCTGGATCAAGAACATGATGTTAGCATCGTGAGCTTCTTTGATGATACGCTGGAATTTGTCAGCAGCGATAGCAGCAGTTGCAGTAGCAGCGTCAGCCAGTTCAGAAGTTGCGATAACACCTTCACCGATCTTTACGTCCGGCAATTTAACTGTTTTGTTTTTGATCTTTGCATCGAAAGTCAGATACAATTCTGATTTCTTCATTTCAGGTTTGTAAGTGAAAGCAGATTTCATGGTTACATTAGCACCTTCTTTCTGCGGGATAACCTGATTGTTACCTTTTACTTTCTCACCCTGATAAGTGTAAGAAGTTCCCCATGCTTCACCACCGGCATAGCGAAGAACCGGAGTTACTGTTACAGTTGCTTTCTTGTTGAACCATTTTGCAGGGAAAGTAGCGTTGATAGTCACGGGTACTTTGCCTCCGATAGCCTCTAGCGGCTGCGGCTCAGCTTTGATGTACTCTTCAGCTAGCGGTTTCAACTTGTTTGAACAAGAAGAAAGGGTTAAAATTGCTGCCATTACAAAGAATGACAATAAAAACTTTTTGTTCATAATTTGATGTAAGTTTAAAATGTTACTATGTTTATATATTCACTTTCAATTGTCCCTTAGCCATCAAAGTGCAAAACTAAAGCATTTTTTTGTTATGAATAGCAAAGATACGATAAAATCTTTCTAATTAATACTTATTAATGAATCCGTGCCTCTTTTTTCCTTAAAAAGGATATAAAATGCAGGATTTACGGACGTTCTAATGATGCTTGTCCGACTGTATTTTAGTTAAAATTTCAAGTTTCATTTCTCTTTGTCTATCTTGACATGCTTCGTCTGTCGTTCACTTATTGTGTATTTTTGATTAAAATAATATCTTTTGCGTAAAACCCGTCTCGCCGTAGGTGATTTGTATCAGATAAATACCTGATGTGACACCTGCTACCGGGATCGTATTTTGTCCGCTGCGGACAATCCCGCTTTGTAATGTATTTCCGTTCATGGATATGATGGAATATCGGGCTTCACGGATTGTGGCAGGTAGCAGGATATGGACTGTTTCGGATGCCGTTTCCGTGAATATGCGAATTGGGTTGTTGTTGTCGATAGGTGTGTTGGCAGAAGCCGTATTGTATTGGATGACGGGATCGATGAACAGGGAAGTGTTCATGGGAGAGGCCGGATGGGCGGATGCCTCTATCCATTGCCCTTTGTAGTTGATCCACGTAGTGTTTTTGCTTGTTTCTCCTTTCGGGAGATTATATGCCGAGAAAGAGGTGGCGGCAGTTGCTGTCTTGATCTTATATCCAATAAAGAAATCGCCGGATACATCTACCGGTTCGGAAAACGTGATGAACGTCTCCTGATCACGGTTCAATGGCTTAATGGAATCGATAAAATCGATGTTGTTATTGGTGGTTACGAACGACGGTTTGAATGATTCGGTATGTAGCAATGTTTCCGGTTTGCCGGAGCCACCGTAAACAGTAATTTCTACATCTATCTCTTTGTCTTTGCTTATAGCCGGATTCACGATATATGTACCGTATATTTTCGCCTCTCCGGTTATTTTGTAAGCTTCAGCGAACTCGTTCATGTTCAGCGAATTGTTTCCGAAGGCCGGACCCGTTCCGGGAGAGGGGAGGGGCGTCGCTTCTACATTTTCCGCTTTTCCGCTTTCTTTGACATTGCTCAGACGGATGCAAGGGGTGACACTGTAAGGGTCGAGTCCTTTACAGGTTCGTGCAGTGTTTGTTCCTGCCTGGTCGAGCCATGCTTTCAGTTGTTTATCTGCGTCCGGCGAGACGTCCCAGCTTTGGCTTAAAGCGAAATAGAAATCGTCATAAGGTGACGGACAACTGGATATACCTCCTGAAAGTCCCCCGATAATTTGGTTGTTGTTATCAAACAAGCCGGAGCCGGAGGAACCCGGGCGTGTGCAGCCGTCGGTCCATTCTTTTATGTGCCAGTGCCCGTTCTTTATAAAATTATCTGTATATGGATAGGTCGTTAACTCGACTTGATCGGTCGTGTTGAGCCGTTTTACAGAACCATCCGGGTGATGGATTCCGACATAGGGGGCAGAACCTTGATCTTTTGCATTCCAACCGGCATAATAAGGTTGATAATAAACCGGCGGAATTTCCGTCAGTTCCAGTAAGGCCATGTCGGTGTTTTCGTTGGTCGCCCTGAAATGAGTCGAAGCCATCGACATTTCTTCTGTGCCTCTCATAACAGGATCGCAAAGTGGACTTTCGTAATTAAAGAATGTAACGATATTACCCGCTATCATTTCATAATCAGGATTTTTGATCGAGAACTGATCGTTCAGGCAATGTGATGCCGTTAACAGATAGGGTTTTCCGTCATTCGATGTGTTATTAATTAAAGTACCCGAACAGGCATTTTGTCCATTGACGATGATCAGTACGGAGCTACGGCCTATTTCGTTGTATTTGTCCGTATTGTTTTGGAAGCATGCCAATGGTTTTATGCACCAATGATAAATAGGGCTGTGCCCGATAGGTTCATGTCCTCTGAGGTTGCGGTAATCATGATTTATCTCACCTACTTTCAATCTGCCGTGAAACGGAACATTGGCAGGTTCCTGATATTCGATGATCAGTTCGTCGCCCTGGACCGGTGAGACGGGGAGTCTGCCTAACTCGGAGTTGTTCAGATGGTTGAAAGCGCCTAATATATGTGTCTGGTCCGGGTTATACAAGAAAAGCTGGGCGCCTTCCGGAATTTCGTATTCGGAGAATAGGACATTGATCGAGTAGGCTCCTGCCGACCGTATGCCTAACCGCCATACCCGCGTGCCGTCAGCTTGCGTGAACCAGTTTCCTGAATTCTCCGGGGTAAAATCTGTCATGAATTTGTAAGCGAAATGGAATCCGCTACGCAGGTCGCTTTCATTCAGTGAGTCGATTCGTAATTGTTCAGCAACGTCGAAAGGAGGCATCTCTTTGAACTGGCTTCCCGAACGGGTACTGAGTGTCGCAAACGGAAGAGGTTTGCCTCCGTGGCTGACCTGCCCTGCCAATTGGTTAGATGACAATATACACAGGATGAAAAGTGTGACTAGCTTTTTCATATACGTGCAAATATATGTTTTTCTTTTAACTAATTAATTGTTTCCGGTGAACAAATTTGTGAAAGCACTCCCGTATTTCGTGATTTTTATCTAAGTTTGCCAAGCGAAAAAGAATGATTCTGAAATTGTAAAACCAATATTACATAATTAAATAATAAAGATATGGCAACACCTCCTTTTAAGTATCAGGCACCGTTCCCACTCGGACCGGATACGACAGAGTATTATCTGCTTACAAAAGAGTATGTATCGGTATCCGAGTTTGAAGGACAACCGATGCTGAAAATTGCAAAAGAGGGACTTACAGCGATGGCTAACGCTGCTTTCCGTGACGTGGCTTTCATGCTTCGTCCTGAGCACAACGAACAGGTGGCTAAGATCCTGAGCGATCCGGAAGCCAGCGACAACGACAAGTTCGTGGCACTGACTTTTCTGCGTAATGCGGAAGTATCTGCAAAAGGTCAGCTCCCTTTCTGTCAGGATACCGGTACGGCTATTATCCACGGTGAAAAAGGCCAACATGTATGGACAGGATATTGCGATGAAGAAGCGCTTTCTCTAGGTGTTTACAAAACGTATACGGAGGAAAACCTGCGTTATTCACAGAATGCTCCTTTAAATATGTACGACGAGGTAAATACGAAATGTAACTTACCTGCACAGATCGACATCGAAGCTACCGAAGGTATGGAATATAAATTCCTTTGTGTCGCTAAGGGCGGTGGTTCTGCCAACAAGACTTATCTGTTCCAGGAAACGAAAGCGATCCTGAATCCGACGACCCTGGTTCCGTTCCTGGTAGAAAAAATGAAGACATTAGGTACGGCTGCTTGCCCTCCTTATCATATTGCGTTCGTTATCGGCGGTACTTCTGCTGAAAAGAATCTGCTAACAGTGAAGCTGGCTTCTACTCATTATTACGATAACCTGCCTACAAGCGGTAACGAAGGCGGACAGGCTTTCCGTGATATCGAATTGGAAAAAGAAGTATTAGAAGCTGCTCATAACATCGGTCTGGGAGCCCAGTTCGGTGGTAAGTATTATGCTCACGACGTTCGTATTGTTCGTTTGCCCCGTCATGGTGCTTCTTGCCCGGTAGGTATGGGTGTTTCCTGCTCTGCCGACCGTAACATCAAATGTAAGATTAATAAAGACGGTATCTGGATCGAAAAGATGGATTCAAATCCGGGTCGCCTGATCCCTGAAGAATTACGTAAAGCAGGTGAAGGTAATGCTGTAAAGATCAATCTGAACCAGCCGATGGCCGATATCCTGAAAGAACTGACTAAATATCCGGTTTCAACTCGTCTTTCTCTGAGCGGAACGATCGTTGTAGGTCGTGACATTGCTCATGCCAAATTGAAAGAGCGTATCGACAAGGGTGAAGGTCTGCCTCAATACATCAAAGATCATCCTATTTATTATGCAGGTCCTGCCAAGACTCCTGCCGGAATGGCTTCCGGTTCTTTCGGCCCGACAACTGCCGGTCGTATGGACTCGTACGTGGACTTGTTCCAGGATAATGGCGGTAGCATGATCATGATTGCCAAGGGTAATCGTAGCCAGCAAGTAACAGACGCTTGTAAGAAGCATGGTGGTTTCTATCTGGGAAGTATCGGTGGTCCGGCAGCTATCCTTGCACAGGAAAGCATCAAGAAAGTAGAATGTCTGGAATATCCGGAGTTGGGAATGGAGGCAATCTGGAAGATCGAAGTGGAAGACTTCCCTGCATTTATCCTGGTTGACGATAAAGGCAACGATTTCTTCAAACAACTGAAGCCGCGTTGTTCTTGCAGTAAATAAGACTAATTCATTATAAGAGGTGAAAGCTGCTCCATTCTGTGGGGCAGCTTTTTCCATGCAGATGAATTGCTGTTGCCATTCGATTTCTTAAATCAACTGAAGACGTATTGTTCTTGTATGAGTCTGTCTTCTCCACAGATACTTTATTTTGTATTTAGTCTTCGGACTCTAAGTATTTAGAGGGTGACACTCCAAACTGTCCGGCAAAATGTTTCCGGAGTGTACGTGTATCACTATAACCGACCATTTCTGCTATCTCCTGAATAGAGTATTTCTTCTCCATGATAAGCTCCGCCGCCTTACTCATACGCACCCTGCGGATTATCTCGATAGCTGCCAGTTCGCTATGCTGTTTTATCTTTCTGTATAAAGTAGGCTGACTCATATTTAGCCGGTCTGCCAGTATCTTCACGTTAAAATCTTCATTCGAAAGATTTACTTCTATCACATTGATAACCTGTTGCATAAAATCATCGGGTTTCTCTTCTTCTCCTGCTTCCTCAGCTTGCTTTTGCTTTAACATAAGAGTCTTAGTGTAGATACGTTTCAGTCGCTCCCGTTGTAAGATAAGGTTTTCGACCTTTGATTTCAATATTTCCGGGTTGAACGGTTTCATCATGTAATCGTCTGCACCCATCTTTGTACCTTGCAGGATATCCGCATCTTCAGCTTTGGCAGTCAGCATTAGTAGAGGAATATGGGCAGTACAAGGCTGCTCACGTATTTCCCGACAGCAGGTAAAGCCATCTTTCACAGGCATCATGATGTCGGTTATGATAAGGTCGGGGAGGAGGCGGGTAGCAACCTGTATACCTTCCTCGCCGTCAGCGGCCTCATATACAGCATAGTCTTTGCGGAAAAGACTGCAGATGTAAGTGCGGATTTCCTTATTATCTTCCACTACAAGTAAGTTTCTCTTTTTTATATTCTTTTCTTCCTGAACGACAAGAGGTGCTACCGGTAAAGAAATTAGCGGTTCTTCTACAGTGGGAGGATTAACAAGTTGATATTTGTCTTCTGCGAAGTGGGTGTTCCCTTCGGGAATAAGCAACGTAAACTTACTCCCTTTGCCTGGGGTACTTGTCAATGTCACTGTTCCATGATGCAAATCCATTGTGTTTTTGACGATACGTAGTCCGATGCCTACTTTGGAGGAAAGTAGGGGGGTATTTTCACCGGTAATAAAAGAGTCGAATATACGTTCTTGCAACTCATAAGGAATACCTTTGCCACTATCTGAAACTATTACCCTGCAATACAGTTTACCGTCTACTTTTGTCTGGTCTATACGTAATGTAATGTTGCCCTTTGGAGGAGTATACTTGAATGCATTGGATAGTAAATTGCGTATTGCCGAAGTTATTTTCTCTATATCTATCCACAGGCACACTGGTTCGGATGGTAAATCTATTGTGTAATTAGACTCTTCGGCTTCTGCCAGCTGGCAGAAGCTATTAGCCTCCCGGGAGGCTAATTCAACTATATTAGCTTTTGATAAACTCAGTTTTACCATGCCTGCCTCGATTTTTTGCACGTAAAGCAAATGATCAACCAGTGTGTGTAGTGAGGAGCCGTTACGATACATGATCTGCAGTTTTTCAAACATGGCATCCGAAGATTTGAGGTTCTGTAACAACTCTTGTAAAGGGGATAGAATGAGGGTTAAAGGAGTACGCAGTTCGTGGGCAGCGTTGGTGAAGAAATTCTCTCGCTCCATGCGTATCTGTTTCTCTTTGTCGCGTGCTACAGTAGCCGTAAATACTTCGTGTTGTAACTGTAGTTCATATTCCAGTCTTTTCTGGCGTACCCTGATACGGTAAATGATCCTTAGTATGGCCAAACTTATAAGAACCAGGAGAATCAACTTGAATAAGAATGTCTCGCTCCAGTGAGGAAGGATAGTCACCTTGAGAGAGGTCATCTTTCCGATATGCTCATTGGGATAGAGACTTTGTATCTCGAAAGTATAGTCTCCTTTCCGTAAGTTGGCGTATGAAACTTTCCCTCCTCCGTTAGCTATCATCCATTCTTTTTGATACGGATAGAGACGGTAACGTAATTTTTGCCGTTCTTTTGAAAAAGAGAGGCTGCTGAAAGTGAGTGAGAAATCACGGTTGTCGTGGTTCAGTTCAATCTCTTTGGCATAAAACAGGCTGTTGTTCAAGATGACTTGTCCGTTTATCTTTTCTCCCATAGCCACGGTTTTGTTGCTTACTTCTAAAGTCGTAATAGCGGCTGTTTCGGAAAAGGAAAATACGTTTATATTGTCTGGATCGAAATAAGTCAGGCTCTTATTGTTTCCCCAAAACAAGTACTTCCCATACAGAAACGCTGAACGGTTACTCCCTGATATATAATAATGATAGAATAACTGTTGGTGGCGGCTATACCGGGAAATTCCCGAATTAGAGCCTATCCATATATCTCCTTTGGCATCTTCTGTGATACACCCGGTATGATTATTGCATAATCCGTTTTTCGTTGTGTAGAAGTTATGGATCGTGCCGTTTTCGGGGTTTATGATGGCGAATCCGGTTTCATAGCCGACATATAGCTGTCCATCGGAAGAAGCCAGGAGTGACTTGACGGAAGCATTATGCAACTTGAATGAGGTTCCATATTCCATTTCCATAGTTTTCTTTCCTGCGACATGGTCAACTATTTTACCTACGCCATGCTGCTCGGTACCAACCCACACGGTTCCATCTTTCGTTTCTGTAATGGCATGGACAGGAATTTCCAATTCTGTCAAAGTACCGGGTTGGGATTGTTTGCGTACTTCTATGTGTTGGCATTTTCCGGACGACGAGTTAAACAACAACAATCCTTTGTCTGTGCCTATCCAAAAATTGTTTTGCCGGTCTATATGAAGTGCCCAGATGGATGAACGATTGATGGTAACCTCCATGTCTAAAGGGTGCACTTTAAAGGTTCCATGTTTATCATAGACAGTCAGTGTCCCGTCTTTATTGCCGAACCAGATATTCCCCTCTGCGTCTTTCATCGTACATAAGACAGTCTCTTTCTTTCTGACTTCCTCACTACCGGCAGTTACGAATTTGAAAGAGGAGCTCGAATGGAAAGGGTGGGTACTCTTCATAATACCTTTGTGAAAAGTTGCCAGCCACACATATCCATCATCGTCGACCTGTATACTACAAATTTCATTATGCCTGTCTTGGTGATACTGGTTGAAGTATTGCAACCTTAAGTCGGAATATATAACTCCGCCTCCGTTTGTTCCTATCCATAAAACTCCTTGCGAATCGTAAAAAGCACAAATCATACGGGTTTCGAGGTTCTGATTCACTAAGGATACATTATTATATATATGTGTAGTGAGTTCTTCCGAGATACCTTTGCCTGGATCCAGCAATGTATATCCGTTCCA
Organism: Parabacteroides sp. AF18-52; assembly: GCF_003479145.1. NCBI lineage: Bacteria > Pseudomonadati > Bacteroidota > Bacteroidia > Bacteroidales > Tannerellaceae > Parabacteroides > Parabacteroides sp. AF18-52. The sequence continues at coordinate 45,861 of NZ_QUGR01000013.1, forward strand.
GGTAACCGCTAGAAGCCTGTTATTGTTTAACTGAACGATTTCATAGACATCTGGATGCGACAATAGGTTTTTCTCGTCTTTTGCTTCATAGGAAATATGTTCTACGTGCCCCGAGTGTTTATGATAACAGATAATACCGTGGTCAATGGTAGCAATCCATATTCTGTTGCCTGCTTCTAAGATAGAACTGATAGAAAGAACCTTGGGACTGCCTAATGAAATCTGCTGAGTTACGGTCTTACTTTTCAAGTCATAGACAATAAGCTCTAAACGGCTGTTGGTCAGGTAAACTTTCGTACTGTCTTCCGACAGGGTGCAACGGGTAATGCCGTCTCTGTCCTTCACCAGCCCTCCCACTTTCTCTTCCATAGTCAGCTCAAGCGCAGTCACATGTCGTGCCTTATCCGTTCTCTCTTTTACGTTATACAAATAGAGATGCGTTGAACTGATAATCCGGCATTGGTTCGGATAGGCGGGTATAAACTGCAGCAATTTTCCTTTTTCCAGACCTCCTTCTATAGAGATGAATCGTTCGGTAGAGCGGTCGAAGGCATAGAGGGTCTGGTCGACTACCACTCCGAGACAATGCTCCGAAAGCTCGCCGATAGCAGAGACATTCATATAGGAAGTTAGTTGCATGGTAAAATTTTTGACGGACGAACCGTCGTAGCAGCTCAATCCGTTATCGGTACCGAACCACATAAAACCATTCTTGTCTTTATAAATGCAATTTACCTTATTGTCTCCTAATCCATCCTGCATGGTTAACAAATGAACATCGCGGTTTAGGAAAGCATGGCTATCTATACAATATATAAAACTGATGGATAAAAATAAAAGAGAGCTAATTAGAAAATGCTTCATAATATTTAGATTGTTCCGACAAAAGAAGCATATTTTCTTTATAAACCAAAAAATAAAGAAATAAAAAGCTTTATGAATTAAACATGCATATAAACTGAGAGAAACGTGCACCTTAAAAGAATTATTCCTATAATACATTTGTGACGTTGATCTTTTGTAGAACTTAAATTATATGCAATGAAAAAAATCATTATTCTATTTATGCTGTTGTTGTCGGTTATGGTTACTCATGCACAACAATTTGATGTCAAAGGTACTATTGTAGACAAAAAGTCTAATGAACCTATTATCGGTGCCAGTGTCCTTATTAAAGGAACAGCTAACGGAACAATCACTGATATTGATGGAAAATTTATCCTGAAGGATGCAAAAAAAGGAAACACTTTGGTTGTTTCTTATGTCGGATACCTTACTCTAGACATTTTGCTGAATGGGAATCAGGGTACCTTATCCATAGAAATGGAAGAAAATACAGAATTACTGGAAGAAGTGGTAGTAATCGGGTATGGTACTCAAAAGAAACAGGACATCACCGGATCTGTAGTCTCCGTGGGTGAAGGTAAGTTTACGGAAGGTATAAATACCAATGCTTTTCAGATGATTAACGGTAAGGCTGCCGGTGTAACTATAAGCCAAACCAGTTCTGCCCCGGGAGCGGCGTCCAAGATTCAGATACGCGGTGCCGGCTCTATTAACAGCAGTAACTCGGCGCTGGTTGTTGTGGACGGACTACCGGGTGTGGACCCTTCGTCTATCAATCCGGCTGACATCCAGTCTATCGAAGTCTTGAAAGATGCTTCGTCAGCAGCGATATATGGAACCCGTGCAGCAAACGGTGTAGTGCTTATTACGACCAAAAGCGGTAAAAAGGGAGATATAATCGTGAAGTTCGGTGCGGAAGTGGGCTTCCAGTCGGTTGCCAAACAAGTGGATGTTCTTAACGGCAGGGAATATATGGAGACCCTGAATGCTTTGCGTCTGGAGTCAAACAATCCGGATGGAGTCATCTACACGGCAGAACAGATTGCGGCTGTGGGTGAAGGAACGAATTGGCAGGATGAGATATTTCGTAATGGTGCTCCGGTACAACGTTATGAACTGTCGCTTGCCGGGGGGGGCGAAAAGCATGATTTTTATCTAGGCATGAGTTACTTCGACCAGCAAGGTATAGTGAAATTGTCAAACTTGAAGAAATATAATGTCCGGGTGAACATGAACGCGGCTCCCAAAGAGTTTCTGCGCTTCAAGTTTAATCTGAATTATACCCGTGGAGACGGACGGTCGATGTACGAAAATATGGACGGAGCCAATGAAGGGGCTGGTCCCATCAATTCTGCGCTTCAGTTCGACCCGACACTGGCTCCCGGTATTGACCCCGAGACAGGACGTTACCGTAAGAACAGTTTTATCGCCCTCGATAATCCCGAAGCACTTTTACATGGCGTATCGCCTGAAAAGCAAGATAATAATGTTTATGGAACCTTTACTACGGAAATCGAACCGCTTAAGGATCTCGTTGCCACTGTCCGTTTAGGTGCTACGATAGATACTTACACTCAGTCGAGCTATAGAAGCCGGGAAACATTAAACGGCTTGGCTAGTAAGGGCGAAGCATCCAAGAAGAGTGAAGAAAAGACTCAGTGGCTAGCAGAATTTCTGCTGTCTTACAAGAAGAATTTCAACGATGTTCACAAATTTACTATTCTTGGCGGTACGACTTTTGAACAATTCTCCTCACAATATGTGGAAGGCAAGGCGAAAGGTTTTCTTTCTGACGTGACGGGCTTTAACTCCTTGCAGAGTGGCGACAAACTGAATGGGGATGATGTGTTTTCCGGCAAAGAACGCAATCGTTTGAACGGTTTTTTGGGCAGAATCAATTACGACTTGCTGAACCGTTACCTGCTTACGGCATCATTCCGTTACGATGGTACTTCCCGTTTTTCTTCTGATCATAAGTATGCTTTCTTCCCTTCCGTGGCATTTGCCTGGAGAATGTCGGAAGAACCGTTCCTCAAGACGTTTGATAATCTGAGCGATCTAAAGCTCCGTATTGGATACGGTCAACTAGGCAACCAGGGTATTAGTAACTACCAGACACTTCAGACCCTGAAAGCGGCAGGATCTGCAGTCTTTGGCAATTCGTTGATGCAAGGACTGGTACAGGCACGGCTTCCAAATCCTAATTTACGTTGGGAAACTACGGCGGAGACTAACCTCGGTATCGACTTCGGTTTCTTTAACAACCGCCTGACAGGTAGTGTGGACTTCTACATTCGCGATACGAAAGACCAATTGTTTGACAAACCGCTGCCCTCGTCTATCGGTTTTGCTAACGTGAAGGTGAATGCCGGTAAGGTACGGAATTCCGGTATAGACTTTATGATAAATAGTATCAACTTCGACAAAAGAGACTTCGGATGGGAAACTTCACTCAATCTTTCCCTACTGAAAAACCGTGTCAAAGAGCTGCCTGATTTTATTCCGGAACTGATTACAGGATCGATGGCCAGCTTTATCTCAAACTATGAAATAACTCGTGTGGGTGACCCTATTTATTCTTATTACGGTTATGAAGTGGAGGGTATTTTCCAGAAAGGTGACGACATTGCTAATTCGGCCCAGCCGAATGCCAAACCCGGTGACTTAAAGTTCAAAAACCAGAACGATGACAATGCTATCACTTCTGACGACCGTGTTGTCTTAGGTAAACCCTTTCCTGACGTAACTTTGGGTTTTACTAATAATATCCGGTATAAGAACTTCAACCTTAGTATCTTCCTGCAGGGAGTATTCGGCATACAGACATTGGATGCAAACGTGCTCGAAACATTTTATCCTACCAACGAATACCGTAACCGCATAGCCAAATATTATCAGAACAGATGGACGGAAAATAATCCTACCAATAAATATCCTAGTGGCGTGAACTCGTCTAATTACGGTGGTCAGTATATGACCAATTCACTTACAGTAAAAGACGCTTCGTTCCTCCGTATTAAGAATATCAATCTGAGTTACGATGTTCCGCTGAGAGGGAATAAGTATATTCGGGCTGCCTCGGTTTATGCAGCGGTAGATAACCTCTATACTTTTACCGGCTACGAAGGTTTTGACCCCGATGCAAGTGCCTCAGGAGCCGATAAGGTTTCCAAGGTGAACTACAACAGCTACCCGCTGGCTCGTACCGTTAGATTTGGAGTTAATATTACATTTTAAAAAAATATTGCATTATGAAAATGAACAGATATATCTATGCCGCAATCTTTGCACTGATACTAACCGGCGTAACAAGTTGTAATGGTTTTCTTGAAGAAAAAGTCTATACAGAATATGATCCCTCCGAACTTCTGAAAGACCAGGACGGAGTAGATGCCTTGTTGGCAGGTGCTTATGCAAGGTCTCGTATAATTGAATACGCAAGCAGGAATTATACTTTCCTGATGAATGAGTTCCCTACAGATATTGCTTTTGAAACAGGCGGTGGTTTGGAACGCGATGCCATTCCCTTTATTAATTTCACCTGGGCGGTGGATAATTCTATACTCAACAGTTTTTGGGGAAAGATGTACGAAGCTATTGCCAGTGCTAACTCTGTTCTCAATGTTGTTGACGGGCTTACGGGGGTTCCCGAAGAAAATCTGAAACGCACTCAAGGCGAAGCGCGTTTCATCCGAGCTGTCTCCTACTACTTTTTATACAACCTTTTTGGAACAACGCCGATTATCGAACTTCCTAAAAATGCGTCGCCCGACGAGATAGAAGAGATAGGTAAATCTACACCGCGTGCTTCCCGGGAACAGTTTGTAAACTATCTTGTGGCAGACCTTACCTTTGCGATTGAGAACCTGCCCATCGAAGAAAATCCTATCGGCAAAGCTTCCAAAGGGAGTGCCTTGGCTGTTTTGACTAAGCTCTACATGCACGAAAAAGACTGGGTGAATGCCGCAAGTACTGCTCAGAAAATTATCGATCTGAACTATTATTCGTTATACAGCGACTACAAAAAGATGTTTTCCATAGAGGGGGAAGGCAATAAAGAATATATTTATCGCGCACCTTGTATCGCCCAGTCCGGTTTCCAGAACAATTATATGGCACATGCTTTCCCGCCTAATTATCCTATCCAGTCCAACTGGATAAACTTCGGTGCACAGTTTCGTACCTATACCGCTTTTTATGAAACCTTTGCGGGAAATGACGTTCGTCTCGAATCTTTTGTCGCACATTATATCAACGAGAGCGGTAATGAAGTAGAGTTGTGCCGAGACGAGAATGGCCAGGCTCTTGACAATGTGCGAAGTTTCAAATATTGGCCCGACCCCAACGCTATAGGTGAAAACAACGGTAATGACATCGTCTACATCCGCTATGCAGATATACTATTGTGTAAAGCTGAAGCGCTCAATGAACAACAAGGTCCCAGTCAGGAAAGTGTAGACCTTGTCAACCAGATTAGAAAACGTGCAAAGACGGAAGAGATAGTGCTGAAGGATTACCCAACCAGGGAGCTTCTGCGCGATTTTATCCTGGCTGAACGTGGTCGCGAATTCTTTTCTGAAGGATTGAGAAGGGAAGATCTCATTCGCCACGGTAAGTTTATAACCAATGCTCAGGCACGTGGAAAGAATGCACAGCCTTATCATGTTCTTTACCCTATTCCCTTACGACAACGTGAATCTAATAATCAGTTAGGGCAGAATCCAGGATATGAAGGTGCTGAATAGTCTGGCCAAACTGGTATAACAATGACATTTTGTTCTGTTTATGAAATTCTAAAATAGATATTTATGTACAAAAACATATTCTTATCGTTTGTTCTGGTTTCTATTACCGGGACTTCTACATATGCGCAGAAGAAAACTCCTGCCGGGCAACCCGAAAAGCGTCCGAATATCATTTTGTTCATGGTGGACGATATGGGGTGGCAAGACACTTCGTTGCCTTTCTGGACACGGAAGACCCGCTACAATGAGGCTTATGAAACTCCTAACATGGAACGTCTGGCGCGTAAGGGGATGATGTTTACCCAGGCTTATGCCTGCAATATCAGTTCTGCAACTCGTTGTAGCCTTATTACTGGTGTGAACAACGCTCGTCACCGCGTTACCAACTGGACACTCGAACGCGACAAAACCACCGACCGCACCAGCTCTACCCTCGAACTACCGGACTGGAACTATAATGGAGTAAGCCAGGTGGAAGGCATTAACAATACTTTCGTCGGCACTTCTTTTGTAGAATTGTTGAGGCAAAACGGTTACCACACCATCCACTGTGGTAAAGCACACTTCGGTGCCATCGATACACCGGGCGAAAACCCGATGCATTGGGGATTTGAAGTAAACATTGCCGGACATGCAGCCGGTGGCCTTGCCACCTATCTGAGCGAACGGAATTATGGACACACACGTGACGGAAAGCCTTTCTCGCTAATGGCTATTCCCGGATTGGAGAATTATTGGGGAACGGGTATATTCGCCACTGAAGCGCTTACTCTCGAAGCCATCAAGGCTCTCGATAAAGCTAAAAAGTATAATCAGCCTTTCTATCTCTATATGTCTCACTATGCCATCCATATTCCTGTCGACAAAGATGACCGCTTTTTTGGTAAATATGTTCGTAAAGGGCTGACTGACAAGGAAGCGGCTTATGCTTCATTGATCGAAGGTATGGATAAAAGTTTAGGTGACTTGATGGATTGGCTGGAGCAGAATGGCGAGGCAGACAACACTGTGGTTATTTTTATGAGCGATAATGGAGGTTTAGCCTCTGAACCTGCCTGGCGCGATGGAGAACTACATACACAAAACTTTCCACTGAATAGTGGTAAGGGTTCTCTTTATGAGGGAGGGATTCGTGAACCCATGATTATCAGTTGGCCAGGTGTGGTCAAGCAAGGAAGTAAATGTGACAAATACTTGATGATTGAAGACTTTTACCCCACGTTACTTGAAATAGCGGAGGTAAAGGAATACAAGACGACACAGCCGCTGGATGGTATAAGTTTTGTGCCGTTGCTCACTGGTACAGGCGATCCCTCACGAAACCGTGCTTTAGTTTGGAATTTTCCTAATATCTGGGGCAACGACGGTCCTGGTATCAACTTAGACTGTTCTATCCGCAAAGATGATTGGAAATTAGTGTATTACTATGAAACGGGTGAAAAAGAACTGTTTAATGTTCCGGCTGATATTGGTGAGAAGAACGATGTTGCTGTTCAATATCCTGACATCGTTAAAAGGTTGTCTAAAGAGCTAGGTGCTTACCTGCGTAGCACAGATGCACAACGTCCGATTTTTAAAAATACTGGCAAACCCTGCCCATGGCCGGATGAAATATAAAGTGTTTTAGGAACAACCTGTCGTCTGATAAAAATTGAAAAGGGTGTGCCATATTTGGCACACCCTTTTTATATATAATGTATAAGAAAGTCGTTTATTAATAACGATCGTTACGACGGTCTCCGCGATCTCCACGGTCACCACGATCCTGACGAGGACCACGGTCTCCGCGATCACCACGTTCCGGTCTCGGACCTCTTTCGGGTCTCGGCGGACGTTCTTCGTAACCTTCCGGCTTCGGTAGTAACACTTTGCGAGAAAGTTTGAACTTACCGGTCTTTGCATCGATGTCTACCAGTTTCACCTGAATAGTGTCGCCTTCTTTCAAACCTGCCTGTTCTACTGTTTCCAGACGAGCCCAGTCGATTTCAGAGATGTGCAACAGACCGTCTTTGCCCGGCATAAATTCAACGAATGCACCGTAAGGCATGATAGAAGATATCTTTCCTTCGTATACTTCGCCGATTTCAGGAACGGCAACGATACCCTTGATCGCTCTGATAGCAGCATCAATCGTATCTTTGTTTGTTCCGGAGATTTCGATCTTACCTACACCGTCAACTTCTTCGATCGTGATAACAGCACCAGTCTTTTCCTGAATACCCTGGATGATCTTTCCACCCGGGCCGATCACTGCACCGATGAACTCTTTACCGATCGTCATCGATTCGATACGCGGAGCATGCGGTTTCAGTTCAGCACGTGTTTCCGGCTGAGCTTCCATGATCTTTCCTAAGATATGCATACGGCCTTCTCTTGCCTGAGCCAGTGCGTTTTCAAGGATTTCGTATGATAAACCGTCTACCTTGATATCCATCTGAGTGGCAGTGATACCGTCTGCTGTACCTGTTACCTTGAAGTCCATATCTCCTAGGTGGTCTTCGTCTCCTAAGATATCCGACAGGATAGCATAGTTCTGACCTTTGTTCTCAGAGATAAGACCCATTGCGATACCTGATACCGGTTTTTTCATCGGAACGCCGGCATCTCTCAATGCCAGTGTACCGGCACAAACAGTAGCCATAGAAGAAGAACCGTTTGATTCCAGAATATCAGAGATCACGCGTATAACATAAGGATAATTATCCGGGATCATGCGCTTCAAAGCGCGGTGAGCCAGGTTACCATGACCTACTTCGCGACGTCCTACGCCACGTGATGCTTTAGCTTCACCTGTAGAGAACGGAGGAAAATTATAATGTAATAGGAAACGTTCTTTGCTGTGGTTCAGTACGTCGTCAACCATCTTTTCGTCGGCTTTGGTTCCGAGTGTAACAGTTGTCAGTGACTGAGTTTCGCCGCGTGTGAAGACTGCAGATCCGTGAGGTCCCGGAAGATAATCCGTTTCGATCCAGATCGGACGGATTTCAGTAGTCTTACGACCGTCCAGACGCTTTCCTTCGTCAAGGATAGCACGGCGCATGGCTTCTTTTTCTACATCGTGGTAGTAACGGCCGATCATTTCAGCTTTGGCTTCCAACTCTTCTTCAGAGAAGTTAGCTTTATATTCGTCGACGATTGCCTGGAAAGCATCGAAGCGCTGGTGTTTGTCTGTGCCTGATGTGGCAACAGCGTATGCTTTTGCGAAACATTTATCGTGTACGTCTTTGCGCAGTTCTTCGTCGTTTTCTTCGTGGCAATATTCACGTTTAACGAGTTTGCCGCAAGCTTCCGACAGCTCGAGCTGAGCCTGGCACTGTGCTTTAATCGCTTCGTGAGCGACTTTGATTGCTTCCAGCATGTCTGCTTCCTGTACTTCAGACATTTCGCCTTCAACCATCATGATATTGTCGATCGTCGCAGCAACCATCATGTCGATATCTGCTTTTTCCAATTCAGAGAATGTCGGGTTAATAATAAATTTACCGTCGACACGTGCTACGCGAACTTCAGAGATCGGTCCGTTGAAAGGTATATCGGAAACAGCTAAAGCAGCTGATGCTGCTAAACCAGCCAAAGCATCCGGCATATCTTCGCCGTCAGCAGAGAATAATATAACGTTTACATATACTTCTGCGTGGTAATTGTCCGGAAATAACGGACGCAACGCGCGGTCAACGAGGCGCGATGTCAGGATTTCATAATCTGAAGCCTTTCCTTCTCTTTTTGTAAAACCTCCGGGAAAACGGCCAAATGCGGAGTACTTTTCTTTGTATTCAACTTGCAGCGGCATGAAGTCAACACCGGGATTTGCATCTTTAGCGGCACAAACAGTAGCCAGCAACACAGTGTTGCCCATACGAACGGTAACCGCACCGTCCGCCTGTTTAGCCAATTTCCCGGTCTCGATGGTGATGGTTCTTCCATCAGCCAACTCGATCGTCTTGTTAATTGGATTAAGCATAATCTTCTTTCTTATTTTTCTATCTGTAAAAATTGGTGCAAATGTAATGAAAGTTTACCTGTAAACACATGAAAATGAAAATAAAAAACATCAGAAAAGCCCTTTTTTATAAAAATAAAGGGAAGATTTTACGAATAATAGTGCCACAATTGTAAAATAATGTATATTTGCATCGGAATTACGAACATTGTAAAGGAAATTAGGATGAAACAAATATCTGCACGACTACTGGTTCTTTTCGGAATAAGTATGCTGTTGTTTACGGCATGCAACAACACTTCTGATTTTACTGTGAAAGGGGTTGTATCCGGCGCTGACGGCCAGACCATGTATTTGGAAAATGTCGGTATATCGAATGTTGAATTGTTGGATTCTGTCAAGCTCACAGCTGCAGGTAAGTTCAAATTCACTCATAAACGTCCGGACTTTCCGGATTTCTATCGTTTGCGACTGAATAATCAGAAGATCAATTTTGCGATCGATTCGGTCGAGACGATCACTTTTGCTGCCGATGCGGGAACATTCGCCACTTCTTATTCGGTGGAAGGATCGGAGAACTGCAAGGCGATCAAAGCGATTACACTGGCTCAGCTTGATGCTAACCAGGCGATCGGACGTTTGCGCAAAGAATATGAAGATAAACATATCGCAGATACGACTTACCGTGCAAGATTAATAGAAACGGCTGAAGCTTACAAGGATGTGGCCCGTAAGTACATCTATTCGGCTCCGATGTCGACAGCAGCTTATTATGCGTTGTTCCAGCAGATTGACGGATTGCTGTTCTTTGATCTGTACGACAGAGACGATGTGAAGGCTTATGGAGCGGTAGCTACCAGCTACGATCATTTTTATCCCGGAAGTCCGCGTTCGAAACATCTTTATAACCTGACATTACAGTCTATGAAGGTTCTTCGTGCACAACGTCCGGTAAATTTGGATGACGTGAAAACGACCGAGGTGAGTTTCTTGGATATCGAATTGCCGAATCTGAAAGGGGAAGTAGTAAAACTATCTTCTGTAGCGGAAGGGAAACCTGTGATCATTAATTTTACGGCTTACCAGGCTGAGTGGTCTCCGGCACTGAATATGGCCTTAGGTGAATTATATACGAAATATCATGGTCAGGGATTGGATGTCTATCAGGTATCGCTTGACTCTGATGTCCATTTCTGGAAGAATGCCGCATCCAATCTTCCCTGGGTGGCTGTGCGGGATCCGCAGTCGGTTTATTCCCAGATCGCAGGGCTGTATAATGTAAAGCAATTACCTGCTATCTTTATCCTTGACCGTAAAGGTAATCTGGTGAAACGGGTGGATGATGTGAAAAACCTGGAAGCGGATGTAAAAGCAGTACTTTAGTGTAGTACGCTAACAATCAGATTTATATGTTGTAAAGCACTTGCGCTGGTTTGTGCATCTTGAAAAGATGTCTTATCTTTGCATTGTCTTAAATAAAGAGAAAGAGGAGTTCCGGCCATGTTCTGGTCGGGATTCTTTTTTTATTATGTAGTAATAAACATTAATTTAAAAATCAATAATTAGGAGGAATTAATATGGCTGTTAGTTATATGACAGAAGACGGCTACAACAAGATTTTAGCTGAAATCAACTATTTGGAAACCGTGAAGCGTCCCGAAATTTCTGCCCAGATTGCTGAAGCCAGAGATAAGGGTGACTTGTCTGAAAATGCAGAATATGATGCAGCAAAGGAGGCTCAAGGTATCATGGAAGCGAAGCTGGCCCAGTTGAAAGGTCTGATTTCTAATGCACGTCTGATTGATGAATCACGTGTTCAGACAAATGAAATTCAGATTCTGAACAAGGTAAAGATCAAGAATACGAAAAATAATGCTGTAATGACATATACATTGGTTTCTGACTCTGAAGCGAACCTGAAAGAAGGTAAGATCGCTGTCAGTACTCCGATCGCCAAAGGGCTGATGGGAAAGAAGGTCGGTGACGTGGTGGAAATCAAAGTCCCATCCGGATTGATGACCTTTGAAGTTATGGAAATTTCAATTTAATACAATAAGATATGGCAACAATATTCAGTAGAATAGTGGCAGGTGAAATACCTTGCCATAAGGTTGCGGAAGACGAAGAATTCTTTGCCTTCTTGGATATAAATCCAGTCGCAAAAGGTCATACATTGGTTATTCCGAAGCAGGAAACAGACTATATTTTTGACTTGGAAGACCCATTGCTAGGGCGAATGATGGTCTTTGCCAAACGTGTGGCGCGTGCTCAGGAAGCAGTTATCCCCTGTAAGCGTGTAGGGGTAGCTGTGATGGGGTTGGAAGTGCCTCATGCACATATTCATCTAATCCCTATAACCAAGGAATCGGATATGTATTTTGGTGGAGAAAAAATGACAATAACTCAGGATGAGTTGGCGGAGGTTGCTGCCTTGATAAGAAAAGCTTACAAATAATTCGATAAAGTCTTTTTTTATTGAAAATTATACCTATATTTGTAACCACTATTACTGCAAGTCTCAAAACGGCAGTGATAGTGGTTTTTTAAATGATTCATTAGTGGTTTTTACTCATAAATTTGTTAACCTTAGAAGAAAGGCCCCTCTGAGACAGAGCGGCCTTCTTTTTTTAAACACACAAATTATAAACAAGTTTTTTATCTAATCTTTTATATATGTATTGAGTAGGTGTTATGCCAGAGGTATGGGCTGAGTGCAGGTAATCCTACGTTTACAAAATAAATGATACATCCTGCAACTGCGATTAACCATAAAACTAACAATGTCCATTTGGCTGAGGTGGGTAATGGTTTTAAATTGAATAGTTGTCCGCATACTGCATAAAGTAATGCGATTGCAGGAATACCTATTAATAAAATTACGCCGATACAGCCGATTACAGCCATGTAAACAGGTACTCCGCTATACAGATCCCATCCGAAAGGTGAAAGCTGATATAAAACGCTTGCTCCGCCTCCGACTAAGGCTACAGTCACAATGAACAATATAAAAACGATGAGCAAAAGAGGAGGTAGCAGGATAATTCCGGCTAAGACAGCTCCGAATTTTAGTAGGAAGCCGAATACTGTAACAAACAGATCAGCTAGTTTCTGAAAAAAATTTCGAGGTTTGTCAGAACTGATATAATCATTTACATTACTGGATACTTTTTCGAAACCGTCTGTGACTGTTTGTCCAATCGTTTCGAGTGTGACACTCTTTCCTCGCATGATCAGACGGTCGGCTGCTGTTCTTGCTACTGGCATAACCATCCAGAGTATAATGTACAGCAGAGCCATCCAGTGCACGAACGGGATGAACAACAACAAGATCATGGCTAATCTGACAGCAGTAGTGTCCCAGCCCATATAGGCGGCGATACCTGCGGCAACACCACCGATTACACGGTTGTCCGGATCACGCATCAGTTTCTTCTTGCCGGTGATAACCTGTTCCTGGAAAACGCGTTTTTTAGCGTTCTCTTTTTCTTCTTCAGTTTCTTCCTCTTCAAAAATCTCTTCCGGTTTCCCCATGCGATTGATCACTTCTTCCACATGTTCGATCGTGATCACTTCATGTCCTAAACGTACACGTTCGCCGAACAATTCGGAAATGCGCATTTCGAAATCATTCATGATCTCTTCGGATCCTTCCTCTTTACGGAAATGTATACGTAAATTAGAAAGATATTTATCCAACAGCTGGTATGCATCTTCGTCAATGTGGAAAACTGTTCCTCCCAAATTAACTGTAAGCGTCTTCTTCATTGTCTTCAAATTTTAATTGTTCCTAATGTGGTTTATTGTATCATTTAGTTCCTGCCACGAGTTTTCCAGTTCTCCAAGAAATTCTTCTCCCTTTGGAGTGAGTTGATAATACTTGCGGGGCGGCCCCTGAGTCGATTCTATCCACTGATAACTTAACAACTCACTGTTCTTTAACCGGGTTAAGAGAGGATATAGTGTACCTTCTACTACAATCAGTTTTGCTTCCTGTAACTTCTGAATAATGTCAGAGGTGTAAGCCGGTTCTTTTTTGAGAAGTAAGAGGATACAATATTCCAGTGTCCCTTTCCTCATCTGTGATTTTACGTTCTCTGCATTCATCTTTTATTATTTTATGTTGCAAATATATGTATTGCCTATGTACCATGCAATACATACTACTATATTTATTCTATTTTAACATCTCTCGTGCCACTATAAGATGAGATAGGGAATAGCATGGATTTCGTTTGCGATTGTCGCCAATTATATTTAATATTGCAATCTGTTGTTAATCTATTAGGTGCGTTGGATAGTTATTTAATGTGTTATAATCGGATAACATGAAATTGAACAGTTTCTTAGGAGAAAACCATGAGCGATAAATCAGAAATACAAGAGTTTGCCGACCTGCTTTCCAATTACAAGAAAGGGTTTATCTATTTTGCCTATTCCTTTATTGGGGATCAAATGGCTGCTGAAGATATTGTGTTGGAAAGTCTGATGAATTACTGGGAAAACAGAAGTAAGCTGGCTCCGGATTCTAATATTCGTGCATACATTCTCACTGTAATAAAGAATAAATGTTTAAATTACCTGCAACACCAACGAACACGGGAAGAAGCTGAATCTTATATTCAGGCGAGTGATACCTGGGAGTTGAATTTGCATATATCAACATTGGAGGCCATAAATCCGGGAAAGATATTTTCCGATGAAATCCAAAAGATCGTTGATGAAACTTTAATCACTCTCCCCGAGCAGACACGCATTATCTTTATGAAAAGCCGTTATGACAATCTGAGTCATAAGGAAATAGCTGAACAAATGGGATTATCCACTAAAAGTATTGAGTTTCATATAACAAAAGCATTGAAGGTTCTCCGGATAGCCTTGAAAGATTATTTTCCGGGATTTCTTCTTCTGTTGAAACTTTTTTAAAAAGTTTATTTTTTCGTTAGGGATACCCCGACTTTATCTGTTTTTATTATATACACATGAAAAGCAATGGATAAAGAAATTCTATATAAATTTTTTGACAGGCGTGCTACAACGGCTGAAAAAAAAGAAATCGAACAATGGTTGGAAGAATCTCAGGAAAATAGAGAGAAGCTTGTTGCCGAACGCGAATTTTTTGCTGCTATGATCTTGTCGGGAAAACTTCGGGAAAAAGAAGATCTTGTTAAAGATAGCAGAAAGCAAGGTAAAACGACATTCCGATATAAAACCATACTTCGCGAACTAGGTAAGATTGCCGCTGTCATTGCCATAACCGTTACCACTGGATTGTTTTTCTTACAGAGAAGTGAAGGAGGAGATGCACTGCATACCATTACTGTCCCTTCGGGACAACGAGCTAACCTGACTTTACCGGACGGAACGAAAGTGTGGATGAACGCAAGAACTGAAATACAATATCCCGGTGTGTTTTCAAAATCAAAAAGAGAAATCAGATTAAATGGTGAAGCTTATTTTGAAGTGAGCCATAACGCCCAGCAACCTTTTATTGTCCATACAAATAAATGTTCCATAGAAGTATTAGGTACCAAGTTCAATGTTGAAGACTATGCCGATTCTAAAGACTTCTCTACAGCTTTGATGGAGGGATCTGTGAAAGTATCGGACAACAAGCAAGATAAAAATTCGCTCATATTATCTCCCGATCAACTGGTTGTTTTCAAGAACGGAAAACTCATAGCTAAAGATATAACAGATTATGACTATTACCGATGGCGGGACGGGTTGGTTTGCTTTAAAGATGTTGGGTTTGAACAATTGATGCATCGTTTTGAAAAATGCTACGGGGTGAAGATCGTTATTGAAAATGACAGATGGCTGGAATATGGCTTTACCGGTAAGTTCAGGGTCTCGGACGGAATAGATAATGCACTTAAGATATTACAGAAAGAAGCTCCGTATACTTTCAGAAAGAATACAGACGATTCAGTGATTTATATAAAATAGTAGAAACTTAAAAACAAGATGCCTATGATATAAGAACTGCTTTATTGACCTTAAGAAAATGCCGACAAGTGGGCCAACACTTATCGGCATCGACTAACACAATTATTATTAACTGTATTAATCTCAAGAATTACAAAGATATGAATAAAAATTCTTTGTCGGAGGCTCATTTGCAAAAATGGCCACGCAGTAAACACTTTTTTAATATTATGCGAATTACTACTTTGTTATTATTCGTACCCGTTTTCTGTCTGTTTGCAGAAAAAATTCATTCTCAAAATGTGCTCTTCACAATTAAAAAGAACAATGTTCAGTTGGAACAGATCTTTAGTGAAATAGAAAAACAATCTGATTTTCTGTTTGTCTACAACAAGAATATCAACGTGAATAAAAAGGTTTCAATTGATGTGAAAGAAAAATCCATATCAGAGACTTTACATAAGCTTTTAGATGGGACAGACTTAAGATATGAAGTGGAAGGTTCCTATATCGTTTTATCTGCCAATAAAACATCTCAGGTGAATACAAGTGGTGTAGAGCAAAATGAAAAGATAATAAAGGGTAAAGTTGTTGATAACAGAGGAGAACCTTTATTAGGAGTCACCATCTCGGTTAAGGGAACTAAGCAAGGTTCGGTTACAGATTTGGATGGTAATTATTCATTAAGCGTTCCTGATAATAAAGCAATCCTACAATTTGCTTTTCTGGGATTTGTTCCCCAAGAGATCAATGTAGGTAATAAAAGTACAATAAATGTAACTCTACAGGAAGACATGCTGCAATTGAATGAAGTTGTAGTAGTTGGTTATGGTACGACCAAAAGGACGAATCTGACAGGAGGAGTTTCTACAGCCGACGCAACTACCTTCCAATCCCGTCCCGTACAAAATGCGACGACAGCTTTGCAAGGTCAGGTTCCCGGTTTAACTATTACCCGAAGTAGTGGGGCTCCGGGTAGCACGGCTAAAATACGTATTCGTGATATATCTTCGCTTAATGACGGGAAACCGTTAATGCTGATTGACGGTGCAGAAGGTGATTTGGATTTGATCAATCCTGCCGATATTGAATCCGTATCGGTACTGAAGGATGGT
Source organism: Parabacteroides sp. AF18-52 (assembly GCF_003479145.1). NCBI lineage: Bacteria > Pseudomonadati > Bacteroidota > Bacteroidia > Bacteroidales > Tannerellaceae > Parabacteroides > Parabacteroides sp. AF18-52. The sequence goes on from NZ_QUGR01000013.1 coordinate 62,432, forward strand.
ACAGCTGCCATCTATGGAGCACGTGCCGCGGATGGCGTAATACTTATTACTACTAAAAGCGGAAAGAAAAATCAACCGTTGAAAGTGACGTTAGACGCATTTTATTCTGTGAAAACACCGGCTTTGATGAAAAAGACAGTCAATCTGTATCAATATGCCTCTATGGGGCTGGAGATTACCGACGGTTCCTGGACGCCGGAGTATTCCGCTGAAGACCTTCCTTTGATTGCTGCAGCTAGTGACCAGGTTGTTCTCAATGGTATATGGGGAGCTTATCCAAAATGGTATAAGTCCCAGAACTGGCGCGACCTGACTGTCGGTAACGGCCATCTCCAGAATTATAACTTAAATCTCACAGGAGGTGGTGATAAATATTCTTATATGATTTCGTTGGCTTACCAGAATGAACAGGGGTTGCCCAAATTCGGTGTAGACAAAGAAGACCGCTATTTTATACGGGCCAAATCGAATATTCAGATTGTAAAAGGGCTTGATTACGAATTAAACCTTTCTTACGGAGCAAGCGACAGGCTGGTTTCAAGTGGTATTAACCAGGGCACTGATAATTTATGGGAACTGATGTATAAAGCTCGTTGCTGGCAACCTATGTACAATCCGGCAGGTGGTTATTATACTTTCCAGGGTTACACTAATCCTGCACAGGCTGCAGAAGAACATGGGAATACAACTAAAACAACTGGTAACTTTACTTTTAATAACAGTCTGAAATGGGAAGTGATCGACGGCTTGAATCTTATTGGCCGGGCCATAGTAAGTAAAAACGATGGTGATGAAAATGAGGAAAATAAGATAGTATATGTACGGGACTGGGACAACGAAATAATGCGTGGCACATATTTTCCTAACTGGAATCAGCGTCGGTATCAAAAGACATTGTATAAGAATTTTACTTTATATGCTGAGTATAAAAAAAGGTTTCGTGAATTACATGATATCGGGATAATGGTGGGGGCTGCTAACGAATCGACTGATTTTGATAAATTTTCAGCCCAGCGTATCAATTACACACAACAGGAAATAATGTCACTGCCTTTGGGAAGTACTGAAAACCAACAAGCATTAAGCGAAGGGTATGCATGGACGATTAATTCCGTATTTTCTAGATTGAGTTACACTTTTGCCGACAAATATATCATCGATGGTGTACTACGTGCTGATGCCAGTTCTCGTTTTGCGAAAGGTTATCGTTGGGGGTATTTCCCCGGAGTATCAGCTGCGTGGCGTTTGAGTGAAGAAAAATTCATAAAGGAAGCGAACATATTCGATGATTTGAAATTGCGTGCTTCGTATGGTGAGATGGGGAACCAGTCGGGTATCGGTTATTATGATTACATCCAACTTGTCAAAATCGAAGGTGCTAAAAACTATCCGTTCGGAGACGGAACGAAAGGACAATTGGCCAAACCCGGTAATATGGTATCGACCACACGTACATGGGAAACTATCGTATCTACCGACATCGGTATGGACTTCGGTATATTGCAGAACCGCTTGTATGGATCGTTCGACTATTTCTGGAAAACGAATAAGAATATGTTGATCCCCATCACCTATCCAACCGTATTGGGAACGGATGCGCCGGCCACTAATAACGGACGCCTCGAAATAAAAGGTTGGGAAGTCGTATTGGGTTGGAGAGATAAGATCGGAGAGTTTGATTATTCAATAAGAGCCAGTTTAAGTGATGCGAGAAATAAAATCGTGGAAAAGGGAGGAAAGGATAATCCCGCTTTAGGATTGAACTATAAAGATAATGGGTATCTCAATGGTTATCCGCTGGACTCGTATCTGGGTTATATGTTTGATGGTATTATTCAGAACGAAGCGCAGTTGGCTGAATATAAAGCCCGTTTTTCCAAAGGAGGTATTCCTGGTAATATCCAGGTAGGTGATGCCATGTATAAGGATCTGGATGGGGACGGTATATTGTCGATTTCGGGAGATGGTACTCCGGGATCGGGCGATGCTGTCTATTTAGGAGATAGAAATCCCCGTTACAGTTTCGGATTCAATTTTAATGCTTCATACAAAGGTTTTGATTTGGGTTTCTTCCTGCAAGGAGTTGCCAAGCGTACTACTTTCCTGGAAGGTTCAGCTCGATTGCCATTTCAGGAGTGGTTCTGGGATCCTCTCGAATATTGGTATGGTAAAACGTGGACACCAGAACGTACTGATGCCAGGTATCCTGCTATTACTCTTCAGGATAAACGGTATTATAATTATCAATATTCTTCGAATACTAAGCATAATGCAGCATATATGAGGCTGAAAAATCTACAGGTGGGTTATACTATCCCTGGAAAAATTACTGAAAAGATAAAAATCGAAAAAGTAAGATTCTATTTCAGCGGCGAAGACTTGTTTGAAATTCATAATGTTCCGGGCGGATGGGATCCGGAGAGTGATGGAGGAGCGAATTCCTATCCTTTCACTCGTAATTTATCATTTGGTATCAATGTTATCTTTTAAAACAAAAAGTCATGAAATATTTAATTATAATATCTTGTATTCTTCTGAGTTTTTCGAGTTGTCAGGATATGGATCTGACACCAAAGGACGATCTGTCAGACCCTTTGTTCTGGAAAACACCTAATGATTTTGTGTTAGAGTTGAATAATCTCTATGACTCTTCAATGGAAACTTTCTCGTCGGGAAAAACGGATTGTGATAGTGATATTGCTTTCGGATTGGGATATAACGATGTAAGTAACGGTTCGTGGATCGCATCTGAAAATGATAACGATTGGAATAATTTGTATGCATATCTTCGTCAAAGCAATATGATTATTGAGAAAGCGGAATCCTATTCCGGAGATCCAAAGGAAATAGAACGTTATGTTGCCGAAGCTCGTTTTTTCAGAGCTTATCACCACTGGCTTCTTATGAGAAAGTTTAATTCGGTTCCTATTATTAAAAGGGTACTTACCGTAGACTCGGAAGAACTAACGGCTAAAAGGAATTCACAGACGGAAGTCGAAGATTTTATCTTGTCGGAACTGGAAGCCATTTATAGGGAACTACCGCTTCAGAAGGAACTGAAAGCTGAGGAAAACGGAAGGATAACACAGGGAGCTGCATTAGCGTTGAAAGCACGAGTAGCATTGTTCGCCGGTACCTGGGCAAAATACCATCAGCACCGTCAGGATTACCAGCAGTTGCTCGATCAGGCAATCACTGCTGCGGAACAAATAAGAACAAGCGGACAATATGCCTTGTATGAAGGCTCGGGCGATAATAGTTACCGATACTTGTTCATCGATGCCGGAGATAATTCGCAGGAGGATATATTGTCAAACCGTTATTATAAAGACATCCGTACACATGGGACTGCCAGTCAAATTGCCTGGGGATGGTGGGGGACACCAACCAAGAAATTAGCAGAAATGTATTTGTGTAAAAGTACCGGGTTGCCTATAAACAATCCGAACTCAGGTTTTAAAGGTTATAAAAAGATCGAAGACGAATTTGCAGATCGTGACCCGCGTATGGCACAAACATTTATTATACCCGGACGTACTTATGACAATAATGAGCAGCATGGCCTTACCTGTTCACCTGGCTTTACTATACGCCCGGAAACACGTACAGGCTATAAATTATGGAAATTTATGGGTGAAATAATCGCTGGATCGGATAAAGCAGAATATGATTATCATATTTTCCGTTATGCAGAAGTGCTGCTTGTACTGGCTGAAGCAACTTTTGAAAAAGACGGTAGAATCAGCGATGATCTGTTAAATCAAACCATCAACGTGGTACGTGGTCGTAAAGGCGTGGAAATGCCTCGGCTCACAAATGCGTTTGTAATGGCTAACGGCCTGGACATGCAAACGGAAATTCGTCGTGAAAGAACCATAGAATTGGCGTTCGAAGGTTTTCGTCGCGATGATATCCGCCGTTGGAAAACAGCTAAAGAGGAATTGGAACAGCCGATTAAAGGTATTAATTACCGGGGAACTGAGTATGAAGAGTTGGAGGCATTGAATCAAGGTAATCCGGGTTTGGTGGATGAAGACGGTTTTTTGATTGTGGAACAACAGGCTAACAGAAGATTTGAAGACCCTAAACATTACTATTATCCATTACCATTATCCCAGCTTATTATCAATCCTAATCTGAAACCCAATAATCCCGGTTGGTATTAAATGATATCCACTAAGGATTAATAACCGTGGGTTATAGGCCCACGGTTATATATAAACAATATGAATCACTTAAATAAAAAAAATGAAACAGATTTTCGTAATTATTCTTTTGATTTGTACAAGTATCTCCGTCCCGGTACAAGGACAATCACCGTTGTCATCCCCAGATAAATTAATGGGTAATCGTTTTCTAACGTTCAATACTATCATTCGTGTCAACCAGATAGAAGTATCCCGTGATAGAAATGAAGGTTTAGATGAGCGTTCCATGCATACTCCGGAAAGAGTTATTGCTTTTCGCGAAGCCATTTCGTCAGAATTTCCGGAAGCCAGAATTACTTGGGCTTTCAGTTGGCTCGCATTGCACGATATGTCGGATAATTATAAAAAGATCAGGAAATTGGTAGCCGAATATCATTATAAATACGGGGATGATGTAACATTCATTCCAGGAGCCTATTTTGCGAATGCGTATAACACCAGAGAACAGGTGAATAAAGATTTGCATGAAGGTTTGGCTAAGGTGAGCGAAATAGTTGGTAATGGATTTCGCCCTAAAAGTGTTCTTGCAGGATTTATGGCTGCCGAAAATCAGCAATATTTGGCAGAGAAGGAAGGTATACATGTTTGTCAGGGTAATATATGGAGTCAGTTCTCTATTGATAATCAGGACGGTGACGGAGCTGTCTCTTACCCTTTTTATCCATCAAAAGAGCATTTCTGTAAACCGGCACAGGGTAAAGATGACTTTATTGATTGTGTAAATCTGGATGGTTGGACAATGGATTTTCTTGCAGCTCGCAGAGATGGTTTTGCCGATGGATTTAACAGCCGTATGGGAGTCGGTCCGATAGAGACGTTGTACACTTACGGGAAACTCGTTGGACTTACCCAGATGATGCATACGACAGCCATGCATTATGATAGAGGGTTCGAGTTGAATGGTTTTGCGTGGGTTACTAACTGTTGGGAATTGTCATTGCCTATAGATGTATCCGGACTAAAGGACTGGCTTAATGAAATAAAAAGAAATTGGCCTGATGTAAAGTTCATCACCCAGGGAGAATTCGGTCTGTTATGGCGGGAACATTACAAAGATAATTCTTTCAATTATCGCTTCGAACAGAAAGGTTCGGGTATCGGTGGTTCCGACTATAATTTAAAGATAAGCTGGTTTATGAATAAAGATTTCCGACTGGCTATAACAAGAGATTGGCAAAGAAATGGAAGGGAAAATGTGATCGATTTCACTAACTACACCCTGAAAGCTTCAGAACCGAAGGATATGACCCGTAAATGGAGCTTGCTTGGTGAAATTAACCAGAAACAGAGCCGACCTCAGGATAAACCCAGGCCAATTAAAGAACTTTCTCCTGAAGCAACTTCTTTGATAAAAAAATATTATCCCTATTTACTTGACAAGAAATGATCTCGACTACTGATTCGTACACATGATAAAAAGAATCGCATGAACAACAGATTTTTATTATTCATCATCTGTGTGATATTTTGCTCATGCAGCAATAAATCAACGCAGCAGATCGATCTGTCGGGCGAATGGTTTTTCGCTTTAGATTCCAATGATGTTGGTATTACTGAAAAGTGGTATGAGAATCCATTGGCAGAAAAGATTAAACTACCCGGCTCGTTGCAGGAACAGGGGTTCGGAAATGACGTTGACATTAACACGCCGTGGACAGGACAAATCGCTGACCGATCGTGGTATACGAGCGACACATACGAAAAGTATCGCCAACCGGGTAATATCAAAATACCTTTCTGGTTACAACCGGACAAACATTATGTAGGAGTAGCTTGGTACCAGTGTGAAGTTCAAGTCCCTTCTTCATGGGAGAAAAAGTACGTCGAATTAGAATTGGAACGTACGCATTGGGAAACTACCTTATTTGTGAACGGTGAGAAGGTGGGCGATAATAACGCATTGCAGACACCGCATCGCTATATGATAAATAAAACAGGAAAACTGCTGTTAAGCATCCGTGTCGACAATAGGTTGAATATCCCAATAGGAATCAATGCCCACAGTGTTTCGGACCATACCCAAAGTAACTGGAATGGTATCGTGGGAAATATTACCCTTACGGCACGTCCGACATTTCATATTGATAACATACAGGTTTATCCCGATGTAAAAGGTCAAAAAGCTAAAGTCGTTGTTTCGTTTGCAGGAACGTCTGCAGGAAAATCTGCACAAATCCAAGTCAAAGGAAAAAGTTTCAACAGTGAAGTCGTAAAAGAGTTGACTCCTGTTAATGCTTTGGTTGATTGTAAAAATCTGCAATTCAGTTGTACGCTGGATATGGGAGATGACATGCTTACCTGGTCTGAATTTGAGCCTAACCTGTATCAACTTTCGGTAGAGATAAATACAGAGGAAGGGAAAGAAGTGAAAAATACTACTTTCGGTATGCGGGAGTTCAAAGTAGACGGAACGCGTTTTAGTATCAATGGAACTCCTGTGTTTCTTAGGGGAACCCTTGAGTGCGCAATCTTTCCGTTAACAGGATACGCATCAATGGATACTGCCTATTGGGGAAAGATATATAGACGCTGTAAGGAATTTGGGTTGAACCATGTGCGTTTCCATTCCTGGTGTCCACCACGAGTCGCTTTTGAAGTGGCAGACCGTGAAGGTATTTATCTGCAAGTAGAAGCTGGTGGTTGGGGATTAGTCGGTGACGGAGGGCCTGCAGACAAGTGGTTTATGGAGGAAAGTGAACGAATCGTTAAAGAGTTTGGAAATCATCCGTCTTTCTGTGTACTGACATATGGAAATGAACCGGCTGGAGGGAAGCAGGTCGAATATCTGTCAAGTTTTGTAGATCATTGGAAATCCAAAGATAAACGCCGGATTTATATAGCAGGAGCCGGATGGCCATACACGCCAAATTCGGATTTTTGGAGTGCCTATGATCCACGTCTCAATTTTGGGATTTTCGGTGGCGAACTGAATAGCATTATCAATAGGGAAGCGCCAAGGTCGGATTTTGATTACAGGGAGGCTACTGCTCGTGTCGCACCTATGCCAAGCGTAAGTCACGAGATCGGACAATGGTGTGTCTATCCGAATTTTAAAGAAATACCTAAATATACAGGTCTGTTGAAAGCCCGGAATTTTGAAATTTTCCAGGAAACTTTGGAAGATCATCATCTGGGCGATTTAGCAGAGAAGTTCCTGTTTGCTTCCGGGCGATTACAGACTCTTTGTTACAAGGAAGAGATAGAAGCTGCTCTGCGGACACCCGGTTTCGGTGGATTTCAGTTACTCGATCTCCATGATTTTCCGGGACAGGGCTCGGCTCTGGTCGGAGTTCTCGATGCATTTTGGGATCCAAAGGGATATGTCGATGGTAAAGAATACAGCATGTTCTGTAACCGTATCGTTCCATTGGCGCGGATGAGTCAAATGATCTGGAGTAATAATGAAGTGTTCAGGGCTTCTCTTGAAATGTCCTATTTTGATAAGCAGCCGTTAAAAAATGCCTCTATTGAATGGGATATCACTGATGCTTCTAAAAAAGTACTGGTTTCCGGAAAAGCCATTAAGGATCTTCAACAGGATAATTGTATTCCTATTTCATCGGTGGAATTCCAGTTGTCTGAAATCAAAGAACCTTCAAAACTAACCCTTACTGTAAGGGTTGCAGGAACAAAGGTTTGTAATCGATGGAACTTTTGGGTATATCCTTCCCTATTGGATCTACCGTCGGAAAAACCTTATGTAACTTCTGATTTCAATGATGCGATAACACATGTGAAAGCAGGGGGAAACGTATTGTATTGTTTATCGAAGATGGCTTTGAAGGAGGATAAAGGAGGAGCTATTAAGGTCGGTTTTTCTCCTATTTTCTGGAATACGGCATGGTCCGGAAAGCAAGCACCGCATACACTTGGTATCTATTGTGATCCGACACATCCTGTTTTTAATGCTTTCCCAAATGACGGATATAGCGACTACCAATGGTGGGATATAGTAACAGGAAGTGCAGCGATTGTAATGGATGACTTTCCTGCGGACTATAGACCATTAGTACATCATATAGATGATTGGTTTACCAATCGGAAATTGGGTTTACTTTTCGAAACTAAGATGGGAAAAGGGAAAATGATGGTATGTGGAGCCGACATTATGCATAATTTGGATAAGCGGCTCTCTGCCCGTCAATTTCGGTACAGTATAGAAAAATATATGTCCTCGGAAGAATTTGATCCTGCTTATGAAATAGAACCGGATGTTATAAAAGGATTGATCAAATAAGTTTGTGATGGTCATTTTAATAAGTAAAAATTATAATTAGGAAAATAAATAACCTGATTAATAAATGGATGAGGGAAGGAACCAACCGGAATGAGGCCGTTTCCTTCCCTTTACAGATATATTTAGTTAGCCATTAAAGTCTGTTCCGATATCTGGCCTTGTAAATCTGTTGTTCTGTGTAAAAGACTACATTATCGAATCTGTTTTTTTGCACAAAAAGTGCAATAGTGTGTAAAAAAAGAAAGGAATGTGTTGCTATTCAGTAGGAAAGCCGTACTTTTGTTGTATCAATTCAAAACGAAGAATTATGGTATATTACCACTATGCAGAGCTAATTCACCGACAGGCTGAAAAATATGGTTCGCGTACAGCTTTAAAATACCGCGATAATGCGAGCGGAAAATGGTTGAAGATCTCGTGGAGAGAGTTTTCTGAGAAAGTAATGCTTACAGCCAAAGCAATGGCTGAGTTTGGAATAGAGGTGCAGGAGAAGATTGGTATCTATTCTCAGAACATGCCTCAGTGTTTGTTTACTGATTTCGGGGCTTATGGAAACCGGGTGATCTCGATTCCTATGTACGCTACAAATTCTCCGGCGCAGATTGAGTATATTATTAATGATGCGGAGATACATATTTTGTTTGTCGGTGAACAACTTCAGTATAACAATGCATTTAAAGTACAGAAAGAATCGACTGTGCTAAAGCGTCTGATTGTTTTTGATCCGGCCGTTAAACTGAACCCAGACGATAAGACTTCCATTTATTTTGATGATTTCCTGCGTTTGGGTGATAATGCGCATGCAGAAACGACGGTAAAGATCCGTACCAACGAAGCAAATCCTGACGATGTTGCTACTATAATGTATACGTCAGGTACGACCGGTGAATCGAAAGGAGTGGTTCTTCATCACTTTAATTACTTGGAGGCGATGCGTATCCATGATATTCGTCTGCCGATGGTAAACGATAAAGATTTATCGATGTGTTTTCTTCCGTTGACTCATATTTTTGAGAAGGCATGGACTTACTATTGTCTTCATAAAGGAGTGAAGATCGCTATCAACCAGGATCCGAAGATGATACAAAAGACATTACCGGAGGTTCATCCTACTTTAATGTGTAATGTGCCGCGTTTTTGGGAAAAAGTATATGTCGGCGTTCATGAGAAAATAAACTCTTCGTCACCTTTCCTGAAGAAAATATTCCTGAACGCAATTGAAACCGGACGTTTATATAATTTGGAATACAAGAATAAAGGTGTCAAGGCGCCATTATGTCTGAAAGCCAAATTTGAATTTTATGATAAAACGGTATTTACACTCCTGAAAAAGGTTCTGGGTATCGAGAGAGGTCGTTTATTCCCGGTTGCAGGTGCGCCATTGTCTGATACTGTCAATGAATTTTTACAGTCTGTCAATATTCCGATAGTATATGGTTATGGTTTGAGTGAAACGACGGCTACTGTTTGTTTCTATCCGGAAATAGGTTTCCAGTTCGGTTCTATCGGCGAAACAATGCCTGGGGTGGAAGTGAAGATCGATGAAAGTAACGGAGAAATCCTTGTAAAAGGGAAGACTGTTACTACCGGTTATTACAACAAACCGGAAGAAAATGCCCGTTCCTTTACTGAAGACGGTTTTTTCCGTACGGGAGATGCCGGGCGCCTGGAAGGAAATGTATTATTTTTTACAGAACGTATTAAAGATCTTTATAAGACTTCAAATGGGAAATATATAGCTCCGCAAGCTATCGAGATGGAAATGAGTAGCGATAAATATATCGAGCAGATCGCCGTTATCGGTGACCAGCGTAAGTTTGTCAGTGCTCTGATCGTGCCGTCTTATCCTCTTCTGGAAGAGTATGCTGCGAAAAAAGGGATTGTTTATAATAGTCGTGAGGAGCTTATGACCAATTATGAAATAATTCGCCTCATAGAGTCGCATATTGAAGAACATCAGAAAAATCTGGCTTCGTATGAAAAGATCAAGCGGTTCACTTTATTGCCCCAGCCGTTTACGATGGAGGGACGTGAACTAACAGATACATTGAAATTACGTCGTCCGGTCGTCCTGCAAAAATATGCAGATGAGATTGAAGCGATGTATGCTGAGTGAACTGGTGATTAATTTCTTATCTTTGCACAAAATTTAAAACAAGAACAAGAGTATGATAACATCAGACCAACTACAGAACGTGTTGGAGCGCGAGCAAGCGCTGAGGGGGTATCTTTGACATAGATGGTAAGACCATCCAGTTAGAAGAAGAAGAATTGCGTACGCAGGATCCTGGTTTCTGGGAAGATGCCAAACGGGCGGAAACTCAGATGAAAAAAGTAAGAGAGCTGAAAAAGTGGATTGAACTTTATAATGAGGTGAATGCAGCAGCAGAGGAATTGCAGTTGTCTTATGAATATGTAAAGGAAGAAGTTATTACTGAAGAAGAAGTCGATTCTGCTTATGCCAAGGCTTTGGAGTTGGTAGAGAACCTGGAATTCCGGAATATGCTTCGTGATGAGGCCGACCAGATGAGTTGCGTGCTCAAGATAAATTCCGGAGCAGGGGGAACTGAAAGTCAGGATTGGGCTTCTATGCTGATGCGTATGTATCTGCGTTATGCAGAATCACATAATTATAAAGTATCTATTGCCAACCTGCAGGAAGGTGATGAAGCAGGTATTAAGACTGTCACTATTAATATTGAAGGCGACTATGCTTTCGGTTATCTGAAAAGTGAGAATGGTGTACATCGTTTGGTCCGTGTTTCTCCGTATAATGCACAGGGTAAACGAATGACTTCTTTTGCTTCTGTGTTCGTTACTCCACTAGTGGATGATACGATCGAAGTAAAGGTTGAAACGGCTGCTATTTCATGGGATACTTTCCGGTCAGGCGGTGCAGGTGGACAGAACGTAAATAAGGTAGAATCAGGGGTACGCTTACGCTATCAGTTTAAAGATCCTTATACAGGTGAGGAGGAAGAGATTCTGATTGAAAATACCGAAACGCGTGACCAGCCGAAGAACCGTGAAAATGCGATGCGCCAGTTGCGTTCGATCTTGTACGATAAGGAATTGAAGCATCGTTTAGCAGAGCAGGCAAAGATCGAGGCCGGTAAGAAGAAGATCGAATGGGGATCACAGATCCGTAGTTATGTTTTCGATGACCGCCGCGTAAAAGACCATCGTACAAATTACCAGACATCCGATGTGAATGGCGTCATGGATGGTAAGATCGATGAGTTCATTAAAGCTTATCTGATGGAGTTTGGTGGTGAGGAAACTTCTGAAAAGTAAAGTTTTTAATAGAATACTTGCAAAATCCGATTAAAAGTCGTAATATTGCACCCGATTTCAGAGTAACCCTCTGAAATACCGGTCCTATAGCTCAGTTGGTTAGAGCACCTGACTCATAATCAGGGAGTCCTTGGTTCAAGCCCAAGTGGGACCACCTTCGAAATTAAGCAGTTACTGAATAAGTAGCTGCTTTTTTTGCATGCAGTGTTATGCAGGTGTTATTGAATTACGCTTGCTTCTGTTTTAATGGCTGGATATGCAGGATTATTATATGGCTGTCTGATCGAGGAACTTTCCAGTGAAGGGGGGGGAGGGGTACTTGGCCTACTGGTAATATATACGTTTCTGATCCTAAAAATTTTTTTCGTCGATTATTTTCTGCATATTTTGCATTAAACTTGGATAACGGAAAAGGGTCAAGAAATTAATTTTGACCCTTTCTGATTCATTCCCTCAAATAGATATAGTGTTCTTTTTCATAATCATCTCTTGAAATTTGTATGCTACGGTAGTTGTTCTGTTTGTAATTGGTGCATTTGTTTTTATTTAGGTGACTACATACGACTTTACAGCAACATTGAGAGACAAGAAAAGGGGGTGAAGATGATACGTCCCCTTACGACATTGCGCCTATGCACAACATCACGCTATCGGTTTTGTAGCTTTTTTCTTCTCTCTCTCTTTTCTCTTTTGGCAAAATCATCCAGCCCTGCATCCTTAAATTGCTTTTCTCTTTCGATCGAACGCCAATAAGCACCATCATATCTGTTATCATCCTTCTTGTCCCTGTTGCATGAATATATCATAATAAACAATGGAGAAAGTACTAGCAACCAACAAGAAATGGCAAAGATATACATTTTTAAATCTCTTACTGCTTTTCTGTCAATACCCATGATGCACCTTTCTTACTTATTAGATTGTGATTGGTGTACCTTCTCTTCTAAAATATCATCATACTTAACAGTCCCTTTCCCTTTGATAAAAGGAATAAGTTTTGTTTGGCGATAATAATACTCTTCATCCAAAAATTTAACATAGAAATAATCAAGGTCTGTTTCAACCTCAACTGTTTCCCCATCAGTTACCCATAGTCCACTCCAGTACGGTTTTTCTTCTCCGTTTGGATATTCAACAAACACTATTTGCGACTGTATCCAATACAAACCACTTGAATTAGTAATACATTTACTGGATGTCTTTTTCTCTTGGTTATTACAAGAAAGCAACAACGCAAAAATTAATAGTAGAAATAACTCTTTTCTCATTCCTCTGATTTTTATAGTTTATACTAATGAAATTATCCTGTTAGCAACAAACTACATAATCTTAGATAAAAAAACGTAGAGCTACCGCCATACGTCATCTAGGCCTCCTACAGCCTACTTACTCAATGGTGCAGCTCTACGCCTATGGCATAGATACACTAACCCAATGAGTAAGTCTGAAAGCCTGTTATTGGTCGATGTAGGAGTTCGATGACGATTAGGCTTATGTAAAAAAATCATTCGTACAATTCGAATGGTGCACAAATATACAAAACGTTAGAATACTGACCAAAGATTAATAATAAATATTGTTCCCTTTATACAAGGGGTAGGAATGTTCTGTCAATACTATAACTTAATTTGTATATGCTAAGAGATTAATACTGCTTTATCTTTAAATTAACTTCATATCCTTCATAAGCTAAACAACGGGCAAAGATACGGACATACTCTTGTATTTGAGGATCATTCCACCATCTGGAAGCTATAGGTCCAAGGGATGATGGTTTTCCTTGAAAATTGAAAGCAAACCTGTATGCTTCGGACATGGGGTAACACCCCATTACATAAAGAACCAATGCGGTTCGTGTTTGGAGATCAATTTGGTTTTTTACAAGTGTCCAACCTGATCTTATAGGCCTTTGCTCGCCCCACTTTTTATACTTTTTTCTTCTCATCGTTACTATTTAATTGGTGCTCAATACAACCGTAAAGGCCATAATCAGCAGTTAATGATGCCGGTCTATTCTCCCCTAGTTTACAGCGCTCCCATTTGTGGCAGTTCCGGCACGAGTATTGGGGAGTACTGTGCCGGTGTTCTGCTTGAGGCAGTAAATTAATCAAGGGCATACAAGAGATCCTTTTTGATCGATAGATGACCTAAAGAGGGCTCTATGTTCCTCTAATTTTTTGTTATTACCAATCCAAAACCAATGAAATCGAAGTTTAATCTTGTCATCTTGGATATTGGGATGCACTTTGTCATACGATATTATCATTTTTTCTAATAAGATATACGGGTTATAGAAATGAATATACTTAGTAAGCACCTCATCTATAGTCGCCTTTAGCACTTTGTCTAAAGAGTCTTCATCGTCTTTATATCGATTGACTACTCGCCAGATTTGTTTACTGACTTCTTTGTTTAAGATCTTATAATACTTTTTATTCGACCCATAAACAGGATAAAATGATTTATATTTATACATGATAATTAATACTGTTCTTTTACAGTAATTAAATGATGAAAAAGCTTATATATTAAACCACAAGAGCCGCTTTTTCAAAATAAACTCGTTGTTGTTGTTGTAAGACAAAGATAGTTTGTCCTAGTTTGGACAGGTATTTGACAATTTAGACAAAACAAAACATAATATATTGAATGATAGTGGTTTATATTGTCTCCTTTTTGACAAGTCTTTAAGATAAAGCGACACACACCTATATATAGGTGTGTCGTCTTGTCAAATGTCAAGTTCCTGTTCAGTAGTAGCTTCTTGTTCCTGAAGAATATACATTTTTGCCTGATTCTTTTTTAATATACCCAAATCAGATGCCGCTTTAATCCTCCTCTCAGCAGTTCTGTAACCTTTGGGGGCTATTATTTGCATAATTTGCCTCTTAAGTTCATTACGGGGCCACCAAAGACGATCTTTCATAGCCTGTTTCATTAGGTTATAAAGCTCTTTGTACTCCTCTTCTATTTTGGGTATCTTACAAGCAATTGGCAATCCTGTGTTATCAATAGAAAATGAGAAGGGTTCTATTCCTTTATTGCGGCTGTGAATAGATGAAACTGTAGCTGTTCCACTACTATTTACAACCTGTAGAACAGTTTCAGATTTGTTACATAATTCTGATCCTAAATGTCCACGAGCATTGTTGTCAGCTTTATTTTGATGCAGGACAGTGATTATTCCGCACTGGTGATTTGTTGAGATTGCCATTAAACAACTAGTGATATAAGCAGATTCTTTCAAATCATTAAAATCTCGTATCATGTCGCGGATGCCATCGATAATAATCAAATCAGGTTTCAGTTGTTCAATAGCCTGTAGGCTGATTTTTAGACGTTCTTCGGCCTCAAATTCACGTAGGGATAACATTATTAGTCTGTCGTTGGATTTCTCTAATTTCCAATCACAAAGTCTATAAATGCGTTTCTGTACCATATTGACATGGCTTCGACTTTGTTCTGTGTCAATGAAAAGACAAGTGTCTCCTACTCCACTTATACTAAATACATCGTCTTCTAGGAAGGCTGCTACGATGGAAGATGTTAAGAATGTTTTGAAAGCTTTAGGCTTACCTATGATAGTTGCTATATTTCCCTTTGAAACAATTGTTCTATCTCCTTGCTTAATTATAGGATCAGGTTCGGTGAATTGCTCTGTTATTATTACTCGGCAATTCAGATATTTATCCTCATTCTCATTCTCTTGGGACTGAAAGTTTCTTCCTTCATTATCCATGACCTGTATCCTTTCTCTCTTTAATGGCCTCATCTATTTTATCAGGATCGAAAAAAACACGTTTCCCGATCGTGTAAAATGGAATTATTTCTTTGTTTTTTAGGTCCTGAGCCTTCGATACAGAGCAGCCCAAATGTTTCGCCAGTTCTCTGATTCCACTTATTCTTTTTGGGGATGGTTGATGTTGGAGTAAGCATTGACTGTTTAGCTTTTCCACAACCTTTTTAGCAACAATAGAGGAT
Organism: Parabacteroides sp. AF18-52; assembly: GCF_003479145.1. Classification (NCBI taxonomy): domain Bacteria; kingdom Pseudomonadati; phylum Bacteroidota; class Bacteroidia; order Bacteroidales; family Tannerellaceae; genus Parabacteroides; species Parabacteroides sp. AF18-52. The sequence continues at coordinate 78,152 of NZ_QUGR01000013.1, forward strand.
ATCTGTTCGTAATCTATTGTTAAAATAATTTCGTGATATGTCATATTTCTTTGATTTTTTTGCTTGCCCCGCAATATGCGTTCTCTAGCATGAAGTGAAACTGTTGTTAAATAGTTATATCTGTTGACTACAGTTTCATAGTGCAAAGTAAGCTACTGTTATTGGTTAAATCAAGAATCTTACATAATTTGTTACACGTCTGATTTACAGTGTTATACGATCAAGATTCGGCAATGTTTACTATTGCCGTATTTATTCCGGAATTAGTAACATAGAGTTGAACATAATTCTTTTTTGTGGTGAAAAAGGAGCTATATAACCTCCTGTAATATTTTTATTGCTATGTCCCATGGCTTGAGAAATATATCGTTCTGAGACGCCAGCGTGTGTCAAATTGGTTGCAAAACTGTGCCTTGCATAGGTCATTGAAATGGGGATTGATAATCCTACTTCTTTAGCCGCCTTTTTTAGACGGAAACCAAAATCTGCATTTAAATCCTTTACAATAGCCTTTATTTTGATTGGGTTAGTTTCTCCTTTTAGTAAATTCGGAAAAACAAAATTATCTTTTGAAGGAGTTGAGGCGTAGTGATTGAGTATCTCTTCCAGTTCGGGTATTATAGGTATAATAATCTGAATTTCTGAATCTGATGTTGCTTCTGTCTTTTTACGAACAAACATCAATTCTTTGCCCATGCTGTTAAAATAGTGGTCGTTATATGTGAGTAAACAAATATCCATTAGATTCATTCCATTGGCAAGATAAGAAAAGAGAAACATATTTATGGCCTCACAAATCCATTTTGTTTGATGCTTTTCCCGTTTGTCAGGGGCGTCGTATTTTTTTAATTTAAGTATGTCAGATATAGGTAGATAAGCTTCTGTCTTACTTCTGCCTTTTTTAATAGTAACTTTATCTGTCCCTTTGCCAAAAGGATACTGATTTAGTTCTATGTAGCCTAATCTCATAGCCTCATTTATAACAACTCTCATTCCTCTATGATATATTCCTATTGTAGTTTGAGATAAACCGCAATCGGTCATTTTGCTTGTCCATCTATCTACAATGTCAAAACCAATATTACTGAATGATATATTGAACCCTACGCTTTTGGAAAAGCTATTGAATGCATTGTTATAGCTGTCCGCTGTTCCTGCTCTACCTTCATGGCGAAGCTTTTCTATTGTTTGTTTCCAAAATTCAGAGAAGTTTAGGTCTAATCTACCGGTGAGTTTCTTTTTTAAATTTTCAATGTTAAAGGCTTTAATTTCATGAAGTTCTCTAATAGTGGCGCACACTTTATCAAATACCTTTTCCTGCTCTTTACGGTGTTTGGCAAAGTTGCTGGAACCTGTTGCGTGTCTTAGCTTCTCCCATTCATAAATAGTAAAAGTTCCGCCTGTACGATAAAAGTAAAGGTGGAATTTATCTGAAGAGAATGAGACTCGTATGGCGGCAGGTAGTACTGTTACCTCATTTTTTAATTCGTTTATATCATTAAGTATTTCGGTTTCTTTTAAACTCTTGATGTAGTCGACATGTTTGCGTTGGTCGAGTATCAATCCGATAGAGATAGTTTCAATTTTCTTTGTAAAAATGGGTTTTAGAAAATGGTCTACTTTGTTCATTGTGGTGTTATTTAGGTGTTATTGAATTTCATAACAGGACAAAGTTAGAAAAAACAATTGTGTTTTGCAAGTTGTTGAAATACAAATATATATAATATTATTCAGGGCAAAAAAGAACAAGGGATAATAAGAAAAAACATTGTTTGTGTTACTCATAATCAGGGAGTCCTTGGTTCAAGCCCAAGTGGGACCACAAAAATGAAGCGAATTATCTAATTATTAGATAATTCGCTTTTTTATTACCCGGTTCTAATCTTAATTATGCTCTGCTGTTAGCAGTTGGATCAATTTATCCAGATGTTGTGTATATATATCGCGGGGTGAACAGTTATATTTTTTACATAGGAAAGCCGCCATCCCGACCACTTCTCCCATCATTCCTGTGGTTTGCATAACTCTGACTGTCCCTAAAGCAATATGAGTAACGCTGATATTACGGCCTGCCATAAATAGGTTGTTGATGTCTTTTGAGTAAAAGCATCTGTATGGTATATGATAAGGTTCGAAATCCCGGTTATGATCGGCTATGCCTAAAAACTCATTTCTCGGATAATATTGACTGTTTTGGGGGTCTGGGTAGTGAAGATCGATTCCCCACGTTGTTGTGACGCATGCGTCCGGATATTGTACCTGATTATTTATATCCAATTCTGAAAGGATCAGATCACCGATTAATCGGCGAGATTCTCGTTTCCCGGCAATGAATGATATCCATTCCAGTTTCCAGTTTGAATATTGTTTTCTTTTCTGATTTTTAAGGTAAGACCAATGCCCATAGACAACCCGGAAATTGTAATCTCTAACTTCTTCTGCCTGTTCAACTTTATCTTTATAAAAGCCGGATTCCCAGAACCAGGCACTTGCTGTGTTTTCTAAATGATAGTTATCACTGAATTGAACAGCCCACGGACATAAAGGAAATTCCGAAGATTTTTCCTCGAAACGGGCAAACCAATGATTAGTTGTACCCATTGTTAAACTGTCACTTATCTGCGGAGCTTTAGGCTCTCTGGTAAGAGAAAAACTTTCCCTGCCACTTCTGTAGTCTGCTCCTGCGGCAACACCGAGAGTTGCATCCCCGGTACAATCTGCAAAAAGAGGAGAGATGAAGCGGAGTTCTTGATTGGTTTCAACATGTCTGGCAATAACTGTCGTTATGCGATTATCAGTCTTTTCTACTTTATAAACATGGGTGGAAAGAAATAAAGTAATGTTCTTCTCATTTTTTACAATGTTCAGTTTTCTTTTATCCCCATATTGGTCGGCGGAGGCTATTTCACTGGTAGTTCCTGTATTCAGTTCCCTCACAATACGTCCCAGTTTAGGATAGAGGTTATGATAGATATCTCCGGACATAGGGAGACGGATTTCCGAGCTGTTATTACCTCCTAAAACCGGCCGGTTTTGGATAAGAGCGACTTTCAATCCTAATCTGGCAGCCTGAATGGCAGCACACGTACCGGCTACTCCTCCTCCTGCGATCACGAGGTCATATGTCCCGGCTTCTTTGGGATCCTTTGGTAAATGTAACATTTCTCGTCTGAACAACTCCAGGGTATCTTTAGATGTTGGTGGTTGATCATTGTTTTTTTGAGTTAGATAGATGGCATCTATCCGCCCTTCAAATCCGGATAAATCGTTTATTGACAGGGTGACCTCTGGTTGTTTAATCATAGAGACACCTGCATATACCCAATGCCATGAGGAATTGCCGTCTTGCCCTAAGACTGTTGATAATGTATCGCTATCAATCGAAATAGTAAATTTTCCGGGACCTGTAGGATAGGGGGCCCAGTCTTTTGTGCGAACCCATAGATGATAATTTCCGGTTTTTTTTATTTGTAAGATTGTTCTTGCTGGCTGGACAGGTTCTCCCAATCCATGAGCCAGAAGGTAAGCAGATCCCATCTGATCTATAAATTGAGGATCGACGATCCATCCTCCTTTTTCCTGAAATTGCTCTGCTTCCACCCATATTTGTCCGTGGGCAGATGTGACAGGCAGAAAAAAGAGTATTATAATTACTGTGAGTAAGTACTTTTCTTTCATATATCATTGATTTTTGAGATTGCTCTTGCCTTTATTGAGGCAAGGGCAATCTCTGTTGAAGTAGTAGAAAACTGATAAATCCTATTAGTAATTAGGATTCTGTTTTAATGCCGTATTTGTTTCTATTTCTATTCTGGGAATAGGAAGTACATAATCTCTGTCTTTATTGAATGAACGAAGTTCGATCACACGCATATCGTTTTTATTGGGGACAACACTATAATCCGGTGTCCCATTTTCGTCAATTTTAGGAGCAGAGTGTAGGTAGTCCCTTGGTGGTCTGCCGTATAGAACTTTATTCATGACATTTTCAGCAATTCCCCACCGGCGAATATCCGACCACCGTAATCCTTCCCATGCAAACTCGCATTTTCGTTCTTTTCTAATGATTGAACGTAGTTCTGACTGATTTTTATTTGCAACAGGAGGCATATTTACGCTTTTTCTTTGCCGGACCTCATTGATCGCTTGGTAAACGGAATTATCTATTTCTCCCAATTCGGTCTTCGCTTCCGCATACATGAGCAGTACATCTGCATAACGGATGATGATGAATGCTGTTTCACTGTTGTCCAACTCATTCGGTTTGGATATTTCATTATATTTTCTCCAAATATAACCGGAGAAAGTGGCATAAGGATTTAATGCATCCTGGTTGGCTACCCGGCTTACCGGGGAAGTCTTATAGTTCCAGCATTCCACACTGTCTTTATGAGTTTCAAATTGAAATCCCATATATTCGGAACCAGGTAGGACAATCGTATATCCCAAACGGGGATCTCGATTCTCGAATGGCTTTAGAGGATCATAAAGGGGAGATTTATCTATGGGTAGCCCATCGATACATTCGTATGAATCGACAGTTGCCTGAACTGGTATTTTACTACTGTAGCCTCCACCCATTCTTGAAGTACACCCCCTTACTACCCCAGGAGTACGGTAACCTTCCTTATAAGTAATGAAGAACATCATTTCTTTACTATTCGATTGAGTGGCAGATTTGAATAAATTCTCAAAGCTGTCGTCTATCTGGTATTCGCCAGAGTCTATAACCTCTTTAGCTGCTTTAGCTGCAATATCGTACATGTTGTTATATAAAGCAGTCCTGGCTTTTATGGCAAGAGCAGCTCCCTGGCTGATGCGTCCCCACTCATTGGCATCGATATGTACTGGAAGAACTGGAATGGCCTCATCCAGTTCCTTTAGTATAAAATCGACTATTTCAGATTTGGGTGTCTGATTGATTTGAGCTTCTGCCAGAGTTAGGGTTTTTGTTACTAACGGAACATCTCCCCATGTTTCTGTCAGCATCAGATAAAAGTAAGCTCTTAAGAACTTAACTTCCCCTTTTATTCTTTCATAAACAGACGGAGTTGTTTCTGATTTAGCTCGTTCCATATTGTCCAGCAAGTAATTACAACGAGCTACACTGATATAATAGTTTTTCCAAAGTTGTTCGGACCATGAATTATTGGCATCATGAGATCCGTTTCCGATCGATTGCATAGGAACTTCGGCTCTTTCCCAGGCTATATCTGTTGTTATATCTAAGAGCGCAGGCATAACCATTCCATAGTTCGTACTTAACCATAGAGAACCATAACATCCCCACAAAGCCATTTCCAGTTCTGTCTCATTACTGGGGTACGTGCTTGAGGAGGGTTTATCCAAAGGATACTTTTCCAGTGAACTGTCACAAGAGAAAAAAGATAGACCTGTTATTATCAGGCATGTGTATAAAAGATTTTTCATAATGATTTTACATTTAGAATTTTACATCCAGTCCGACAGTGAACACTTTCACCTGAGGATAATAAGCTCCGTCTCCGACAGGTGCTTCTGCATCAAATCCATCCCAGAACTTGTCAATGGATAAAAGATTTTGTCCGCTGACATAAAGCCGGACGTGAGAGAACTTAATTTTTTCAGTTAACGCTTTGGGAAGCGTATACCCTAAAGTTACATTCTTTAGCCTTAAATAGGCTGCATTTGCCATCCAGAAACTAGAATTCTGTTCATTGTTTGTTTCATTGAAAGCCAAACGCGGGAAACGGGCATTAGGATTCTCTTCCGTCCAGTGGGCTTTGTGCATTTCCAGAGCGGAGGCTCCCCAGTAGAATGGCATTGTTGCTTGTTTATTCAAATATCCATCCGCTTTTCCTACCCCTTGCCAGAACATGCTGAAATCGAATCCTTTCCAGCCTGCATCTAGATTTAATCCGTAAGTAAAGCGTGGAACAGTATTACCGATGATTACTTCATCCTCATTATTAATTATCCCATCGTTATTCTGGTCTTTATATTTGATATCACCAGGAGCAAATGCACCGAATTGAGTAGCATGTTTGTAGGAACCGTCGGCATTATAGTCTTCTTTAGATATGTAACCTATTGCCTCAAGTCCATAGATTGAATTGATAGGATATCCTTCCCGGTTCACGGTCAATCCAGTCATACTGATGCCTTTTAGATCGATCACCTTATTTTTTACGTCAGATAATATGAAAGAAGCACCGTATCTGAAATCATTGATCCGGTCATTCCATCTTAATTCCAGATCCCATCCTTTATTGGAAACTTTTGCCGCGTTTTGATAGGTTGGATTTAGACCGATGATTAATGGAACGTTGAGTTTCCATAAAATATCGCTTGTTTTCTTATTGTAATAATCGAATGACGCAGAGAGCTTAGAGAAAAATTGCAGGTCAACCCCAAAGTCAAGCATTTCTGTTTTTTCCCATGAAATGGCAGAATTCGACATATCGTTGATCGCACCGCTGGTAACCGGTTGTCCACCGATAATATAAGAACTATAGCTGACAACAGAGGCAAAAGCATAATTCCCTATATTCTGATTTCCCAGTTGCCCCCAGGAAACTCTGAATTTAGCATTGTCGACAATATCCCGTATAGGTTCCCAAAAACTTTCTTCTGAAATTCTCCATCCGCCTGAAAATGAAGGGAACACTCCCCATTTATGTCCCAGGTCGAAACGAGAGGAACCATCGTAACGAACATTCGCTTCAAATAAATATTTCCCCTGATAATCGTAATTGATACGTCCGAAGAAAGAGGCAAGCGCATATTCAGAACCAGAACCGGATGCTTTTTGATTGTCACTACCTCCTGCATTCAATTTAGGATATTGAGGGAATATGAAGGTATCCCGGGAAGCATCGATATAATCATCAGTTCCACTTTCCCATTGGAAACCAGCCAAAGCTTTCAGATTGTGTTGTCCAAATGCTTTGTCGAAATTTATTAGTGCTTTGAAGTCATGCGATAAACCCCAGCCCCGGTGTTCATATAGTGCACTTTTACTCGGTTTACTGTAAGCAAGCTCTCCATCGGCATAATAAGTATTTACACTTTTGTTGTAGGTGCTGGTTATATTGTTGTTATAGATGGGAGTATAGCTAACATCGGCTTTCAGAAAATCTGTAAACTGGTAGCTTAAAGCCATATTGATGGAGGCCGAGGGCGTTTTTGTTTTAGCGAATCCTCCGTCTTTGGCAAAAGCTAACACATTATCTCCATCCCAACCGACTGCATATTTCCCGTTGGATAAAACATCCGGATAAATGGAAGGTGTTCGGTTTATCCAGTATATAACGTCATATATACCTCTACCAGGAGTCTTTTGGGTATTGTATTTTAAATACATATCTAATTTAGCAGAAAAACGTCGGGTAAACTGCATATCTGAATTTAATCTGACCGTAAATCGGTTATAATCCGTATTTGGAGTAATACCTTGCTGATCATAATAACCGATTGCTGCAAGAAGTTTCATTTTTTCTGTTCCTCCATTGAGAGTGAAAAAGTGGTTTTGTTGGAATGCATATTTATTGTAAACTGCTTTTTGCCAATCTACATCCGGATAATGATCACGGTCGGAAGGACCTTTTTCTCTATATTCCTGAATATACTGATCTGTGTATAGCGGACTTCTCCCGACATTCTTGTATGCTTCGTTCAACATGACCATATGGTCGATGGCATTTACTTTATCAGGCAAGTCGGTTGGTGTTTGCCATCCGGCATATCCATTGTAAGAAACAGAAAATTCTTTGTTTTTAGCTCTTTTGGTAGTGATCAGTATCACTCCGTTGGCAGCACGTGAACCATAGATGGAAGATGAGGCTGCATCTTTTAAAACGGAAATCGATTCAATGATATTAGGGTCGACACTATTCAGGTCCATTGCAGTTCCGTCTACTAAAACCAACGGGTTGGAATCGTTCAGGGTTCCTATTCCTCTGATCCGGATTGTTCCGGCATCTTGGCCCGGTTGTCCGGATTGTTGTGTAATAGTTACTCCCGGAGCAATTCCTTGTAAGGCGACAGATGTTTGTCCGACAGGTCTTTTCATCAGATCGTCTCCCATAATGGCAGAGACGGCTCCTGTTAAGTTCTCTCTTTTTTGAACTCCGTAGCCAACGACAACGACTTCCTCGATCGTTTGAGTATCTTCTGTCAGTTTTATAGTGATCGAAGATTGGTCATTAACCGCAACTTCACGGGTATTATACCCAATATACGATATTTGTAGTACTGCATCAGAAGGAACTTGTAAAGAAAATTTTCCGTTTATGTCTGTGATTATACCGTTCGTGGTCCCTTTTTCTATGATGTTCGCACCAATAATTGGCTCACCGTTCATATCAAGGACTGTTCCGGTTACAAATTTTTTCTGTTGTTCTGTTTCCGATTTGGATACGACAATATAGGATCCTTCCAATACATAGCTTAGTCCGATTTCTTTAAACAGATTATCCAATACTTGTTTTACCGGTTGATTGACCGTGTTTAAAGCTACTTTTTGATTTGTATCTACATTAATATTATATACAAACAAATAATCTGTTTGCTTTTCGATGGTATTCAATACATCCTTTAAAGTTGTATTACTGGTTCGAACGGTAATCCGTGCATTTTGTGAGTTTGAATTGATTGCATGTAATGAAAATATCAGTACAAACAAAAGGAATGAGGAGATTCTCATAATTCTGAAAAAATGTTTATGTCGTGATTTTTTTAGATAATAGGGTCCCGACAAAGATACTTTATTCATAACTTTGTAATTATTAGAGATTAATACAGTTTTTGATAATTGTGTTAGTCATAAGGCGATAGATGTTCCCGCATTTATCGCTTTTTTCTTTGGATATTATATCATAGGCAATATGATTTAAAGGTTTAACATGTCATTTTATATAAATAATAGTGTTGTTTTCATTTCTTTGGAAGCGGAAACTGATATCTCGCTGGAGAACTTGTAATATAAAGTCTATGCCATCTGAAATACGAAATTTCCCACTGCAGATATAATTGTCCAGATTCTTATTCCCATTGATGATTTGTATATCGTATGTTTTTTCAAACTCTTTCATCAAGTCGTTGAATGTGGTATTTTCAAAACAAATCAAGCCTTCTTTCCAGCGATAAATGTCATAGTTCTGTATCTTTTCAATTACCAGTTTCCCATCTACCTGATCTGCTTTTTCCAAAGGATGTAATACAATACTGTTACTGGGTTCTTCTTTCTCTGAAATTTGTATGGAACCTTCCATTAATGCCGCAGAAAAAAAGGATGTTTTATCATAAGCATCTACGTTGAACTTTGTTCCCAGTACTTTTATATTATATTTGTCAGTTTGCACAACGAATGGTCTTTTGGTATCTTTTGTGACTTCAAAATAACCTTCTCCATTCAATGTGATTTCTCTTTTCCCTTTGGTGAATGATGCCGGATATTTCATTTTTGAACCAGAGTTAAGCCATACATTTGTTCCGTCGGACAGCAATATATTTACTCTCTGTCCTACAGGGACTGATATTGTGTTCATTTCCAGGTGGCTTACATCTGGTTTTGTATGATTGTAAATTTGTATACCGCAGATGATAAATATTGCGATTGCAGCTGCATATTTGATTATATTATTCAGATAGAATACATTACCAGATGAGGTTGGCTGTATACGATTTTTCCTGTTCTGGACGATCAGGAGGTCGAAGTATTTACGCTCTTTCAGATATTCCTGCATATTCTTTTCTGAAGCTTCAGTCCAGTTGCAAACCTCTTCTTCTTCTTTGTAGGATGCTTTTCCTTCAAAAAAACGATATAGTATTTTCTTTTCCATACTTAATAAGCACATAGATGGAAGGTATCCCTAATGAAAAAACTTATTTTTTAAGAAAAGAGTAAAAGATGAACTGCTAATTTAAAAATAAGATAAAGAGCGGGAGATAATCTTTTAACCTATTTCTTAATACATTTAAAGCTTTAGTGATATGGAATTCAATACTTTTGGTGGACAAGCCAAAATGATCGGCTATCTCTTTATGTGTTTTATTTTCATATCGGCTCATAATGAAGATCACCCGTGTTTTTTCGGGCAGATGGTCTAATGCTTCATCTATCAGACGTTGTGCTTCGGAACTGAATAATTCTTCCGGATCACAGGCTTCCAGTGTAGTAATTTTCAATTTTCTGACTCTTTCCATATGACTCCATAGATTTTGTTCAATGTCTTCCCGTATCCGTTGATTGCGCAGGTAGTTGAGGCTTTTGTGTTTGACAACTTCCATGATATAGGCGGGAATGTTTGAATTGGAGGAGAGAGAATGTCGGTTTTCCCAATAATATACTAAACTGTCAACTACTATATCTTCTGCCGTCTCTTTATCCTGAATATAGGTATGAGCAAAACGGATGAAAATTCCCTGATAGTTTGAAAACAGTTTGTTAAATTCCTTTATCTCTGAAATATTCTCCATATCGAATGATTGATAGGGTAAAGATAAATAAAAATATGGATAATGGTTTTTCAGGAATCTCTTTTGTCTAAATGAGGAAGTCTATTCTTTATTAAATTACAAATAAACTTAATGTATATCTGTTATATTAATAAATATAGCGATATTTGTATTTGAGTATAATGAGTTAAAAACCAATTTGTTACTGGGTTTCTTTCGCTTTTCCTACAGGCGAAGATATTCAGTGTATGAGGAGTAGTATGTACACAAGTATGAGAACAAGTTTTTTTTCAAAGTTATTTATTATCTGGTATTTATTAACGGGGATTACAGGGATACAGAATGTATGGGCGGAAACTATTCCGGCTGCAAATGATCCCGGATTTGAAAGAATAGATGATGGTATAAAATTTATTTATAGTAATTACTATGGAAAGCGTACTGATTTACAATTTGTATCTTGGGAGCCAAATCATACGACAGTACAGTCCATTGAGAAAAACGGGAATGATCAAGATATAATTAAGTTTTCTACATTTGATAACCAGTTTATAGCCTTTTATAGTGAGGAGACGAGTGGACCTAATATTAAGATAGAAACATCATCTATTAACTGTATCAATATCGATATTTATTTAAGTGAGAAAATAGATGAGCTTAATATAAAATTGCATGCTCCCAGTTCAAAACCAGTCTATGGATATACTGTTTCAATGGATAATGTGGGCAGTGAATTGCTTCCAGATAGTTGGCATACACTGAGGATTCCTTTAAGTGAATTTGAATATGTGACAGGTACGAATCAATTGGAGCAAATAAATTCTATAGAATTAACGGTTGTGGATAAGTCGGATAGTTCTGCTAAGGGGCAAGTAACAGTCTATTTAGATAATATTTTTTTCTATAAAGAAAAGAATCCTTCTCCGACATCTATCAAAGCTGCACCTGTTCCAATACGTCAAAGTTCTAATGTCAAAAACTTTTACAGCACAAAATATGGAACAGGGATTAGTTTGGAATATCAACAATGGGGTTCTCAGACTGTAAAATCCGTAGTAAAGGATGAAAATGAAAAAAACATTCTCAAATTCTCGAATTTGGGATGGATGGGTATACAATATAATCCGGATAAAAATCTATTGAATATTAGTGGAAAAGATAGATTGCATTTGGAAGTATATCCTGAAACCAATATCTCATTTGCTGTAAAGCTCATTCTTTATAAAGACAGAGTGGAGGGTATTTCGGATGAGGTTTCAAAGGAATTCACATTTGAGAATCTTACTGGCGGTAAATGGAATTCTATTGAGGTAGAACTTTCTGAATATTACGTAGAAACAGAGGATAATCAATATGTAAGTGTTATTCAGCCTTCGTCCGGAGGTTCAACTGTATACCTAGATCATATCTATTTTTATGACAGCAAACAAATAATTGTTGAAGGTACGCCCGATTTCACCGCTTATCTTCCTCCTGTGCGTAATACCGAAGATGTGGTTTCTTTATTTGGTGATTCATACCTTGATTCCAGAATTGAGGGTGAGCTTACTTTTGTTACAGATAATAAACATCAGACAACAGTACCACTGCCTACATCTATTGGAGATCGTGAAGTAAAGGCATTAGCCAAGATGAATCATATTCCAATAAATGTTCCGGGAACCGACATTAGTGCTATGGAATTTTTCCATATAGATGTATATTCAGAGGTAGAGACACAATTAACTATTACTTTGATAGGAGATGATAGTTATGAAATTCCGGCTCAGAAACTTACTGCCAATGAATGGACACGGATAGATGTAACGAATGGATTATCAGGTCCTTTGTATGGCATATATCTGTCAATTAATAGTCATCAAGGCACTAAAACCTTCTTTATCGACAATATATATTTTTATAACAAACAAGCATCTTTTACCCCAACTCCTGTTGCCGTATTTAACAATCAGTTAGGTCGTGGTGTTAACATCGGTGCCACTTTTGAACAACAGGCCGACTATCCGTGGAGTGATACATATATTGAAAAGATAAAAGAAAAAGGCTTTAAACATGTACGTCTCCCTGTCCGTTGGGATGATTATCCGGAGGGAGATCCTAGGAGTATGGATAAGGCTCCTTATAATATAAAAGCGGAATTTCTGGTTGAGATACAGAAAGTCGTTGATAAACTTTTGGCTGCCGATCTGAAAGTTATTCTCAATATGCACCATTATGACCCGTTGATGGACTTGTCGGGTGAAGCCCAGACTGGTGAGATCAAGCGCTTCATGACTCTTTGGGAGCAGTTGGCTGACTATTTTCAGAACTATGATGAAAGACTGGTATTTGAAATATTGAATGAGCCCAGGGATAAGATGGATAGTGAATGGAATCATGTTTTTCCGGAGGCTATCAAAACGATAAGGCAAACATACGATTTCAGGAACGATAATAATAAAAATCGCGCCATCATGGTCGGTACGACCAATTGGGGTACGATTTATGGCCTGGAAGGTGCGAATGCTTTAGTACTGCCGGAAAATGATGATCATCTGATCGTAACAATCCATTATTACAATCCATTACCTTTTACCCATCAGGGAGCTGAATGGGTAAATCCTATGTACCCCGTCGGGTTAAGGTGGAGCGATACTCAGAGCGAGCGAGATGCTGTTACCGCTGATTTTGACAAGATAAAAGCTTTTAGTGACAGCAACGATGTTCCTATCCATATCGGAGAGTTCGGTGTTCATTATAAAGCGGATATCGATTCACGCCTCCTGTGGACCAATCATATAGCTCGGACAATTGAGAAATACGGCTTTAGTTCTGCTTACTGGCATCTGACGTCGAGTATATACAACGAATCGGTAGGGGAATATCCTTATTTACCCGATGCATTGCAGACTTATGATATCCCTGATAAAGCGGCAGAAATACAGTTCCTTTCTAAAGAAGTTGTTTATGATATCAATGATCCGAAAGGCAAAGTCTGGGCATTGCTTCAAAATCAGGGAGGAAATGCTAAATTGAATAAAGGCGAAGGATCTTTAACAATAGAAATAACCGATGGAGGCAATGTAACTTATTCGGTTATGACATTATTATCAGGCTTCACCATAGAAAAAAATGCAACTTATGAGATTTCCTTTATTGCTAAGACAGCGAGTAATAACGGCGATATTTATTCGAGTTACATCGGATTTAATGATGAGCCTTATACTAAATATGGAAGTTTTTATTTTACTCCGAGATTGAATGAGCAAACGTTCTCCTATACCTTTACCATGCATCACGAAACGGATAATTCCGCTCGTATAGCATTTGAGTTGGGTAATGGAGGGGAAGCGAAGGTAACTTTAAAAGATATAACTATAAAAAAGGGTTCTGAAATAATTCCCAAGGCTCCTGTTCCATCCAAAAGTGTTGAAAATGTGTCAAGTATTTTCAGCTCACAATATAAAGTGAATTTGTATGATTTGCCGGATGATGATTCCGCATTGGATACGAAGAACCAAAAAATAATCTTATTCTCGAATTTTGCATCGGAAGCACTTTCTTTCAATGAAATATTTCCGGAAAATAAAACGAAACTTCATCTGGAAATATATCCGGGAAGCTGGTTTGATATAACTATTACTGCTACTGGAAATGGAATAACTTCATCTAAAAAAAGTTATACATTGAAACCACATGCATGGAATAGCATTGATATAGACTTAGCCGACTTTCTATCCCGGACGGGAGGAAAACTTAAAAGTATCAACTTTTCAGGTGGGGCCGGTGAAGAGCGCAGGATATATATGGATCATGTCTACCTATACCAAGAGTCGGTAACACCTGATCCAGACCCTGATCCAGACCCCGATCCTGATCCTGATCCCGACCCTGACCCCGATCCAGAGGAACCTGCACCAGTCTGGCCTGCTTCTGCACCTACTCTCCATCAGGAAAATGTGGTCTCTGTACATAGCAATCCTTATGAGAATATTAATTCTATCTTTGAAAGGGTGGATGGACAAGAAACGGAAGTGGAAATTATTACGATCAAAGGCGTTCCCGTATGGAAACTGACTAACACGAATCTGTTGGCGGTCAACGTAGGGTTATTGGATGTTTCTTCTATGGAATATCTACACCTGGACGTATGGAGTCCTTATGAAGAAACTTTGAAGATTTATCTGTCGGACGGAATAGATGAAATAGAGTTTGCCACATTACCGGTTGCAAAAGAAAAATGGCAGATCTTCCAATTTTTCTTACCTGATTTGAATATTGTTAAATATATTCGGTTTGAAAGTGATGCAAAAGGAACCTTCTACCTGGATAATCTCTATTTCTCTAAAGATCAACCGACAGGAAATGAGAATATCAGTGATGATGCTATCAGTTATAAAATTTCCAACGGATACCTGATCATTGAGGCAACCGATCTTGTTCGTAATATAGATATCTTAGATGTTTCGGGACGTTTTATTAGAAAAGAATCACCGATGACCAATATTGTGACCATTGATATTCGCTCAATAAGCAAGGGTGTCTATATTACACAGGTAGTCTGTGCAAATGGTAACAGGAAGACATTCAAATTTGTGAAGAAATAAAGTGAAAAACTCCTTTTAAACGATATTGAGGTTCGTTTAAAAGGAGTTTTTTCGTTTAAGACGGACTGTAACTTTGTTTAAAGCGAATTTTATCTCGTTTTAAACGAGATTTTAATTCATTTGATCATATCGACCGTAATATGCTTATTTTCATATCGGATAAGCTTTTCCCGTACAGAATAGTTTGAGCTGCTTTCTTCCGCTATATAAAGTTTTATCCGGAAACTTCTTTGCGGATAATTGACAAATGTCCCCTCTTTATCGTATATACTCAGTTGCTTGTTTTGATCATCCCAATGAAACCGGACAAGTGAATAAACGCCATTTTCATAAGCATAAGTTTTATTGTCGTCTTCATAAAGTTCAAAATCGGCATCTGCCCCAGCATAAATCCTTAGTTCCAACTCTTCTTCTTTTTGTTCTCCGACATATTGGACTATTTTATTTATGGGAATAATAGAACCGGCTTTTACAAATACCGGTATGACATCGAGTGGAGTTAGATATGAAATAGTTTTACCTCCCGTATAGATCTGCCGGGAATTAAAATCGAACCAATATTTACCTGTGTGTTCTGGCAGATAAACAGACTCTTTAGTGTCAGGTGTACCGATAGCTCCCTCTGTTGTATAATACATCGGCTTTGTTATCGGTTTGACCAGTAATGAGGGACCGAACATATAAGCATCTGCTCTGTTATGTACATTCCGGTCATCCGGAAAATCCATGACCAACCCGCGCATCATTAATCGGGAATTTGCTGTTACCTGCCAGGCCGATGAGTATATATAGGAGAGCAAACTGTACCGCAGGTCGATCATCTTTAATAACCCGTCATAAAAAGGATCTCCCGGTTCGCCGAATTGCCATACTTCCCGCGGGACATTACTGCCGTGAGCACGGAAAATAGGGGAGAATACTCCCTGCTGGAACCATCTTAAATAAAGTTCCTTATAAGAAGGATCGGCAAGACCTTTGGTATATTGGCTGCCCCTTGTCGTTACAAAAAAACCTCCGATATCTGTTGTCCAGTAGGGTATTCCACTCATACAGAGGTTTAATCCGGCAGGTAGTTGTTTTCTGAATACATCCCAGGAGGCAGTAATATCTCCCGACCATACGGCAGTTCCATATTGCTGTTGACCGGCAAATGCGGAACGGGTTAAAATTGTTACTCGTTTATTGTCCTGCTTGCGTATGTTTTCGTACATGGCTTTGGATAAGAATAAGGAATAAACATTGAGGTAACGGTCGAATGAACCTATATAAGTTTGCCCGGCCGACTTTGTTTTTTCCTCTTGTTTATCCTGGGTAAAACCTTCCCTGAAGGATGGTTCTGTGGCGTCCATCCACCAGGCGTCCACTCCTGTGCGGTATAGTCCTTTATAAAGATGTTCCCAGAAAATCTTTTGAGCTTGCGGATTGTATATATCCATGACTTTATAATCTGCCCAGGTCGGTTCGTCGAACAGTGCTCCGATCTTCTCCATATCTTTGTATACGTCCGTTTTCTTTCCGAATCCAGGCCATACGGAAAGCATCAGGCTCACATTGTATCGATCGTGCAATTGACGGATAACATCTGTGGGATGATTGAAATTGACAGTATCGAATCGAAGGCTGTTCCAATGATCGCGGTCTCCCCAGTATTCCCAGTCCTGTACGATGTTATCGAGTGGAATATGCCGTTTGCGATATTCTTTTACGACATCAATAAGTTCATCAAATGATTTGTAGCGTTCTTTGGATTGCCAATATCCGAATGCGGATTTGGGGAACATGGGCACTTTTCCTGTCAGTCGGTGATAACCGGCTACAACATCCTTCATATCGGTGCCGTAAACGAAATAGTAATCGATGGCATCGGCTACTTCCGACCAGAAGGAGGCTCCTTTTTCATTATCTTCGAACAACGTCTTGGAGTAATTATCCCATAAAATACCATATGGTTGTGTGGATAACAGGAATGGATTGACAATTTCCATATTGGCCTGTACGAGTTTAGCCTTTTGTCCCCGGTAATTCATAATACCTTCCTGATACTGTCCCAGTCCGTATAATGCTTCGTCCGGATGTAATTTGAATATCTGTTTTATCTGCCATACTGTTTCGCCTGCCACTTTTTTTTGTTCGAAAGAGCGTGCCTGTTCCTGAAGCAGCTGTTTCCCACTTTTCGAATCAGTAAAGCGTATATTTTTATCCGTATAGGAATAAGTGGCTGTAACGGACGCCGTTCTCAGTGAAATATAATTATCTCCCTTTTGTATCTGACAGTCAGGAACGGGATCTGATGTTTCTGGTATGATCAACGATTTACTTGGTTGCGAACCTAAAGGTACAACTTGTACATGGATAATTTTGTCCCGAGGAGATGAAACGGATATCTGCAATGAATCATCCGTTACACTGAATCCCTTGTCGATATTCTCGCTGTGAGAAATAGTAATATGCAAGAAGCTGATTGCTAAGAATAAAGCTTTATTCATGATTATCTTGTTTATGTATGGGAGAATAAGAAAAAACTATCCTCCCATACGATCTTATTTACTAGCAGTATTTAGTATCCGGTATTCTGGTCCAGATTCGGATTGGATGCCAATACGGAAGTTGGGATAGGGAATATCCGTCTGTATTCTTCTCCTTTTGTGGATGGCTTAAAGAGCATAGGGTCTTCAAATTTTCCAAAACGGATCATATCGACACGGCGGTGCATTTCCCAGATCAATTCACGCCCACGTTCTTCATACAGGGATTCCAGGTTTAATGTTGCTGTAGTGAACAACATTTCCGGATTGTTCGGGAAGGCCCGGCTTCTGATCTGGTTCATTAGTTCAACCGCGGTAGAAAGCTCTTTCCCCTGACGGAGTAAAGCCTCCGCTTTCATCATCAATACATCGGCGTATCTGAAAACAACAAAGTCATTGTTTGCCCAACCGCCGATGGCATCTTTATCCGGATAGTATTTGATACAACGTGCTCCGACCAGACGACCTTTGTCGTCAGCTCCTCCAACATCGAATGCATTGAACCCATAAGGATCCAATACAACGTTCACTCCGTTATAGATCATCGGATTTCCCGAAGCGTCATATTGCTGACCATACAGGAATATCTTTTTCCGGATATCGTCATCCGTATAGAAGTCGAAGAAATCCGGAGCTACGCACCAACCGTTGTAAGGAGCCTGCGACAAAGAAAATGTTTTCTGATGACTGAAATGCAATGTGCGAAGGAACCAACGGTTTCCTTTGGCTTTGTTCGCATCAAAAGGAACGGAGAAGATGGGTTCTTTATCTTTTGCACCATTATCCGGTTTAAACATATCGAAATAGTCTCCGAGCTGATATTGATTTAAAGCAATGACTTTGTCACAATAATATTCAGCTTTCTCCCATTGCGGCTTACCGGTATATGTCTCTGCATTCAGGTATAGTTTGGCTGCCAGGGTGTAGGCCATACCTTGTGTGGGACGGCCGTAAGTCTGGTTGTTCGCTTCACTACTCAGGTATTCGGCATTTTCTTCCAGGTCTTTAGCGATAAAATCGAATACTTCCTGACGCGTATTGGCAGACGGTGCGGCAACGCTTTGATCGAACTTTGTCACAATGGGGACTCCACCGAAAGTATCCATCATATAAAAGTAGAACCAGGCTCTCATGACTTTGATCTCTGAGATCGTCTGTATTTTCCCGTCATTGTCAGGTAACGCTTCAAACTGGCTCAATACCTGGTTGCAGGTTCCTATCCCGCTAAAACCAGAGTCCCAAGCATTTTTTATCAGGATATGTGAAGGAGTCCAGATGTGATAGTGCATATCGACATAACGTCCTCCGTCATACCAGTCGCCGCCTCGGGTGGGAACGATGATCTCATCTGTCCCCATCTCCTGCAATTCGTATAGATTGTTATCGAAAAGTTTCTGTGCAGCCACATAAATAGGGCCGGTCATAGATGCATACTGTTCGGGTGAAGAAGGGAAATTCTCATCTGTATAAGATGAATAGACCTTTTCGTCCAGATTGGTACATCCTGTAAAATTCAATGTAAATGCCAGTGCTCCGGCAATGTATATGCAATTTAGTTTCATAACGAATGATTTCATGTGATTAGACAATTTTAAAAACTAATATTTACACCTAACAGGAAAGAACGTGTCTTCGGATAGTAGTTACGATTATCGATACCCGGAGCCAAACCGCTCAGACTCACTTCCGGATCTACACCTGTGTACTTGGTAATGGTAAACAGGTTCTGCCCCGTTACGTAAAGACGTAGCTGACCGATCTCTTTTATGTTCTCCATATTGAACTGATAGCCTAGTGTCAGGTTGTCCAGTTTCAGGAAAGAACCGTTTTCCAACCAGCGGCTGGAGGGTTGCGGAGCTTCCATGATACCGTCTTTTACGGCTTCGTGCGAGATGTTACAAGTCGCTGCCTGGTTCAGTCTGGAAAGGTCGGCACGACTGGCGTTAAAGATTTTATTGCCGGCCATTCCCCGCAAGAAGAAATTCAGATCCCAACGTTTATAACGAAAAGTATTGTTCCAACCGAAAATAACTTTAGGCAGAGCTTTTCCTACTTCTTTATAATCATCCGGCGATTTCAGTTTATCGACTGTCACGATTTCGCCTGCGGCATTTTCGTACAAAGTTTTCTGCTGTTCTTCGTCATAACCGACATATTTAAATGTATAGAATGTACCGATAGGCAATCCCGGTTTGACCAGGGAGACTGTTTGGGCTGTCCATCCTTCCAGTGTCATGGTTCCTTCATATCGTTCGGCGATGGATAAGTTTTCGATATTGCTATCCAGCGATCCGATCTTATTTTTGTTTGAAGAAATATTGAAGTTACTGATCCAACTGAAATCCCGGGTATCTACGGCAACTACATTTGCCATGAATTCAATACCTTTATTGGTCATGCTTGCGCCGTTGGCAAGCAACTGGTTGTATTGGTAAGGAGGAGACGGAACGTTATATTTATACAACATGTCCTTGGTCTCTTTATTATATACTTCCAGACTACCGGAAACTCTGCCGCCGAAAATAGAATAATCGATCCCCACGTTTGTCATGGAGGTACTTTCCCATTTCAGGTCCGGATTCGGATTCTGGGTTACCCCATAACTATTGATCCATTCGTCATTGTAGATGAACTGGCTGGATTGCGGGCCGTAAAGTGTAAGTGATGTGTAAGGATCAATATTCTGATTACCTGATTTACCATAGCCGACTCTCAGTTTTAAATCCTGGAAGAAGGATTGGTTTTCCATAAACTTTTCTCCCGTGATCTTCCATGCTACGGAAACAGAGGGGAACATTGCCCACTTGTTATTGGCTCCGAACTTGGAAGAACCGTCGCGACGTAAAGTTGCCGTTAATAAATACCGGTTATCAAATCCATAATTTACTCTACCGAAGAATGACACCAGTACCGATTGAGTTTTATTCGGGTAGTTCTGGAAATGAATGGCTTTATCTCCGTTACCTACCGATAGGTTATCAGCTCCGGTAGCATCCGAAGTAAAGTAGTTATTGGTTCCCCGTATACCATCGTTGTTGATGATTTTCTGGTATGAATAACCTGCCATTAATTTCATGTCATGTTTTTGGGCAAATGTTTTGGAATAATTGAGGGTTGTCTCTATCAGCTTATCTGTGTTTTTCAGGAATTCACGGATGGCATTTCCTTTACCCAGTACGGAGATATCCGTTGTTTTTTGATAATAGGCCTGATCGTATGTTTCATTCTGTATGGATGCCAACATGTCGAACCTTAAACCATCGATGATATCTAATCCGATCTTACCTATTCCTTGCAGGATGTTACGAGAACGATGGTCGCTCCGTTGTTCCAGGATGGCGACGGGGTTATAATAGGTCATACGTCCCGGTACCTGAAAGTATCCTCCGTATTGTTGGTTGGCAGGATCGTCGGACATGACCGGTGATTCGGGTAACCAGCGGGCTGCGTAATTGAATATACTATAGTCCACATGGTCTGATCCGACGAAACTGCCGGATACGGACAGGCCTATATGAAGGCGGTTGTTCAATGCTTCCTGATCTACACCGATACGGGCAACCAGACGGTCGTAATCACTATGTTTCACAATACCCTGGTTAGACAGATAGTTGACGGATGCATTGTATTTGGTATTCTCGCTACCTCCGACCAGGCTCAGATTATGATTGTGTGAGAAACCGACATTCCGTAATAATTCTTTTTGCCAATCGGTACCGGCGCCATTCCCTTCATCGCTGGCGGCAAGCGACATGCCATGTTCTGCTAAGAATGTACGGTGCTCATCGGCATTCAGTACGTTCACCCGGCCGGATACACTTTCCAATGCTGCATATCCGCTGTAGGTTACCAGAGGTTTTCCTGTACGTCCTTTCCTCGTGGTAACCATGATTACTCCATTCGCCGCGCGGGAGCCGTAAATGGCAGTAGCGGAAGCATCTTTCAAAACGTTCATCGACTCGATATCATCCGGAGATATTAAGTTAATAGACGCTCCGGGTATTCCATCGATTACATAAAAAGGAGCTGTGGATGCTGTTAAGGACGAGGGACCGCGTAATTGCATTGTCACACTACTGTTCGGGTCGCCGCTGCTGCGGTTTACCATTAATCCAGGAACTTTTCCAGCCAGCAACTGATCCGGACTGCGTGAGATTCCTTTATTGAAGTCTTTTGCAGAAATAGACGAGATAGAACCGGTTAAGTCTGATTTTTTAACAGAACCGTAACCGACGACGACTACCTCTTCTATATTTTGATAATCTTCTTTGAGTATAACTGTCAGATCGGACTGTTTTCCTACAGGTATGTTTTGAGCTACATATCCTATATAAGAGACCTGTAGAATTGCGTTACCGGCTGTTTCCAGTTGAAAACGACCATCCATATCGGTAATGATGCCATTGGTCGTCCCTTTTTCTACGATGTTGGCACCGATGATAGGTAAACCGTCGGGATCGGTGACGGTTCCTGTGATTTTCTTTTTATCGGCTTTCGGTTGATTTGAAAGTACGTCTTTCTGAACGATGATGTTCTTATTCTTGATCTCGTATGAAACTTTTTGGTCATGTAGTATTTGTTTTACTACCTGATCTATTGTCCCATCATGTACATCTACCTGAATGACCTTTTTCGTATCTACATCGCCGGAAGCAAAAACAAAGGAATACCCATTTTCTTCCTTCAATGTCTCCATGGCTTTTTTCACTGTCACGTTATTTAATTTGAGGTTGATGTTTTGTGCAAACGCTGTTAAATTAAGGCAAAACACTGCCAGGACCATATATATGGCCTTCTTTTTGATTTTCATAAGTAATTAGAATTAATTGTTTTAAACAAGAAATCTTAATACCGGAAGTAAAGTTTTACTATATTTGTCAATACTTTCGGAAGTTCGCAGAGATGAAGTCCGGAAATTTGAATCGGAAGATTGTGCAGATCTTCCGGTTCTTTTTTATTTCAGACTCTGTTCCTCCATTAATCAGGGTCTTTTCTTTTCATGTAAATTCAATTTTAAAGTTAATAATACAGTTATTGATAAAAGCTTTTATTTTGCGTACAGCTGTACTTCTTTTCCGTTTATTTTATATTCGAGTTTGCCGGTCGAAGCCAACATATCCAATATTTCCTGAATTGTCTGTTCTTTTCGTATAAAGTTTCCGTAAAAACGGAATGTTTTTAAAGACTCGTCTTTTATATAGATCTTTACGTTATAGCTTCTTTCCAGTTCCTTGATGATATCCGGCAATAATTCTTCATCGAAGAAAAGATAACCGTTTGTCCATTCTGCGGTATACCGGGCTTCTGCCGGAGAGATCTTTAATTGGCCGTCTTTTTTATTCAGTATCGCCTTCTGATCGGGTTCCAGATAACACAGGTCATTGTTTTTCAGGTAATTTATCAGGCGGACTTTTCCTTCCAGCAAACTGACTGAAACTTCTTCATCTTCAGGGTAGTTTCTGAAATTGAATTTAGTACCCATCACCCGCAGTTCTAATTCTTTTGTTCTGATTTCAAAAGGTAATTGTTCATTTTTAGTGACTTCAAAATAACCTTCACCTGTTAGTTGCAGCTTTCTTTCTGCAACTCCGAAACCTTGTGAATAAGAGATTTTTGAACCTGCATTCAGCCACACCAATGTTCCGTCCGGGAGGTATAATTTAGTTTTTGAGCCTAAAGGAGCTTCTACTACCATTTCGGCAAATTGTTTCTTTACTTGTTCGGAGCCACTCCAATAAGAGGCAAAGGAAATGATACATAAAAGAGCAATTGCCGCTGCTCCATACATATATCTATGAAGAGAATACCTTTTGGCAACTTTTTTCTCCGATGCCACCTGGGTTTTAGCAAGGAATCGTCGAAAAGCCTTTTCTTTATCGTATCGTATCTCTTCGTTGGCTCCGATCGTCGAGAACCAGACTTCCCGCATCTGTCGGAAATATTTTTGATTTTCCGGAGAGGCTTTGAGCCAATTCTCAAGCTCGGCTAATTCTTCTGTTCCCAAACTTCCTGAAAGGTAATTTGTGATCAGTTCTTCTATCCTGGTATGTATGTTTGTAGGTCTCATTTATCGTCTTCTTGTATATATGACAGTTAGAAAAGGAGAGAGGGTAGTGTGTTCGGACAAATTTTTTAATTTAATTCCAAAAACAGCATATGAGGAGAAGCAAATACTTACTTAAATCTGCATTTAAGCGGGATATTGCGTTTTTGATATGGTATTTTACCGTATTAACAGAGATGCCCAGTTCTTCGGCTATTTGTTCATACCGTTTTTCTTCGAACCTGCTTTTCTTGAATACGACTTTACATTCTTCAGGAAGTCTGTCGATAGCATTCCTGATCTCTTGTTCGAGTTCGTTTTCCAGCAATCGTGCCAGCGGGTAATCGTCGGATGGAAAGACGGAGTTTATCCACTCACCCTGTTGATCGATAACAGAGAAACGGACTTCTCTTTTTTCTCTTTCCAGATTCAGATAGTTTATACAGCGATTGCGGACAGCCTGGACCAGATAGCTGCGCAGGGAAGTGGTAATCTCGATGGTATCTCTTTTCTCCCAAAGATGAAAAATAATATCATCGACAATACTTTCAGCCAGAAAATCATCTTTCAGGAACTCATAGGCAATCTTGCATAACAATACATAATGGTGGTCATATATGTATTTATATGCTTGATTATCTCCTGATTTCAGGGAATGAATCAAATGTAGTTCTTTCTCTTTTTCCATATAGATCTTCTTTCTCCCTGTTTCTGAAAGATGCGTTGTCGCAAATATACACGATTTATATAAATCTCAGTTAGTATTTGGAGAAAGAGGTAGGTCTTTTTTTATTTAGACCTAGGTGTAAACAAAATTAGACGCACCTCTAAATCAATTTGGAGGTACGTCTAATTAAAAAAAGAGAAGGTACCTTTTAATTACTGATTAAAAGGTTTTATAATAAAGTTCAGTTCATATTGATTCTCTTTCAGCAGATACTTATCCATCGGGAGAGATCCCCAGGTATCTATACAGCCTAATCCCATCTGTTTCAGGTCTATGGATACGGTCGTTGTCGGACGGGGAGATATTTCCAGACCATGACGTTGTTTCTTTGCCGGACTGTCATCCAAATCCTTTGTGGTGGAATGTAGAGCACTGGCATTGAACGGCTGGCCGGAATACAGGCAGATACCCTGGTTGTTTTGATGCTTTAGCTTGAACCATCTGATGTCACTTTTATTTCCGGTTTCCTGAGGACGGATATAAGGATAATACTGGTCGCAGACTTTTTGATCATATACATTGACAAACGAACTAAGTTTTCTGTCGGCATAATTTTCGATGGGACCCCTGCCATAAAACTCGATGTTTTCAAATCCGGGACATAGAATCATCTGCATGCCGAACCGTGGCAAGAATGAATCATCCTTTTTTTCTTTTATGGATAGAGATTGCGAAATGGCGATTTCTCCGGCAGAATTGATCCGATAACTAATTGCCAGATCGGCACCACATTCCGGCAGGTGATACTCAGTCTGGACTTCAATAATGCCATTTTTTTCTTCCGGATGGAAAGAGGTTAACTCCATTTGAGGTTCGCGCCACATATTGAGCTTGGCAGGAAGTCCGGCTCCGAAGTCATTATCGGTTGGGGCTCTCCAAAAGTTCGGTTTGACGAAGGTTCCATCTTTCAAAAACTCCTTTCCTTTATAGGAATAACCACTTACTAATCCGTTCTTTTTATTGAAACGGATGACCGTAGTCGGAGATATAACCTCTAATGCGTATCTGGTATCGTATAACTCCGGCTGGCAACTGTTTGGGATCGAATTATTTGTATTCCAGTCGTAAGGGGTTATTTCCAGCTGCTGTTTAGCAAGGGTATGTCCTGCCTGTAACAATGATTTCGATTCTTTTAATTTGTAGTAAAGATTCAGAAACTGTTCCTTACCATGATCTTCTATCCGATAGTTCAAGTCCAGTATTTGCTTTTCCTGTGGCTGAATATTCAGATTAGTGACTACTCCCTGCTTGATGATCACACCTTCCTTCTGTATTTGCCATTCCAGGTATACGTTGTTTAGATCGGTGAAGAAGTTTTCATTGAATACGCTGATTTTTCCTTCCCGTATATTTTCCGGCGTAGACCAGATGGATTGGTGGACCATACGCACCTCGTCAGCATGAGGGTTAGGATTACGGTCGGGACTGAACAAACCGTTACAGTTGAAGTTATTATCTGATGGCAGCTCCTTCCCGAAATCACCTCCGTATGCATAGGTCATTTTTCCATTCCGGTATGAACGGATACCCTGATCGGCGAAGTCCCAGATATATCCTCCCTGTAAATTATCGTATTTGCGGTACAGATCCCAATACTCTTTGAATCCTCCCATGGAATTGCCCATTGCATGTGCATATTCACATTGTATTAAAGGCTTTTTTTCAACTGATTTGCCGTAATTCTCCAAAGTCCAGTAGTCTATGTAGAAGGGACAATAAATATCTGTATGGTCTTTCTGTCCGGCCCGTTGGTATTGGATAGGACGTGAACTGTCGATTTTTTTCATCTCCTTGTAACTTTCAATGAAATTCATGCCATCTCCCGATTCATTTCCCATAGACCAGATAATAATGGAAGGAACATTTTTATCCCGTTCTACCATGCGGGTCGTACGTTCGATATGAGTATTCATCCATTCTTTCATATCTGCTATTTTCTCATAACCGTGTGCTTCGATATTCGCTTCATCCAATACATAGATACCATACTGGTCACAAAGTTCATATAGATAAGGATCATTGGGATAATGGGATGTTCTAACGGCATTGATATTATATTCTTTCATTAACCTGACATCCTCTTCCATCCGTTTACGGGATACGTGATAACCGCCGTCAGGATCCATTTCGTGACGGTTTACTCCTTTGATCAGGATGGCTTTTCCGTTGACCAGCAGTTGGCCTTCTTTTATTTCCACCCGTTTGAATCCGATGCGTTGCGGTATACATTCCAAAAGAGTCCCTTTAGAATTATATAAAGATATATATAATGTATATAAGTCCGGTTGTTCGGCACTCCAGGGATTGACTTCCGTCAGCGTTGTTTCTACCAGAAGATTTTTTTGAGCATCTTTCTCTTCTTTCCATAGAACATCATTATTCCTGTTTTTTAATTCGAAAAGAATTTTGGAACCGGAAACAGGACTGGATAACGATGTCTTTACAGATAAGGAGCCTTTTTTGTTATCTTCCCCCAAAGTAGCCGTAACATGGAAATCCCTTATGTATTCTTTATTCCTGGCATATAGGTAAACATCGCGGGAGATACCCGTAAAGCGCCAGAAATCCTGGCATTCGACATATTTCCCGTCACACCAACGGAATATCTGGAAAGCGATCAGGTTTTCTCCTTTTTTGATGTAGGGAGTAATGTTAAATTCGGCTTCCAGTTTACTGTCTTCACTATATCCAACAAACTTACCGTTTATCCAGACATAGATATTCGGGGATACGGCTCCCAGGTGCAGGAACACTTCCTGTCCCGACCAGTTTTCGGGAAGATTGATTGTACGGCGGTAGGAGCCGACATGATTGTTCTTTTCCGGTGTAACGGGAGGTTCGGGTTTCATAAGATAATCCCATTCGTAATGCTGATTCACATATAGAGGATCGCCATATCCATGCATTTCCCAGATTCCCGGAACTTCTATCTGATCCCATGCTTTGTCATCGTAGCTGGTTCTGAAAAAGTCCGTAGGACGCTCCGTCAGGTTCGGAACCCATTGAAAACGCCACATACCGTTCAGAGACAAGAATTTGTCTGATTTATCTTTAATCCCGGCGATTGCTTTTTCTTTGTTCTCGTAAGCGAAATAAGAAGCATGCATCGGTGCGCGGTTTATGCTGTTTACAGAAGGGTCTTTCCATTCGGTAAAATTTTGTCCCATACTTGCTAACGGGTAAAGGACAGTTGCAACAAAAAGAAGTATTTTCTTCATATTGAATAATTAATGGTTACCAGATAAGTTTTACTGTATCAACCATACGAGAACGCATGGCTGGAGGAATTTGTATGTGTACTTCTCCGTTGATGAAGGAAAAGGGGACCGAAGCTCCTGTACGCAATAATATGGCTCGTTCAGGAGACGACTTTACATCTTTCAGGATAATTCTCTTGTGGAAGTTCGGGAAAGCATGTACATAGACAATGCCTTTTTTCAAGGTAGTCGGCTGATTGGCTTTTTCCGGAAAGGAACCACCGGTCACATTATAAACGGACTCACCGGAATGAGCCATCCAATTCCCGATCTCTTTCCAGGCGAGTGATGCCTCGTCAGGTATGGAACCGTCTGCACAAGGTCCGATATTTGCCAGGAAATTACCACCCCAGGCACGCAGTATGATCAGTTTTTCTATTACATCGGCCCCGCTGTCCATACGGTCGCTCGAAGAATAGCTCCACCAGCGGCTGGGCCAGCACGGATCGTTCGTTTCGAACCAACCTGTAAATCTTTTGGTGGGGAGAGAACCTTCCGAGTCTCCATAGTCGCCGGGTTCTCCGTTTCGGCGGTTGATGACGATACCCGGTTGTAATTTCCGGACCTCATCGTTTGAAATTTCTCCGCTTCCTCCGTCAAACCAGAACAGGTCGATCCTTCCGTATTGAGTAAGTAATTCCCTCATTTGGTTGGCAACCATCGTTCTTCTTTTCTGGTCGTGGTCGGCAGGTTTGGCTGGCAACCGCGAGATTACCTGATGATTGATGTCCATTACTGTTTTTCCTGAGTAATCCCAATTTATATAAGGTGCGTCAAAATACCAATCGGGCGGCGAATAGTATAACCCTACTTTTAATCCATATTTATGGCAGGCATCTGTAAACTCTTTCACTAGGTCTCTTCCTTTCATCTTTTGTTTTACCCCCAGTTCCCCATATTTACTGGGCCACAGCGTATAACCGTCGTGATGTTTGGTGGTGAATACAATGTATTTGAAACCTGCCTTTTTTGCGTTGCTAACAATTTCTTCTGCATTGAATTTTGTCGGATTCCATTGATCGGCAAGTTCCCAGTAAGCAGCAGGTGTTATTTCTCCGTCTTCCCAGGATTTATTGGCATACATACCCCAGGAGAGGTCTATTCCTCCGTGAACCGCAGCAAGACCGAAATGTATAAATAATCCGAATCCGTCTTCCGGAAACCATTGTGCATCCGGGTGCGTATTTCTGGTCGATACAGATACACCGGCCTGGGCTGAATTTTGTCCCAGGATCGTATGTTGTGCAGCGGCAACATCGTCAGTCTGGGCAAATGCCAGTAATCCGGCACAACATAATAGAAGTGCCAGTAAATGTTTTATTTTCATATGACCTTTGTAATCTTTGCCTTTTATTAAAAAAGATCGGGAGTATTTATCTTTCTTTTATAAGGAAACCAAATACTCCCGAACATATTCTGTTATGATTTTACAATTACCATCCCGGACTTTGTTTCAGGTTGGTATTCATAGTCACTTGATCCAACGGCAGCGGCATATAGTAATGTTTCTCTTCATTGAAAGTGAAACCTTGCGGGTATTTAGACTGATAAACATCTATATAGCCATTTTTGTCCAGGGTAATACTGAAATCGGTTGTCGACGTGTCACCGTGTTTCCGTGCTTTTACTTCCGGATACTGGCTTTGTACGAAATGCATTCCCAGAAAAGGTCTTTCCAACAGCTTTCCGCATTTCCAACGCATCAGGTCGTCATAGCGGTATCCTTCACATGCCAGTTCGACACGGCGTTCACGACGGATTTCACGGATCAGGTTCGACACATTAGGATACAACTCTTTGATAACCGGGTCCTCGAATCCTACGTTTACGGAGAGATGAGGCATTCCGGCACGATCTCTTAATACATTGATTGTTTTATCCAGTACAGTCTGATCGCACAAACCTAATTCAGCAGCAGCTTCCGCATAGATCAATAATGTTTCTGCATAGCGGAATACTGGAGCATCCGTATAGTTGCGTGCATTCATCAACACCTGGTCTTCGCGGTAGTATTTCAGCAACTGATACCCCGTAGAGGTATTGTTGCTGGCTGTTCCCGGGATACCCGGTTTGCCGATATTCGCCTGATGTTGTGTGGTTCCCGGATAGATACATATCTGTTGTAAACGCGGGTCGCGGTCTTTCAGTTCATCCTGCATTGTTTCATCCGAATAGTCTTTATTCAATGCAACAGGTGTTCCGTCTGCACATAAGAAACTTTCAATAAGGCTTTTTGTCATGCTTCCGGCTGTGGCACACACCATGTTGTGAGTCAGTTTATCCAATACATAATGGCGGTAAAAGATCATTTCGGGATTACCGTCCAGATCATCCTGGATAAAAAGATCCTGATAATCCTTTTGCGGGTTACCGGTAGTGTATAGCGCATAACGTTTGGATTCCACCAGCTCTTTGGCTGCGGCAAGTGCTTCACGTAACATCTCTTCTTCCTGTCCCAAGCCGTGATATTTTCTGAAAGAACCTTCATACAGACAAAAACGGGCTTTGAATGCCAATGCAACATCTTTGTTTATTTTGGCAGTGGCTTCTTTCCCTTTCTCCGGCAAGTATTGTATGGCAAAATTGATATCGGCAAGTACCGAATCGACTACATCGAACCGCGGCATCTGGCTACTGTATAATAACTCTTCGTCATTGACCGTTAAATCCTTATTGATCCAGGGAACATTACCATAAGCCTTAATTTTAGGAAGGTAAATATAAGCTCTGAAAAAACGGGCTTCAGCCTGATACTGGGCCAGGACTTCCGGACTGACATCGGCTCTGGAGCATCTTGCCAGGAAATAGTTTACATTTCTGAGTGTTTCCCACTGCCAGATCTTTCCTATATCGCCGTCTGAATTGGAGTTGGGGACTAAGTGTAGTCCGGCGGCAACATTATTCGCTGTGCTGGGAGCCATATTGTCGGACATCTCATCGCGGGAAAGCATTTCTGCCTTTTCAAAGTTTTTCCCGTATCCTTCCAGTAAAGGATAGAAAGATAAGCTATAGGTATTTAAATCGTTTTCCGTCTGGAAATACTTGTCTTCGCTTAATTTGTCCAAAGGACTTTTATCTAAAAAGCTATCGTTACAACTTGTTATCAGTAACAGACTGAGTACTGATGTCAGAATATTTTTTTTCATATATAGTGATCTCCTAAAATTACAAATTAACTTGAATACCAAAAGAGAAACTTCTGTAGAACGGATATGCATCACCGGCAGATTTTGTTGTTTCCGGGTCAAATGTTTTTACCATCGGTGTGCATTCGAACAGGTTCTGTCCGCTGACGTAAAGACGTATCTTGTCGAATAGAATCTTTTTAGTCAGTTGTGCAGGCAATGTATAACCGACTGTCAGGTTTTTCAATCGGATATAAGCCGCATTCTGGATATAGCGGCTTTGTACCAGTGAGTTGTAACTTGCGTTTTTGATAGAAGGATAATAAGCATCTCGTCTATCTTCTCTCCATGTGTTTTCATACAGTTCCCTGGTAATTTGAGTACTACCTTGTTTGATAGGGCCCCAGAATAGGAAGTTGGTAAATTCCATATCTCGTTTTCCTACACCCTGGAAGAAGATGTTCAGGTCGAATCCCTTATATTCCAAGTTACCGTTGATACCATACATGAATCTGGGGTTTCTGTTACCGATTACTTTCTGGTCGCCGGGATTAGTGGCAGTTCCTTCTCCGTAAGTGATTTTGCCGTCTCCGTCCAGGTCTTTATATCTGACGTCTCCCGGTTCCCATTTTCCGGAATATAAAGCACTTTGGTCGGGGCCGGCTTTTACTTCTTCTTCCGACTGGTAGATTCCGTCTGTGTCAAAGCCCCAGATTTCACCCAATGTCTGTCCTACGTAATACCGTTCGTTGTTGGCATTATCTTTACCGAACAGTTTTTTCTCGTTAGAGGAGAATTTAGTGATCTTGGAGAAGTTATCCGCCAGGTTGAAACTGATATCGTAACGTAATCCGTTTTTAAGCTCGTCTCTCCAGGTTAGGGATAATTCCCATCCTTTTGTTTCAAGATCGGCCGCATTTGTTTTAGGAGGTGTAGCTCCCAGGATATCCGGCAATGACAGACCGGCAGTTAACATGTCAGTTGTTTTACGGTTGTAGACATCAAAAGTTCCGCTTAATTTAGAGAAGAGGGCGATGTCCAAGCCGACGTTGATAGTCGTTGTTTTCTCCCAGGTCGGTGTGAAGTTTACCAGGTCACCCACTTTGACACCTGTAGGACGGTCTATGTTCTGCCCTGAGCCGAATAACCAGTCGATCTTTTCACTTTTCAGCAAAGAATAGAATAAAGTATTACTAACCTGCTGGTTACCGAGCGTACCGTAAGATAATCTGATTTTCATATCGTCGATAACACTTTTCGTATTGCTCATAAATGCTTCTTCTGAAATTCTCCATGCACCGGAGAAAGAAGGGAAGAATTTATATCGGTAATCTTTGGGGAATTTGGATGAACCGTCATAGCGTCCGTTTACTTCGAACAAGTAACGTTGTTTCCAGTTGTATCCCAGACGGAAGAATGCACCTCTTATCGCTTCGTGGCTATGTTCGCCGGTGGCGTATTCACTTCCGGTTCCTAAGTTGATTTCCGGGATATTTTCACTGATCAGATCTTTTCTTGTGGATTTGTGGTATTGATCTTCTTTCCATTCCTGGTTGAAACCTAATAATGCAGTGAAATTATGGTCACGGATCGATTTATCGTATTGGGTAAATACATTAAATATGTATTGATCGTTATGTTTGGATTCCATATCGATACCTGTATCGTCCTTGATCCAGTACTGATCCTCTCTTTCTGCAGCTTCCGTTACTTTGGTCAGGTGCGATTTCTTTAATTCTGAATAACGGTTATAGGAAAAGTCTGATTTTACAAACCATCCCGGCATAAGATTCAATGTAGCATTGAATGAGATCCAGTTGTCCATCTTATCTGTCAGACGACGACCTGCCTGGGCCAGATAGGCTGTGACCTGCCCCATATAGTGACCGTCTTCGCGCTGTATCGGGCGGTAGGGAGGAGTTCCGGGCAATGAATACCAGATTGAGCCGATATTGTCTCTGACATGCGGTTCGTCGATATTACCTTTATTCAGTTTATATGAACCACCGACGGATAAATATTTATTGATTTCGGTGTTAATGCTCATATTGATATTGTATTGTTTATAATCGTCCGGATTCAGTTTGATCAATCCGTTCTCGTTCATATATCCGGCAGACAGATAGAAATTAGTCTTTTCCGTTCCTCTTGAAACACTTAGTGTATGTTTTTGTCTGGGAGATGCATTTCTCAATACTGCGTCATAGTAATTTTCATTGTCACAGTAATAAAGCAGGCCGTCTATATTCAGCGTCAACGGATTATTGGCGGGATCTTCCATTCTTTTACGTACAGCTTCCATCCAGAAATCCTGATATGGTCTTGAACCGATACCATTTGTTCTTTCGGATGATTCATTGTTGGCCTCCATATATTCCAATGTGTTTACCATATCTGGGATACGAGTCGGCTTACTCCATTGGATATTGTTGGTGTATGAAACGCGGACTTTTCCGTCTTTATTGTTTTTTCCACTTTTGGTGGTAACAAGAATGACACCGGCAGAGGCACGTGCGCCGTAGATAGCGGCAGAAGCGGCATCTTTTAAGACAGATAATGATTCGATGTCTTCCGGATTTAACAAGTTTATATCCATAGGTACACCGTCGACCAGGCAAAGTGGATTGGAATCATTCAATGAAACCTTACCACGGATGTTGAATGTTGCTGCTTTACCCGGACTACCGTCACCCAGGTCTACGTTCAGGTTGGGAACAACGCCTTGTAACCCCTGACCTACGCTCGTGATCGGACGGCTATCCAATGTTTTAGCTGTAACCTGTGTCACAGCACCGGTCAGATTGACTTTCTTTTGTACGCCATAACCAACCACAACGATCTCTTCAAGAGCCTGCTGGTCTTCCTTCAA
Organism: Parabacteroides sp. AF18-52; assembly: GCF_003479145.1. Taxonomy (NCBI): domain Bacteria; kingdom Pseudomonadati; phylum Bacteroidota; class Bacteroidia; order Bacteroidales; family Tannerellaceae; genus Parabacteroides; species Parabacteroides sp. AF18-52. The sequence continues at coordinate 111,721 of NZ_QUGR01000013.1, forward strand.
CTGAATGGCTAGTAAATTCTGATTATTAACAGGAACTTCAGATGATTTGTAGCCGATGTATGAAACCTGTAGTACTGCATTGTCAGGCACTTCAAAGTCGAAATGACCATCGATATCCGTGATCGTACCTGTTGTGGTCCCTTTGATCACGACATTAGCGCCGATAATAGGTTCACCTCTACTGTCCGTAACAGTTCCGGCTATCTGTTTCTTTTGTTGGGCAGCAGCAGGTGTTGCAGTTACAGTCCGTTTTTCGAACAAATAGATTTTATTGTTTTTGATCTCGTAATTCAGATTGGTATTAGCAACCAGTTTTTCTAGGACCGAAGCAACATCTGCATCTTCAACCTGAATACTTACCTTTCTGTCCAGATTGACGATCTGCTTACTGTATGCTATGCTCAAGCCAGTCTGTTTGGTGATGACAGATAACACTTTCTCAACCTTGACGTTGTTGAGTGACATAGAAACCCGCTGAGCAGAAGCTTCTGCTGTAAAAGTTAACAAGGAGATGACCAGAAATAAGAATGTCAGTTTCATTGCATTCGGGATTTTCTCAATTAATATTAAAAGGTGCCTGGGGATGAGGCACGAACAATTTTTTTTCATACTTTTGAAATGAATTTATGTATTAGAAATTAATTTGAATTTCGGTACGCGGATAACCGGGAATGTGGGGACATTTCCGGTTATTTTTTGAGTTTGTTATGTTGTGTCGTTCATGTATGCTCTCTATTTTTAAAGGTTAAACAAGTTGATGATCTCTCTTTATATAGTAGACACACGGTGGCAGAAAAAGTATGAGTGAAAAATGTAAAAAGTTTTATTTTTTTCGTTCTATTCTTATAATACCTTCTTCTTCAATGAATTGTACCGGAGTTATTTTCTCGAGATCTTTAAAGATTTGTTTGATATCCTGGTCTGTCGAGGTTAATGTATAGTTGTAATAGAGCACCGATGAGTCGGCAATTGTGAATTCCACATTATACCAGCGTGACAAGGTTGCTATGACTTCAGATAAGGGAGTATTATTGAATATAATCTGATTATTCTTCCAGGCAGAAGTGTGCTCTATGTTTTCCGGGCGGGATATTTTACAAACGCCGCTTTTCCGGTTGTACGTTGCTTTCTCTCCCGGTTTCATATGAGCTAATGAACTGGAATTGTTTGCCAGTACCACTTTCCCTGTTTCCAGAGTAACAAAGATATCCGGATCGGTTGCGTATGCCTTTACATCGAATGTGGTACCCAGTACTTTAACATTGACATCTTTCATATCGACAATGAACGGGCGGTCCTTGTTCGGGGAAACCTCGAAGAATGCTTCCCCTTCCAACTCCACTTTACGCTCGGAAAAGCCGAATTTCCGGGGATATTTAATACGTGTTTCGGCATTGAGGGTGGCTCGCGAACCATCCTGGAAGATCAGTTGCATGCGTTCACCTTTAGGTACATATATTTCTTCGTAACCAGAATCGGTGAAAAGATCGATACGTTTATCTATGTACCAGAATTGCCCGAGGAACAACAGTAATGGAATGAGAATGGCGGCTGCACGGAAAATGATCCGTTTTCTTTGTTGCAGGTGGATTTTCTTCATGATGAACCGGTACATTTCGTCTGTAGGAATGGACCGTTCTGCATACAGTTCTTCGTTGCCGGGCTGTATCTTTTCCATATCTTCATCCATTAGCGACGACAAATATCGAGAGCCTTCGGGAGTGGAGAACCAGCGGATTACCTGGCGTGCTTCTTCCGGAGTGGCGGTATTGTCGAGTGTTCTGTCGATGATATGTTTATCTGGTGTTTTCATTTTCTTATTCCTGTTTTCTTAATTGACACATAACTGGACTGTTGGTATGAGTCTCTATTATTCTTTTTTCTTTTTTAGGAGAAAAGGGAGAAGAGTAATAGGATTAACAACTTCTCGAAATGTTCCCTGAGCAGTTTGATGGCCTGAGAATAATGGGTTTTGACTGTCGGTATCGATATCTGCATTTTTTCAGCAATCTCCTGATTGGATAATCCTTTTTTCAGTTTGTACAGACAGACGGCTCTCTTCTGTTCCGGCAGGTCGCCGATAGCCCGGTATAACTGTTCGTTCATTTCTTTTTCTTCCAGTCTCTCCAGTATTTCGTTTTCATACTCGATTGTCTCTTGTGCCAGTTCATAATTTTTTTCTAACGCACTATAGTTATTCCTGATCTCGTTCAACAGATAGTTTTTCAACATGGTGTACAGGTAATTTCTTAGGTTGATCTGAATGTTGAGAAGTGTACGCGACTCCCAAAGTTTCAGGAATATTTGCTGGACGGCATCTTTGGCGGTATCGTTATCCTTTAAATATTTGAAAGCAACGACATAAAGCAATTTATGATACCGTTCATAGATCGTAGTAAAGGCCCTCTCATTTCCTTTTTGCAAAAGAATAAGTAACTCGTCATCGGTTTGCCCGGATATGGAGAGGAACCGCTTGTGCATATAATAGTATCTCTTTTAGATTTTATGCAAATATAACTTTAATACGAAACTTTCCAATCACTAAACTCTAAACTTAATTGTTCCCACCGTTCTTTTTTAACGGTTTCTTCCCGTTCTTCCTGCGGGTTTGAAACAGAAAGGCCGAGTAGCCGGATCGGGTTTGTTTCGTAATCGACTTCTTTCAGCAGTTGCTTGGCAAGGGGGAGGATATCGTTTAAAGTAGTCAGTTCGCGAGATTGGGTAATACTTTTTGTTTTTAGGGTGAAATCGTGGAATTTAATCTTTAATGTCAGTGTGTTCCCTTTGAAACCTGTTCGTTGCAGGCGGCCGATCAGTTCGGTCGCTACATGGTAAAGTTCGATAATGACGGACGACTGGCGGGAAATATCTTTTTCCAGCGTATGTTCGCATCCTACGGATTTACGGATACGTATGGCTTCTACCGGGCGCAGGTCTATTCCACGGGAACATTCATAATACAGGATACCTGCTTTCCCAAATTGACGGGTAAGCATTTCCTGTGAACATTCCCTAAGTTTTTCTCCGTTATGAATACCTAGCGTATGCATCTTTTTGGCAGTGACCGGACCGACTCCCCAGAATGATTCGATCGGTAGCCGGGCGATAAAGTCGAGGGCCTGTGCCGGATGGATCGTACAAAGGCCGTCCGGCTTCCGGTAGTCGGAAGCTATTTTTGCCAGAAATTTATTGTAAGATACGCCTGCTGAAGCAACCAGGTTCAATTCCTGTCGTATCCGTTGTTTGATCTCTTTGGCGATATCGACGGCCAAAGGTATTTGCTTTTTGTTTTCAGTGACATCGAGAAATGCTTCATCCAGCGAGAGGGGTTCGATGATATCCGTATATTCATGGAAGATCTCATGGATTTGATGCGACACTTCTTTGTACACACTCATTCTGCCCGGAACAAAGATAAGGTTCGGACATAACCGTTTGGCTTTTTGTGAAGACATGGCGGAACGGACACCGTATTTACGCGCTTCGTAACTGGCAGCGGCGACCACACCTCGTTCTTCCGAATAGCCGACAGCCAACGCTTTTCCACGCAGTTCCGGATTGTCCCGTTGTTCAACCGATGCATAGAATGCATCCATATCTATATGTATGATTTTACGTTCCGTATAACCTCCTTTTCCTAAACAAAGATACGTAAAAGGGAGGAGATACCGTATAGATTTATCTCTACATATCTTTTGCAACACTAAATAGTAGTCTAAATCCTTCAGACCATTTTTTATGAATCAACCAATCTTGAAAGTTTAAATCGTGATTGTGGTTCTCTAAAACTCGATCCTGCTATATCAAAAGTGTTTCACCTTAATGAAACAACTGTTTCTGCAGTAAGAAACAACTGTTTCATTAGGGAGAAACACTTCTTTGTAACTAGCCGCTTAGAGAGTGACTCCGGATTTGAAGATGGCAATTTCCCGGTATCCTTTCCTTTCGTTGTTTATGGAACGTCCTCCGGCAACTTCCAGTATGAATCGGATAAACTGTCCGCTGAGGGTTTTCATTGATTCGCCTTCCACTAACGTTCCGGCATTAAAGTCAATCCAGCCAGGTTTGTTTTCCGATAGAGTGGTGTTTGTCGATATCTTGACAGTGGGGATAAAGGTACCGAAAGGCGTTCCCCGTCCGGTGGTGAAGAGCACCATGTGGCAACCGGAAGCTGCCAATGCAGTGCTGGCTACCAGGTCGTTGCCCGGGGCGCTTAACAGGTTCAGTCCGCGGGTGGTTAGCCTGTCTCCGTACATGAGGACATCTTTTACTCCGGATTTGCCGGACTTTTGCGTGCATCCTAATGACTTTTCTTCTAGTGTGGAGATCCCTCCGGCTTTATTTCCCGGTGAGGGATTCTCGTAGACCGGCTGCTTGTTCTCCAGAAAATAGGCTTTGAAATCGTTAATCAGACGGACGGTCTTATTGAATAACTCTTCTGTAGCGCAACGGTTCATCAACAACGTTTCCGCACCGAACATCTCCGGGACTTCCGTTAAAACGGTTGTTCCTCCCTGTGCAACCAGGAAGTCGGAGAATACGCCCAGCAACGGATTGGCCGTAATGCCGGAGAAGCCGTCCGAACCACCGCATTTTAGTCCGACGCGCAGTTCGCTCATGGGAATGGCTGTCCGTTTATCGGCTGAGGCGATTGTGTATAATTCCCGCAGGATATTCATTCCTTCTTCGTGTTCATCCTTTACCTTCTGGCAAACCATGAAACGAACGCGTTCGGTATCATATTCTCCCAGAAACTCACGAAAAGCATCCGGCTGGTTGTTTTCACAGCCCAGACCGACGACCAATACAGCACCGGCGTTCGGATGTTTTACCATGTTCCGGAGGATTTTGCGGGTATTCTCATGGTCATCGCCTAGCTGGGAACAGCCGTAATTATGCGGGAAAGCTACGATCGCGTCTACATTTTTTTCCTCTGTTTCTCGTCGGAGAGCTTCTGCCAGCTGGTTAACAATACCGTTTACGCAACCGACTGTCGGGATGATCCATATCTCATTACGTATGCCAGCTTCGCCGTTTTTACGCAGGTAGCCGTTAAAGGTTAAGCCTTTGTCGGGAATATGCAATGTCGTATCCTGCGGTTGCCAGGTATAATCCTGTAACCCGTCCAGATTTGTTTTTATATTCTTCTCGTTTATCCAGGTTCCGGTAGGGATATCAGATCGGGCGTGTCCGATAGGGAAACCATATTTAATAATATGATCGCCGGTTACAAAATCTTTCAAAGCCACTTTGTGTCCTGCCGGGATATCTTCCCGGATAGCGACTGGACGATCGCCTACTGCTATCTGATCTCCGGTCGATAGTGGTTCTATGGCTACGACGACATTATCGGCCGGATTTATTTGGATATACTTTTTCATCAGAGAATATCTTTTACTACTTCTCTCATACCTTTTGCCTGAATCGCATTCAGGTAATGAATAACCCGTTCTGTCAGTCCGGGAATCCGGTTGAGGTCTTCGCCCCAGATTTCTTTTGTTGCCAAAATGTTTTCAGCCACAGTCCGTGTAGAGTTAGTTGCCCAAAGTTCCTTTATCAGACTTATCGTTTTCGGATCATCGTTGGGGACAATCTCAGTTCCATCTGCACGTTTACCGCCTTTATAATAGGTGAGGATCGCCGCCAGTCCCAGTACAAGCCCTTCGGGCAAAACACCTTTGCGTTTCAGATATTCTTTCAGTCCGGGCAGGTCGCGTGTCTGGTATTTCGGAAAAGAGTTCAGCATGATGGAAGTGACCTGGTGGTCGACAAACGGGTTATTGAAGCGGTCCAGTACATCGTTCGCAAACTGTTCCAATTCTGTTTTAGACAGGTTCAGTGTTTCCATCAGTTCCTCAAACATCACTTTCCGTATATATTTTCCGATCACATCATCCTGACAGGCATCCCGTACGATGTCAATTCCGGAAAGGAAAGCGACAGGCGAGAGAACGGTGTGCGGTCCGTTCAGCAAGGTCACTTTTCTTTCGTGATAAGGGGCTTCGGAAGGTACGAACAGCACATTCAATCCGGCCTTGTCTGCAGGAAATTCCTGCGCTATTTCCTGTGGGGCTTCAATCACCCAAAGGTGGAATATTTCGGCTTGTACTACCAGATTGTCGTTATACTGTAATTTTTCTTTGATTGCATCGATCTCTTTTCGCGGGAAACCGGGGACGATACGGTCGACTAAAGTGGCATAAACGCCACAGGCTTCTTCAAACCAATTTCTGAAGTCTTCACCCAATTGCCAGAGGTCGATGTATTGGTAGATTGTCTCTTTTAATTTGTGTCCGTTCAGGAAGATCAGTTCGCAGGGAAAGATGATCAACCCTTTGTTCTTATCTCCGTTGAATGTTTTAAAACGGTGGTAAAGCAATTGTGTCAGTTTACCGGGATAAGAAGAGGCAGGAGCATCATCCGGTTTGCAGGATGGGTCGAAAGCGATGCCCGCTTCCGTTGTATTGGAGATCACGAAACGCATTTCCGGTTGTTCAGCCAGCTGAATGAATGTCTCGAAATCGGTGTAAGGATTCAGTGAACGACTGATCACGTCGATCAGTTCAAGGCTATTGATCGTTTCTCCTTTGTCCAATCCCTGCAGGTTGACATGATACAGGTTATCCTGTTTGTTCAGCATGTCGACCATTCCCTTTTCAATGGGCTGGATAACAACAGCGCTACTGTTGAAATCCGTTTGGGTATTCATGTTCCGGATGATCCAGTCAACGAATGCCCGGAGAAAATTACCCTCTCCAAACTGTATGATACGTTCCGGCCGGGTAGTGACCGGAACGTTCTGCCTGTTTAATTCTTTCATTTTGTTTTATCTGTTTACGACGAAATTCCGTATCTGGCATTCCGTTCCTAAAGAATCGGGATTCTTTTCTTTAGAGATACGAAGTTCCAGTTTATGAGCTGTATCGTCTAATTCTGTTTCCAGCATATATACCCAGGGGATATAAAGATATTTACTCCATTCGGTAAATGTATCGAGTTTTTTGAATGGGGCACCGTCGATGCTGTATTCAAGGATACCTGCTGTCGGACCGGGGGTACAGAAGATACCGATCGCTTTTCCGGTGAAGTCGAGCGTCAGCTTATCACCCGGACGGGTTGCCTCCAGCATGGGGACATCTACGAAACCTCTTCTCTTTTCATACGTATTATCCGCACGCCAGGAAGGAACGTATTTCCAGCCTTTATTCAGTTTGGCCTCTTTCAGGTCGATGAAGTCGCCACCGTAATAACTGTATGCGTCGAGCGGTTGTTCCGGTATTTCATGGGCTACGACCGGCATGTCAGGAGTGATCCCTTTCCACATCGTATCGAACAGGTGGTTGATTGCCGCTGCATAGAATTTATGTCCGAACGGCAGCGGGTGGGTTCCGCCGAACTGTTCCCAGGTAAATTCGCCGTCCTGCATCCGTTCGCCTATTTCCTGAACAAGGTTGACAGACGGGATCAGATAGTGGTTTGCCACCCGTTCGTGATTCAATATTACGTCCGGTTGCTGTTTTTTTGCAACCATCGGGATAAACGGGTCATAGATGAAATGCAACATAACGATATCCATTTCCGGATTGCTTAGTAAAGCATGGCGCACTTCGCCTTCCATTCCGCGTACCTGTTCTAACGGGGTGAAATGGTTTGTATGGTCATTCACGGCCGCTTCAACGAACAGCAGATCGATCTTTCCTTTTGACAGGATATCGTTTTGCAGGCGGAAAGATCCCGGTGTGGTTCCGGTAGAACCGATTCCGGCCTCCACAAACTCGAAGGTCGTATAAGGGAAACGCTGTTGCAGTTGTTTTTCGATCATATTTTTCCAGCCGTTCATCTCCGTGATGGAACCGCCCAGGAATGCAACACGTGCTTTACGTTCTTTCTCAAACTTGACAAACGAGTTCTGCAGGCTGCCGCGCACGTTGTAATGCAGATATTTCTCATATTCCGGCTGATGGCGGAGAATGAAGTCCACGACCGGTTCCGGATTTTCCAGGCTATGTGGGTGATGGTCTACTCCCGGTTTGATGATCACTTCTACCGGACCGCCCAGTGCCAGGTAACGAGAACGTACTATGTCCATATTCTCTTTGAACGGAACTACCTTGTCGGCATCTCCACAAACGCTGATGATTGGAATACCGGCTTTTGCCAACGGTTCCAGGTTGTCGACCGGATTGCCTTTGAATGAATTCATATCTTCGTCTGTCAGGTTCCATTCTTTCAGCAGGTCATTCCATAACTCTGCATTTTTCCTTCCCGGCCAACTGAAAACGTTACAAACCGGAGCATCTATATAAATGCAGGCGATTTTATCCGTATTTTTACTTGCCCAGTTCAATGCATATAAACCGCCACGGCTGAATCCTTCCAGAGTTACCTTCGGAGAAAGTCCGTAATATTCTTTCATATATTGATAAAACTCTGTACCGAGTGCCACTGCACGCGGGTTTCCGTAACAATGTGTCACATCATAATAGGCCACATGAAATCCTTTTTCCAGCAAAGCTTTGTCTACACTGGGAAATGCGTTGAAGAAAGCCGGACGCCATATCCACGGGTTACCTTTGGCAGCCTGTTTAGGCACTACTACGATCGCATCACGTCCTTTAAACCGGAAATCATAGCGGTCGCATCCGTTCCATTCGCTCTTGAGCCCAGGGAAAGCCTGCATCTGATGAGATGTTTCTTTACCCGTGATCGCTTTGTAAACGGTTGCGGCAATTTTATGTGCACCGGTTGGATCGGGATGGACATTATCCGGGAAATGTTCCTGCATGCCATTTAATGCCGTATGCAAATCAATGATCGGTAGTTTATTTCTTTTCGCCACCTGTTCGATCACAGGAATAACACCGGCAGCAATGATACTGTCATTGATACTCGCATTGCTGACATAGGCTTTGGGAGGGTAACAGAGATAGATCTTCGGTTTTGAAGGGATTGCCTTAAACGCATTGATCATTGTCTGGATATCTCCGGGAAGTCCGGCCTTGTATTTCCAGTTGAATGATTTGGAGTCGTTTGTTCCCAGTTTGATCACAACGATGTCGGGATTATAACTGAGGGCGTCTTTGAACATTTGTTCCTTCATGTAAGGATAATCTCCTTTCATTAGCATGGTACGGGCACTGAAACCGAAGTTGCGTACCTCATAGTCTTTCCCGAGCATTTGTCCGAGTACTGACGGATAACTGTCGCGGTCGCGGTTGGCTATCCCGGCTCCGAATGTAATACTGTTTCCTACACATGCCACCCGAATTACTTCAGCGGCTTCCTGCGCCCAGCCGTTCAGGCTGACGATCAGAAATAATACGATTAGATTGATTAGCTTTTTCATTGTAACTTATCTCGATTCTTGATTTATATCTGTCAAATATGGTAAAAGCCTTTACATAACTTTTACAACAAAGTTTTTTTCATATCAAATTGTAATTCCGCGAAGGTAATTATTTTTTTAATATGTCAGAACTTTACAAGAATACGAAATATTTTACCCGGGTCGGCACTCCATTTCTGTATGGCGGCAAAGGCCTCTTCCGGTGTTACTATTTGAGATATCAAATCCTCCCGTGGACAACTGTCTTGCTGAAGATAACGGACTACAGCCCTGAAATCTTCCGGTAGTGCGTTGCGTGAACCCCGGATATCCAATTCTTTCTGTACAAAATATTTAGTCTGAAAGGTTACTTCGCTTTTAGCATAGCCGATACATACTACTCGTCCGGTAAAAGCGACTTCATTTACAGCCATTATATAAGTAGCAGGACTGCCTACAGCTTCGATAACTACATCTGGTCCCAGCCCCTCTGTTATTTCCAGCAAACGTTCATGTATATTTTCTGTCTGTGAATTGATGGTGTAACGGGCACCGATACGTTTGGCCAGTTCCAGCTTCTCGTCGTCCAGGTCCATGGCAATCACTGTCGCTCCCCTTAAAGCAGCACGCACGATCGCCCCGCAACCGATCATGCCACAGCCGATGACCAGCACGGTATCGATGTCGGTGACCTGTCCGCGTGAGACTGCATGAAATCCTACACTCATCGGTTCGATCAGGGCACAGTCGCGAGGTGAAATACCGGGAGCCGGAATGACCTTCTGCCAGGGTAGTGCAAGATATTCTCCCATGGCCCCATTACGTTGTACGCCGAAAGTCTCATTATGCTCGCAGGCATTTACCCGTCCGTTGCGGCAGGCAGCACATTTTCCGCAATTCGTGTAAGGATTGACTGTCACGCTCATGCCCGGTTCGAATCCGCCAGGAACCCCGGGACCTACGCTTTCGATCACTGCTCCGACTTCGTGACCGGGAATGACCGGAAGCTTTACCATCGGGTTACGTCCCAGGAAGGTGTTCAGGTCGGAGCCGCAAAAACCAACAAATTTAATTTTCAGGAGGACTTCACCGCTCTTTGCCTCCGGCTTCGGTATGTCGACTACCTGTAATACTGCGGGAGCGGGAATTTGTATTGCTTTCATATACATTATATATATATTATAAATTAATCGACAACTTTATAGCCTTTCCATCCGTAGTAAGCACAGAAAAGAAAGCAAACCAGCGGAATCAGATAAGCGATATAATAGACTGCTTCGAAATGATGCATCACATAAGCTGTCAACTGCGGCAGACAGGCATTTCCGACAATTGCCATCACCAGGAAAGCCGAACCGCTCTTGGTATTATCGCCCAGCCCTTTCAAAGCCAGTGAGAACTGTGTCGGATACATGATCGACATAAAAAACGATACGGCCAGCATCGCGTATAATCCGACCATGCCGCCACATAAAGCGATCACTCCGCAAAGTACGACATTGAGCAGTGCATAAACCAGTAACATATCCTGTGGCCGGAAGCGGACCATCAACAGGGTGCCGATCCACCGTCCCAGCAGGAAAGCCAGCATATACAGGCCGAAAAAAGTAGTAGCAACCGACTCCGATAATCCCGCATAACTACAGCAGTAAACCAGAAAAAGACTGTTGATCGCTGTCTGTCCTCCGTTATAAAAGAATTGTGCGATTACTCCCCAGCGCAGATGCGAGCGTTTCAATACGCCGAAGTCGATTAGTTTTCCCTCTTTCTCCCCTTGATGCTCCTCATCCTGTATACGGGGGAGTTTCGAGACAATGAAAACAACTGCAATGATCAGTAATAAAAGTGCTAAGATAAGGTAAGGCTGTTTCATCGAGTCCGTCTCAAATTGAATGTAAGCATTCCAGCCGCCGGGATAATCGATAGGAAGGGTTTCGCGGGTGTAATGATTTCCGCTTAAAACCAGTTTGCTGAGGAACATGGCAGAGATAAAGGCTCCTAATCCATTGAACGACTGTGCCAGGTTTAAGCGTCTGGGAGCCGTTTCCGGATTTCCCAGTACCGTTACATATGGGTTGGCTGCCGTTTCCAGAAAACACATACCTGTTGCGATGATGAAGAAGATACTTAGATAGGCCCAGTATTCCTTTAATATGGCGGCCGGGAAGAACAGTAATCCTCCGAAAGCAGCCAGAAGCAGTCCGAAAACGATTCCTGCCTTGTAGCTGTAACGTTTCATGAACATGGCGATCGGGATCGGGAAGATGAAGTAAGCCAGCCAGTAAGCCGTTTCGGTAAATGACGCCTCGAACGGGTTCAGTTCGCAGGTTTTCATCAGCTGCCGGATCATGGTCGGCAGGAGGTTGCTGCTGATCGCCCACAAGAAGAAAAGGCTGAATATCAGAGCCAGAGGCAGTGCGTAATTTCTTTGTTTCATAATATATCGTATTAGGGTGTGTTTATTCGGACATATTTTTGATATAAGGTAATTCGATAAGTTCTCTGAATCCGTAGAAAGAGGCGGCATTTTCTCCCAGGAAGCGGTCTTTCTCCGATTCAGACAGTTCATTGGTTTTCAGGATAAAATCGTACGACATCCTGTAAGTAATAGCCGTGATCGTGCGGGGATAGTCGGATCCCCACATCAGTTTATCCATACCTACCCGATCAGCAGCTTCGCGTATCGCTTTAACGGCGCCGGGGAAAGGATAAAATTCGTCGTTGAACAACCAGGTAATACCGCCGGATTCGATACGGACGTTCGGGTAGCGGGCCAGGCTGATCTGCGCCAACCAGTTCGGCCGGGTAACCATACCGAAATGTCCGATCGCAATTTTTAATCCGGGGCATTCCTGTATCACCTCTTCCAGTTCACCGGTCTGGCTGTCGCCATCAGCCAGGTCGATGGAGAGAATCATATCGTTGTTTTCCATAAAACGAAACATTTCCATCATTTCGTCACTATTCAGGTAGATTCGTCCTTCTTTAAGCAGGAGGCGCTGTGCCGGAATCTTGATTGCCCTGAACCCGCGTGCTGCCAGTTCACGTGCCTGTGCAGCATAGCCGGGGCGACGAAATTCGCAGAGGCCGCAAACAAAGAACCGGTCGGGATACCGATTGGCAACCTCCAGTAAATAATCATTTTGCATGCCGTCGATAAACTCTTGTGTGATAACAGCAGCCGAAACCTGTGCATAGTCCATGTTCGACAGAAATATTTCTGCCGTATTCCTGCCGTCGATGATAAAGGGAGGGATCATCTGCCGTATTTCGCCCATGAAGAGTGAACGTCCGTTGGCAAGTGTCCGTACCGGCATTCCATCGACTACAGTGTCCTGTTGAAGCCAAAGATGCGAATGGGCATCTATAATCTTTCTGTTCATGAGTTACTCCAGCTTATACGTTTCTGGTCGCCGATAATCTCCTGTACTTCGTGAACCAGCTCCCAGTCGATCGGTTCTTCTATATATTGGATATTTTTCCGGACGTTATCCGGGTTTGCCGAACTGAACAGGGTTGTTGCGATTCTCGGATTGCTTACGGAGTATTGCATAGCCAGCTTTTCAATCGGATAACCTTTTGAAGCGCAGTGCTGCACCGCTTTTTGGCAGGCTTTAACCAATGCCGCCGGTGCCGGATGCCAGTCGGGAACACCCCGTTGTGACAATAATCCCATGGAAAGGGGGGAGGCATTGATGATGCCGATCTGTTTCGATTCGAAATAATCGAAATAGTCGGCCAGCTTATCGTCGTTCAGGCAATAGTGGCAGAAATTGAGTATAGTCTCTACCGTTCCTTCCGGCACACGGTCGACTACCCATTGAAGGTTTTCCAGTTGCAGGTCGGTGATACCGACGTGTTTCACTATCCCTTTTTCACGTAGCTCCACCAATGCGGGTAATGTTTCGTTTACCACCTGGTTGAGGTCGGCAAATTCAATGTCGTGAACGTTAATCAGGTCTATGTAGTCCAAGTGCAGGCGTTCCATACTTTCGTAAATGCTTTCGGTGGCCCGCCGGGCAGAATAATCCCAGGTGTTCACACCGTCTTTACCGTAACGCCCTACTTTAGTCGACAGCAGGAAATGGTCGCGCGGAATATCTTTCAACGCTTTTCCTAATACTGTCTCCGCCTTGTAATGCCCATAATAAGGAGAAACGTCGATAAAGTTCATCCCGTTTTCAATGGCAGTGAATACAGCTTTGATACTTTCCGCTTCACGGGTTTCGTGAAATACGCTTCCCAGGGAGGATGCTCCAAAACTTAGTACGGGAACTTTCATCCCGGTTTTTCCGCAATATGAGTACTTCATGGTTTAAATAGATTGAGTTTGCAATAGTCCAAAAGTATAGCTTTTATGTATTGATTATAACCGTTTTGTACATAAAAATCTACGCAAAGGTTTGCGTGGCAGGTCCTGTCGGATCGTTATTATCCCGCTATGAGTATTGCATATCACAGTTGCGTTTCTTTTGTTTCACTATTGGATTCCTTTTGTTTCACAGATGGATTTCTTTTGTATCACAGCTGTGATACGAATAAAGAATCGGGTATAAACGGCTCGATGTCGGCATACGATAGCATCTATCTCGGAGGTAATCGCTTGTATCTGCCGGAAAAAATATATATTTGTCGGACCTAATCGGATTTGTGATGCCTAAGAAAAGACACATATCATTGAAAGACCTGGCGAAAGAACTGGGTGTTTCCGTTTCTACCGTATCCCGTGCGTTGAACGACAGTTACGAGATCGGTCCCGAGATGAGGGAACGTGTGAAGGCGCTTGCCGAAGAATGGAATTATCGTCCGAACCCGTTTGCCCTTAGCCTGCTGAAAAATACGCCGCGTATTATCGGCATTATCGTGCCTGATATTGTCACTCATTTCTATTCATCGATCATCAGCGGCATCAATGACGTGGCGCGTAAGAACGAGTATTCCGTCATTATTACTTCCTCCTATGAACAATACGAACAGGAAGTGCATTGTGTGGAGGACCTGGTGAATATGCGGGTGGAGGGGATATTGGCCTGTCTATCTCAGGAAACGACCGATTACGCTCATTTCCTTTCTTTGGAGGATATGGATATCCCGCTGGTCTTTTTTGACCGTGTCTGCCTGACGAATACGATCCCTTCGGTTGTTGCCGATAATAAGGAGTCGGCGCGGGTGGCTACCTGCCACCTGTTGGAGTCGGGTTCGAAACGGGTGGCTTTCCTGGGTGGTTCCGATCATTTGGCGATCGTCCAACAACGCCGTGACGGATATGTAGAAGCTTTGAAAGAATATGGTTTACCGGTGGAGGATGACCTGATTGTCTGTAAAAAGATGACTTATGAGGAAGGACGGGAAGGATGTAACCGGTTACTCTCGTTACCGGAACCGCCGGATGCTATTCTGGCAATGAATGACACACTGGCTTTTGCTGCCATGAAAGAGATCAAAAAACACCAGCTCTGTATCCCTGCCGATATTGCCCTGATCGGATACACCGACGAGCTTCACTCCAACTATGTGGAACCGGCCCTGACAGCCGTTACCCATCAGACCTATAAGATGGGGGAGGAATGCTGTAACCTGCTTCTCAAACAGATCAAAAAACGGGAGAAGCCCCGGCAGATTGTCGTTCCTACCCATTTATCAGTACGGGAAACTTCCCGGAAGAATATGAACACAGTCGGTATTCCCTCATCCCTCGTTTGAAGCGCCTTGGTTCTGCTTCTCAAAGTCTTTCGGTGTCATCCCGAACTGCTTCAGGAATATCTTACTGAAATAGGAAGGAGAGTTGATGCCGACCAGATAACAAATTTCCCCGATCCGGTGCTTGCCGTCGAGTATCAGTTCTGCCGCTTTCTTCAGGCGGATGAGGCGGATAAAGTCGTTGGGTGACAGTCCGGACAGAACCTTTATCTTACGCAACAGGCTGGAACGGCTCAGGAATAATATTTCTGCCAGTTTCTCTACGCCGAAGTTCTCATCCGTGATATTTTCGTGAATAATAGCGATAATCCGGTCCATAAATTCTTTATCGGCCTTGTTCATCTGCATATTATTGACCGGGAAGAACGGACGTTTGGAGAAAGCCTCGCGTTCTTTTTGACGGTTGTTCAGGAGGGAGAATATCTGTGTCGCCAGGTAATTGAATGAGAATGGTTTCTCTACATAGGCTTCTGCACCCAGGCGCAGGCCGGTGATCTTGCTGTCGAGGTCATTCTTGGCTGTCAGGAATATGACCGGGATATGGCTGAGTTCGATGTCCGCTTTCATCTCTTTGCACAGTTCGAGACCGTTCATGACGGGCATCATAATGTCGCTGACGACAATATCTATATGATGTTCGCGCAAGATTTCAAGTGCCGCTTTTCCGTCCGGAGCAGTTTCCGTGATGAACAGTTCCTGTAACTTTTCGGAAAGGAACGAACGCATGGTTTCGTTGTCTTCTACGAGCAGGAGCGTATAGTTCCGGCCTTCGGCATTGACAGTGGTACCTTCTTCAGGGAAAATAAATTCTTCCTGAATAACGGCACTTTCCTGTTGCCGGACTTTTTCCTGGACAAGAGGCAGTGTCAGTACAAATGAATTACCGTTAACTTCGGTGTCGAGCCAGAGCTTTCCGGAGTGGAGCATTGCGAGCGAGCGGGCTAACGGCAGACCGATACCGGCACCGGTCGATGCTCCCTCTTTCTTATTGATCTGATAGAAAGGTTCGAATATCTGCTGGCTGAGTTCGGCCGGTATCCGGTTCCCGTCGCTGGTGACACGGATACTGAAGGTCGTTTCTTCCTGCCGCAGTTCGATCCGGATCGTATGGGCTGAATATTTCAGGGCATTGTTCAGCAGGTTACTCAATATCTTGGTGACGGCTTCCTGGTCGATGGCTGCCGTGATTTCTTCTTCGGGAATATCGACGGATAATTCCTTATCCTGTTGTAGGATGGTTGGCTCGAAGCGTAAGATCGTATCTTTCAGCAACGTCGTGACGTTCACCCAGGCAAAATCCATTTTGAACTTATTGGCGCCGACTTTCCGGAAGTCCAGCAACTGCCCGGTCAGTTCGAGCAGGCGTTTGGTGTTCTGGGCAATTACGGTTAGGTTACGTGTGATCTTGCTGTCCTGGATATTCATATCGAGGATTGTCTCCAGCGGTCCGTTGATCAGTGTCAAAGGGGTACGTACCTCATGGGCGATTTCGGTAAAAAACTCCACTTTGGCTTCGTAGAGTTCCTTTTCTTTGGCTATTTCGAAAAGTTTCTGCTTTTCTTCCATCTGCCGTTCCTTACGCCGTTTGTACCAACGGAACCATCCGTATACCAGGCATAGTACCAGTATCGTATAGACAAAATAGGCCCAAGTCGATAACCACCAGGGGGGCAGGATGGTGATGCGGAGCGATGTGGCCGATTGACTGTCCGCCCCTTCATCCTGCGTCGCTTTGACATGGAAGATATAATTGCCCGGAGGAAGTTTGGCATAGGATATATTCTGATTGCTGTTCGACTTTACCCAATTATGGTCCAGCGGTTCCATCTTATAGAAGCATTCCTCGCTGCGTGCCGACGAATAGGATGGTATAGCCACGTCGAAACTGATGTTCGACTGGTCGTAGGGCAATACGATCCGGTTCGTATGCAGGATACTTTTACTCAACGGCGAGCGAGGGGTATGCACTGTTACTTCCTTATTATATATGCTGAATTTAGTAATATAAACCGGCGATATGAAATCGCTCTGCTGGTCATCGTCCGGATTGAAGGCGATCAGCCCGTCGATCGTCCCGAAGTAGAATTTCCCGTTGCTAGCCTTCACTCCCGAATTGTAGTTGAACTGGTTGCCGATCAGTCCGTCCTGTACGGTAAATACACGGATATCACCGGTCTCCGGTTTAAATTTCACCAGCCCCTGGTTGGTACCGAACCAGAAATTGTGATTTTTATCTTCCAGTATCTTATAAGCTACATCATCGGGTAATCCCTGTTCTTTGGAGAAGGTGGTGAAATTATCGTCGGCTTCATTATACCGGCAGATGCCACCCCGGTCGGTAGAGAACCATATCTGCCCTTTGCTGTCCTCCATAACGGAACTGACGGAATTTGAACTCAGGCTGTTTGCATCTTTCGAGTCGTTAAAGTATTTCTTGAACGAGTTGTCTTCCGGTGTGTATTTCCATACGCCGCTTCCCATGGAAGCAAGCCATATCCGTCCTTTCTTATCTTCCTTCATACATACGATCCAGTCGAGCCCTATTTCCGGTATCCGGGTAAAAACCGAAGAACCGGCCTCTGCTCTGGATAGTCCCCATGCATTCCCGACCCAAAGGCGCCCCTTGCTGTCGATCAGCTGGGAATAGACGCTTTCTTCATCGAGATTTAATTGCTGGTGGGTGTAGTGTTTGATCGAATGGTCGGATATGTTAATAATGTCCAGCCCGTATTTGAATAAGCCGCAGTATACTTTCCCGTCGTGGATGCTCAGGGATTGAGTCATGAGATGGTTCTTCCTGTCGGAAGCCGGATAGTCGATCTGCGTTACTTCGCCGGTTGCCGGATTCAGAATATTGATGCCGTTATCTTCCGTCCCGATCCATATATTACCGTCGGGAGCTTCCGCAATCTCACGGATACGCCGCGTATTGAGCGATTTTTCCGAGCTGGAAGGTACATATTTCTCAAACAACAGTTTATGATTCGGCAGGTAGTTGACACCCCCGAACTTAGTACCGAGCCAAATCCCGCCTTCCCTGTCTTTATGAATGCAGAAAATGATATTATCAGAGAGGCTGTATGAGTGCATCAGGTCTTCTTTCAGATGGATCACCTCTTTGTTCTCTTCATCGACAATGAACAGGCCGGCATGTGAGCAGACCCAAAGTCTTTTCTTATCAAAACAAACTACATCACGTAATATCGTATGATGCACGCCCGGTGCTTTCACTGTTTGCAGGACGTTGGTAGCCGGATTGTACTTTTTCAGTTCGCCGTCATGGACTGCCAGGACGATCCAGTCACCATATTCGCACATGGCGAAGATATGTTCTCCCATCAGGGTATTACCCTCTTTGTCGGTATGGTATTGGGTGAATGAATCCGTTTTCGGGTCGTAACGGAAGATGCCGACTCCTGTTGTCCCGATCCACACTTCTCCGTTTTCTCTTACACAAATGGCTCCGGGGCTTTCCCGCTTGATATTGTCTTTATTGGTGATGGCATAATAATATAATTTCTCGTCTTTATAACGGAATGCACCCTGGTCAGGGATCAGTATCCAGATATTCCCTTCGTGGTCGGAAGTGATTTTAGCTACCCAGTTGAACATTTTCTCTCCATTCTCTGCTTCCATGTCAATGAAAGAGAATATGTCATGGACCGGATCATAGATATATACGCCCCGGTCGGTGCCCACCCATAACTTCTTATTTTCATCTTCGAAAAGGGCGGATATATTGTGATTGCTTGTCCCTGCAATATAATCGTCGCAATTGATCGTACGGATAGAGGTTCCGTCATAGCGGTTCAGTCCGTTCTTCGTACCGAACCACATAAAACCGTAACTGTCTTGCAATATTACTTTTACCTGACTTTCTGATAAACCGTCTTCACTTGAAATATGTGAAAAGTAATAATTGAATGGCTTTCTGTTTGCGGCATATAGCCCGGACAGACAGAAAATCATTAGCAGAAGGTATAGAATAGATTTTCTCATAAAGACAGCCTGTAATGTGTTGTGTGTTTTCTTCATACAAAGATGATGAAAAAAAACATAGTACCCAACTCTCTATGAAATCATTTCCTGATTATATTCTCGTATTACTGTATGTTTCCAATTAAATGTAAATAATCGTGTATTCGCACACACAATATGCTTTGTAATTAAAAAAAATGATATATATTTGCCGCAAATCATGAAAAACCAGTAAGAAATGAGCACATTAGGCAATGTTGGTCAGAAAATGACCCAGTACAGATGGACGATCTGTGCGATGTTGTTCTTTGCGACAACAGTAAATTATCTCGACCGTCAGGTCTTATCACTAACCTGGGATGAATTTATCAAACCCGAATTTCATTGGAACGAATCTCACTACGGTACGATCACATCTGTATTTTCTATTGTATACGCTATTTGTATGCTTTTTGCCGGTCGCTTTATCGACTGGATGGGTACAAAAAAAGGATACCTCTGGTCGATCGGTGTCTGGTCGGTGGGTGCCTGCATGCACGCGTTATGTGGTGTTGTAACGGAACATTATGTAGGAATGAACAGTGCGGCCGAGCTGATCGGCGCAACGGGTGATGTAGTTGTTGTACTGGCGACTGTCAGTATGTATTGCTTCCTGGTTGCCCGCTGTGTGCTGGCCTTGGGTGAAGCCGGAAACTTCCCGGCAGCAATTAAGGTAACAGCCGAATATTTCCCGAAGAAAGACCGTGCTTACGCGACCTCTATATTCAACGCCGGTGCTTCTATCGGTGCCTTGATCGCTCCGCTCAGTATTCCGCCGTTGGCTAAATGGCTGGGATGGGAAATGGCTTTTATCGTGATCGGTGCGCTTGGTTTTATCTGGATGGGAATGTGGGTGTTCATGTACACCACTCCCGAAAAGAGTAAACATGTGAATGCAGCCGAATTGGCTTATATCGAACAGGATAAGGATGAAGACGGCGGAATTGCAAAAACAGAAGAAGAGGAGAAAAAGATCGGTTTCTGGCAATGTTTCAGTTATAAGCAGACCTGGTCGTTCATTGTCGGTAAATTCATGACGGATGGTGTATGGTGGTTCTTCCTGTTCTGGACTCCTTCTTATCTGAATACACAATTCGGGATCAAGACTTCCGATCCGTTGGGAATGGCATTGATCTTTACGTTATATGCGATTACGATGCTCTCTATTTACGGGGGTAAACTTCCGACTATATTTATCAACCGTACAGGTATGAATCCGTATGCTGCCCGTATGAAAGCGATGCTGATCTTTGCTTTCTTCCCGTTGGTCGTATTGTTGGCGCAGCCGTTAGGTACTATTTCTCCCTGGTTCCCGGTAATTTTGATCGGTATCGGCGGTGCGGCTCACCAGTCCTGGTCTGCCAATATTTTCTCTACGGTAGGCGATATGTTCCCGAAATCTGCTATTGCCAGTATTACCGGTATCGGTGGTATGGCAGGCGGTGTAGGTTCGATGATCCTGCAGAAAGTGGCAGGTAACCTGTTTGTCTATGCTGATGAAACTCACATGACGTTTATGGGATTTGAAGGAAAACCAGCCGGATATTTTATTATTTTCTGCGTATGTTCTGTTGCTTATCTGATCGGATGGGTGGCTATGAAGACGTTGGTTCCGAAATATAAGGTGATTACGTTGGAGTAATTAAAGATAAAATAAGTATTAAAAATAATAGCGAACGTAGATGATACAAGTCTGCGTTCGCTTTTTGTTTTTAGCTTATAAGAATGCTGCCGCCTTACTGAATATATTGTTGAACTCCCGGTTTACGAGTGTCTGGTCGATCTTTGCCCGGAAAGGGAACGGTATCTGATGCGAATAAGAGAAAGGAAAATCCAGTTCTTCCAGTATTTTGTCGGATGCTTTACCCAATGCCTTGATCACTCCGTTTGTAGGCATGACGACATCTTTCTTCAATGAGATCGCTTTGATCCGGTTACACGCTTTCTGGAAAAAGGATTCGCGGTATTCCTGCAGAACATCCGGACGTATCATAGCCTTGAATGCCTGTTCGAGAAAATCATTCCTGAACGAAGTCGGTAAAGAACGGTTTTCCAGAAAGTCGTGACGATAAAAGCGTTGCAGGCTGTCGAATGCATCCTTGTCCATAATATCGCGTGCGTTACCATCCATCTCGCTGAAAATGGAACCTCCGCAGAACATGAACAGGCGGGTATCGTTGAACATTTTCTCCGGATTACTCAGTAATAATACCTGCGACAGCAATGCGCCGATGGAATAGGCAAACAGATTGATGGAGGTGTCTTCTTTGAATAGAGGATGTCTTCCGCTCTTGATCTCATAGACCAGTTGCCAGAGGTTATACACCGATTCGCGCCCTGAAGCATAGAAACGCAGCGGATTTATCGACAGTCTGCTACTCAACGTAATATTGGCGAAAGTGGAATTGACCAGGTTGTCTATTTCCTGTTTCCGTTTACCGACCCAGGGTAACACGGTTCGCGGATTGCACCAGCTGCCCGGTGTCCGGTTCATGTGGAAAGCGATCGGGAAAAGTATGACCGGCTTTCCGGTCGACTCGGTCAGATATTCGGCCCAGGTCAGGTATTTTTCCCAGGTTCGTTCGTTCAGTCCATGTAGGAGGATAATGGCTTTGTCGCGCTTCTCTTTTCCGGAAGGAGCGAATACGGTATAATTGAATATTTTATTTTCCTGGATATGGTCGTCGGTGACGGAACAGAATTCTGTCGTGGCGAGCTCTTTCTGGAATTCGTTAATTTCGCTGGCACCTATTGTCTGCGTAAAACGAAAGGGAGTTATTTCCAGGCGGCTCTCTTCCAGGCGTGCCTTTTTATCATACGAGAAAAGGCTGTTCAGCTGTTGTGTGCGAAGTGAGATATCCATAACAATCGATTTTTGATGCAAACAAACACTATTAAAACAATCCTTGCAAATAAATGGTTCCGGCGAACTGCGGCAGGGGCATAAACCCGAATAGTGGGGTGAAATTTTTATATGCGGGGTGAATGTTTCGGGATTTACTATTACATTTGTTACCAAATAAGAGGCAAAAGATATGGGAATGCTCGGTCATAAAATACCCGCTTATATTTATGGGAAGTCGAACATCGTTCGCCTGGTTCTGCTGACAGCACTTTTCGCTTTGGTGTTTATCAATATTTATAAGCCGTTCAGCTCATCCAATTGGTATCCGGTTTCGGAATTTAAGTTTTTTGTGTTCTCCAGCCTGATAATCCTTACTGGCGTATTGGTAGTGGTGATCAGCCGGATCGTTATGTATTATTGGGGTAGGAAGCATGATATATCGGTCGGAGGATATTCGTTATGGATTATTCTGGAGATATTTTTTATGTCTCTGTTTTATACGATCTATACATTGGTGTTAAATCCGGAACGTGAATATTTAAGTGTATTCAAAGAATCGGCGATCAATACAAGTCTGGTTCTATTATTACCTTATTCGGCTTTGCATCTTTATTTTTCTTATCAGGAGAAAGAGCGGCAATTGAGGTTGTTGGAGGAGGACAGGGCAGAAGTTGCGAACAAATTGTCTGTCTTCTCTTTTTATGATGAGAAACATGAGTTGCGTTTATCAGTGAAGCGGACGAATCTTTTATATATAGAATCTGCAGATAATTATGTCTGTATCTGGTATCTGAATAAAGGTGTGTTGACGAAGTTCATGCTTCGCAATTCGTTGAAGGCGATCGAAGAGAGTCTGGCAGAAACGAATGTCTTGCGTTGTCATCGTTCTTACATGGTCAATTTCGACCAGGTAAAAGTGATCCGTCGTGAAAAAGACGGCGTTTATCTTGAATTGGGTGTGGAAATGGTCCCGGATATCCCGATCTCGAAGACATATAGCGAGAAAGTTACGCATTGGTTTATGACCTATTCCTCATGATCCTATTTTGTGCGAATAAGAACGTTGTTCGTGCGGAACCACACAGTTTTAATAGAAGAGTGATATCTGTAATATTCAGTTATTCAGATTGTTATGTCGGTGGCATAACTTTTGTTGTATGAAAACAAAAGATATTGTATTATGATAAAGCACTATTTAAAGATTGCTATCCGGCAAATACTTAAAAACAAAGTTCAATATTTGCTTTCCATCATTGGCATTGCGATCGGACTACTATGTTTCAGTATGACTTCTTATTATATAAGGAGAAGCAATAACCAGTTTATCGGTTGGAGCAATAGCGACAGGATAGCGAACATGTATGTGAAATCGGCAAAAAATAACTACGACGACCCCTATATTCCCGGGAAAGAATTACAGCTATTGATGAGCAATCCGGTAGCCGGAATGGAGAAAATAGCCTATTCATACGGTTACGGAAGGGCTAATATTACTATTTGTAAAGCTGCTCAGCAAGAAGAGCCTTTCCAGTGTAGTTTTCAGAATATCACGAAAGATTTTCCTTTTATTTTCGGTATGCAAACCCTTGAAGGGTTAACTCCTGTTTTGAAACCGGGGGAAGTCTGGGTTAGTGAATCATCTGCCCGGAAGATGTTCGGAAAGGAAGATCCTATTGGCAAAACGCTTTATTTCAGTCGGGCAGATACCGATACTTCTGCTATACAGTATTCCACCATAAGTGCCGTAATTTGTGACCTGCCGGATGGTGCACGGGAAAAGAGCGATCTTTATTTTCCTGAAACAGCTATGATTAACCCGGAACGGAAATACTTGAATGTGGTTGCATTGCTTAATAAAGATGTACCGAGTGCCGTTGTGAATCAACGATTAAAAAAGCAAATAGCAGCATTTGGTAATGAAAATGAGAACTATTTGAGTGTTATGACCTTTAAGGAAGAATTATATAAACCAGATAATTTAGGGGCAATTCTTTTCATTCCATTGATTGGAGCTTTGGTATTGATAGCAGCCATGATTAATTTTCTTAAATTCTGTATCCAGTCGTTTTACAACCGAACGCGGGAGCTGAGTTTACGAAAATGTCTGGGTTCTGATTCGGTAGGATTGTTTTATCTTCTTTTCAGTGAGATTGCCATTCTTTTTATTGCGTCGGCATTTGTTAGTTTTGTCATGGTTGAATGGCTTATTCCTGTTTATTACCAATATATTGCTAATAAAGCGGTTTTAAACGAAAGTGAGATTATTGATCTTTCTGTTCTTATCCGGCAAGAATTAGAATACTTGTGTATCTTATTTGTTATCTGTTTGCTGATAGCGGCCTGGGCTATTTTCCGTATCAAACGTCTTTCCCTGTCTGAAGGGGTGAAAGGAGGGAAATCCCAAAAGCACGGTGTACGTAATTTTATGTTAGGGGTGCAACTGTTCATTTGTTTTCTCTTTATGGCTGGTGCGATTGGATTGGGACATGTATATCGGCTTGTGAATGAAAAGAGAAATAATACGCTGACCGAAGAGGAATGTTCCCGTATTTGGAAAATGGAGCTTTGGGAACCTCAATTGCAGGGACATGGAGAGGAAATTGTTTCCTGTATCCGTACACTTGCCGGTGTAGAGGATATTTTGTTGGATAATATTGGCCGGTATCCCGATTACAAGACTAAGAAAGATGAGAATATACACGGAATACAGTATTTTGTCAGTGACAACTATCCGGAATTTATGAACCTGAGGATAGAAGGAAGAATGCCGCAGGCTCCTACTGAAATAGTTGTATCGCGTTCGCTTATCTGGGAATTGGAGAAAGAAGGGGAGGAGAATCCTTCGTCTGTATTGTTGGGCGACCAGGTGTTTCAGATCACCGGCGTGTATGAACAATTACCTTTTGAACCGTTGTACAACAGGGAACAAATAGCAAAGGCACATCAATATCATCGTTTTACACTCCTATCAATACCGGAAAAAACGGATTACAGGGTCGTTTATATAAAATGTACGTCCGGTCAGGAACAGAATATTCGAATAGAAGTACTCCACATTGTTCGTAATTGGCTGCCGGAATCTATTCCTTTCGAGCTGACTACTAAACAGGAAGAGCGTTTCCGGTATAATGGGGGAGCGGAGTTGATGAGTGATCTGTTTACATTGTTGTCTGTGATTAGCTTGATCATAACTGTTTTGGGAATCTACTCAGCTATTACACTCGATACGCGTAGCCGTCAAAAAGAAGTAGCCATACGGAAGATCAATGGTGCCGGTCCGCGGGTGATCGCTCTTTTATTCGGAAAATTGTATATTCGCTTACTGCTGGTTGCGGCTATTCCCTCGCTGGCGATCGTCTATTTGTTTTTGCATTCTCTGATAAAATCGGAGATGATCATCTCTCCACAGTGGTTGAATTATCCTTTTATGTGGCTGGGCATTCTATTTCTTACTGCAGCAATTGTATTTATAACTGTCGCATATCGTATTTGGTTGATTTCACGGTTGAACCCGTCGGAAGTGATCAAGTCTGAATAAAATCACCTTTGAATTGGTATCGAAGTATAAATAATTACATTAGACTAATTTGATATTATGTATAATAAAGACCGGAGCTGGTATCACTACTAACTCCGGTCGAGTGTGTCTAGCAAGATTTTTGGTTAACGTGTTATGTTTTATAAATAGTTCTTATATATTAATCGTCAACGGCAAGTCCTGAATAGCGATATCCGGAAACTTTATACCTCATACCGGGTTCATCGTCGCTGAATGAGATATAATAGACAATACTGTCCGCCGGTGTTCCGTGAGGTGTCGTAGCAGCTCCTAATAAGATCTTACCGCCGTCAATCGTCACATCACATTCGTAGGCTTCATTGGGAGCAGCACCATTAGTCGCAAATGTCAACGCATTGACATCCGATTTAACCCGTACTTTATATTCCCAAAAGTGGCCTATATCGTCTACATACATTTCGGTGGGTGTATTTGCTGCCGTGTTATAGGTATTCATCAGGATATGCCCAATTCCGTTGAAATCTTCGGCAATGACATTACCTCCTTCATCTACCGCATCTACCGTCACTTTCCATTCACCGGCAAGTGCTTCGGTTGCTGTGTTGCCTATTTCGTCTTTTTCGCAACCTGCCAATACGAATACCAGCAGGGTAAATAGCCAAATAATATGTTTATTCATAATTTCTATCCGTTTATTTGTTCATTATTACATAGAATGTCATCGTCCCTGCATAGTCGATATACCAGGAAATCTGTCCTGTTTCCGGGTCATATTTCCCCTCTTTCATGCTGTCCATGGAGTCGCCCCAACCAGCAAGCAAACTACTGAGCGGTTCGATCGTATTGTCTGCATTCAGTTTGAAATAGCCTTTCATGGCATAAGCTGCACCGTAAGCGGCTCCTTGGTCATACCAACCTCCCAGAAAATCGGATACGGCAAATATGCCTGGTGCTACCAAAGTAACAGATACACTGAAATCTCCTTTGAATGGAGCTTGTTGACCATTCATATTTCGATAACTGACGCTTGAGTCTACCGTATAATCACCGGAAGCATCTGTTGTGACCTCCGGATCATAAACAACCACCGTGCGTTTAACCGAACTGGAGAATCCATCCGCATTCGTCGCTGAATAAGATACGGAATATAGACCGATTTGATCAGCTTTCACATCACTATTGACAGTTACCGAAGCGGTCACGTCTTCTTCTCCCTCCATGGCAACAACACCGGGATCAGAGAATGTACTGCCCACCGGTACCAGCATGGGATCATCACCATTCAGTTCGAAGTTCACATAATAGGTCACTTTAGTCAGACCTTCTGTCGTTTTCTCGCAGCCCCATAAACCGAAAAGACCGCAAAAAAGCAATAAACTATAAATTACTTTTTTCATAATTCTCTCTTTTAAATTAAATTATTTACCCCAGAACACCGGTGACGTATATCCCGGGAATGCCGGTGTGTTCTCATTACGGGAAGAAGAACTTTCTGCATACGGATAACGTTCCAGCAATTTATTTGCACCCACTTCGCCAAATACCTGAATCGGCGTGTACAACGTACCGGGAACATATTTGGATGTATTGTATGATTCCTGATCGCCTTCGGTATAAAAGTCGCTACCTTTGGCTGTACCGAATGTGGGGTAATCCAAACGACGCATCTCACACCAGGCTTCGAACGGGTTGACCCCGGAAAGAGCGACCCATTTTGCGATACCGATACTCTTTTTATAATTGGAAGCATCGAACGGATAACGGGCTACATAGTCGGCAGCTCCACTTACGTTAGCAGAAGCAAAAGAAGCCTCGATGGCGGCCGCATAATGAGTGGCGGCATCGGCTGCAGATCCATAACGTGCATAATATTCAGCCTTGAAGAATTCAACTTCTGATACGGTGATCAGGTAAACCGGCATATCGAATGTGGCCACCGGACGGCACCAATCCTGCAATTTACTGGTAGACTTCGGATAGTTGGTTCCTGAAATACCGCCGATATATTCATTGCTTTTGTTTTTTTGAAAGAAAGCAGCCAAACGAGGATCTTCATATTCGATAGCGCCTTCGCTGTTCTTTACTTGCATCGTACCGATGATCGCCAGGTTGGCAGCGATATTGGTTTGCGTAGATCCCCAGGTCGTAGCAAATTCTTCCGAATAGAACGGGTTCATCTGCCCTGGTTCGTTCTTCCAACATCCTTTATAAGAAACGTCGGTGGTTGGGAAGTTGTTTTCTGCCAATAAAGCAGCCACTTCTGATTGTACGTCTTTCACACCGGATATACGCATCAGCATCCTCAACTTCAATGCATTGGCGAACTTGATCCATTTGTCGGCCGTTGAAGACGGGAAAAGGAAGTTGGTGCATACAATATTCGATGCCGAAACCTTTTCCAGCGCCTCATTGATTTCTGCAATCACTCCTTCATAAACCACCTGTCCTTCATCATATTTAGGAGTCGGAAAGTTTTCTAAATCCAGAGCTTCTGTATAAGGCACTTCGCCATAACAATCAACCAAAGCCTCGTAAACAAACGCGCGCAAAACCGTTCCTGCCAGATAGGTTCCCCAGTCTTCCTGCTCTGCGGACTTGGTTAGTAATGTCTTCAGGTTCTGTAATGCTTTTTGATTGAATTGCGTATAGGTTCCGCTACTGCGGGTAGCCGACATATTGAACTTTGAATAGTCCAAATAGTTGCTTGTTCCGAATAAGTGCGCGTACTGCTGGGCATGGAAACCTCCGGCGATGCGCAAAAAATTACCATAGCTTGAAGCCGTGTTCATTTCGATGGCAGGCATTAACATGGAAGTCTCAATGTTCTCCTCGGCTGGCGAATTGGGATCTGTGTTGATATCCAAATAGCTGTTGCAAGAAGTGAAGCTTACACCCAAAAGCAGTGCAGATGCCAATAATATCTTTTTCATATTTTATTTTCTCCTCGTTTTAGAATTTAACACTCAGGTTGCATCCGAATATACGGCAAGACGGGTTGGTATACAGTTCACCGAATTGTGTTGCCAGGTCACCATAAGAAGACTGTGATACGGTTGTTGATTCCGGATCTACGTAGCGGTTATCTGATGCGGTCCAGGTAAATACATTATTACAAAATGCCGTAATGGCCAAATTGCTCAATGACATCTTGCGTACCCACTGTCTCGGAACATTCCAGGTCAGGCTGATGTTACGCAATTTAACGAATGAACGATCGAGCAGATAAGCTTCTCCGCCATCTCCATATCCGTAATCATTGAAATAGGTTTGATAGCTGCCGTTGCCCAGATAAATCGGGGTGGTGTTTTCGGTATAATTGCCATCGCCATTATCAACGACTGAATTGGGGATAATGAACGGACGGCGGTCGTTGTAAGTTGTAACTACACCGTTACCTGTAAATTGCATCAGGTTCTTCGTACGTGAGAACATATAACCACCGCTACGAATATCCAAAGATGCGCTCAATGTGAAATCTTTATAGGTAAAAGCTGTATTGATTCCGCCTGTCCAGTCGTGATTCATGTTTTTGCCGGTATCTTCGACAGATGTGCCTAAAACAGGATAACCGTTTGCGTCTACGATCGGCTTTCCATCTGCCGTTTTCTTCGGTAAGTAAGTATAGAACTGCCCCATCGGCTTACCTTCTTCGGCATACATATAAATCGCATCGTTACCGGCAGAGAAGTTATAGATGGAAACTTTTCCGCCTTCCAGGCTTTCAGGTAATGAAAGTACCTTGTTGTTGTTTTTCGAGAAGTTGAAACTCAAGTCCCAGCGAAAATCTTTAATCTGTACCGGAGTGGTGTTGATAACTAATTCGATACCTTTGTTGCTGACTTCACCGAAGTTGGTTACCATATAGCTGAAACCTGTTGACGGATCGGTCGGAAGAGTAAAGATCTGGTCTTTCGTTTTACGGTTGTAATAGGCTGCATCGATCCCGAAACGTCCGTTGAAGAATTGTAAGTTCATGCCGACTTCAAATTCTGATGTCATTTCCGGACGCAATGTGTTGCTGCCTTTTGTATTGGAAGCTATAAAGGCATTCACTCCGTTCATCGGGAACTTGGATATGTCGCTGCCATAATAGCCATTTGCCGTACCTTGTATATAAGTCAGACCTGTCTGATAAGGATCTGCATCGTTACCGGTCTTACCATATGCCAAACGAGCCTTTCCGAAAGTAAGAATTTCATTTTCCGGGATTAGGCGGGTAAAGATCCAACTCAATGTGGCACCCGGATAGAAGAAACTGTTGTTGTCGATAGGCAATGTAGACGACCAGTCGTTACGTGCGGTCAGGTTCAGGTAAATCATATCGTCCCAACCAAGGGTTACATCTCCGAAGAGACCAACCAAACGGCGTTTATTCTGACTTTCCGACAATGTTGTTTTCGTGGAACCGTTACTCAGATCCCAGAATCCGGAATAGAAAGACAAGTCGTCGGTCTGGCCGGTCGTGCGCGTATATCCGCGTTCGTTCATGTTTACACCGGCATTTACGCTCACATCCAGCTTGTTATCTAGGAAGCGTTTAGAATAATTAGCCAGGAAATCGTGATTCAATTCGTAATGACGGCCATAGCGGGTATATACATGTCCACTTTGATTCATGTTGGAAGGAGCATATCCATAGTCTTCGTCGATCAGCGCGTCGTCCAGCTTAATTTGCGGAGCACCTACCTTACGGTCATAGTCCGTATAGTCGAAGCCCATACGATAGGACAGTTTCAACTCTTTGATCGGAGTGACATCCACCTGCACTTTACCGTAAATTTGCTTCGAAGCCGTATGGTTGTAATTGTTTTCCAATGACCAGTAGGGGTTGGTGATACCGTAAGGAGTAAAGTAAGCTTCCGGCGTATTGAAGGGTGAACTGGTATCTTTCATGTCCACGATAGAGATGTCGCGAGGTAACTCAAACACGCCGTCGATTACGGATGTACCTTGGAAACTG
The DNA here is from genome assembly GCF_003479145.1 of Parabacteroides sp. AF18-52. Classification (NCBI taxonomy): domain Bacteria; kingdom Pseudomonadati; phylum Bacteroidota; class Bacteroidia; order Bacteroidales; family Tannerellaceae; genus Parabacteroides; species Parabacteroides sp. AF18-52. The sequence goes on from NZ_QUGR01000013.1 coordinate 142,088, forward strand.
CCGACTGCATCCGTCTGGCTGCGTGCAAAATTAAGGGAAGAAGATACTTTCAACCAGTCTGTCGCTTCATAGCCGCCACGGAAAGCTACCGTATTACGTTCGTATGTATCATAATCTTTCGGCATGATACCATCATCTTTCGTAAAAGAATAAGACAGATAATAATCCATCTTGGTGTCGGAAGAAACACCGCTCAAGGAAATTGTATGGTTCTGCGACCAACCCGGATCAAAGAAATCCTTTACATTATTTTCTTTTGCACTGTATTCATGAATCAATTGCTGATTATTCCAGATAGGCCCATACACCTGCATTGATCCGTCCAAGCGAGGACCCCAGGAACCATTCTCAATATATGTCTGTGCACCGTTCCATCCCTGTCCGAACGAGTTCTGCATTTCCGGCAGGAAAGAGACCATACGAGCCTGTACATTGCCGCTGTAGCTGATCGAGAAATTCCGTCCGTCGCCTTTCTTTCCTGATTTCGTGGTAATCACGATCACACCGTTAGCGGCACGGCTACCATAAAGGGCGGTTGCGGCTGCTCCTTTTAATACAGTCATCGAAGCGATATCTTCAGAAGCCACACTTGAAATACCTCCGGTTGCTACGTTCTTACCATCACCGGAAACCATATTATTCTGTAAAGGTACACCGTCAACTACATAAAGTGGTTGATTACTTCCGTTGATAGAACTGAAACCACGGATTACAATGTTACTAACCGAACCCGGGTCGGAAGAGGTGGAGCTTACCGATAATCCGGCTACCTTACCGGAAAGGGCATCGGCTACATTGGTCGTACGTGAGCTGATAATTTCATCAGCCTTAACGGTCGTTGCTGAATATCCCAGGGTCTTTTCGGAGCGGGTAATACCCATTGCCGTAACGACAACTTCCTCCAAATTCTGGGTGTCTGACTGCAGGAGCACTTTAATAACTGGCTTTACAGCTACTTCCTGCGTGTTCATACCGACATACGAAATTTGTAAAATTTTTCCCTCGGGTGGTACATCCAAAGAGAAACGACCTTCGGCATCCGTTACTGTACCAATCATTGTCCCTTTAACAAGAACTGATGCTCCAATAATCGGTAGACCGTCATCTGCGGCGGTAACAGTACCTGTCACCTTCACATTTTGAGCCACTACTGTACACATGCAGATCACAAGGCACAGTAAAGTAAAAGTTAACTTTTTCATTTCACACACATTAAATTATATAATATAACTACAATTTTCACTAAGGTTAAATAAGGTATATCTGAGTCCTTGCAGAACTATGTCTGTTGGTCATAAGGAAGGTTTAATGATCTTGTTCTAAATAGCAGGAATTGTGCCCTTGCTTTGAAATTTAGTTTGTTGAGTATCATGCTCTTTGCAGGTGGGGCAAAGGGGAAATTTGTTATAACATGCGGGCTTGATGTTAATTATCATTTAAAAGGTGTGAAGAAGTAGCTTTCATTGGTTCGTTTTCGGTGGCTCTCACTGCTTAATATTTAGTGTTGTTGGATTTTTTATGTAAAAAAAGGTTGTAGTTGTAATATTTTTATATAACTTGCCGACGTTTTCTAATAACTCAAAAAAAAACGACAACAAGCACCAATAAGTTTATCGTCCTAAGTCTAAGATATTTTTATAAAACAGTTTCTGTTATAACTATAAAGATAGTCCAAATGGACATAGTTCTGCAAGAACTAAGTAAGATTGTGTTTATCAAAGAAAAGCTGTCCTGAATAAAATGTCATTGTGGTATATATAAGAAAAGAGTGTCGAAACGTATATGTCCGACACTCTTTTTTATTTGAATCGTATTGATTTTGTAATACCGGTTTTATTCAGTAATTACTGAAAACTCTCCAATCCCAGCTTGCGGCTGGTTATCGACAATCCGTGTTGCTACGAACCGTATCTTATCTCCTTTTACGGCCGGGAAACGGATTTCCTGCTCTATCGGATTATGTTTGATATTAGAGAATTCGCCTTCAGCCACTTTCTTATTATTAACAAATAGTTGATAATTAGAAATATGTCCTCCTGCATCGCGTCCCTGATTGGGAACATACCGGAATCCGGATATCGGCATTTCGTTAGCCAGTTGTATTTCCACTTCCTGCTTTCCTTTCGGCAGATAGAAAGTGGTATATCCGTTACCGTCGAACATGACAATTGTTTTTTCATCCTTCGGGTAGACAACTGTGTAGTCGGAAGCCGGAATATCCAGCTCTTTTACAGATACCGGACTGGCCTTGTCGAATGTACGGTCGTATGAAATAGCCTTGATCGTACCTTTTTGAGCAAAGGCGAACGGTTCGGTATAACGGGGAGAGTCCTTTGTCGGTTCCGAACCGTCGGTTGTATAGTGGATTTCTGAATTTTTATCTTCCACCCGGATGGTAACGATATTTTTCAGGTCACGACTGATTGCTGGTTCTGTCAGCAGAGCCGGAGCAAGAAAAGCTTCTACATTATTAATACATAGCGGGCCACGTGCATCCAGGAAGTTGATGCGTATTTTATCGGTATTGACAGTCTGGAAGCGGACAATACGTTTGTAGCCGACGGTAGTCGTTGAGTCGGCAGCTTCGACCGGTGTCCATTGTCCGTCTTTTTCCGTTTCGATGGTAAATGCTTTTACGCGCTGTCCCAGAGGTATATATTCCTGGATCATCAGACGGTTTACATCCGTTGGTTTATCGAATGTAAAGGTTAGTGTTGCATTTGTGACGCCATCTTCTGTAGCCCAGTAAGAATCCCAATCCCTGTCATTGACTTTATTCGCTTTGAACTGACCACCCCGGGAATTGCTGGCTTTTACGGAAGCATTCTCCAGTAAGTTGTTTTTAAGATCGTTTTGTATAGTCTGATACCATTCGACAGCGCGGATGGAATCTGTCGGACTGATCTTTCCATTCAGTGCGACAGGGAAATTCAACAGGAAGTTCGCATTATGTCCGACACTGCGGTAATACAGATCGACCAGATGTGACAATGATTTTACCTGGTGATCTTCGCGTGCATGGTAGAACCAACCCGGGCGGATAGATACGTCGCATTCGCCACCTAGCCATTGGTCGCCATCTTCCAGTCCCCATTGGCTCTGACGGTAATGTATACCGTCTTTCTTCGTAAACATACTCCATTGTGTATCACCGGCCCAGCCTTCTTCGTTTCCGATCCAGCGAATGGTCGGTTCGGTTCCTCCGAAGATCATGACCGATGGATTATATTTTTTGATTGTGTCGACAGCCTGTTCGTATTTATAATAAGTATTCGGGTCGATAGAACGGGTTTCATTTGCACCGCCATACCAACCGTTGCCACCGTTTGCGCCGTCAAACCAGTATTCGAATAACGGGCCATAGTTACATACCAGTTCATGTAATTGGGCATGGAACTTATCTACATACCCCGGTTGCCCATAGTTTTCGCTGTTACGATCCCAGGGGGAAAGATAGATACCGAATTTCAGTCCGTGTTTATGACAAGCATCGGACAGTTCCTTTACCATATCGCCTTTTCCGCCTTCCCAGGGAGAGTTTTTTACACTGTATTCTGTTGTAGCAGTCTGCCACAGACAAAAACCGTCATGATGTTTGGCTGTGAGAATCACTCCTTTTAAGCCCGCAGCCTGGATCGTGCGGACCCATTGTTCGCAATCCAGATCAGTAGGATTGAAGGTCGAAGCAGGGGTATTTCCATATCCCCATTCTAGATCGTTAAATGTGTTCAAACCAAAATGGACAAAGGCATAAGTTTCCATTTTGTGCCATTCTACCTGTTCCGGCGTGGGAATAGGATAAACCGGATCGGGAGCGTTTACCTCTTTGCAGGAGATTAAAGTTGTAAGCCCTAGTCCGAGGAGGAAAAGATAATTTGTGCTTTTCATCGTTCGTTTATGTTATTGTTTATGCTTCAAAGGTACGAAAAATATGCTTCGCAGGTGTTTTTTCTGTCTGTTTTGATATTTTTAGTTATTGTATAACAGGACAAAAGCTGTATGATAGGATACTTGGCGTATTTAGTACAATATTATTTACCTTATTGTATTAAATACATGTAAAATATATCTATCTACTTAATAATGTGATGTATAAAATGTGTTTTAAGTTTGCTTTGTTGATAATGAATTCATATATTTGGGCGTCTAATAACTATATTTTTATAATAAATACCATGAAAAGAAGAGATTTCTTAACAAACACAGCATTGCTGGGTGCCGGAATACCATTAGGTATGTCGTCGGCTGTAATGACTTCATGTACGCAAGAAAAACAAGGTGCAGGTGCGGCTGCGAAGAATTATTCTCCGGAAGAATTGGGAATGTTCTCTTTCGTAGAAGTGGCTCCTGATGGAAAACCTTTAAAAGCTGCGTTGGTTGGTTGTGGCGACCGTGGTACCGGAGCGGCTACTCAGTTTCTTAAATCCGGACCGAATGTATCTATTATAGCGCTGGCCGATCTGTTCCCGGATAGAATGGCTACCTGCCGGAAAGTACTATCAGAACAGTTTAAAAATGAGGTTCCTGATGCCAACTGTTTCTTGGGATTTGATGCGTATAAAAAAGTCTTGGCAATGAATGATATAGATGTCGTTCTGCTGTGTACTCCTACGCATTTCCGTCCGGAACAGTTTAAAGCCGCCGTTGAAGCAGGCAAGCATATTTTTATGGAAAAACCTTGTGCTGTCGATCCTACAGGTATACGTACGGTGATTGCTGCAGCTAAGGTGGCTACTTCTAAAGGTTTGACTGTTGTTACGGGTAATCAGCGTCGGCATCGTAAGGACTATTGGGAGGCTTATGTTCAAGTGAAAAATGGATTGATAGGCGATGTCGTATCATCTTCAGCACATTGGGATCAGGGTGCCTGGTGGAATAAACGGAAACGTCCGGAATGGAGCGATATGGAATATTGTATTCGTAACTGGTTTAACATTAAATGGTTAAGTGGTGACCATCTGCTAGATCAGGCTATCCATAACATAGATGTTGTTACCTGGTTCATGGAAGATCGTCCTGTTCGTGCGGTAGGTTTCGGCGGCCGTGCGCAACGTTTGACAGGGGATATTTATGATTTCTTTAGTGTGGACTACTATTATAATAATAACAAACGCATGTTAGCAACTGCTCGTCAGATCGACGGTTGCGACGGAAATGTTTCCGAACAGGTATATGGCACCAAGGGTGTTGCTCTGTTGAACGACAGAGGAGAGATCAAGCTTGTCGATTATAATGGAAATACGCTTTGGGAATATGATTATAAAAATAAGCCTGTGAAAAATCCGTATGACCAGGAACATGTTCACCTGGTTGAATCGATCCGTTTGGATAAAAAGATAAATCAGGCGGAAGCGTTGGCTTATTCAACGCAGATCGCAATTCTCGGACGTGAGGCTGCTTACACCGGAAAACCGATTTCCTGGGATGAGATTATGGCATCGACACTTTATTATGGGCCGGAAGAATATAAGATGGGGCCGTTACCTTTCTATAAAGAAGGGGAAGCTCCAAAGCCGGGTAAGGCTCCTGACGCTCCTGTAATATAAATGGAACAACTGAATTTTTAATAATGAAACTCCAAATTCTTGAATACAGGGATTTGGAGTTTTTATTTTGATATTTCTGTAAAAGATGGCTGATGTCAATATGTTTATCTGTAAACTACTTTCAGTAAAGGTCAAAACTTCTGATTCAAAATCATTAAGACTTGTATCGAACTCTGCTTTGCTACAGTATAAAGTATTCGTTTGATATATATCAAACGCAAAGAACACATATATGCTT
>NZ_QUGR01000014.1:0-136377 GCF_003479145.1 Parabacteroides sp. AF18-52
GTTTAATGTTGTACATAATCAAGCATAATGAAAGACTCGATAGCTTATCTGCCGAAAGACAAACAGGACGATTTGGTATTTCTGGTTAAAGAGATACTGAAAAGATTACCTCAGACGGAGTATATTATTCTGTATGGTAGTTATGCTAGAGGCAATTATGTGCGTCGTAGCGTACGAATTGAAGACGGTGGTATTCCTACAGTCAAGATATCTGATTACGATATCTATGTGGTAACAAGCGGTTTCAACAATAAAAAGGCAGAAACGGTACTGGATAATGTAGAAGATATCTTCTTCTCCGGAAAAGATTTCGATCGCGATACGCCTGTTCAGTTTATCACTGATGATATTAAGGCGTTAAATAAGTATCTCGAAGAGGGTCGGTATTTCTATACCCAGATTAAACAGGAAGGTATTGTTTTGTATAACAGTGGTAAATACAAATTATCACGTAGAAGAAAACTGAACTTTGCGGAAATAAAGGAACAGGCACAGGAGTATTTTGATGAGAAGTCAAAAAGAGCAAATAATTTTTTGAAGTATGCAATAATAGCCGATAAAGAAACTGATTATAAAGAAGCATCTTTTTTTCTTCATCAAGCCTGTGAGAATTACTATTATGCCATCCGTTTGACTTTTACTTTACGAAATAACAAACAACACAACCTCTCTAAGTTATCTTCTTCTGTAAGGCGCTATGCCGATGACCTGGGGACTGTGTTTCCACAAAATACATCTGAAGAAAAACGACTTTTTGTACTTTTAAAAGCAGCCTATGTAGAAGCGAGGTATAACCCGTATTTTGTAGTAACGAAAGAGGATATCGATACCCTTATCCCGAAAGTCGAATTACTCAGGGATATTACGAAACGGATTTGCGAGGCGAAGATAAAGGAGTATGAAAATAAATCCGTAACTTTGTTCAATCGCAAGAAATTCAATTCGCAAATCTAAAATTATTACCACGGAAAGGAATCTTATAACACCTATTGAAGTAAATACGGATTGGAATTTTGGTTCGTTTTACAATATGTATTACAGGCGTTTTGTCCGGTATGCCTATTACTATGTCAATGATCAGCCTACCGCAGAAGATCTTACACATGATGCCCTTCTTTATTATTGGGAGAATAAAGATAAACTATCGGCAGAAACAGATGTGCTAGGTTATATTATGATAACTGTCCGGAATAAATGTCTGAACTATCTGAAACATCTTCAGGTAGAAGAAAGCCATAAACAAAAAATTGTAGAACTTCATGAGTGGGAGATCAATGCCCGTATTATGACGTTGGAAGATACAGGTTATGCCGATATATTTACAAAAGATATAATGGAACTCCTGACTGCCTCTCTGGCAAAACTGCCGAAGCAAACCCGCGATATCTTTATTCAAAATCGTTTGCAAAACAAACCGAGAAAAGAAATAGCTGCAGAAATGAATGTTTCATTGCAAAAAATCGACTATCATTTGAACAAGGCTAATGCGCAGATTTATAAAGATTTAAGGGATTATATACCTCTCGTTCTTATTTTTTTTCAAAATATTTAGTGATTTCGTTTGGGATTTTTCCACCCTTAGTTGCTCTTATTATAGAACCTGATTCTTAAAAGAGATTGGTTTTCTTTGAGAGCAGGACACACCAGTATTAATATATAACAGGCATGAATATAGACCGCAACATGTTGACCCGCTATTTCCAGGGAGAATGCTCCGAATGGGAAAAAGAAGCTATTCGTGTATGGCTGGAAAGTGACGAGTTGCACAAACAACAATTTATCCGGGAGCGTATCCGTTTTGACGCCTCTGTGGTTATTGATGAAGATAAGCTATCGCATGCCACTTCCAATAGAAGGAAAATATTCCTATGGAACACATTAAAAATTGCATCAGCGATTTTTATTCTTATTGCAAGTAGTTATTGTTTCTCTCTTTATAAGTTTGGTAAGCCGGAGAGCTCGCTTCAAAGCATCTATGTCCCTTCCGGCAGCAGAACCTCTGTCACATTACCTGACGGAACACTTGTCTGGCTGAATTCCAACACCTCTTTCAAATATCCCACAACTTTTGCCAGCGAAGACAGAATCGTTGAACTGGACGGTGAAGCATATTTCGAGGTAACGAAAAACGAAAAGAAATCATTTATCGTTAAAACCAACAAATATAATGTAGAGGTGTTGGGCACTACCTTCAATGTGGAGGCTTATGCAAAGGAACCGACTTTCAAAACCGGACTGTTTACCGGAAAGGTCAAGCTATATAAAGAACAGAAAGAGAATGAATCCCTTTATCTGAATCCGGGAGAGGCTGCCGAATTAATTGGAGATGTCCTGCACGTATCTTCTGCCAATCAGAATAGTTTCCGGTGGAAAGACGGATTGATCATCCTGGAAGATAAATCTTTTACAGAGATAATGCGCTTATTCGAGAAGTATTATGACCTTCAGATTATAATCAAAAACGACAAAACCAAGAAATTGGGATATAAAGGAAAACTTCGGATTTCCGATGGCATAGATCATGCGTTGCGTGTGTTACAAAAAGACTTCCGTTTCACTTTCAAGCGGGAAGAAGATACGAATATAATTTATATTTATTAATCATCTAAAAAGAATAGCCTATGTAGTAGTAGAAACAGATAAAAAAAGAATCGGCAAATGCGCCAACACTTACCGATTCTAACAAGTACATAAATTAACATACTTATTAATTATAATCATTTACAAAGATATGAAAAAACTTTTTTCATCTTGGATATTATTGTCAAAAAAACACTGGAATTATCACATATTCAGAGTCATGAGATTAACAACTTATTTACTGTTATTATTTACCTGTTTTGCTTTTGCTGAGAATACACATTCTCAGAATGCCCGGGTAAATCTGAATAAACGGCAAGCCGTACTAAATGAAGTATTGGAAGATATTGAACGGCAGACCGACTATCTTTTTATCTCCAACAGAGAAATCGATTTGGAACAAAAAGTGTCTGTCACAGCCAAAAATATGCCGGTTCGTGAAGTTCTGGACCGACTTCTGGAAAAGACTGATTTGTCTTATGCCGTGGAAGGAGTGAATATTATTCTTTCAAAAAAACATTTTTCAGAAGCGGCCGGACAGCAACAACAAAAAAAGACTATCACCGGGACGATTCTGGATGAAAAGGGCGAGTCTGTTATTGGAGCTAATATAACAATAAAAGGAAGTTCTAATGGAACAATCACTGATATCGATGGCTCTTTCAGCTTAAGTGCCGCGGCTGGTGATATTTTGCAAATCTCTTATATCGGTTATATTTCTCAGGAGATTGCGGTTGGTTCTAAAACAAGTTTCCAAATTACGCTAAAAGAGGATTTGAAAACGCTCGATGAAGTTGTCATTGTCGGTTATGGTACCACCAAGAAAGCATCTCTTACCGCATCCGTTGCTTCTATGAAAGGAGAAGAAACGGCACTTAAGCCGGTGACCAATATCAGCCAGAACCTGGTGGGCCGTATGCCCGGACTCGTGGCCCGGCAAGGCAGTGGAGAACTGGGTTACGACAATCCGGATATTTTTATTCGTGGTAAAGGAACGACCGGATTAAAAAATAGCGCGCTTGTTGTGATTGACGGGATACCTCGCGACAATTTCGGCCAGCTTGATCCGACTACCATAGAATCGGTAACTATCCTGAAAGATGCGGCAGCCGTAGCCCCTTACGGAATAGGTGGTGCCAATGGCGTTATTCTGATCACTACAAAAAAAGGGAAAACCGGGAAACCTACTTTTTCGTATAACGGATATGTCGGTTTCCAAAACCCAACCCGTATCCCGGAGATGGTAAACTCGTATGAGTACGCTACTTTACTTAATGAAGGTGCCAGAAACAGCGGACTGACAAACATGCCTTATTCGGATGATCAAATAGCTATGTATAAGAAAACCGTTGACGGAGCAGCCGATGCCGACCCCGACCGTTATCCTAACAGTCGTGGGATCAGGGATATTATACAGCGTAATACGATAATGACTTCTCACAATATTGAGATCTCAGGAGGTTCGGAGTTTGTCAACTATTATATATCATTGGCCTATACTTCACAAGAGGGGATGTATAAAGGTACTGATATGAAACGTTATAACGTTTCGTCCCGCATGGATGTAAAAGCTACGAAGACCACGAATGTGTCACTCTCTCTGAGTGGATATGTGGCCAACCATCACTTTCCGGGCGAATCAGCCGGAAGTATTGCCTATGCGGCGGTCAGGCAGCCTGCAACCGAAGCGATATGGTATTCCAACGGACTGTGGGGTAATTATCTGGGGCGTTCTCCGGTTGCCTTAGGTAGTACTCTCAGCGGATATACCAAAGAAGAACGTACACAACTTTATACTACACTTTCGGTGGAACAGCAGTTGCCGTTTTTAGAAGGACTGAGTATCAAGGGGGTAGCAAGTTACGACCCGTATAAATTGTTTAAGAAAGAATGGCGGAAACCTAGACTTTCTTATACACCCGATTTTTCAACAACTCCTTATACCTTTAATGAAACAAGGGAGGGCGATCACAGTTTGTATGAAAAAGATGAAGATGATAAGAGATTTACATTTCAGGGATATCTTAATTATCAACATCGCTTCAATGATTTGCACGATGTTACTTTCCTGGGAGTAGTGGAAAGCCGGCAAAGGGATAAAAGATGGTTTGATGCCAAGCGGACAGGTTTTCCTATCGCGATGGACGAAATGGACCTGGGTAGTACGGCCGCCGGGAAAGTGACCAACGGTGGATCGTCATCAAAGGAAACCTCTGTCGGTTTGCTTTACAGGATAGGATATACATATAATAGCAGATACATGATTGAAACTGCCGGGCGGTATGATGGCAATTATTATTTTGCTCCGGGTAAAAAATGGGGCTTTTTCCCTTCTGTATCTGCCGGTTGGAATATATCAGAAGAGGATTTCATGAAGAATAATATCCGTAATCTGGACATGTTGAAACTGAGGGTGTCGTACGGAGAGTCCGGGAATTTGGCCGGTGATCCTTTCCAATATATGTCCGGTTATGAAATGTCTTCTAACTCTGCTTATTTTGGTGACCCGACTACTGGTATATATGAAACGAAGCAAAGTAACCCTTTCATTACGTGGGAGAGAGCTAAAAAGTTTGATGTGGGTATCGATGGCGTTTTATGGCGAGGATTGCTTTCTTTCTCTGTCGATTATTTCTATGATAAACGAGACAATATGTTAATGTCGCCTAAAGTGACGGTGCCACTGGAGTATGGTATTGAGCTTCGGGATGTAAATGGTGGAAAGATGAGTAATCAGGGTATCGAGATAATGCTCTCCAGTACACATACATTCCCCAACAGGATGCAATTGGATCTGTCTGGTAATTTTACTTATGTACACAACAAATTGTTGGAGACTTATGAAACGTCCAGTACATATAATAATCCGAACAGAAGATTGACGGGGCGGTCTTTCGAGACTCAGTTCGGTTATAAATCATTGGGGTATTATACAGCGGATGATTTTAACGCCGATGGTAGTTTAAAACCCGGTATCGCGTCTATCAGAGATGCAAAAGTGCAACCCGGCGATATAAAATATGCCGACCTGTATGGCCCGGACGGAGTGCCGGATGGCGTGATCGACTCATATGATAATACGGTAATCGGTCGCCCTAAAAATTCGCCTCAGATTATTTATGGTTTTACACCGACACTTTCCTGGAAAGGATTTGATTTGAATATGCTATTTCAGGGTGCGGCGATGAACGACATATATCTCGAAGGTACGATGGCGCATCCTTTTGAAAGTCAGGGATCGGCCACTAAACTACAGTATGAAGATCATTGGACACCCGAAAATACAGATGCCAAGTATCCGCGTGTGTATAATGCTCCTGTGGATCATAATAAAGTTACTTCATCCCATTGGATGCGTAATGCGGCTTATCTTCGCCTGAAGAGCCTGGAATTGGGGTATACTTTGCCTGAGCAAATAACAGCAAAAGCGGGCATGTCGAGAGTTCGTTTCTATTTCGCAGGACAGAATCTGTGGACATGGACTCCGTTTATGGATGAAAAAATCGACCCTGAAGCGGGTAATACCGACGGACGCTACTATTATCAGCAGCAGGCGTTCTCTTTTGGCTTAAATGTAACCTTCAAATAATTATCGATGAATATGAAATCTAAAATAACATATATAGGCCTGTTTATATGTATGGCTTTAATTAGCAGTTGTTCAGATTTTCTGGAAGTTGAAAACCGAAACTCTGTCACTGATGATGTACTCTGGTCTGAAGAACAGAATGCAGACCTGTTTCTTAACGATATGTATAATGACCTGTTGCCGGATGCCAATAAAGTTACGCAACATCTCGATCAGTTTTCGGATAACTCCGATGTTGGCACTAACTGGATGGCCGGATATGCGAATATCGGAAACGCGCAGATTACCCCGGAGAATTACCCGACAGGTTTCAGCGACGTATGGGACTGGGAAAAGGCCTATAAAAAGATTCGTAAATGCAATGTGTTTATAAAGAAGGTGACGGAATCGACTCTGTCGGATAGTTATAAACAACACCGGATATCTGAAGCACGTTTTTTGAGAGCTTTCGTTTACCATTGGTTATGGATGACATACGGAGGCGTTCCGTTGATCACGGTGCCGCTCGATAATCAGAATACCGACATACCGTTGGAAAATCCCAGGGCCACGGCACAGGAAACGTTTGATTTCATTGTTTCTGAGTTGGGAGAAGTTGCCCCCTTGTTGAATGAAACAGAAACAGGAAATAATGCAGGCCGGGCTACCAAAGGGGCTGCCCTGACCCTGAAAGGATGGTGCGAACTTTATCATGCCAGTGCCCAACGGAATCCTGCGAATGATATCGAACGGTGGAAAACTGCTGCAAAAACTTGTAAATCAGTAATGGAAATGGGTGTCTACAGCCTGGCATCGGACTTCGATGTATTGTTTATGACCAACAATAATAGTGAATCTATTTTTGCCCGCCAGTACGGACCTGACAAAGGAAATAATAAAGAAATGCATTTCGGACCTCCTGCTATTGGCTCAAGCAGATCCGGCTGGGGAAATTTCCAACCGACACAGCAGCTTGTAGATGAATTCAGTATGGAGAATGGATTGCCGATTACGGATCCGGCTTCGGGATATGATCCTAATAACCCATATGAAGGACGGGAAAAAAGATTTTATGCGACTATTCTATACAATGGCTCCAAATGGAGGAATGAGTTTGAGATCATGACACAGTTAGGTGGCAATAATTCAATAGATCTGGGTTATTCCAACGATAACACACATACTGGTTATTATGCTCGTAAAAGGTTGAACGAGAATAAAGAGTTGTCTATGTTTGGTAATGAAACATCGTACGAAAATTACATGTTTTTCCGCTATGGTGAAGTATTGCTCAATTTTGCAGAAGCGGAAAACGAAGTAAATGGTCCTACAAAAGAAGTACTGGATGCGATAAATTTGGTACGTACCCGGAATGGTAATATGCCGAAGGTGGAAGATACTTTTAAATCTTTGAATAAAGAAAGTATGAGAGAAATCATCCGGCGTGAAAGACGCGTGGAGTTGTGTTTTGAAGATAAGCGTTGGTGGGATATTCGCCGGAGGGAAATAGCTGATAAGTTACCTGACGGTAGTCCGGGTGTGATGAATGTACCTTTAAAGGGTATGCTGATTGAAGAAAATAACGGAACCCTTACTTATACTATCGTAGATGTAAGAGACCGGAAATTCTTACCGAAAATGTATCTTATGCCGCTTCCGCAAGGAGCCATTGACCGCAACTCGGTGATTGCTGCACAAAACGGCGGGGTAGACAATTGGGTGAACGGACAGAATCCGGGTTATTGACCTTGAATAATAATTATTAATTCAATATCATGAAGAAGTATAATCTTATTTTTCTAATGTATGTCGTATTTATCTCTTTTTGGAGTGTGTCTGCACAAAGCCAGGAGATAAATGCAGAAGTATTATACAAAATAGTGAGTCCGTCGGGACTGGTGATAGATAATAAGCAAAGTGATCAGAATGGGGATGGCTTTGTCTTGTCGAAAAATAATGGAAATAATAAAGGGCAATTGTGGAAAATAACCCGATTGAAGAATGGGTACTACACAATTGCCAACCCCTTTGTCAGGCGAAGTATGGACAACGGAAATATCCATGCCGGAGAAGGCAGTGAATTAATGCAGTGGGAATCGAGCAACTCCAATGGCAATCAGCAGTGGACAATTCATGTGACGGGTACAGGGGCCTATGCTATTACACAAAGAATAAGTAATATGTCTTTAGCTTATAACGGAGAAGATGTTGCCGGTAGTAAAATCTTCCAGTTACCCAATTCCTCACAGGTTTGGCGATTGGTGGAAACTTCGGTAAAATCTCCTAAAGAAGTGATTGTTCGTGGTAAAACCGAATGGGAGAATGAATTGATTTTCGGGGTTAATAAAGAACCCGGTCATAATACATACATTCCTTATCCTTCCATTGAAAGTCTCAAAGCTGATAAAACTTTTGAGAAACCGTGGGAAACACCTAATTCCGATTATTACCTTTCCCTGAATGGGAACTGGAAGTTCAATTGGGTGAAACAGCCTTCCGAACGGCCTGCCAACTTTTATAAAATGAACTATGATGTATCTGCATGGAAGGAAATCCCTGTTCCTTCTAATTGGGAAATGCACGGATATGGTACTCCTATTTATACCAATATAACTTATCCTTTTAAAAATAATCCTCCTCTTATCCAACCGCAAAAAGGGTATACCAATGAAATTGAGGTAAATCCTGTCGGCTCATACCGTCGCGAATTTACCATACCTGCCGGATGGGACGGAAAAGAAATAATGCTGCATTTTAATGGTGTATACAGTGGTATATATGTCTGGATAAATGGGCAGAAGGTAGGTTATAGTGAAGGGGCCAATAACGATGCGGAGTTCAATATTACCAAATATGTAAAGACTGGAACAAATACGATTGCTGCAGAGGTCTATCGTTTTACAGATGCCAGTTATATTGAAGATCAGGATATGTTCCGTTTGAGTGGCATCCACCGTGATGTATATGTATATGCTACCCCAAAAGTACATGTACGCGATTATTTTCTGAAATCAGAGTTTAATGGGAATGATTTTAATGCTGCTACCTTTAAAGCTGAATTGTCTGTTAGAAATTATGGAAATAGTACGGCAAAGGCAGAGACAGCCGAGCTGTCGTTGCTTGACCCGTCAGGAAAAGAGGTGGTCACTTTGTCGCAATCAATCGCTTCCCTGAAAGGCAGTACAGAGCAGAAATATGACCTGCAGGCAAAAGTAAATAACCCATTGTTATGGTCTGCAGAAAATCCCCATCTCTACACGGCCATTGTTTCTTTGAAGAATAGCGAAGGAGAAGTGACTGAGGCCATGTCGTCTAAATTTGGTTTCCGCAAAATTGAAATCAAAAACAAACGAGTATATATAAATAATAAAGCCGTCTTTTTCAAAGGCGTGAACAGGCATGATATACATCCTCAATATGGTAAGGCTGTTCCTAAAGAGTCGATGATCGAGGATATTCTGTTGATGAAAAATCATAATATTAATATGGTGCGTACAAGTCATTACCCGAATGATCCTAAAATGTATGCGATGTATGATTATTATGGTTTGTATATTATGGATGAAGCCGATCTGGAAAATCATGGAAATGGTTCCATATCAGATAAACCAAGCTGGATACCTGCATTTGTAGACCGTATAGAAAGAGTTATCGAGCGGGATAAAAACCATCCGTCAGTCATTTTCTGGTCCTTGGGCAACGAAGGAAGTAACGGGGAGAATTTTGCAGCCATGAGTAAACGTGCCAGAGAAATGGACTCACGCCCGATTCATTATGAAGGTAAAAATGAAGTTGCCGATATTCGTTCACAAATGTATCCTGACATGAAAGACTTGAACCGTATCGACCAGATGGATGAAGATAAACCGTATTTCTTCTGTGAATATGCCCACTCGATGGGTAACGCTCCGGGTAATCTGGGTGAATACTGGGATTATATTGAAAAATCGCAACGCATCATTGGTGGTTGTGTATGGGATTGGGTAGACCAGGGTATCAATAAGTATGGTGATTCTGCCGATAAATATTATTATGGTGGAGATTTTGGAGACAAACCCAATGATAAAGATTTTTCATGCAACGGATTGACTACTCCCGACAGAAGAGTTACGGCTAAGTTGCTGGAAGCTAAAAAAGTTTTTCAATACATCAAAATGACTCCTTTGGCTCTGATGAGTGGTAAGATTTCAATTGAAAACAAATATGCATTCACGAATCTGGATCAGTTTGATATAACATGGGAAATTATGAAAAACGGTGTAAAATCGGAATCAGGAACCATCCCTTCGATAAATCTGGAGCCTGATGAAAAATTACCGGTTGTTATTCCATATGACAAAAATCTGGAAATAGGGAAAGAGTATTTTCTAAATGTCTATTTTTCTTTGAAGAATAAAACGAGATGGGCTGATAAAGGTCATGTGGTTGCCTCTGAACAATTCGCATTAACCAGCAGGCCGGTGGTGCCGATGGTGGATGCCAATACGCTTAATGCTTTGGATATTAGTACCCAGGGGAAAGACCTTGTAATAAAAGGCGGGGATTTTGGCATTACGTTTGATACGAACTCAGGAGTTATGAAATCATTGCGTTATGACGATCAGGAGATGATTCATCAAAACAATGGCTTTGCTCTCAATTGGTATCGTAGTATCAGTAATGATAAGTATACGGACCAGAACTATTATCCGACTACATATGGAAAACCCCTGTTTAGTTATCAGGTAGCAGACGATAAGAAGTCGATTACTATTTTGTCGTATATGGATGCAACAATAGCTTACCGTAATCCGGTAGTAATACCCCATCTTGTAAAATATGTAATCTATGGCAATGGAACCGTAGATGTGGATGCCAGCTTTACGCTGCCCCAGAATAGTGCTATTGTACACCGTTTGGGCTTACAGGTCGTTCTGCCCCAGGAATTTGAAAATATCCAATGGTATGGCCGTGGTCCTCATGAGAATTATTGGGACAGAAAGCGTTCTGCTTATTTCGGTCAGTTCGATAAAACGGTGAAAGAGATGGAGGAAGAGCATTATGTTCGTGCACAGAGTATGGGGAGCCGTGAAGATGTGCGATGGTTTATCATTTCCGATAAGAATAATCGTGGATTGAAAATAACGTCTAAAGACCAACTTAGTTTTAGTGCATTGCATTTCTCTGACAAGGATTTATGGGAGGCTGAACATGACTTCGAATTGAATAATATCCGCAAGCCGCAAGTTTATCTTAGTTTGGATTGTATCCAGCAGGGGTTGGGTAATGCCAGCTGCGGTCCCCGTCCGTTGCCTGAGTATATGATTCCTGTGAATCAACCTGTCGGTTATTCATTCAGAATAGAGCCTGTCAGATAATCGGATGTGAAAATTCATTTTTAATTAAAGATAGTATGAAAAACTGTAAAACTTTTTACATCTTATTCCTTGTATTGGTATTCTTTTCGTCAACTCAGGCTGCCGAAAAGAAGGTGGAATTAGTATCTCCCAACAAGGAGATAAAAGTAAGTCTCCGTATTACTGATAAGATTTATTACTCCATTTCATACAATGGTGACGTGATCCTGAAAGATAATTATCTTCGGTTAACGCTTAGAGATGAAGTGTTGGGTGAAAATCCTAAATTGTCGGGACAAAAGTTCTCCGATGCGGATGAGATGCTGTCTCCGGTAATTCCTCTGAAATTCTCGACCGTACGTAATCATTATAATCAGTTGAGAATGGATTTTAAAGGGAATTATTCCGTAGAGTTTCGGGCTTATGATGATGGTATCGCTTACCGTTTCCTTACTAATAAGAAAGGTGACATAGAAGTAATGAACGAAGATTTGGCAATTAATTTTCCTGCTCCTTATCTTCTTCACATGCAGCAACCCGGAAGTTTTAAAACTGCTTACGAAGAGAATTATACTCATGTAAACAGTAACGAATGGACTCCTGAAGATAAGAAGGCTGTTCTTCCATTACTGATTGATACCAGGAAGCAATACAAGATATTGATTTCAGAATCTGATCTTTCGGATTATCCATGTATGTTTCTTAAAAGTAATGGACAAAACGGCTTGATTTCCACTTTTCCGAATAATCCGTTGGAATTTGGTGAAGATGGCGACCGTAGCCTCAAGTTGTTGAAGGAAGCTGATTATATTGCTAAGACTTCCGGAAAAAGAACTTATCCCTGGCGTTATTTTGTCATTACCAAAGATGACAAACAACTGATCGAAAACACGATGACCTTCAGGCTGGCAACGAAAAGTGTAATCGGGGATCCTTCCTGGATTACCCCTGGACAGGTAAGCTGGGAATGGTGGAACGATGCTTGCCCTTATGGTCCGGATGTTAATTTTGTTTCGGGATATAACCTGGAGACTTATAAGTATTATATCGATTTTGCGTCTAAATATGGTATATCTTATATTCTTATGGACGAAGGTTGGGCCCAAAGTACCCGCGATCCTTTTACTCCTAATCCCCATGTAGATGTACATGAATTGATTCGCTATGGCAAGGAAAAGAACGTCGGTATCGTTTTGTGGCTTACCTGGTTGACTGTAGAGAATCACATGGATTTATTTAAAACTTTTGCCGAATGGGGTGTAAAAGGTGTGAAGATCGACTTTATGGACCGCAGTGATCAATGGATGGTCAACTACTACGAAAGAGTGGCAGAAGAGGCTGCCAGGTATAAGCTCTTTGTAGACTTTCACGGCTCGTTCAAACCTGCCGGATTGGAATACAAATATCCCAACGTACTTTCTTATGAGGGTGTGAGGGGCATGGAGCAAATGGGCGGTTGTACTCCGGATAATAGTATTTATTATCCTTTCCTGCGTAATGCTGTGGGTCCTATGGATTATACTCCCGGAGCCATGAACAGTTTCCAACCCAATGTTTACCGTGCTGACCGCCCCAATTCCGGAAGTATCGGGACGCGTGCTTATCAATTGGCTTTGTACGTTATCTTTGAGAGTGGTTTGCAAATGTTGGCTGACAATCCTACTCTCTATTATCGTAATGCCGATTGTACGGAATTTATTACTCAGGTGCCGACAACCTGGGATGAGACCATTGCTTTGGCCGCTGAAGTAGGAGAAGTGGCTGTTGTGGCTAAACGTAAAGGGGATAAATGGTTTATCGGTGGCATGACCAATAATAACAAGGATGTGCGTGAGATAGATATCTGTCTTGATTTTCTCAACGATGGCAGAAACTATAAGATGACCTCTTTTAAAGATGGTATCAATGCAGGTCGTCAGGCCATGGATTATCGTCGGAACGAATCGTCTGTTAAG
Organism: Parabacteroides sp. AF18-52; assembly: GCF_003479145.1. Classification (NCBI taxonomy): domain Bacteria; kingdom Pseudomonadati; phylum Bacteroidota; class Bacteroidia; order Bacteroidales; family Tannerellaceae; genus Parabacteroides; species Parabacteroides sp. AF18-52. The sequence goes on from NZ_QUGR01000014.1 coordinate 13,440, forward strand.
AAGAATGATATAATCAAAATTAAGATGGTCAGAAACGGAGGCTTTGCTGCTGTAATAGAGTAGGTATCCATCTCTGTCCGGAATACCCCTCGCGATTACTATCTGTCGCGAGGGGTATTTTTTTTATATTCTAAAATAAATAAACGATATTCTATATTTCATTTATGAGGCTAAAAGGTTGGCTGTCTTTGAGTAATTAGTTTTAAATCTGTATCTTGCGCGCCTTTAAATTATTTATTAATGAGTAAAAAGCGTTATGAAAAAGAATTTATCTTACTATTTATTGCTGCTGTTTTGTGTCTCCGGACTGTTTGTCTCTTGCGGAGACGATGATGAAAAACCCACAATCGGCTATTCGGGAAAAGATGTAAGCGGAGATGCCGGGATTGCCCGTGATAAGGAAACGAAAAAGGCTGTGCTGAGTGTGACTTCCGATAAAGCCTGGGAGTTATATGCCGGTACTACAGCAGAAGATATCGATATGAACACTCCTTGCCTGACCGGTACCGGAAAAGGCTCTTTCGATTTGAGTGTCGATGCTACGAAGAGACAGCTTTTCCTGTTCAAGAACTCCGAAGGTCAGGCTTTGTTGGCTGAAAGACTTTTGCCGGTTAACGGGTATAATTTCAGGGATCTGGGCGGTATAAAGAACAGTGAAGGTAAATATGTACGTTGGGGTAAATTGTTCCGCACGGATGAGATGAATAAATTATCGGATGCCGATCTAGCCTATCTGGCAAGTACAGGATTGAAAACTGTTGTCGATTTTCGTACTGCCACGGAAAAAGAAGGTGGATTGGGTGGTATGCTGCCTGCTGCTCCTGATAAGCTACCGTCTACGGTAAAGAATCCTTATGATCTGGAGATCAATGCCGGTAATATATTTTCAGATGAGATTATCGGAAGTATATCAAAGGGGCTTAGTGAGGAAGAGACTGCTCAGATTATGGTGGATGCTTATATCGAAATGGTGAGTTATGATGATTATGTAGCTAAGTATAAAGAGTTTTTTAAATATGTTCAGGATGAAAGTTCTTTGCCGTTGAGTTACCATTGTTCGGCAGGCAAGGACCGTACAGGGGTTGCAACCATGCTTATTCTGTCGGCTCTCGGTGTAGATAAAGAAACGATAATGAAGGATTATATGCTTAGTAAGAATTATATCGCAGGTAAGTACGATACCTATTTGAAATTTTATCCTCAAATTGCTCCGTTAGTTACTGTCGATGAGAAATATCTGAATGCCGCTTATAATAAGATAGACGAAAAGTACGGCTCCATGACTAAGTTCTTGACGGAGACGTTAGGCGTGGATATTCAGAAAATGAAACAGTTATACTTATATTGATCATTTATAAATACCGATTATTCCGTCTGCGGTAATCGTTTCAGCACTGATGCTGAACTTTTTGCAGCTACTATTATTATAGAACCTGATATCAGCTTTACCCTTTTCATCGGGTGTCACTGAAGGATTCCAGTAGAGTGTGCGGCGGTAATCGGGTTCCGGCGGAAGGATGGAATAATCCGGATTGTAAAATTCTTTAACCTGGCTGTAGCCTTCCAGCCAGGTTTTTCGTACCCCTTTACCGGCATCCGTCGGTATCTTATCTTCCGGAAATGTCTCGATAAAAACGACACAACTGTAAAAATCGTCTACCTCCAAAGGTGACATTCTGGGATCTGCATATTTACACATGATAGAAAGTTCCTCATTGATATAAATGGATTTGATAGCCTCGAGTCGTATCAGTTTGTATTTGTTGTAGTCCATTTCAGTAGCCATGGTCGGTTCGTAGTTGATGACGAAGAGAGGCATTTTTCCTTTGTATTGCAGATATTCGTCCTGTCTGGAGAAGGTTTTTCTGAAATTGTTATTCATATTTATCATCAGTTCATGTATATCTTTTCCGATATATTTTCCTTGGTCTGTTATATCGTCCCATTCGGACTGAACATCATAAAAGGCAATCGATTTGGAACGGTTATTGAAAATATCCTTTTCCCGTGATCTCTTTTTGGCGGTTACAGTCACTTCGTCCAGACGGAGAACTTTCTCCTTATTCCCCGCTTTGGTCAAAGAATCCTCATAAGCTGTCAGGAATGCATTGATATCTTCCTCCGGTTCTTGTATTTCTGGAACATCTTCTGATTCTATTTCTTCTGTTTTCTCTGTTTCCAGATCTGCAACAGTGACTTGCATCTCCGGATAACGGTATCTTTTCGGCTCCGGGGTGAAAAGGCGGTCGAGTATGATCCGGTGGTCTTTTTTCTTTCCTTTCTCGCTTACGGCCAGTATCATATTCCATTTTCCGGTTATATCGGCCCGGAAAGCGAAATGTCCCAGGCTATCGGTTGTAAATATATCGAATGCGCTGGCAGCCTCTTCTTCCTCACCTCTTTTGAGAAGGAAGGAGGATATCGTAACATCGGGTTTAGGTTTTTTCCGGACGAAGGAAACAACCTGGCCGTGCATCTCGATACCCTGTTCCGGTGTGTATTTCAATTTGAATGGTTCTGTTCCTGCCATCTGCTTCCAGGAATAGCGGTGCCAGCCTTGTACCATCATCAGCAGGTCAAGAGAGGAACGGTGGACGGAATCGTTTGCTTCAAAATAGTAAGACGGGTTATGGACGTATCCTTTTATATCGGACGCAAGTAACATGTCTGTCAGGATATTGCAATCCGATTTGACTTCGTTCATGCCATCCCTTACCGATAAGGAGAAAGATGTCTGTACCGGGTTCTCATTTTGATCGGTTACCGTGAACTCCATATCGACGGCTTCATACGGTTCGTATGTCTCTTTTCCGGCTTTGGACCTGATCGTCAGCTGTTCTTCTTTATGAATGAATATCAAACGGTCGCAAAGTATGTCTCCGTTACTGTTGAATAAGACAATTTGCAAAACGCCTGAAGGTAATATCGTTTTGTCCACTTTGAAACAGACCGGTTCATTGTGCAGCACGTTGGCAAGGCAATAATTATATAGTTTTCCTCTGCAGATAATGACCATTCCCAGCATCTCTGCCGGTGTCTGTTCATTTTTCTGTAAAGATATTTCAAGGCTGTCGGAAGATGAAAGGTTATCTGCCTGCAAGGTAAATCCTTGTGGCAACGGCTGAGGCATGTCGAATTGGTATTTCTTACCGTTGTAGTCGACCACTGCTTTTCGTTTACCCATGTTCGGGGTGTAATTGAAGAAACCTTTTCCGTCGTGTGTTACGGCAAAACCTGCTATTTCTTCTTTGTCTTGGTTTATGATCTTTCCGGTTGCTTCCAACGGGTTTCCGAAAGCGTCTGTTATTTCGAATGCCACCCGTGAAGGTATATTTTTGATCAGGTTTCCTCCTTCCGGATAGAATTTCAGATTGACCTTTTTCCCTTTTTGAGGCTTTTCCCGTTTCTTCGGATATTTGCCGTATCCGTATTTCAGCATATCTTTTTCCTCATAGTTCCCTTCTGTTTTCGGCTTGTTGAATACCGGCAGCAGGCGGGAGAAGATAGCATCTTCGCCAAAGTTCAACATATATTTTGTGTAGGCACGGACCTCATAGAAACCGGAATAAAAAGGAAGTTGCCCTAATGTGAAATCTCCGTGGCACTGTCCGTTCTCGACCTTCAGTACCCGTTTATCTATGATTTCACCGCCGGGATTCAATAGTTCCACATATAGTGTTTTGCTTAATCCGGTCGCTTCGTGTAGTTCGGAAGTTACCACATAACAGTTGAACCAGATATTATCACCCTGGTAATAACTGGTATTGTCAAAATGGAGATACACTTTTTCCCGTGGTATATATTGCGAAAACTGATCCGTAGCACGGATATAGTGGGTGAGTTTGTTGATCACACTGTCTGTTTCCTGCCCTGAAGCCTGCAGGCAAAACAGTAAAAGGGAAATATAACCGATAACTTTTCGGAGTGTTTTCATGGGAACTTCATATCTTCCTTACATGGAAGAATTTACGAAGTTATAGAGAATTTAGGAAGTGGCAAAGTAAATAAGATATTTTTAGATGAAGGTGTTGTAAAAAGCGAAATGCTATTTTTGCAACACCTTCATTCTATATATTTATTGCTCTTCGGTATCTGTTACCGGAGCATTTATATTGATTATTTTCTCTTCAATATCGAATGTTTCCCCTTCTTCATTCGTATAAGTATATCTCAGATAGAAGCTTTGTTTTTTTCTGTCGTAATAACTTTTCCCGGAATCTGTTATTTTTGCATCCAGCCAGGGTTTTATAGTAACGGAGGTGCTATCTGTACCGATGTTAAGAAGCATGAAGTTTGTTTTTATATATTTTGCTTCTCCGGATAATGTGTGAATCGGCATACGGATAGAATTGGAAGAGATGGCTTTCAGAACAGGCTGTACCGAGCGAATCGTTTTAGGTAGTTCTATTGAACTGCCTGCAAAATCACCTGAAAATCCATTGATCATTTTTACTTCATAAACCATCGTGCTTAGTTCCTCATTTACATCATAACCCGCACTGTTTGAGGCGATCGTGATAGGGAGTGCATACGAAACATCAGGATCCAGGTTTTGTGGATCGAACGGTATATCCAGTACGCCATATTGTTCGTTTGCCCGAATGGTCACAGATAGGTCTGTCGATGTATAGTTTTCTTTGGGTAACAATTGCTTGTCGGTATATAAGGGGTTCCCCAATGCACTTTTTTTGTTGAGTGAGTCGAGTGCTTTGGGATTGATCTCCAACTGAACCGTCAGGTCGGACTTGATGGGTTCGGAGGAAGCACAATAGACTGAAAATTGCATGGAATTATTTTCGCTGCCATATGCATGTTCGCCGACATAGAGCATATCGCGGCTATTTACAATATAAAGTGTTTTCTTGTATTGTTCACCGAAATCAGCAGGTTCACTCGTACAACTCCAGAAGAAACAGGCTGACGAGAAAAGTAATATATGCTTTAATATATTTGATCTCATAATAAATGGTATTAATATGTATATGTGTAAAACATGTTATTAGAATCCGGGCATTTGGTCCAGATTCGGATTTTTGTCTACCTCACTTTTAGGGATCGGGAAGAAAGTCTGCCTGCGGGTAAAGACCTTATAGATCCAGTCTCTTTCTTTCACCTGGATGATGTTATAGAATTTATCTTTTTCAGCTTCTGTCGCACTGACATCGCATCCCATAACCGGTGCATTTTCATAGATGATCGCTTTTTTCGTACGTCTGAGATCGTGATAACGGCGTCCTTCCCAGGCAAACTCTATCTGGCGTTCACGGGCAATCAGTTCTCTCATTTTATCAGCATTGGCAACATCGGCATCTGTGATACCCGGTAGACCGGCACGATACCGGATCAGGTTGAAGCAGCGTTTCATTTCACTCGTATTGCGTGTCACGGTAATGTCGTTGATCGTGTACGACTGGTCCAGTTCATTCATTGCTTCCACATAATTCAAATAGACTTCAGCCATGCGGTAAGCCGGGCAATATTTTGTTTTTTGTCTTCCTCCGCTGATCCATGAATCTTCATAATGAAGGAATTTCCGGCAAAGATAACCTGTCATCGGATATTCCTCGGCTTCACCCTGCGGACGGTTCAGGGCATAATCCCTGCCGCTTTTTGAATCGCTGAAATATTTAGCAACTTTACCATCTTGCTGGTCGATTTTATCAGGTGGAGTAGAAGTGGAAGGAAAGTAGGAATTGTTAAAGGCGATTGTGGCATAAAAGCGCATCTCACGATTTGCATACCATTTGTGAGTTCCGCTCAGCAGGGTAAAACCATTGCTGCTTTTTTCTCCTGAAAACACCAGGTCCGTATTTGTATAACCTTCCTCATAGGGGTAAGATTCACTTGCATTGTTGATAGTACGGCCGTCGATCATGTAGTAGGCGTCGACCAATACCTGCGGAACGAAGAATACATTCCAGGCATTCAGCACACCAGGAGCACTGTATTTGTTCATTCCGTTGATCCCCGTATTTTGGCGGGAAAACAGAATCTCCCGGTTGGATGAAGCCAATACACATTCGCCGTTGAACATATCTATATAGGAATGATAAGGATCGATACCCCCTACGCCGTCCGGAAAATCAGCTTGTTCGGCAGCCGGAACCGGGAAATGAGGTGTGTTTTCCATTCGGGGGACAGTATACAGATCATTGGGTTTGATGTCGACGAGCCGTTTGGCATTGGCGGCTGCGACGGCCCATTTCCTTATGTCTTTGACAGGATTAAGATAAGGTACGCCTGCATTGTTCGTAAAATCGCTGAACTCACTATTTTCACCGTTATAAAGCGGACTTGCTGTATAAAGAGTGAGGCGTGACAGTACTGCCAATGCAGAATTTTTTACTGCCTGTCCTATTTCTGAATTGTCTCTGACCTGTGTGGGTAGTAATTTGATTGCTTCTTCCAGTAGGGCAGATACATAATCGCTACATTCGTCCCAGGTATTGCGCTCTACCATCATCTGGTCGATAGGGGTGTCGAAATCTACCGGCGTATCAGGTACAATCGGGACCGGGCCGTAAGCCAGCATCAGTTCAAAATAGATCATCGCTTTTATAAATGTGGCCTGACCGATCCATTCCGACCGTTGTAGGGCACTTACTTCCTGGCACTCGTTCACTCTTTGAATAAATGTATTGGCTTTGCGAATCCCTTCGTAGAAATAATTCCAGTAATCGAAATGATCCAGATCTTCCGCTTTCATTTCATTATTGCAGAAGTAATTGTAATTATGCCTGTTTCGTTTGTATCCGGCTACACCCTCATCGCTTATTAATACCCAGGGTTGCGCATTGTCTGTCCAGGCACTCGGCGAACCGTAGTCTATCAGATAACTATATACATTGTTCAGATATTTCTGTGTATATTCCTTTTTGGCAAAGACTGTATCGAGAGTGAAAAGGTCGGCCACATACGGGTCTATGTCCAAAAAACTACACGATTGGAATGTGATGCCTGCACTACCGAGGATAACAAATAAGAAAGCAAATATTCTTGTTTTTATTTTTTTGCTAGTCATGATCCGATATATTAAAATGAAACTTGTAAAACCATAGAATAGGAACGGGTGATGGGATAAACAGCTCCATTGTCGCTTGCTTGTTCGGGATCCCATAATTTCACTTTATCCCAGACACATAAGTTGTCGCCGAGGAAAGAAATACGCAGGTTTGTCATGTTTATTTTCGACAAAATCTTTTTAGGGACCGTATATCCTATTTCAAGCGTTTTCAAGCGAAGATACCCCGCATCGGCGAGCCAGAAAGAAGAGGGACGGTTGTTATTTATATTTTCTCCGTATGTAAGACGAGGGAAACGGGCATTCGGATTTTCTGTCGACGGATCTCCTGAATATGAAGCCGGTGTCCAGCGGTTACTCTGATCGTTTACAATAGAAAGAACGTTACCGGTCACACCTCCGGCGAACGGATAATATCCGTTGCCCCCCATAAAGTAATCCACCTGTGCCGCTCCTCTGAAAAAGACGCTGATATCGAAACCTTTCCAATTGGCACTGGTTGCAAACCCGTATTGGATTTTCGGGACGTTGGAATTACCGATAGGTGCGATATCATAATCGTCTATACGGCCATCGCCGTTGATATCCTGATATTTGATGTCTCCCGGAAGGACTTTCCCGAATTGTGTAGGACTGTTCTTCACATCATCTTCATCTTTAAAGAGTCCTAAGGCGATCAATCCCCGGGTCACACCATAGCTGGTTCCCTTTTTGGCCAGATAAGGATAGCGGGGAGGAACCTCATCATAATCTATGATTTTATCTCTTGTCAGTGTGAAGTTACCGCGTAATTCAACCGCTACATTGCCGAAACGATGGGTATAAGAAGCAGTTCCGTCAGCTCCCCAGCTTTTCATTTTACCTACATTTCCCCAGGGTTTGGTGCCGACACCGATAGTGCCTGGTAGAGTTGCACGTTCCATAAAAATATTATTACGTTTGTCGATGAAAGCATCTACTGTGATGTCGAGTGCTTCCCAAAGTGTCAGGTCGATACCGAAGTTCTGCTTAATTGCTTTTTCCCAGACCAGGCCGGTCGATCCTAATACGGCGTCGGTTACTCCACCTCCAGAGTTCTGATGCTGGTCGCCGAACACATATCCCGGTGCACTCATATTTACGGTTGTGAGGTAGGGGAAGCGGACATCGTTGCTGATCTGGTCGTTTCCTACTAATCCGTACGAATAACGGAGTTTCAGAGTGCTGATGAACGGAGCTTTTTCTTTTATCAGCGGATAGTTGGAAAGCACATAGCCCAAAGCTCCCGAAGGGAAAAATCCAAAACGTTCCCCTTTGGGGAAGTTCTCAGACCCGTTGTATCCGAAATTACCTTCTATGAAGTAGATATCATTATAAGAATAGGTAAGACGTCCGGCAATACCCTGGTTACGATGAGGAATAGAGGCCAGTTCGCCATCTGCATCTGTCCGTTGATAGTCTTTCTGGTTGTATAAGAACAGACCTCCTATACGGTGCTTTTCGGCGAACAATCGGTTGTATTCGACTTTCCCTTCTATATAAATAGTACGGATCCCATATGAAGTACTTTTGAAAGTCATCGGTTGGGCAACCACTGTTTTGAGTGTCATCAGTTCGCCGGTGTTCCAGTTGCGATCAGTAGCTTTATACAGGTCCGGCATTTTAGTCCGGCTGGTAAGGTGATTGTTGTAATTGTCGAATGACAGAGAACCGGTTACTTTTAATCCTTTTGTGATGAAATCGAGTGATTGTTCTATTTTCAGTAATGATTCGATGGAGTTGTCGCGGTCGGTCAGAAATCCGGTTTCGTTCAGTAATACAGATGGAGAGGTTTGTTCCCCTTTTCCGTAAGCCGGAAGTTGCCCGTTTGAATAGACAACCGGAACTGTCAAGGGAGTTAAGGATGCCTGTGCGCCCCATATCTCTTTGGTTGTACCCATGCCCGGCCGGTTCATGTCGACCAGTTTGGCGGATAACAGCAAGCTCACCAGTGTACTTTTGGTCAGATCGACGTCGATATTACTTCTGAAGGTATATTGGTTGCGTCTGACATTCGAGTGGTAACGGTCCATACCGGTTTGATTGTAAATGGCATCGTTGGTCCGGTAGAATGCACTCATATAGTAACGAGCCAGTTTACTACCACCGGAGATATTGATATTTCCTTGTACACCCAATGTCCGTTTTTTCAATATCTCGTCCTGCCAGCTGACATCCGGATACAAATCAGGATCCATATGATATTTTATGATATCGAATATTTCGGGTGAATAGACCGATCTGTCACCTCTCACCACTTTTGCTTCGTTGGCTAGTTTGGCATAATCATAAGCCCGTAGATAGTTCGGAAGCCTGGGTAGTGTTTCGATCATTGTTTTTACGCTGGCATTGATCGATACTTTCCCTTCTGCGCCACGCTTGGTGTTGATCAATACGACTCCGTTGGCTCCTTTGGCCCCATATACTGCCGTAGCCGTAGCATCTTTCAGGACAGAAAAACTTTCGATATCTTCGGGTGCGAGTTCGTTCAGGCTGGAACTTCCCCGGTCTATTCCGTCTATCAATATTAATGCGCTGCTGTTAGCTCCGAAGGTACTGATACCGCGAATCCAGAATTCAGAGACGTCATTGCCCGGTTCGCCGCTTTGCTGGATACCGATCAGTCCGGCCACACGTCCGGCAAGGGCGTTACTGACGGAGGTAACACCGCCGACATTCAGTGAAGTAGGTTTAACACTTGTGATGGCCCCGACCACACTCACTTTTCGTTGTGTACTGTATCCGACAATACTCACTTCTTCCAGTTGTTGGGCATCGGTATCCAGTACAACGTTGATTGTTTGAGACTTGGCTGTTCCGATTTTGATTTCCTGCGATTTGAATCCGATGTAGGAGAAAACCAGTGTCGTACCGGGTTTAACCTCAATCGTGTATTTTCCGTCCAGATTCGTGACAGTTCCCTGCGTCGGATTATCGCGTGGGTAGATGTTCACACCGATCTGTGTCTCATTATTAGCATCTGTGACTACTCCTTCAACTTTAATCGTTGTCTGTGCCAGGGCAAAAGCCGGTAGTATCGTCATAAATATGACGAACAATGCGATATATTTTTTCATTCTTATGTATTTTAATCTATGGTTATTGAATAGCAATACAACGGATCAAATAATTGTAGGTGTCGGCTACATAAAGGATGCCGTCGGGGGTAGCTGCTACATCATAAGGGGTATTAAAGAGTGCTTCCTGCGGTTTCCCGTCCTTATATCCGGCTTCTCCCGGGACTCCGGCGAAGATGGTAGCATTGAATTCTTCGTCTACTTTCCAAATAACATGATTGGTATAGTCAGCCAGATAGACGTTTCCTTCCTGATCGGCGGCCATCCCTTCGATTTTACCTAATTGTGCAGCCTTCCCGTTACCTTCTATAGCATCACCTCTTCCTGTCCCAACAATATGTTTTACTTCATTTTGTGTTATCCACGGGGTGGTATGTCCGGCCGGAGTATGATAAGGGTCCAGGCGGTAGAGACGTCCCCAAGCTTCGGAAGTGATATATAGGTATCCGTTCACTTTGTTATAGGCAATGTGTGCCCATGAATCCATGTTCAGATTTTCTCCGATCAGTTCTACCTTTTTGGTCGCTATGTTCACGCGGATCAGTCGTTTACCCGATGAAGATAACAGGAAGACATAATCGTTGTCAGCAGCTAGTCCGAAATAATCCATAGCACCGGCGATATAGTCTCCTTTCTCATTTTTTTGATCATAGTAAGCCTCGGCTTCCTGCCAGTTACTTGATTTATACAAACCGTAGAAAAGAAGCGGGCGCATGGCTGTACGTCTTTCCAATACATAATAGTTTGTAAAATCCAGATTAAACGAACATTGCCAGGGTTCGTGCATTCCTGAAAGAACAGTGCTGAGTTTGTTGTCCTGTATAGATAGCATCCGGACCATTTTGCCCCCGTCGTCGGCGACCAGTACTGTCCCTTCATTGTCGACGGCTAGCATGACAGGGCGTCCGAATGATCCTTCCAAAGCCGGACCGTCTGCTGCCGTTTTCACGTCTAATTGTCCGGCTACGGTAGTAACGGTGGATTTAATATTGTATTTGAATTTTTTGTCTTTAAGTGTCTCCTCCCTGTATTTGGGTGATCCGTCTCCATTTTTCCCTTCTTCTACTGCTACTTTGATAGTAGAGTATTCTCCAGGTTGTTTGGGCACCATTGCATAGATGGCGTTACTTTGTAGTTTTAAGATCAGGGCCTCTTTCTGGTTGAAAAACAGCTTCACTTTAGATATATCGTCTCCAAAGTTAGAACCGCTAACCACTACACGGGTTCCGATCCCTCCTTTTTCCGGTCCGATATTCGTTACAACCAATGGCTTATCAGGTGAATAAGGTTCATTTCCGGAGGAGTTATTCTCGTTATTACAGGCAATAAATCCTCCCATAAAAAGAAATATGGTGAATAGATAGAATAAGGTTACATTTATTTTCGAGGTTTTCATTTTCTCTTGTCCTTTTCATAAATATAAATACTAGGTGCAAAAAATATCATTTGTACAATCAGTGATTACTTATTTGCAACTAAATAATAATGATTGTATGTAAGCAGGCTTTTGCCTGGTATAGCAAAAGATGATTATATTAGATCTAATTTAACAAATTAAGATTACACATTCTTTTAGAGCATGTAATTGAATAATACGACTATGGAACTTTCAGGTCATGTTATAATTTTGTTTGTGAAAGACTGTAGTCTTTCTGGTTTGTAATTAGATTTCGTTAACTCTATTGCTATAGTCTTCGTAGAACTATGGCATTAGGCTAAAATTGGGTGTTGCAAACTGTTATTTATTTGATCTTTTTACGGCAAATCGAAATATTATCCATTAGTTTAGTGATATTGTCCATTTTTATAGCCTTTAAAAGCTTATTATTTTGTATTATTAATAAAATAATATAAGAAAAAGCGCCATAGTTCTACGAAAACTATGGCGTTTTTATCTGAGGAAGTTAGGCTGAATCAAATTAGTTTATTTCAGTTTTTACTAAATTTGAATCTGATATGGGGGATGTATTACCTCTTGATAATTTATCTTATTATTATAGAGGCATTATTATTCAATTTATAAGTTGAGGTGTATATAATGTATTGCTTGTGTTGTTGCTTTTAGTTTCATACCGAATGAGAGTTTAATGTTGTGTGTTTCCTATCTTTCCTCTTATTTCTTAAAATGATTATTTAAAATTAATTAAAACATAAGGGCGTTTTACTTATTTGTCTGCAATATTGTTACATTTGTGCGTGACATACCTGTTATCAATAGATTTACGAAATTCGATAATTGCAAAATAATAGGGCCGGCTCCTGTTGTTTGTAATTGAAGTCAATAATATCCACAAGTAAATTAAACTAATCCAATAAAAAGAATCGATCGTGTTTGATGGGGTCTCATAGAAACCATATGAGGATTGTAATTTCGCATATTTCTAATTAATACTCAAACATTATGAAAACAAGAATAATCATTATCAGCTTTTTCTTTTGCTTATTCATAGGGATATCTTTTTGGTGTGGAGCTACAACGCACTTGTCCGGCAGTCAGTCGGCCGATTCCGTTTTATGGAAACAACAACTGGATGCGATAATGAAAAATACGGTTGAATATCACCTTGAATATGTCCTTACAGATTATAAATACCTCGGCAAGATTTCTACGGAAGAGGATCTGGAGAGGGTTAAGCTTGCGATACTTGATGGTACAGGCTATCCTGCTGAAGCGTATGGGAAAACAAGATTGGTGAGTTTGAAAGAGTTCTCTTCTATTGATAAAGAAAAGGCAGAAAATATCAGGAAAGATGTAAAGAAGAGTTTGGATCAAATGTTGCGGTTGCGTCTTGGACTGGAAGAAGTGGAATTAGAGTGGACATGCAATGGCACTATTTATAAGACTATCTGTGTCGTTTCCGACACATTAGGGGTCCTCTACGAAAATGTTTTTATGAATAGTTTTATGACTGATCAAACAAAGACGACTGTGCGTAGTTATTAATGTATCAAATTTATATATCTATGTCTTTTAAGTTGGCGATGACTTTGGATTCACTTTTTAAAAGATCATAACTGTTATGTCCACCGGCATAAAGAATACATTTTATCCCTAATGTTTTTGCTACTTCTGCATCATGTACCGTATCTCCGATTATAATTGCTTTGTCGGGATTCAGGGAGTTGTCTTTGATCAGTTTCTGCCCGATCCCGACTTTACCGGTTGCACAGATATCTTCTGAACCGTATATCCCTTTGAACTTATCCGTTAAATGGAAATGGTCGAGCATACGTAACAGATCGTTTTTTCCAGCGGCAGATAATATGTATTGGTCTATGCCTTTTGCGTTTATCGAGTCCAGTATAAAAGAGGCGTCGGCATTTAATTTCAGACAGCTTTCGTAACTTTTATAAAGCTCCATATATTCGGCTGAAATTTCTTCGATCGATTCTTTACTAAAGTCGATACCTATCCGGATATGAAACTGTTTGACCGGGAAGCAGAATATATCTTTATAAGTATGTAAATCCAGCAGAGGCAAGTCCCTTTTTAAAAGCATTTTGTTGATAACCTTGACATTCGCATCTACATCATCCAGCAACGTCCCGTTCCAATCCCATATTAAAGTCTCTGTCTCAGATAGATTCATCTTTTTTAGAAGCAAAGATATACAGATTCCCGCTATAATCCTGTACTTCCGGTCATATAGTGATGTATTATTTTTCTATATTTGCGACCGTCTCTTAATTCTGAATATATGAAATATTTGTTCGTTGCCTTTTTTGTACTGGTTAGCATTGCCATCCCGGCCCAAAATAAAGAAACCTGTCGCGTTGCTTTGGTGCAGGCCCATCTTGCATGGGGAAACGTGGAAGCAAATCTGGATGCTTTTCAGAAACGGGTGGAGCAATGTAAAGGTTGTGACGTGATCGTATTTCCCGAACTGTTTGTTTCCGGTTGTGAAATGAAGAAGAAGGATAAAGAAATAGCGGTGCAGAACAAAGATGAGGTGGCGAGCTATTATCCGGCAGTTATCGGGAGGATGCAAGGCTGGGCGGCAAGTAGCAACGCGTTGGTGATCGGCTCTACGATTTATAAGGAAGCAGGGAAATTTTATAATCGTTTACTGGCTGTGTTCCCGGATGGGCATTATGAGCATTATGACAAGCATAATTGTTTCAGGAAAGGTAGTTTCTCTCCGGGGGAAGGGCAGTTGGTACTTCATTGGAAGGGACATCGTTTTGCCACTTATATTTGTTATGATCTCCGTTTCCCGGACTGGAGCCGGAATGACGACCGGTATGATACGGCGATCTATATTGCTAACTGGCCGGAGTCGCGTCGTGACGATTGGAACCGTCTTCTCCGTGAACGTGCCGTTGAGAACCGGGCGAATATCATTGCCGTCAACTGTGCCGGGACCGATCCTACCGGTATCATCTATGCAGGCGACTCCTGTTTGCTCACTCCCCAAGGAGAAACGGCAGGAGAATGTGAAGCCTACAAAGATGATATACGGATTGTCGGGTTATGATTCATAGCCGATATCAGTCGGCTATGAACTTTTATTGTAAGTTTAATCAATATTCTACATTTACATGTATATAAGGGCGTATAACTACCGGACCTAACAAACCAGAAGATTGTAATGGAGAATCTTTATTCCAAAACTTCCAGGTACTAAAAGTTGTACGTTCCGAAGATCTTTTTTTATGATCGGTAAGCCATTCCGGCCATTTTTTGATACAACTACCATTCCATTCTATATCATCAGGAAAACGTTCATCACCAATCAATTTGTTTGGCCACAAATTTGTAATTTTAATTTCAAGATCATTTACACCTTTATGTACTGCATCGTGTAGGTTTACTCTAAAGGGTGTTTTCCATAAAATTCCCAGTTTTTTCCCATTAACAATAACTTCTGCAATTACTCGAACGCATCCCAAATCTAATTCTAAAGAGTAATCTGATTGCAACAACTCTTCTGAAAGAGTAAATTGCTTTTTATACGTTGCTGTACCTGAGAAATAACTTATCCTTTCATCTGAAGAATTTGACCATGAGATTAATTTATCAAACGTCGTATCCCACATCCCTGAATTATATGGGAAAGTGACATTCCAGGGCCCCGTTAATTCAATTGACTTTGGAATCGAATCAACCTGAACTGTTCTCGTTTCTCCTAAAGACGTAGTATAAGTCATCTTTCCGGGATATGGAGTAACCCAAGTTATTTTACTTTTATCCGAAATGAGTTTTGATTCAGGAGTACTTTGTGCCAGATTAAGGGTCTCACCTTCGAGTACAGATCTTTTACATATTTCTCCATCAGTAGCATAAACAACATGTAATTCTTTTTTAGGTCCTAAGTTTGACATATCTGTTACTAATCCTTCGTTCACTGAAATCTGTAAAACACCAGATAAGACCTTTGATTTTAGTTGATTTGTAACATCATATGTTGAATAACTCGATGGTATACCGTGAATCCCCTTGCCAAATTTACCATATACAGCTCTCAATATTTTAAATTCAGAAGAGTTTCCTGCATCAATATTGATCGCTTCTCCTTCAATTGCATGTATTTCCTGACGTTTACCTTTTATTTCATATTCAATACGAAGTTCTTTTATATATCCGGGAGCTGGGTCTACAGGACTTAGATGAGAGCCAGAATGTATATTTAACTTGCTATCACGAACACTTTTTACTACAGACTCTGTAACATCGACCACACCTTCCGGTAGAAAAGTTCCATACTCTGCTTTGATAATTTTTAAATCTGATAGTGAATTTGTCTTTTCTTTCTTTATATCTATTATTGCTTTCACAATATGTCTGGTAGTAGTGACCGGTTTCCTGAAAATCATGAAAACAGCCCCATCCGGATCAAATTGGATTGGAATGCTTATGGTTCCGTCGCCATTTTCTTTCCAAACTGCAACATCTTCAATTTTGCCGGTTTCCGGATTCCATAATTCTGGTTGTTTTCCTGTAACACGAAAACGACATATTGCCTGATGGCTTTCTTGTTGTGAACTGGTTACAAAATAGATATCAGTTTTGTCATCCTGACGGTGAATAAAATTAATATCCCCAGCGATACCCGTCTCTGTTGAAAAATCCGGAGAGAAATTTTCTCCTTTAAGAATATCAACTACAGAACAGTCTTTTACTAAATTTTTATCCCATAACTTTTCTGCTAATTGGGATACTTGTTTGTCACAAACAGGATAATTCTGAAGGCTTGGTGATTTTTGTGGTTTAGGGCCAATGATCAAAGCACCGCTTTTTGCAAGTTCTTCAATTTTCATTAACATCTCTGGTGTCATCCAGGAAGATTCCGGAAGTACTATTACCCGATACTTACCACCGGCAGGTGTATAAATCAGTCCGTCCTTTACTGTCAACGACATCATTTTGCTTATACCAATTAAGTCATAATCATAACCAAGAGATGTGATTTCCGGCATAAGAATTGCATCATTGGGAGATGACTCTCCTGTAAACACCAACACATCAGCAACATTCCGGCCTTGTTGAAGCAGGAATTGAGAACGCCCTATATACATCATGTAATCTTTCCCCTGTTTCCACCAGGTGTTTAAACGGTTTAATTCAAATCCATAGGATCCAAAAGTTACACCAGGGCCGACATCCCACGGTTGATGTGCATAGGTATGAAAAATAAAACGGTTAACGCCAGCCGCCCATGCCTTGTCACCTATTTGTTTGATCGTAGCCGGATGTCCAAGCCATCCTCCATTGCCGGTAAAAGCCTCTGCTCCAACTATAGGACTCCCATTCAAATGAGCAATAGAAGCTACAAATTTAGGTGAATCAAAAAAAGCCAGACTCCCGCTCCAAAATTCACACATAACAATATCTCCTGTATCTCCAACTTCCATACTATTGAACGGCCCCCAATAAGGTTCTACAGAGAGTTTCATACCATGCTCGTGACAGAGTTTTCTAAAATAATTGTAGTAGTTTTCTGTAATCAAATCACCGATTGTCCGCCGAAAATCCCATAGAAAACGTTCTGTTATTTCACCGCCATCGACATAGTATCCGGCTAACACTGGTAAAAACGGCATACAGTCATACTTCCGAAGCCGCTTGAACTCTTTATCAAAATTGGTTGTCCAATTTGTACAACCTACTTCGTAACTGTCAATGAGACAGTTTGTAAGTGCCGTTCCAACCAAATTCCCTAGTTTTCCGATAATTGGTTTGATACCTCCCTCCCAATATACATCGACAGCTTTTTTATTCATTTTATCACACTCCAATCCGCGTCCACCAATCACAGCCGGACGGTTTTCTGCACCGGTAGGTGTATGGCCAACTCTTAAAATAACCCACTCACCATTCGGAGCATCCCATTCCAATAAACCATCAACCGACGTTTTTGATGTCAGGTCAATGATGTCGGTTCTGTGAACCAGGGCTGACTGAGGTATTGATTTCATATCCGGCTCCAGATGGTTACGTAGTCTTCCTGACAGACTTTTGATATCCAAATCATCAATTCGTTCACCACTTTGTGGATTTGGAAAAGCTAACACTGCAATATCCTTATAGTAATTCAGTCGGGTAGCGGGCTGGCTCAACCGGATCTTAATCTTTTCACCTCCCCTGCACAAAGTGTCGCTACAAACAACTGTTTGCATAGCATATTCCGGTGTAATCCAGGGACCACCGCTCGAAGACCAGCCTGCACCATTATGAAAGCCAAGTTCAAGTCCTAATCGTTCTGCTTCCGATGCCGCAAATTTAAAAAGCTCCAACCATTCTGAACTTAAAAAAGTAGCAGGTCCTTCAGGATATCCCATATCTGCATTAAAGATTTGTGCTTCTTGTATACCCACTTGTTTCATCGCCTCCAAATCAGCGGTAATACCTGCTCTTGTCACATTTCCATTGAGCCAATGCCACCACGTCCGTGCTTTTGCCGAAGCTGGTGGATTTATAAAACCTTCCTGTAATGTATCATCTTGTGCAAATACAGACATATTAATACAGAGACAGGCCATACATATCAAAGTAATACCTTTTTTCATACTTGATCTATTTTATATCGAACACAAAAATATGAATAGTAAGTATCCGTCCCTATAAAAACAGGAACGGATATCACATAATTAATTATAACCCGGATTTTGTTTGAGCACATAGTTGCTCTTCACAATTTCTTCGCGTGGGATCGGTACCCAATAATGTTGTGGTAAAAATTTACGATCCAATACTTTAATCGGTGAATAAGTATAAGTACCATTGTTCAGGGTGATTCCACAGCCCATTGCATTGATATTTTCATATTTTTCAGCCAGTTTCCATCGACGTAAATCAAAGTATCTATGATTTTCTAAGGCCAATTCAATCCTTCGTTCTTGATAAACTTTTTCTAAAAGTTTATCTCCTGTCGCTGTAACCGGAGGCATTTCAACTCCGGTACGACCACGTATTTCATTTATTGCACGACGGCACTCATCCTCTGCACCCAAATGATATTGGGCCTCCGCATAATTAAGATAAAACTCGCTTAACCGGAAGAAAATCAAAGGCATAGTATTGGTCTCACTCACTAATTGATTTTCATCTAAGAATTTAAACATATAATATCCGGTAAGGCTGGTATTCCATCCGCTATTACCTTCGGACGAATCCTTTCCACCAGGTGTAAAGGTTTCAACAGCCCGTCCTTTATACATTGCCCCATTATAAAGGACAGTCATATAAAATCGTGGATCTCTCCCTTTGTAAGGATCATTCGGATCAAAGCCCGAACCCGTTTCTGCTGGCTTAAGACCAGTTGCTTTCATTTCATAGTCATCTACCAAATTCTGCAAAGGACAGTTGCCGCCATTTCCATCATACCCATTAGGAGAATTGTTTACCATCATATTATGTCCGTTTGCTTTTGTGAACTGACGAAGAAATATGATTTCTTCATTTGTAGCTTCCAGGAAAATATTTTTATAGTTGGAAGAGAGTGAATATCCTGATAAATCCATCACTTCTTTATTTGCATCACGGGCACGTTCCCACCTGGTAATATCGTTTGAGGTATTCACCAGCGGACTTGCCCAATACAACAATACCCTGGCACGAAGAGCCTTACAGACATCTGCAGAGGCACGTCCCCAATTACTTCCATTCATTTTATCCGGAAGAATATCTATCGCCTCTTCAAGTTCGTTCAATATAAACTCCACACACTCATCATAAGTATTTCGTCCAAGAGAATAATCCTGCTCGCCAAGTGAATAAGAACGGGTAATAATAGGTACACCCCCATATCGCCATATAAGATTAGAATAGATATATGCCCGAAGGAATTTCATTTCACCTGTAAGCCTTTCTTTTATCTCTTCCGTGATCTGTGCATCATTTATTTTTTCAAAGAAAACATTAATATCACGAATATACTGATAAGCCTTGCTCCAATAATTCAATCCGGTGAACCAACCCCAATCATCATTCGTCACATTGTCAGGATTTAACTCACCTCGTGATATAACAAGGCATGTAGTCCCTCCATGCCGGCAATAAGTTTCATCCGTTACTGAAGATAACATGATGAAATCATACCCACTGGGAATACTATTATAACAGGCATTGACATAAGCTGTAAGAAGGTCATCATTATTGAAAACATCCTCCTCTGATATTTTATCCTGTGGTTTTCTGTCCAAAAAGCTATCGCTACAGCCAGTGGAGACAAATAACATGAATATACTTATAATAAATATAATATTCTTTTTCATTTTCCTATAATTTAAAAGGTGAGACTTACTCCAAGATTAAATATCTTCATTTGGGGATAATAGGAAGCACCGGAATTATCACTTTCAGGATCCATTACCTTGATCTTGTCTAAAGTGAGTAAATTATATCCACTCAAATAAACGCGACAGTTCGATACCCTTATTTTGTTAAACCATACTTGCGGAAGGGTATAACCTACCTCAATATTTTTAAGCCTGAGGAATGAAGCATCTTTCAACCAGAAATCTGAACTATAATTATTATTGATGCTTCCACCCGGACGTGGCATAGTGCCATCAATATTATTTATGGTCCAACGGTCATCTGTCATCGACTTAAATGAATTACCGGTATTATCAAGTCTTGTATAGACTGCTTGTTGTGCACGAGCCTGCCCTTGTAAAAGCATAGTGAAATCAAAATTTTTCCAGTCAAGTCCTATATTAAGTCCAAATACGATCTCCGGGAAATGCATGAGATTTGCCCTTACACGGTCCATTCCATCGATAACGCCATTGCCGTCTACGTCTTTAAAAATAAGATCTCCCGGTCGTGCTCCTTCAAGATGTGGATATGAATTAAGTTGCTCTTCGTCACGGAATATACCTATTGCTTGATAATACAACTCGGTACCCATAGGTTTGCCTTCCGCATTCATATATTCATAACCTTCTCCCCATGGCGTTTCATCCACATCAATGACTTTATTACGGGCGAACATGAAATTTCCGGATAGGTTTAAACCAACTTCTCCTAATTTACTGTAATGGCTAAGTTGTAGTTCGATACCTTGATTCTTTACTTCTCCTATATTTTCATTAGGCAAATTTATAAGTCCTGTATATTGTGGAATCGAAGCGTTTCTAGCCGTCAATATATTAGATCTTCTTGTTTGGAAAAGATCGATCTCAAATCCTAGCTTCCCATCCCAAAGTGTACCGTCGAGACCTAGATTGTACGTCTTGGCAACTTCCCATGTTATTGCTTCATTAGGCAAACTTTCCTGATAAATACCTTCTACATCTGCTCCTCCAAAAACATAGTTTCTTCCCATGGCATATTTCAATAAATATTGGAATGCACCCACATTGTCATTACCTTGTTGGCCATATGAAGCACGTAACTTAAGACTATTAAGCCATGAAACGTTATCTTTCAAGAACTTTTCTTCGGAAAGTCTCCATCCCAACGATATTCCAGGGAAAAAGCCCCATCGTTTATTTGAAGCAAAAATATATGAGCCGTCGTAACGGAAATTGAACTGTGCCATATATTTCCCTGCATAATCATAAGCTAAACGGCCAAAAAGGCTTCTACGTGCCTGGTCATATGCGCTGCCTCCATTGTTTATGTATTGTTTGTCCGAACTTCCGGCGAATAGTTGGTCAATAGCCGTAGAGAGATAGTTTGAACGAGAACCACTAAAATTATGTCCCTTAAATTCATTTTGCTCAAAACCGACCATTGCATCTACTCCATGAAGAGAGGCAAATGTTTTTTTATACATAATTTTTGCGTTGAGTGTAAAACTGGACGTCGGAAGATATTCCTGACTCAAAGAAGCATATTCTCTTCGTGCATATTTATGTTTCTCATATATATCTGTAGTCTCATCCCAGGTATAATAAAAAGCGGGAGTAAGCCAATCCTTGTGTTCTTCACCGACTTTATCAAAAGCGATATAACCATCAACCGAAAGTCCTTCTGTTATCCACGGTAAGTCGATTTTGGCAGATACTGTACTATTAAATATATATTTTTTGTGATCCCGATATCCAGTCTCATCAGTTACCATTGTTACGGGATTACCTATATCCATACCATAAGTAGGAGATCCGTCCGGATAGCGGGCCAACTCTGTCGGAAGTCCGCGAAGAAGTCCCCAGAATATATTATTCGAGCTTTCGCCTGAATAATGACGGTCCTCTATGCGTCCAGAAATATCAACCGATACTTTAAAATTCTTTGTAATAGTAGCATCTATATTAGAACGTATATCATATTGTTTATAATAGGTTGAACTTTTCTTATATATACCATCCTGATCTGAATAACCGCCACCTACATAATATGAAACCCGGTCGTTCGCTCCACTTATCGAAATATTATGCCGCTGCTGCAAAGCTGTTTTACGCAATGTTTCACTTTTCCAATCTGTATTTGGATAATGTATCGGATCGGAGCCATCTCTGAATTTTTGTATTTCGTCATCAGTATAGCGCGGATTACGCCCTTCATAAAATTCTATTTCATTTAATGCTGACGCATAAGTTGCAGCATCAGCCATCTCCGGAAGCCTGGTAGGACTTTGTAAACCGACATTATATGAATAACTTATACTAGGCTTTCCTATCTTTCCTCGTTTTGTAGTGACAAGAATAACTCCATTGGCAGAACGTGCTCCATAAATAGAGGCTGAAGCATCTTTCAGTACTGTCACACTTTCAATATCGTTAGGATTGATTCTATCAAGACCACCCCGGTTCGCTATACCATCAATAAGAATGAGAGGATCATTGTTGCCCGTAGTACTTCTTCCCCTGATATTTACAGATGTATTATCAGCTCCGGGTTCTCCGCTACGATTATTGATAACGACTCCTGGTAATCTTCCCTGAAGTGCCAAGCTCAAATTTTGTGTTTTGCTTTGTGCTATTTCACCGCCGTCAGTAACAGAAAGAGATCCGGTAACCAACCCTCTTTTTTGGGTTCCGTAACCAACCACAACTACTTCCTCTAACTGTTTGAGATCTTCCTTTAGTACGATATTTACGGAAGTTTTGCTCCCCAAGGTCTGCTCCTGTGCTATATACCCAATATAAGAAATTTGTAATACCGCATTTTTTGTAACTGGAATACTGAATTGTCCGTTATAGTCGGTGACTACTCCATTCGTAGTCCCCTTCTCAACGAGGTTGGCCCCTATAATCGGTTCTCCCCGTTCATCGGTGACTGTGCCGGTAATTGTCGTCTTATTATTTTCAGACAAATCTTTTGCCGGTTGTTTCTTCAGAATGATACGTTTCCCGGAAACTTCATATTCAATATTCAATGGAGATAATACACGGTCCAGAACTGTTGATAGTTCGGTTTGCCTGGTTGTAATTGTTACTGGAGTTGTGAGGTCCAGATTATTATACATGAATGTATAATCCGTTTGATTTTCTATCGCAGTAAAAAAACTTTTGATTGTTGCTTTCTCTAATTGTATATCGATTTTTTGAGATAACTGTGCGGATAAACCATTACATATAAAAAAGAAAAAGAACATGATCAGCAATGTCTGCTTTTTTCTAAATTGCATAAATTATTAGATTTAAATTGAAAAAAATATAACTTTGCCAATTGTATACTACACACCTTGTTTTATCCAAGTGGCGCTTAGATAAAAGAAAACTACAGGATGTCGTATGCTTCGAGCATGGGGAATGGCTGTTCCTCATGCTTACTTTAAAATATCGCTTTACTTATATCTGATAATCACCTCCTCTCCGTTTATTTTATAATCAATAGGTGTAATTTTATTTATCTCGTTCAATATTTCCCTGAGTGACTCGCTTTTAAGGGTGAATCCGTAGCGAACCTCTTCATTTAGATTTTCAATGTGTACATTCATTCCATACCAGCGTTCAAGTTTACGGAATATCTCTGTGGCCGGTGCATCTTCGAATTTGAGTTTATTTTGTGTCCATAGACTTTCTATCTGCGCGTCACAATCCCGAATGCTCCATCGCATGTCTTTTTTTGAAATAGAAATTAATTGATTGGGTGATATCTCGGCCAGAAGGCGGTTGTCAGTCCTGTCTTCTATACCGACCTTACCTCTTACTAAGGAAACATCTACAGTTTCTTCATCAGGATAAGCCGTGACATTAAAGGCGGTTCCATATACAACGACGTTCACAGACGATGCTTCTATAACAAAACGTTGCTCTGTACTTTTATTTACATCGAAAAAGGCTTCTCCTTCCAGTTTTACCTTTCGGTTGTTCCAGTTGAAATCGGAAGAATAGGTTAATTGTGACTCGGAATTAAGCCATACCTCTGTGCCGTCGGGTAACAATACTTTCGTTTTTTGTCCGTTTTCAGCCATAACGATAAATTCCTGGGGAACGGAGGTATATTTATTGTGGAAATAGTAATAAGAAGCAAATGAAATCAATAGAGGAAGTAATATAACTGTAGCAATCCTTGTCCAATCGAAGATAGAACGCTTGGGGGTTACTGTCATTTGACGATGGATATCACTTAGAACTGTCTCTTTGATATTCTGATTCATGGGAGTTGTTTTAAATTCATCCCATAAAACTTTTATTTCCTGATCGAGCTCTTCATTGGAAGAACCGGAAACATTTTCTTTTAACAACTGAAAATCCGTCGGGGTTATTTTGCCGTACATTAATCTGTTCAGCAGGTCCTTTATAATAGAATTTCTCATATACTTTTTCGTATCATTTAGAGAGATACGTTTAGAGAAGAAAAAAGTCCCGATTCTTTTTATGTGTTATAGAACATACTATAAAAAGAAGAACAAAAGGATATAATAATGAGATAATTCGGTTCGTAATATCTTCATGATCAGAGTTAGTTGGTTTTTCACGGTTTTTTCTGTTAATCCCAGTTGTCCGGCAATGACAGAGATAGATAATCCTTTTTCCCGGCTTAGTTCAAATATCTGACGCTGCCGGTCGCTTAACTTTTCCTTTGCTTGTTCCAGTTTATTTTTGAATTCATCGAAATTAATGTCTTTTTCAACTGTATTTTCCGTATAATTCAGGTAAGCATCACTGGTTATATATTCCTCGAAAGCAACGCTTCGTACCTGGTGGCGGAAAGTGTCGATGATCAGGTTGCGGGCAATGGAATATAAATAGGATTTAAAAGACATTTCGGCTGAAAGCTGTTCTCTAGTCTGCCATACACGCAGAAAAGTATCCTGCAAAATATCTTTAGCCATAGTAGATGATTTGGTCAGATTCAATACGAAACCGTATAGCAAATCAGCATAGATGGCATATAGTTTATCGAAATCCTTATGGGAACCGGACTTCAGACCTTCGATCAATTGTCTATGGATATCCTTATTCACAGTGGCAGTTAATTGCATGTACCGGCTGCAAATATAGTACTTGCAAAATGATTTTGGTCAATTTATTATTGAAAAGATTACTGAAAGACAGTTATTTTGATGGGGTGGACCGGATTTGCCGGGACCGATCCTACCGGTATCATCTATGCAGGCGACTCCTGTTTACTCACTCCCCAAGGAGAAACGGCAGGAGAATGTGAAGCCTACAAAGATGATATACGGATTGTCGGGTTATGACTGCCGGTTAGTATTTTATCTCCATACTCTCGTTCCCATTGTCTACCGATACCGGATATGACTGCTTGTTGTAAGCATATTTATAATGTATGGTTTGGGTGTTCCCGGTCTCACCATCCGTTATAGTTTCTTCCGTAAGTGTGTTTTGGTGGCTGAGGTATTGGCGGGGATATGTCCCTGTTGAATATAAACTTTTCTGGAACCAGAAACCGAAGAACCATGACGGCAGTTCCACCTGGCTCATTGAACCGGGTTGATTGTTGTATGTAAAGGTATGGGTTGTAATAAGCTTCGAATCCTCAAGGCTGAATATTTCGAGCTTTGCCAGGTTCTTTGTCGACGGGTCAAAGGTCAGTATCGAATAATTTCTTCCATCTCCTATCTTCTTATATCCTTCGCCGGTCATTTGAAATGCACCCAGGTCCGTTATTTTGATCGGTAATCCGTTTTCGTCCAGTTCGATTTCCTGATTATAGGAAACGTCCATGCTCGGTTCTCCACCCTGTTTTACGATGATTTTGTTTCCTTCCTTCTCAAAATCGACAAATCCATGTCCGTCTGCGATATTGGGGTCTGCAGGAGGGGCAAAGGAGACACCCTGAAATTCGTTTCCTTCATAGTTGAAGGAGGTGGTGGAACCGTCTTTTTCCATCATCTTCAACAGTTGATTACCGGAATACGACAGGTAGATCGTTCGGTTGTCTGTTTTAAATGCACTGGGAAGGCCGTCTTTACCGGTAAAACCAAAACCTTCGCTGTCATTATCGCACGAAAACAGGCAAAAAGCTGCTGCGATCAAAGTTGTTGATACAAGAGTACGGATGAATCGTTTCATACTGATTTGTTGTTAATGTCTTTATCAATATGATGCTATCATAAATTGAATAGTTGCATCTCAGGAAAAAAACATAAGTATTCAATGCAAGATACATAAGTATTTGATTCGGAAAACATACGTATTTGTCGTTAAAAACATACGTATTTTTATCTCTCCCATAGCATTTTATTTATTACCTTTCATCCTTCAGTTGGGCTGTGGGTATTGTTTCTCAATACTATCGGACTGAAGCATGGGACGTTACTCAAAATAAACAGGCCGTTACTCAAAATAAATGGGTAAGCACCCGTCCGGGATTCGGCAGGTGCCGGAAAAAAGGTCCTATGTTTTGAAATGTTAAGTCAGGACTTTTGAATGCAAAGCATAGGTGTTTTGTTGTCAAAGCATATATGTTTTGAAAATGGTATTTTTATAGTGTTGCATCATCTTATTCACCCTTCAGTTGAAATGATTGTTTTTCAATGCGGATGGCTGGCTGAAGGCTGAAAGGATATCTGAAGAAATTTCTCCGGAGGACAGATTTCTTTTATTCTTTTTAATAATAAATAGTCTCTCTCTCGCCGAGATTCAATTCTTCTCTTTATATTTGTGGCGTGTCTGAACGGGCAAGGCGTTGCCGCTTACACAAATTTATTAGAAAACATAAGCGTTTAAAGATATTATCCAGGCTTCGAAATCTCGACAATTTCAGCAACAGTGGATGATAGACAACTTCAAAACGCTCATGTTCTTTTCCTTGTTATATACATCTACGGGTATATTGTATCCGTGGGTCTATTATAGGTAAAGAGCGTGGGCTGTTGTTTATACCTCTGTTGCGGGCAGTCGAGAGCCTAGAAGCCAGGTACGATCAACAGTTCCCACGCTTCTTTATTTATTAACTATCCACTTGGGGAATTGATGGATACCTTAAATCTAACTCCAGCATGAATACAAACTTATGCAAAGAGGTGTTTCCCTACATCAGAGGCCATACAATGTAACATGTCGCAAATGCAGATAGAGATATCATGCACTTTTCAAACACATTAGTATTGTTACATTAAACTTATTACAAATGAAAAAGTCGTTACAAATGATCCCGAAAAGATCGCATCATTGGAAGTTGATGGTGTTATTTTTGTTTCTGGGGATCAGCGTTGGTTATGCTGCCAACGAGGAATTGCCATCTGTCGGCAAAGTGGAAACAAGCGTAAACAGTAGCCCCGGTATTACCGATGACAGGTCCTGGACTATCCAGGGGCAGGTTTTTGAACAATCCGAACCTCCTTTACCTTTAGCCGGAGTAAATATCTCGATCAAAGGAACCCAGCAGGGAACGATCTCCGATGCGAGCGGATACTTTTCCATGAAAGCAAAGAGAGGGGATATTATTGTTTTTACTTATTTGGGTTTTAAAAATTATGAGTATGTTGTTTCACGTGCTATCAGCAATCTGAATGTCTCGCTTATTGAAGATGTCGAAGCGCTGGACGAAGTCGTGGTGACCGGTTTCTCGGAAGAGAAAAAACTGAACTCTATTTCTTCTATTTCCTCTTTGGACGTTTCTGCCAATCTGTCGAGTAAACCGGTGACTTCTATGTCGCAGGCATTGCAGGGAGGTATAACTGGTCTTTCTGTCAATCAAGGATCGGGGTTACCCGGAGCTGATGCGGCAACTATTAAGATCAGGGGTGTTTCCTCTTTGCAAACGAACAATGATCCGTTGGTTCTTGTAGACGGTGTTCCGATGGATATGAACAATCTTGATCCGACGACGATTGAAAGCGTTACGGTGTTGAAAGATGCCGCCGCCGCAGCTATTTATGGAGCACGTGCGGCAAACGGGGTGATTGTCATCAAAACAAAGCGCGGTACTCCCGGGAAAGTCAATGTCTCTTATAACGGATACTATGGTATTCAACAGGCTACTTATCTTCCCGAGTTTATTGACGGGGCAGGATATATGGAAATGGTGAATGCTGCGAATGTGAATATCGGCGGTAATCCGGTTTATTCGCAGGAAGCGATCGATAAGACGAGGGATGGTTCCGATCCTATTAATTATCCGGATACGAACTGGACCGATTTCCTGTTTAAGAACGGTTCACTTCAAAGCCATTCCGTGTCGGTTTCCGGTGGTGGTAACCTGGCACGTTTTGCGTTGACCGCCAATTATCTGAAAAATGACGGTCTGGTACAGAATACCAATTCCGATCGTCTGAATATCCGTGCCAATACCTCTGTCAGTCTGTTGGATAACCTGTCGGTAAACATGGACTTTAATTCATACCGGACGAACAGGGAGAAACCATTGTTTGACAATGGGGGTAATATTTTTTCTTATATTTATTCGACTCCCCCCAATACGGTGATCCGCTATCCGATGAAAGAAGGAAACGATATCGTCTATTATGGGAATCGTCCGGAACAGCGTAATCCGGCTGCAATCCTGGATCGTGGCGGTATCCGTACCAATCTGGAAGATAATATAAGTATCAATATTGCTCCGCGCTGGGAGGTCATACCGAAGTTGATCCTTAGAGGACAATATTCATACCGTATCAGCAGTAGTGCGCAGCGGGATGAACGGAAAGCCTATAACTTTTTCGATTATAACTCCGGTGCGTTTCTCCAGACATGGGGAGCTTCCTACTCTGCGTCCAAGGACCGTTCCAGTTATTACTATATCGGTGCGACGGCTGAATATACCTGGGAAAAGAAAAAACATCGTTTATTCGGTATCGGGGGTTACAATCAGGAGCTGACTAATAATGGGGATTGGGACCGCTGGTCGATGACTTCTGTTTTTGCCAAAGTCAACTATACATTCGACCGTCGTTATCTGTTGGAAGGAACGATCCGCCGGGACGGTTCTTCCCGCTTCGGTAAAGGAAATAAGTTCGGAGTATTCCCTTCCATTGCTGCCGGTTGGAACCTGCATGAAGAAAGTTTTATGAAACCTTTGAAGGAACAGGTAAATGAATTCAAGGTAAGGGCTTCATACGGGTTATTGGGAAATGAGAATATCGGGTTGTATAAATATCAGACGTTGATCGATGCAGGCAACGGAAATGAAACAGTTTTCGGTAATCCGGATATTACCTGGGAAACAGTCCATATGTTGAATATCGGTGCTGATATTCGTCTGTTCAAAGATTGGACCGTTACATTCGATTATTATGACAAGCTGACAAAAGATATGATCATCACTCCTCCTATTTCTTTTATCGGCGGAACAAGTGCGGCCCCTCTTAATTCCGGAGAAGTAAGGAACAGGGGTTGGGAATTGGATGTGAATTATGGAAAGCAGTATAAAGCATTCGGATTCAATGTACATGCCGGCTTATCACAGAATAAAAATAAGATCGAATCTTTGTTCGGTGCTCCTTATGACAAAGGCGACCGTATTCATCAGGTTGGCTATGCATTAAACAGCTACTATGTTTATCCCACGGAAGGTCTGTTGCAAGAGAGTGACTTTACGAAAGATGCAGATAATAAATGGGTTCCTAAAGAGGGTGTTACCATCTTTGACGGTCAACAGCCCGGTGATATCAAATATAAAGATGTATCCGGACCGGATGGAAAGCCTGATGGAAAGATTACGACAGACGACCGGGTTATCCGTGGGGATGACCAACCCGATCTGAACTATTTTGCCAATATATCATTGAATTACAGAAAGTGGGACTTTGAGATTCTTTTCCAGGGTGTTACCGGTGTGGATGCTTACTATAGCGAGCCTTATTCCTTTGGCCTGAATGTGTCCGGTGACGGGCAAACTCCGCTGGCTGTCCAGACGGATTACTGGACTCCGACCAATACAGACGCCCGCTATCCGAGAATGGCTCCGAATTCTACCTATGGCAGTAATTATCATACGTCTGATTTCTGGCATTTCAATGCGAGTTACTGTCGTGTGAAATATATTCAGTTGGGTTATACTTTCGATCAGTTGGGATTGAAAAAGATCGGTATTTCTAATATCCGGTTATATGTGAATGCACAGAACCCTTTCACTTTTGCACAGGAGAAACTGACAGACCCGGAAAGCCGCGGACAGAGAGGTTCTTATCCGTTAGTAAAGACTTATTCGGCCGGTGTCAGCCTGAATTTCTAATTAAAAACTTCAAAAACAGAATATATGAAACTGTATAATAAAATAAATCCGAAAGCATTTCTGCTTACGTGTCTGCTGCTGGTTTGCAGTAGCTGTTCAGACTTCCTGGAGAAGGATCATCCGACCGGTGTTACCGATGATGATTTCTGGAAAACAATGAATGAGTGTGAGAACGCATTAGGACAATGCAAGCTGTGGGTGAAAGGTGCATACGGTGGGGATGAACTCGGTCTGGTGTTTCTTGAAGGGGCAACCGACAATATGTATTTTCAGTCGAACTTTGAACAGCGTATCGTTAGCTTAGGGAACGGATCGCTGGTTCCGCCTACCGATAATAATGCACCTTCTTCATGGGAATCGACATTTAATAGTTGGAAGAATTATTATCTCCGCATCCGTCGCTGTAACCGTTTCCTTAAATTTGTAGATAACGCTTATTTTGCAGATGAAAAGGAGAGATCACGTATGAAAGCTGAGATCAGGGTTTGGCGTGCCTGGTATCATATTCGTTTATTATGCTGGTATGGTCGAAATGATGGTATCCCTGTAGTCGATACGGATTTAACTCCAACTGAAATTTATAAACCGCGTAATACGGTTGAGGAATGTCTGGATTTCATTAATAAGGAATTGGATATGGTTATAAACTCTAATGACCTGGAATTTCTATGGGACGAAGGACGCCGCGACCGCATGTCGGTTTCTTCGGCTTTGGCATTGAAGATGGATGTAAACCTGCAATTCAAGAAATATGATGTAGCTAAAGAGGCAGCAAAGAAACTGATGGATTCGGGTAAGTTTGAATTGTATTATTCAAGTGCGACAGATGACGATCCGGGTAAGAATTACCGGGATTTATTCCGTTACGTCGGCGAGCAGAACAAGGAACGTATTATGTTCAAAAGCAGCGGTCTGGATAATATCTGGTTCCGTAATATGGGGACACCGCTGGGCGGACAAGGTGTATCTGCTGTCTTGAAGTCGTTCGTCGATGCCTATGAAACGATGGACGGCAAGACAATCCAGTCGTTGCCGGCGGATGAAAAGCTGAAATATGAGAAAGATCCTTTATATAAACCCAGAGATCCCCGATTGTATGCTACTGTATTTTTGCCGGGTGACAATACGACTATCTCTAATTATACGTATGAGCCTTTTAATGAAGACGGTAGCGATTATGTTGGTAAGACGGGGGCTGTCCGTTCAGGATATATGATGAAGAAATTCATTGATGAACAGGATCGTGCTACCGGAAACGGTAGTCTGGATTATCCGCTTTATCGTTATGCGGAGGTTTTGCTCGATTATGTGGAATGTTTGGTTGAGAGCGGCGACTGGCAAAATCCGGATGTAGAGAAATATATCAATATGATCCGCCATCGTGCCGGAATGCCGAATATGGATAAAAGTGTGTATAATACGCAGGAGAAAGTTCGCGAATTATATCGTCGTGAACGTCGTGTGGAACTTTGTTTCGAAGGGAAACGCTACGACGATATACGTCGATGGGGCATCGGTGCAGAAGTAATGAACGGACCGATTTATGGGGCATGGAACCCGAAAGATAATGCGTTCGTAACAATTGAAAATCGTACTTGTACATTTCCTAAATATGATTCGTGGCCGCTTCCTCAGACAGAAGTGACATCGAATCCGAATATCAGTCAACCGACAGGTTGGTAAAAGTAAAAGGGAAGTGCCTATCAGGACGGGCACTTCCCTTTCCTTTTTCTTATAAAACCTTATATGAATAAGCCGGCCAATTCTCCCTGATATACTCTTTCTTGTTATCTTCTGTGACCAGATAATCTATATCTCCCAGCGAAGCAACATGGTAGGCTTCTGCCGTATTCAGTTTATAACTGTCCGCCAGGACGATCCGTTTCCGTGCCCGTTCTATCATACATCGTTTTATCATGGCCTCTTCCCGGTCCGGGCAGGTTAATCCTTGTTGGGGATGCACATCGCTGATTCCCAGGATCAGCCAGTCCGGTCTTATCGTTTGTAATGCCTGGAAGACGGAAACTCCGAGCGTGACCTGGGAGGAAGGGAACACTTTCCCTCCCAGAAATATCAGGTCGAGCTTGGGATGGTTGAATAGCGTGTTGACTATCGGGAAACTGTTCGTATAAACCGACAGAGGAATATCGGTCGGGAGTTGCTTGGCGACTTCCAGGTTGGAGGTTCCCCCGTCCATCAGTAGGATATCTCCGGCATGGAATAACGGGATAACTTTGGTTGCCATCTGCTGCTTGGCGGCTATTCCCGTGTTCAGCCGGTCTGTAAATTCGATAGGAATACCGGATTTGGCGATTGCTCCTCCGTGTACCTTGGTCAGTAAGCCCCGTTCGTCCAATTCTGTCAGGTCACGACGTAAGGTGTCGTCCGACACACCCAGTTCTGCACTTAGTGCGGTAATATAAATCCTGTAATTCTGATTTATGCGGTTTAATATGTACTGATGTCTTTCTTCTTTTAGCATATATCTGAGAATCATATATTGCATATTACCGCAAATATACATATATTTCGTAGTAACAAGCATCGGTTATGAGATATTTTATTTCTATTTGCGGACTTTTGCGTATTGTGTGATTCTTCTTTTGAATTCCTGCAAATTTGCAGGAAACTCCGCAATCGGATTTTAGAAGCTGGCTGGTTACATTTTGGAAAATATGATTGTTTAATTATTAATAATTCTAAAAAGTATGAAGTCACAGGTATTAGTAGACATGGATGGAGTTCTGGCGGATGTATATGGCCAGTTTATCAAAATGGAATATAGAGATTCCGGTATCCGGTTAAACCGGGAAGATTTGTGTGGAAAATCAGAAGAAGAGGCTTTCCCTTCCTTTAACAGACATGTGAGGGAAATCGGTTTTTTCAGGACAGCCCCTCTTATGGAAGATAGTGTGGAAGGACTGAAATTGTTGAATGATAAGTATAATGTCTTGATCGTTTCCTCCGCAACCGAATTTCCCGGTAGCCTGATCGAAAAGCAACAATGGCTGAACGAACATTTCCCGTTCATCACCTGGGAGCAAATGATCTTTTGCGGACGTAAGGATAGTATAAAAGGAGATATTATGATCGACGATCATCTGAAGAACCTTCGGTATTTTGAAGGCCGGAAGGTGCTGTTCAGTCAGCCGCACAATATGTGTGTTCAGGATCAAATGTATCAGAGAGTGACAGGGTGGAAGGATATTATGGAGATGTTGTGAAAAAACAATCGTGTCAGTAAAGTATTTATACACTTTGCTGACACGATTGTTTATAAAGCGGAGAAGATGTCTGTCTCCTTTTGTCGTTTGTCTCCTATCTTCCCAGTTCCTTATTATAAACAGCCTCATCATTAATAATACGAAGAGCCTCCTTGAAACTTTCGTTATCGTCGTTGATGATCTGGAAGTATTCGGCCATATCGTACAGGTCGCGGGCAATCAATGCCTTTATCTGAAGGGTAATAAGCGGTTTGGAACGGTTGTATTGTTCTTCGTTGAACTCGATCTTTTCACCTTTACCCAGTTCGATCAGTTCCTGTAAGGTTTCTTCGGGAACAACGAAATCTTTCTTGTACTGGCTGAACTTCGGATAATTCTTGGTCATCGCGGCACGGTTACGGTCCAGATAACTCATGGAAACACGGTTTACCAGTCCGCTGGCTACCAGATTACGGTGGTAATCGGTATAGCGGGTCGTATCGACCGGGATAAATACGTCGGGCATGATACCACCACCGCCGTAAACGATACGCTTTGTTTCCAGTGTATTATATTTCATTGAATCCGGGAAATGGATGCTGTCGGCACTCATCAGTTCGCCACGGTTATAGCGGTCGATCAGGTCGTGCTGGTAGTCTTCCAGTTTACCGTTCTCATAGTGTTTCTGGATGCTTCGTCCGGTAGGCGTGTAATAACGGGCTACCGTCAGACGGATCATCGAACCGTCCGGCATAGGGATCGGTTTTTGTACCAGTCCTTTACCGAATGTACGGCGACCGACAACTACACCACGGTCCCAATCCTGTACGGCACCGGACAGGATCTCGCTGGCAGAAGCAGACGATTCGTCTACCAATACCACCAGGCGACCTTCTTCAAAGTTGCCTTTAACGGTTGATTTTGCTTCGTCGCGCGGCTGTTTGCTTCCTTCCGTATAAACGATCAGTTTGTCTTTATCCAGGAATTCATCCGCCAGTTCGATGGCGATATTGAGATAGCCTCCGCCATTTCCCTGCAGGTCGAGGATCAGGTTCTTCATTCCCTGTTTCTTCAGCTTGGCAAGAGCGTCACGGAATTCGTCGGCCGAAGAAGCGGCAAAACGGTTCAGTTTGATATATCCGGTCTGCTTGTCTGCCATATAGGCGGCATCCAGGCTGGTTACAGGGATCTTACCACGGATGATCTTGAATTCGATCAGCTCTGGATTCTTATTACGCAACACCTTTATGCTGACCTCGGTCCCTTTCGGTCCCCGCAGGCGTTTCATGATGTCCGTTGTTTTCATTTTAACGCCGGCAATCAATGTATCGTCGACCATGATAATACGGTCACCGGCTACCAGGCCTACCTTTTCGGAAGGACCGCCGGGTATTACCTGGATAACATATAATGTATCTGTCAGCATATTGAACTGGATACCGATGCCGTCAAAATTCCCTTGCAGCGGTTCGGTCATCTCTTTTGTCTCTTCTGGATCCATATAGTTGGAATGCGGGTCCAGTTTTTCCAGCATACCGGTGATAGCATCTTCCACCAGCTTGGAATCATCCACCGGATCTACGTACAGATTCGAGATAGCATATAATGCCATGGATAATTTGCGGGCATCCTGATTCGGTTTCTGGGCCACTGCCGTCGTGATGGCGATCATCAGGGCGAGCAGGGATACTACGATTCGTTTCATTTTAATCTTTGTTTCGTAAATAGTCAATATAAGTTGGTTCCCTTCGGAACGAACAGTGAAATATCTTTGCCATACCGCAGCAGTTCGCGTACAATGCTGGAACTGATGTGAGTATGTTCGGGTTCTGTAAAAAGAATGAACGTCTCGATACCACTCAGTTTGCGGTTGACATCGGCGATGCTCTTCTCGTATTCGAAATCGTTGACGGTACGGATGCCTCGCATGATAAATTCGGCGCCGACTTCTTTTGCAAAATCGACAGTCAGCGAGTTGTACGACATAACTTTTACCCGTGGTTCGTCTTTATAAAGGCTGCGGATGGCTTCGATCCGTTTTTCGAGCGAGAAGTATGTCTGTTTCTTGTCGTTGATACCGATAGAAATAATGATCTCGTCGACCAGTGCCAGCCCGCGGCTTACCAGCGATTGATGCCCGACCGTAAAAGGATCGAACGTTCCGGGGAAAAGGGCGATACGCTTATTCAGTTGACAGTTGACAGTTGACGGTTGACAGGTTTTGTCACGGTCTATATTCTCTACACTGTTCTGATTATTGCGCATAATATCTTTATTTTCCATATTTTCTTTTGTTGCATCTATAACTGTCAACTGTCACTTGTCAACCGTCAACTGACAACGTCTTCTTCTACAACCAGGTTGTCGATGATAAAGTTCTGTCTTTCCATGGTGTTCTTACCCATATAGAATTCAAGCATCTCCTTCACCAGGTCTTCTTTCTTCATTGTTACCGGGTCGAGACGCATGTCTTTGCCGATAAAATTGCGGAACTCGTCCGGTGAGATTTCTCCCAGACCTTTAAATCGGGTGATCTCCGGATTCTTTCCTACGGCCTGGATGGCGGCCAACCGTTCTTCTTCCGAGTAGCAATAATACGTCTTCTGCTTGTTACGTACACGGAAAAGCGGAGTTTGCAGGATATAGACATGATTCCGTTTGATCAGGTCGGGGAAGAACTGCAAGAAGAAAGTGATCAGCAGCAGACGGATGTGCATACCGTCGACATCGGCATCGGTTGCTATGATGACTTTGTTATATCTCAGACCTTCCAGGCCATCTTCGATATTGAGAGCGGCTTGAAGCAGGTTGAATTCTTCGTTCTCGTAAACGATCTTTTTAGTCAGGCCGAAACTGTTCAGCGGCTTACCGCGCAAACTGAAAACAGCCTGCAGGTTCGGATCGCGGCTCTTTGTGATGGATCCGCTCGCCGAGTCACCCTCGGTGATGAAGATACAACTTTCTTCCGTGCGGTCGCCTTTGGCATCGTTCAGGTGGATACGGCAATCACGCAATTTCTTGTTATGCAGATTGGCTTTCTTGGCCCTTTCGCGTGCCAGCTTGGTAACACCGGCAATGGCCTTGCGTTCTTTTTCCGATTCCAGTATCTTACGGAGCAGAGCTTCCGAAGTATCGGTGTTCTTGTGCAGGTAGTTATCCAGCTCTTTCTTGATAAAGTCGCCGACAAATTTAGCGACTGTCGGGCCTTCGGGACCTATATCTTTGGAACCCAGCTTGGTTTTTGTCTGGCTCTCGAACACCGGCTCTTCTACCTTGATGCTGATGGCGGCAACGATACCCGCACGGATGTCCGAATATTCGAAGTTCTTGTTGTAATACTCTTTAATGACACGTCCCAGCGTTTCACGGAAAGCGGAAAGATGCGTTCCTCCCTGTGTCGTGTACTGACCGTTCACGAAAGAGTAATATTCTTCGCCGTACTGGTTGCTATGGGTGATAACCACCTCGATGTCTTCTCCGTTCAGGTGAATGATCGGATATAAAGGCTCGGTGGTCATATTTTCGTTCAGCAGATCGACCAGTCCATTACGTGAGTGGAATTTTTTTCCGTTGTACATAATGGTCAGTCCCGAGTTCAGAAAGACATAATTCTTCAGAAGACTCTCGATGAACTCGTCTTTATACTGATATTCCTTGAATATTTCCTTGTCGGGGATGAAATAAGTCAGTGTCCCGTTTGCTTCGGTAGTCGGTTGGATACCGGACTCTTCAGTGACGATCGCCTTGTTGTATTCAACCCGCTTACATTCTCCGTCACGGAAACTGGTGATCAGGAAATAGCTGCTCAGGGCGTTTACGGCTTTGATACCGACACCGTTCAGTCCGACAGACTTTTTAAAAGCCTTACTGTCGTACTTGGCACCTGTATTCATCTTGCTGGAAACGTCGACTACCTTTCCAAGAGGAACACCGCGACCGTAGTCCCTGACGGAAACCGTACCTTCTTCCACGGTGACTTCTATGGTTTTACCATACCCCATCATGTATTCGT
Source organism: Parabacteroides sp. AF18-52 (assembly GCF_003479145.1). Classification (NCBI taxonomy): domain Bacteria; kingdom Pseudomonadati; phylum Bacteroidota; class Bacteroidia; order Bacteroidales; family Tannerellaceae; genus Parabacteroides; species Parabacteroides sp. AF18-52. Next base: position 50,752 of record NZ_QUGR01000014.1, read on the forward strand.
CGATGGAGTTATCGAGTACTTCTTTCAGCAATACATAGATTCCATCGTCCGGATAGCTTCCATCTCCCAGTTTACCGATATACATACCAGGGCGTCGGCGGATATGTTCCATCCAGTCCAGCGTCTTGATATCGTCGTCATTATACGCTGTCGGTTGTTGCATTGTCGAATTCAGTTCTTCCATAGAAAATCCTTATTTTAATTTTTTGATAAATGCTCTTCTCGTTTTATGATGTTCACGTTTGAAATAATCCCATTGGGCCTGTACGGCATTGTTGCTTGCCAGCTCCGGGTTACTCTCGGCATATTCGACTCCCAAACCGATGTATACAGGAATCAGGTCGTTGAATAATAATGCGTTGACTCCCTTGTTCTGATATTCCGGCAATACACCTGTCAGATACAGGTCGATTACTTTGGGTTTTGTCTTCAATGCCTTCAGCAGATGTATCCAGCCGAACGGGAACAAGTGTCCTTTCGCTTTCTGCATGGCGTGTGAAAGGCTGGGCAGTGAAATCCCGAAACCTACCACGGTATCGTCTTCTTCCCGGATAATAAGGGTTACCAGGTCCAAACGGATCATCGGGATATATTGCTTCACATAATAATCGATCTGCTTCTGTGTCAGCGGAGCAAAGCCGTACAATGGAGCGTAGGCTTCGTTCAGTGTTTCGAATATTTTCTGTGCATACGGCCATATCTCCTTTGTCTTTTTGAACTTCATAGTTTTCAGGCCGTATTTCTTTTTTACGATTTCTCCGATGCGCAAATGTTTTTCAGGAACACCTTCCGGAATATATATCTTAAACTCGTGCCAGTCCTGATCTTTCTCATAACCGATACGTTCAATATGTTTTGGATAATAGGGATAGTTATAGATCGCGGCCATCGTTCCGAGTTGGTCGAATCCTTCGATCAGCATTCCCTCATGGTCCATATCGGTGAATCCCATCGGTCCGTGTATCTCCTTCATCCCTTGTTCTTTCGCCCATTTTTCAACGGCACTGAACAGAGCGTCGACTACCTCGGCATCATCAATGAAATCAAGAAAACCGAAACGGGCACGTTCCTGGTTCCATACTTCGTTACTGCGGCGGTTGATCATCCCGGCAATACGCCCGACGATCCGGTCATCCTTGTAGGCAAGAAAATAGACGGCATCGCAAACTTCGAATGCCGGATTCTTTTTCTTATCCAGTGTAACCATCTCCTCTTCGATCAATCCCGGTATATGATAGGGGTTACCTTTGTATAAATCAATATTGAACTTAACGAATTTCTTCAGTTCCTTTTTGCTGGTAACTTCTTTAATTACTACGCTCATTGGTTCATTTTATTAGAACGGCAAATTTACATAATTAATTCGTTACTTAATAATTCGCTACTTAGTTAATTTGTTAATTAGTTAATTCGTTACTTGGTTAATTAGTTAATTAGTTGTCCGGAGACCGGGAAGACTTTATCCGAGGCTGTATTGTAGAAACTGTTTCATAGTAATGAAACAAGTGTTTCACTATGAAGAAACAACTGTTCCATTAGGGTGAAACACTTTTGGGGTTACTTATAAATTCAGTTGACTCTTGTATGTTCTGGTAAAGGATTCGGAGTGGCAAACGGATGTACTGTGATAAATACTCCTTGCTTTTAGGAAATTAATCGATTATACTTACCTGGGATTGTTAAATTAGCATTATATTTGCATATATAACAAGCGGCGAAATAGATTATTCACCATGAAAAACTTAATTAAAATAATTATGTTGACAGTACCTTTTATCACGGGTTCATCATGCAACTTTACTCCGAAAGAATTGAATTCGAATCTGGCCTTTAAAGCGGAAGCAACAACCGGCGAAGGCTCTATCTGGCATCCGGACAGGAATACGTTGTTCTGGGTTGACATCGAAGGACAGAAATTATACGAATATTATCCGGATAAACAAGATTGTAAAATATGGGAATTCGATCGCATGGTTTCGACTGTCGTACCGGAAACAGACAGTACGGTCGTCGTTTCCCTTCAGGATGAGATCGTACGGGTGAATCTGAATGACGGGAGTTTATCGTCTATCGCTCCGATCCCGGATAAGGACGGGAAAGTCAGGTGTAACGACGGCAAATGCGATCCGGCAGGCCGCCTGTGGATAGGGACTATGGGATTCGGTGCTCCTAAAGGGGCAGGGACATTATACACGGTTGTACCCGACGGAACCGTGACGACCAAATTGGAAAAAGTGACTATATCCAATGGGATTGTTTGGTCGGCGAATAAAAAGTTCATGTATTATAACGATACACCGACCGGTAAAATTGCCCGTTACCGGTATGATGAAAAGACAGGAGAGATCTTGTTCGATGGTATTGCCGTCACTTTACCTGCAGGAAGTGGTGCTCCTGACGGAATGACAATCGATGGCAATGATAATTTATGGGTGGCTCAGTGGGGCGGTTTCGGTGTGTACTGTTATTGTCCCTATACTGGTGAGCTGCTGGCAAAAGTAGAAGTACCGGCTCCTAACGTCGCTTCCTGTGCATTCGGAGGCAAGGACATGGATACGCTCTACATAACAACGGCACGGGCCGGACTTTCGAAAGAACAATTGGAAGAATACCCCCTTAGCGGTAGTCTTTTTGTTTGTAAACCCGGAACAAGCGGACCGAAGCCTTACAAATTTAAACAACAGACAGAATAGGCAATATAATTTAACCTGTTTGTAAACAGAATATCAGTTATAATTGTTTATTTTGTGAGAGAGATTATTGTCTCTCATTAATAACGAGAAATATATGACGAAAAACAAATCCGGGAAGAAGGATAATAAAGAAAACAAACCGAAGAAGAACAAGGCAAAACGTATGAAGAAAGAAGCTATGCTTCATTCTGTGATGTCTGTCTTTCAATCCTCTCCCAAGGAACCATTTAACTATAAACAAATAAGCAAACTGATCGGCGTGGAAAGCCAGGTACAGAAACTACAGGTGGTAGACCTGCTGTATGATCTTTCGGCCGAGAACTTTATTACGGAAATAGACCGCGGCCGTTATCGCTATAACGGCTTGGGTACTACTGCGATCGGTACATTCGGACGCCGGAGTAACGGGAAGAACTCGTTTATACCGGAAGACGGCGGTGCGCCGGTTTTCGTGGCAGAACGAAATTCCGGACATGCGATGGACGGAGACAAGGTGAAAGTGCAGTTGTTTGCTAAGCGCAAAGGCGCTGAACCGGAAGCCGAAGTGATCGAGGTGCTGGAAAGCCAGAAAAAGACATTTGTCGGTAAGTTGCAGGTGACGAAAGGTTTTGCCTTCCTGATCACCGAGAACAAGACACTCGCAAACGATATATTTATCCCGAAAGACAAACTGAAGGGCGGAAAGAACGGCGATAAGGCCATTGTCCGTATTGTGGAATGGCCGGATGAGGCTAAGAATCCGCTCGGTGAGGTGGTTGACATTTTAGGTGTGGCCGGTCAGAACACGGCAGAAATGCACGCGATACTGGCTGAATTCGGTCTGCCGTATACTTATCCGGAGAGTGTGGAGAAGGCTGCAAATAAAATACCGGATGCCATTCCGGAGGAAGAGATCGCCAAGCGTGAAGACTTCCGTAAAGTCCTGACCTTTACCATCGACCCGAAAGATGCAAAAGACTTCGACGATGCTCTGTCTATCCGTCAACTCGATAACGGAAGCTGGGAAGTAGGTGTGCATATCGCGGATGTAACTCATTATGTAAAACCGGAAAGTTTGATCGACCGGGAGGCAGAAAGCCGGGCAACATCTGTTTATCTGGTAGACCGTACTATTCCGATGTTACCCGAACGTTTGTGTAATCAGATCTGTTCGTTACGTCCGGATGAAGAGAAGTTATGTTTCTCTGCTGTCTTTGAACTGGATGACGATGCGAATGTAAAGAAATCGCATATCGGACGTACCGTGATCAAAAGCGACCGCCGCTTTACGTATGAAGAGGCACAGCTGGTGATCGAGACAGGAGAAGGTGACTATAAAGATGAAATACTGGTACTGGACAGATTGGCTAAGAAATTGCGGGATAAACGTTTCCAGAACGGAGCCGTCAATTTCGACCGCTTTGAAGTAAGGTTCGAGATCGATGAGACCGGAAAGCCGATCAGTACATATATCAAGGAATCGAAAGATGCCAACAAACTGATCGAAGAGTTTATGTTGCTGGCCAACCGTACGGTGGCTGAATTTGTCGGTAAAGTGCCTAAAGGGAAGACGAAGAAGACCTTTGTTTACCGTGTCCATGATCTGCCTGATCCGGACAAACTGGAGAACTTTGCCGCCTTTATCCGCCGCTTCGGTTATAAGATGAAAACGGAAGGAAGCAGTAAGATCGATATTTCACGTAACCTGAACCGTTTGCTGGATGAAGTGCATGATAAACCGGAAGAGAACCTGATCGAGACGTTGGCTATCCGTTCGATGCAGAAAGCCCGTTATACGACAGAGAATATTGGCCATTATGGTCTGGCATTTGAATATTATACGCATTTTACTTCTCCTATCCGTCGTTATCCGGATATGATGGTGCATCGTTTACTGGAGCGCTATCTGGATGGCGGACGTAGCGTGGTAAAAGTGAAGTATGAAGAGAAATGTGACCATTGTTCAACGATGGAACAGGTAGCGGCAAATGCCGAACGTGCTTCTATCAAATACAAACAAGTCGAGTTTATGCAGGATAAGCTGGGCATGGTGTTCGATGGTGTGATCTCCGGTGTTACGGAGTGGGGATTGTATGTGGAACTGAACGAGAACAAGTGCGAAGGGCTTGTGCCTATCCGTGACCTCGGTGACGACTTCTACGATATGGATGAAGAAACATACAGCCTGATCGGTCGTCGCAAGAAACGTCGTTTCCGTCTGGGTGACCCGGTGACCGTGAAGATCGCAAATGCCAATCTGGAACGCAAGCAATTGGACTTTATGTTGATGGAGTAAGAACCGGATAATTATAAAATAAAAGAGACAACTAATCCATCGTGAATTAGTTGTCTCTTTTTTATTTGTAGGAAAGGTACTATTCTGTAGTGTCTTCTCTAATATTGTAGCCCAATTCGTTATCCCTGGTTTTGTCCTGAAAGAAATACCAGTTCCCGTCATTCGATTCTATATAGTAGAGGTTCGTATAGGTAAAATCCGGATCGATATGTGTCAGTGCAGTAGCCACATTATCCGGGGTTTTCGTGTTTTTGTTAAGTTCGTATCTTGTTTCTCTCCAGAAACCCCAATCAGTGGAAACAGTCCCTCCGAAAGTTACATATTTGATGGTATCATTGTGGAGGATAAAATATTCATGTTCTCCGGCATTGTTTACATATCCTTTTATTTCAGCTCCGTTATATTTTTCCGTGATAAAATCAAAGTGGTCTTGAGGTAGGTTTACAAACCAGCGTGTATCGTTAGGCTTCCACGTGAACGTCGATAGAAGTAATCCGTCTTCACTGATAAAAACATTATGCTCTACATTTTCTATATTCTTCCGGCGGTACAGGAAGTGTATCATGTAAAGGCCTGTGTCTATTCCGGCCCGTTCTGTTTTAGATATATCTATGTTTTTTACATCACGATATTGAGTATCCATAAAAGCACTCAGAACTTCAAACGGGAGTTGCTGAATATCGCTGATCTGCGTATAGGTCATTTTCCAGTCTTCGTTGTCGTACCAAGTGGATGCCTCGTTTTGCTCTTTGTCAAGAAATTCTATTTGACAAATATTATTTGAGTGATTATTGAAAGCTGTGATTTCGGCTGAAGGAGACCGTTTAGAGAAATCACTCTTGATTGCAGCGGGGATCTCATCTTCTATTGATGAATTGTCTTTATCGCAGGCTGTAAAGCACAGTAACATACATACTAATACATAGTAAACACAATTTGTTCTTTTCATAAGTCTTTTATTTAGATAGATAAATAAGCTTGCTGGTAATATCCCCTATTACCAATAAATCAGACCAAGTACGCTGCATCCGATCAATGCCAGTCCCAACAAGGCATAAAAGATACGTGCTCCTTTTCTGCCGAATTTGTTGACAAAGGTAGTTGCTCCGCTGGTTTCAAAATACCAGTCGAAATTGAAGATCGCGGCAATCAGAGAGAAGGCTCCCAGAGCCATAAAGATGACTAATATGAAATAATCGGTCGGTTCCATCGGCTATTTTACTTCTACGGTTCGTGAGCCGTCAGGATTTTCACTGATCGTTACATCCACCACATCGCCGGGAAGTAAATCTTCGATCTTTTCCGGCCATTCGATAAAGCAAAGGGCACCGCTATAGAAATAATCTTCGGTTCCTATATCTTCTGCTTCGCTCAGTTTGTTGATACGGTAGAAATCGAAATGGTAGATCAGTTCGCCGGTTGTATCGCTACGGTATTCATTGATGATAGCAAATGTCGGACTGTTGATAACATCTTCTACGCCTAACTCTTCGCAAATCGCTTTGATAAAAGTCGTTTTACCTGCTCCCATATTACCATGGAAAGCAAAAACGGTACGGTCATCCATTCCGGCAATGAACTCTTTGGCAGCCTGGCGGATGGTATCTAAATTCTCAATCTTGATAATACTCATGATGTCTGTTGATTATTGATCATTTGTAATCTACCTGCAAAGGTATATTAATTTTCAATTCTCAATTCTCAATTTTCAATTATTTTGGTATCATGGTGATAAACGGTACCATCATTTCCTCCATAGAGATCCCTCCGTGCTGGAATGTATTCTTGTAATAAGAAACATAATAATTGTAGTTGTTCGGATAGGCGAAGAAGTCATCGTTCATCGCAAAAATGTATTTACTGCTCAGGTTGGGAGAGGGCAGGCCCACTTTTTCCGGGTCACGTATTTCCAGTACCTCCTTCGGGTTGTAATTCAAATTCTTACCGACTTTATAACGGAGATTTGTATTCGTGTTCCGGTCACCGATCACTTTGATCGGGTTGTTGACACGAATGGTCCCGTGGTCGGTGGTCACAATTACTTTATAACCTTTGTCAGAGATACGTTTGAACAGCTCCAAAGTGGTGGAATGCTGGAACCAGGAACGGGTCAGGCTGCGGTAAGCCGCTTCGCTCTGTGCCAGTTCACGGATCATTTTCATTTCCGTACGGGCATGCGACAACATATCCACGAAGTTGAGGACGACGACATTCAACTGGTTATGTGTCAGAGAAGAGATCATATTCAATAGCTTTTCTCCATATTGCGAATCGTGTACTTTGTTGTAAGAGAAGCTATATTTCTTACGGAAGCGGTCGATCTGTGTCTGGATCAAAGGCTCTTCGTTCAGGTTCTTGCCTTCTTCACTTTCCTCATCCACCCATAAATCCGGGAACATTTTCTCTATCTGCAAAGGCATCAGGCCGGAGAAGATGGAATTGCGTGCATATTGGGTAGCAGTAGGCAGAATACTGTAATATAATCCTTCATCGAAAGTGAAATATTCAGCCAGCAGGTCTTTTACCACGCGCCATTGGTCCAGGCGGAAGTTATCGATCAGGATGAAAAAGACCTTCTCGTCGTTATCCAGCAACGGGAATACTTTTTTCTTGAACAGGTCCGGACTCATCAAAGGACGCTCGGCTGGGTTCTGTATCCAGTTTACGTAATTCTTCTTTACGAATTTGCCGAAAGCTTTATTCGCTTCTTCTTTCTGCATCCGGAGCATATCGGTCATTTGTACCTGGCTGCTTTCCAGTTCCAGCTCCCAGTAGACCAGTTTTTTGTATAACTCCATCCAATCGTCGGTGGTCAGCGAATCGTTGATCTGCATGCCGATACGGTTGAATTCCTGCTGGTAGCCGACTGTCGTCGTTTCCGAAATAATCACGTTTTTATGAACGTTCTTTTTGATGGAAAGAAGCAGTTGATTCGGGTTGACCGGCTTGATCAGGTAATCGGCAATCTTATTCCCGATAGCCTGGTTCATGATGCTCTCTTCCTCGCTTTTGGTAACCATGACGACCGGAACGTTGGGATTGATCTCTTTGATCTGTGCCAGTGTCTCCAAACCGGTCAGACCCGGCATGTTCTCGTCCAGGAATATGATATCGAACGATTGATCCCTGCAACAGTCGATAGCATCCTGCCCGCTGATCACCGGAATCACTTCATATCCTTTATCCTGTAGAAACAAAATGTGAGGTTTCAACAAATCGATCTCATCATCTGCCCAAAGTACTCTGTCTTTTTTTACTGCCATATGTTACCTAAATTATTTCTTACAAATTTAATCGGAATAGTTTACATAATAACGATGCTTGTTCCGGTTTTGTATATTGATCCCTGTTTTTTTACGGTCTTTTATATCCTTGTGTTTTATTTTGTAAATATCATGATAATAGGTGAATAATAATACTTATTATCCCTGATATTCTGATTACAATAACAAAATAACCTGTAAAAAGTTACAAATACCCCCTGTCTGTACAGACAAAAAATGATAAGTTTGTAAACCTGTTATCAGGGATAAAGGATATGAAACCGATTAGTCTATTACTGTTGTATGAATAGAACGCAATTTATATATATTATTGTTTGTTTACTCTGTACGGTTACTCTCGTACAAGGGGTAGAGAATAAAATCCTGTTTAACCGTCTGGATGTAAACAACGGGTTATCGTCTAATGAAGTGACTTGTATCTATAAAGACCGGAAAGGGTTTATGTGGTTTGGTTCGAGTTCGGGACTGAGCCGTTTCGACGGCTATGAGTTCCGCGCCTTCCGGCATGAAGTGGACGGTGCGCTGTTTTCGGAAGCTTATGTGACCCAGATCACGGAAACAGCAGATAGAAATCTGTGGATCTCTTATGAAGACGGAAAGGTTGGAGTCTATAATCCGGTTAAAAATATATTTCTGACATTGGAAGAGGCCCGGAAAGAATTGGGTTTGCCTGCTAATATATCAGGTGTCTTTCAAGGGAAAGACCTGCAATTGATTTTCAGTACTTCAGATAATCAATTGTATGCCTATGATTATTCTACCGGAAAAGCGGTTGTTTATCCGGTTGATCCGTCGGAAGGGCAGGTGTGCGATGTATATCAGAAGGGAGAGATCCTGTATGTGATCCATACGTCCGGTGTGATCGAGATGATCGATTTGCAGCAGGGAAAGTCCATCTTGAAGAACGACCATCTGAAAAAGGCGTGTAAAGCCAGACGATTCATGCTGTTCGTAGATAGTGATAATGAGATCTGGGTTTATCCGGATCCGGAAAGTTATGGGGGATTGTACCGTTTCACTCCGCGGAATGGCAGGTGGAAACAATATAATACTTCTTCTCCTCTTCCCCTGAATTCTTCGCTGATACGGGGAGTGGAGGAAGATTCGGAAGGCGTGATCTGGATTGCTGCCGATCATGGTGGCCTGAATCTGCTGGACAAGAAGACGGAAACGATCCGTTACCTGAAGAATAACCCGTTCGACTTGCGGAGTATCAGTCAAAACAGTGTGATCAGTTTATATAAGGATGATACAGGGATTATCTGGACAGGTACTTACAAGAACGGTATCAACTATTATCATGAAAGTATCTTTAAGTTCCGTTCGCTCCGTTATCCGGTTATGGAGGCTGAGGATGCGGAGATCAATGACTGTAATTGCGTCCTGGAAGATCGTTCCGGGAATTTGTGGATCGGGACTAACGGGAACGGATTGTTATATTATAACCGGACAACCGGACAATACCGGAAGTATCGCCATGATCCGGCTGATCCGTCGAGTATCAGCAGTAACATTGTTGTTTGTCTGGAAAATGATGCCAGCGGTAATCTCTGGATCGGTACTTATGTCGGTGGACTGGATTGTTTTGACGGGAACCGTTTTAAACATTACCGTCCTCAGACCGACAGTTTGAAAGAGTTATCGAATAACAGTGTCTACAGTCTTTATGCGGATGAGGCCGGCAATCTTTGGATCGGCACGCTGGGAGGAGGTATGGATTGTCTGGAGCTGAAGACGGGGGAATGGTCACATTTCCATTCGGGTGCCCCGGAGAATCCATTGGGCTCCGATTATATTTATTCCATATCCAAAGGTAATAAGGATGAATTACTGATAGGTACCTCGTTGGGTGTGAATATGCTCGATACGAAAAGCGGGCGTGTATCTTCTTTTAAAGGGGAGATGAACAGGGGGAAAGTGTTCAATGATAAAGCGATCAATACAGTTTACCGGGATAGCCGTAATCTGTTGTGGATCGGCAGTAATAACGGGCTGACCGTTTATGACCCTTCCCACGATAAACTATATCAACTGGATAAAACGAATGGTTTGCCTGACAACGATATTATGTCTATCCGGGAAGATGATACTTATGTTTTGTGGCTTGGGACGAAGAACGGTTTACTCCAGCTAACCCCACATTATAAGAAGGACGGAACATATCGGTTTAATTGTGTCACTTATTATGAGAATGAGGGTGTGCAAGGTCGTGTTTTTAACCGGAACAGTGTATGCCGCTCTGCTTCAGGAGAACTGATCTTCGGAGGAACGAACGGACTGACTGTTTTTAATCCTTCCCGGATAAAATATAATTTCTATCCTCCGGCAGTTGCCGTTACGGGTTTCCTGGTACAGAATGATCAGATTTTGCCCGGACAGCCATATAACGGGCGTATCATCCTGCAGGATGATATCAGCTATTGCAACGAGTTGTCGTTGCAATATGATGAACGTAGTTTTTCTTTGAATATCGCGGCTCTTAGCTATTTTCTTCCGGAGAAGAACCGCTTTTCGTATATAATGGAAGGCTTCGACAAAAAATGGGCTACCATCGATGCGGTAAACCGGAATATTACTTATACCAATCTTTCTCCCGGAACCTATACCTTTCTGTTGAAAGCAGAAAATAATGACGGTGTTTGGGGGCAGGAGCCGATAAAACTAAAGATAACGATCATGCCTCCTTTCTGGGCGACCAACTGGGCGATCTTTTTATATTGTATCCTGGCTGCCATTATCGTGTTCGCCATTATCCGGGGTATTCTTCATATTCAGAAGCGTAAATTCGAGAAAGAACAGGAACGGATACGGGCCAACCAGCTTCATGAGATGGATGAGATGAAATTACGCTTCTTTACCAATGTCAGCCATGAGTTCCGTACGCCTTTGTCCCTGATCATTACACCGATAGAGAAGCTGATGAAGAGCGAAAGTAACCCGGAGAATCAGATGATACTGAAGTTGATCTACCAGAATGCGAACCAGTTATTACGTTTGGTAAACCAGTTACTCGATTTCAGGAAGATCGATGTGCAGGGTGTCCAGTTACTTTTGTCCTCCGGAGATATCGTGTTGTTTGTCAGGAATATTACTTATTCATTTAAGGAACTGTCGGAGAAAAAGAATATTCGTTTTTCGTATACGACTTCCTTCCCTTCGTTGGTCATGAAATTCGATACGGATAAGGTTTTTAAGATCGTATCCAATTTATTAAGTAACGCTTTCAAGTTCACACCTGAAGGAGGGGAGATATCTGTTAACCTGAGCATGCAACAGGATGAGGAAGGAAAAAGCATGTTATTGATCCAGGTCATTGATACGGGAATAGGGATTGAAGAGGATAAATACGATTTGATCTTCAATCGCTTCTATCAGATACCGTCGGAAGATAAATCCGGAACGGTGGTTGGAACAGGCATCGGATTACATTTATGCCGTGAGTTTGTCAAGTTGCATAACGGGGCGATTTCCGTCAAGAGCCAGGTTGGAAAAGGAAGTACGTTTACGGTATCGCTTCCGATCGAACTTCCGGAGATACAGGAGATTATCTCTTCACCGGATAGATCGGATACGGGCGGTGTCGGGGAAGGGACAGGAATATCAGAGGAAAACGAAATATTCGGACAGACACAGCAAGAAAATACGGAGATGCGTACGGAGCCGAATAAACCGACTTTACTCATTGTCGATGATAATGCAGATTTCCGTGAATTCATGAAGTTGAGTTTGAGTGGCTTGTACCATGTATTTACGGCTGATGACGGTGAACAGGCCTGGAAAGTTATTCTGGCAGAACTTCCGGATATGGTAGTCAGCGATGTGATGATGCCGGTAACGGACGGGATCGTTTTGTGTAAACGGATCAAGCAGGATATCCGTACATCTCATATTCCGGTAATTCTTTTGACTGCGAAATCGGCAGAAGAGAGCAAAATGACCGGTCTGGAAGCAGGAGCCGACGATTATATAGGCAAACCGTTCAATATGGATATGTTGATTCTGAAGATACAGCATCTGGTAGAAATGAAGAAACGGTTGCAGAAGCAGTTCATGCAATCTTCGCAAACTGGTATTCAATTGGCCGATATCCCGATCAGTTCGATGGATGAGCAGCTGATGCGGAAAGCGATAGCCTATATCGAAGAACAAATAGCTAATCCGGAACTTTCTGTCGAGCGGTTGAGCCGGGAGATGGGGATGAGCCGTGTGAACTTTTATAAGAAAACACTTTCGATAACGGGTAAAACGCCGGTCGAACTGATTCGTGCAATCCGTATGAAACGGGCAGCGCAACTGCTGGAGAAAAGTCAGATGCGTATCAACGAGGTTGCCAGTGAGGTCGGTTTCAACGACATCAAATTATTCCGTAAATATTTCAAAGATGAATTCGGGACGTTGCCGTCTGACTATATGAAAAAAGAGTAACCATTAATATAGATTACCATGAAAGCCATTTCAATGACCATTACAGGACTTCTGATTCTTTTGTCAATGGGCAGCCAGGGAATTATTGCCCAATCGTTTCGCCCTTCCGTTCCTGTGGAACACTATCGCTGGAAAAGTGTTCAGATCGTAGGCGGAGGATTTGTAGACGGGATTGTTTTTCATCCGAAGGAAAAAGACGTACGCTATTGCCGTACCGATATGGGTGGCGCCTATCGTTGGGATAAGGAGACGCAACAGTGGGTTTCTATGCTCGACTGGATCACTTATGACGATAACAATCTGGTCGGTGTGGAGAGTATTGCGGTCGATCCCAATGATCCTCAAACCGTTTATCTTTCATGCGGAACCTATACCCGTAGTACGAACGGTGCTGTCCTTTGTTCAAATGACGGCGGACGGACTTTTACCCGTACTGACATGCCTTTTACCATGGGAGGAAATGAAAATGGCCGTGGTAATGGCGAACGCATGATGGTAGACCCTTTGAATAGCGATATAATCTATCTGGGTACCCGTCTGGATGGTCTTTGGCGTTCAGCAGACCGGGGAAGAAGCTGGCAACAGGTCTGTTCGTTCCCGGATGTGGCGGAAGTTATTCCTGAGGGAGGTAATCCGTGGATGCAGGATCGTGGTTGCGGTATTAATTTAGTTTTGTTTGATCCATCGGGCGGCACAGCCGGTAAAGGTTGTTCGACTTTGTATATCGGTGTTTCGCTAAAAGATCGTGATAATTTCTTTGTCAGCCATGATTATGGAGAAAGCTGGCGGCCACTTGCGGGACAGCCGGTACAGTACCGACCTACTCAGGCAACCCTTTCAGAAGACGGCTATCTGTATATTACGTATGGTAGTAACCCCGGTCCGATGCGGATGAATAATGGGGCGGTCTGGAAATATGATCCTCGCACTGAAAAATGGCAGGATATTTCTCCGGTAAAGGCTGATCCGGATAAAGGGGCTGCTTTTGGATATGCCGCAGTGTCTGTCGACCGGCAGAATCCGAAGCATCTTATTGTCAGTACCTTCAACCGTCCGGTCGCCGGCTCGTATGCGGAAGATGATATTTACCGGACTACCGATGGCGGTAAAACCTGGAAACCAGTTTTTGCAGGAGGTGCCCGCTTCGATTATAGCAAAGCTCCTTATGTGGAGTTTACCCCATTACATTGGATGTTCGATATTGAAATAGACCCGTTTAATCCCGATCATGCCCTGTTTACAACCGGATATGGCGGTTGGGAGACATTCAATCTCGGCAATATGGATAAAAAAGAACCGACACAGTGGCAAGTGATGAGTACGGGGATAGAGGAAACTGTTCCTTTGGAATTATACTGCCCGAAGCAGGGTGCGCAACTGATCAGTGCGATAGGTGACTATGGCGGCTTTACCCATTTGGATTTGGATCATCCTGTTCCGTCCGGTAGCCATGCCGATCCCTATTATTCCAATACGACCGGTATTACCGGGGCAGAAGATCAACCGGATCTGGTTGTCCGTGTGGGGACTGTTTCGCATCATCACCCTGAAGGCAAGCCGTTAGCCTATTCGATGGATGGAGGAAAGAGTTGGCTGGAGCCGGTTTCCCTGCCTCAGGAAAAAGCACAAAATGGACATATCGCTGTTTCTCCTGACGGACGAACCTGGATATGGACACCCGACCGCATGCCTGTCTATTATACGAATGACCGGGGGGGAACTTGGTCGACTGCAGAGGGAATCCCTGAAAATCTCCGTGTGATTGCCGACCGTGTCAATCCGAAACGTTTTTACGCTCTCGATCTTTCTGCCGCTGTTTTATATGAGAGTATGGATGGCGGTGTCAGTTTCCGGTCCCACCCATTGCCTTTTGTCCCATTCGACAGTAAGGCACGCAATGCCCGTGGTGATCGCCGGGGAGGACAGGACCGTGTGTATGCTACGCCGGGAAAGGAAGGCGACTTATGGATTGCCGCTTTTGACGGCCTATATCATGGTCTTTCCGGAGAAGCATTCGTACCCCAGGATAAGGTGCGTCGCATCTACGCTTTCGGTTTTGGAAAAGCCGCGCCCGGTTCGGATTATCCGTCATTATATCTGGCAGGGATCGTGAACGGAGTATCCGGCTTTTTCCGTTCCGACGATGCCGCCCGCAGCTGGGTACGTATCAATGATGATGACCACCAATACGGATTGGTGTTGCAGATCTCCGGAGATCCGAAAAGATATGGGAGAGTATACGTCGGTTCGCATGGGCGCGGAATTGTTTATGCCGACCCTTATTAGCTATATATCAGATCGATAAATCTATGTGTTTTTCCACTAATGATGGAGGTAAAAACAGGGGAATGAACAAAATTCCCCCATAAAAAACACAATTTATCCCTCTTCATTTACCGTTTTACCCGCATCGTGAAACATTATTTCCTTCGTGTTAGAGGTACATGAACTAATTTTGTTTCAGTTAAAAATTTATTTTTTACTTTAAATCAATTCAGTATGAATAAACACGTTAAAATTTTGTTGACGCTGAAGTCTTTGGGATTTGCATTCTTATTTAGTACCGGTCTTGTTGCCCATGCGGCAGTAGATAACGGTGATGTGAATCCGGCAAGCACAACTGCTATGCAGCAGTCGAAAAAAATCTCTGGTATCATTACAGATGAGAAGGGCGAACCAATTATCGGGGCGAACATTGCTGTAGTCGGTACAACGATCGGTATAATCAGTGATATGGATGGCAAGTACGAACTGGAAGTTCCGGAAGGCGCTGAGGTAAAAGTCTCCTATATCGGTTATAATCCTCAAAGTTTTAAAGTAACCCAGAAGACTTCTTATAATATAGTATTAAAAGAAGACTCCGAGATGATCGACGAAGTAGTCGTTGTCGGTTACGGTACGATCAAGAAAAGCGACATTTCAGGTTCCGTTGTTTCGGTCGACAAGGAACAGATGATGAAACGTAATCCGCTGAACCTCGCGCAAGGGTTGCAGGGCTCTGCCGCCGGTGTGATGGTATCCAAGAACTCGGGTGACCCGGAAGGGACGGCGACAATCCGTATCCGTGGTGTCGCGACGGTGAACGGCTCGGCCGATCCGTTGTATGTAGTCGACGGAGTACAGGTCGGCAGTAATGCCAACTTTGTAAATCCAGCCGATGTGGAAAGCATCGAAGTCCTGAAAGACGCTTCCGCCACCGCTATCTACGGTGCCCGTGGTGCGAACGGTGTCGTTATGATCACGACGAAGAAAGGGGTGAAAGGGGCAACCCAGCTCAACTTCTCTGCAAACTTCGGTATCCAGAACATGACCGGTAAACTAGACGTAGCCGATGCCGACCTTTTTGCCTACTCTGTTCGCCAGGGACGTGCCAACGATGCCGCCTCTATCCAGAACAAAGCCTTTGGTGCAGACTATGCAGGCCGCCTGCGCACCATCGACTGGCAAGACGTTATGACCCGTACCGCTTTGCAGCAGAATTACATGCTATCCGTTTCCGGTGGCAACGATAAGACACAATCGACATTCTCGGTCGGTTACCTGAATAACGACGGCGTGATACTGGATTCCAACTTCTCCCGTCTGACGGCCCGTGCCAATGTAACCCACAAGGTAAAAGACTTTATCGAAGTAGGCGGTAACGTCGCTTTCGTTCATTCCGAAAAGGTAGGAGGCGGAAACCTCCGCAGCTATGCGACATTGACTCCGACTATGGATTATGTGGATGAAACCACCGGCCAGTTCATCAGCAACGACTGGCGCGCCAATGCAGACGGAACTTACAACGCTTTCATGCAGATCAGCGGTGAAGGCGATATCCAGAAAGGCCAGGATAACCCCTATGCCGCCAAGATGGAAGAAGATAAGACCCCTACCTATGAAAACAAATTCGTCGGCAGTGCCTATCTGAACCTGAATCTGTTCAAGGGATTGCAATTCCGTACGATCGGCTCCTATACGCTGTCGACGGTGGATGGAAGCGGTTTCAATGTCGTCAATCCGCGAAGTATCACCGCAGCACAGACTAACTCCTTCTGGATGAACCAGTCGCAGGATAATAATATCGAGATCGAAAGCTATTTCACCTATAACTGGAAGAACGATATCCATAACCTGACAGTCATGGCGGGTAATTCGGTCACCAATTACTGGGGCCATTGGGTATCTTCCAATGCAAGCAATTTCCTGGCAGACACTTATCGCCAGATGTCGTTGACCAGCGACCAGACTTCACGCATCGGCGACGGCGGCTATAATCTGAAAACGCGCTACATCTCCTGGTACGGCCGTGCCATGTACACTTTGATGGACCGTTATATCGTTACCGCTACCGTACGTCGCGACGGTTCGTCCAACTTCGGATCGGGCAACCGTTGGGGTACTTTCCCTTCTGCCGCCCTGGCATGGCGTCTGTCTGAAGAAGACTTTATCAAGAACCTGGATATATTCAGTAACATGAAGCTACGTTTCGGTTGGGGACAAACCGGTAATGCAGGCAGTGCGACCAGTCTTTCCGTTGCCCAACTCTCTTCCAACCGCATTGCTTACGACTGGGGACAGTTAGGCGGTTCATCTTCCAACTATAACAAGGTAGTCGGCTTCGCCCAACTGAAAGAAATCGACACCAACCTGAAATGGGAAACGAATACACAGACAAATATCGGTCTCGACCTGGGCTTGCTTAACAACGACCTGAACATTACGATGGATTACTTCATCCGTGACTCCAAAGACCTTCTGCTTTATCGCAACATGCGCCCGTCTACCGGACACGGACAGGTTTATACCAACGCCGGACATATCCAGAACAAAGGATTCGAGTTCAGCGTATCCTATAACAAACGTTTCGGCGACTGGAACCTCGGTGCTACACTGACTGGCTCTACGTTGAAGAACAAAGTAATCGAAGTGGGCGACCCTATCTACAACAACCTCGATGCGAACGGCGATTTGATTACCGACGACGGCGATAACTGGACCAACCACTCCGTGACGATGGAAGGTCACGCAGTCGGTTCCTATTACGGTTATGTAGTGGAAGGCATCTTCCAGAACCAGGCTGAAGTAGATGCTGCGAATGCCCTGGCAAAGGAGAACGGATACGACGCTTACCAGGTAAACGCTACCACTGTGGGCGATTTTAAATACAAAGACCTGAACGGTGACGGCCATATCGATGGTGACGACCAGAAAGTATTAGGAAACGGTTTCCCGAAGCTGAACTATGGCCTTACCCTGAATGCCAGCTGGAAGAACTGGGACGCCATGATCTACATGTACGGTGTTGCCGGTATGAAAATCAATTCATATGCAGCTATGAAAATGACGCAGTTGTATAAGACCGGTGGCGGTATCCAAAATACGTTGAAGGAATATATCAACAATGCCTGGAGCGAAACGAACACGAATACGATGTATCCGCGTATGACGATCAATGATAACAACACAAACATGAAAGCCTCCGATGCCTACGTGAAGAAAGGTGATTTCCTGAAAATAGCGAATATCCAGATCGGTTATACCTTCCCGAAACGTTGGTTGCAGCCGCTTCGCATGGACAATGCACGCATCTTCGCCTCTGTAGAGAACCTCGCATGCTTCTCCGGCTATAATAAATTCGGGGATCCGGAAGTCGGTAATGCAGCAGTCTTGCAAACCGGTTTCGATGGTGGCCGTTACCCCTATCCGCGTACATTCACATTTGGTTTGAGTGTACAATTCTAATTATTTAATCTTATAATTCGAGTCTTATGAAAAAAATAGTTATATCTGCCTTATCGTTACTCCTTTTGCTTACGACAAACAGCTGTAAGGATTATCTGGAAGTAGACCATTACGATATTTTGCCAGGCGACTTCATGTTTCAAAGTGAAGACAATGTGGAAGGTGGCCTGATCGGTTGTTACGACACCTTCTATCCCTCCAAAGAAGACAACGAGGCCGGTGCCGACGGTTCCATGTGGGGCTTTAAGCCACAATATATGTTGTCGAACCATCCGACCCTCGACACACAGGCAAGCGGTTGGGATAAAGCCTATTGTACGGAAGACTGGACTTCTTCCAGTTCCGAGTTCCTCTCTTTATGGGTAGGCTGTTATAAGGCGATTTCCCGTTGCAACACCTTGCTCGACGGTCTGGAAAATATGGACAACGATCTTTTCAGCGAAGGCGAAGCCGGCAAGAAGAAGATCGAAGCGCAGGCACGTGCTATCCGTGCTTACAACTACCTGGCTCTGGCGAAAAACTTCGGACGTGTGCCCATGCTGATGGCTGGCGAGACGTATGTAAATACACCTTCCAAGCCGCGCCCGGATACGGAAGATGAAACATGGCAGGTGATTATCGACGACCTCGCATTTGGTGCTTCCGTTCTCGACTGGACACCGATCAATGGCGAATACGGACGTATAACAAAAGGTTTCTGTTTAGGTTATCAGGCCGAGGCCCTGATGTATCAGGAAAAATATGCCGAAGCTAAGACTTTGCTGAAAGAAATAATCGACAGCAACACCTATTCACTGGTCCCATGCTTCAGTTATTTGTATGATCCTGAAAAAGCATGGCAAACAGAAGACGTCTTTGCCACAGTGATGTGGACAGACAATGGTAATAACATGTCGGGTGTGCAAGGGTGGTCGCCAACGGAAGATCATTATATGACAGCATGCTATTGTGCCGCTTCGATGGAGTATAACGGTTGGGGTTCCTTATTTGTTTCCTGGGAATGTTACAACTCGTTTGAGGATGGCGACCGCCGTCGTGCCGCCTCTATGGTGGCTTTGGGAGAAACAAACCCCTGGACAGGGCAAACGATCGGTGCAAACGGTGCTCCGAATGTGAAGACAGGTTCCGAATATATGCCGAATATCTCCAGTTTGAAATACTGGCGCGCCAACTGCGACTATTGGACGACGATCAACCAGCCGTTTACCATGCACCTGCTGCGTTATGCCGCCATCTTGCTGAATTATGCAGAATGTAGCTTCCAGACCGGCGACGAAACAAGTGGTTGGGATGCGATCCGCCAGATACGCGAACGTGCCTGGGGTAACCATGAGGTCAGTCTGAGCGATGCTGAATATCCGATTCCGATGCAGACTGAAACAGTGGCAGTGCCTGACGCTAAAACCTATTACACGAAATACAAAGCGGAAAAAGGTTACTCTTCCGATACCTGGATGGTTGCCGTCAATATGGAACGTCGCCATGAGTTCAATGCGGAATTTAGCCTGTTTTATGATTTGAAGCGTACCGGAATGATCGAGGAGTTTATCAACCTGGAATATCCGAAGGGAGTGGGTACTGCTCCGGGATCGGATGCTGCTTATCAGGACTGGCGCACTTATCGTACATTCGATTATAACAAGGATAAGATGCTTTATCCGATTCCTTATCAGGAAATCTTAACGAATGCGGAGATCGGACCGGAAGATCAGAATCCAGGTTATTGATCGTAAGTGTTTATTGTAGTTTGGTAGTAACTCTTCCCTTTGGAGAGGAGGCAGGGGTGTTAAAGTCTGTTGTAGGAAAGACCTATAACACCCCCTTTATTTCCTTTTGCGGAGGAAAAACGTTACTATCAAAATGACATTGCCCTATCGGGTAAATCAGATTACTATACCATGTATTTCAGATTACCTCACCGGGTAATATTTTTTAACGTATCAAAAAGACGTAAATCTTATTCACATGAAACGAACACTTATCGGCATATATTTACTGGCTTCTGTCTTCTCCTTGACGGCTCAGGAGTTCAAGCTCAATTCATCCGGATACTTCAACAACGGGGGAGTAGATGTAATGTCGTTCAACGATTTCTATCCCGAAGGCCATCAGGGGGGCGTCAGCCTTATCATGCATGGTAACCGGATCGCTACCAACGGTGATATCCGTCTCGAAGCAACACCGGGACAATGGCAGCCGGTGCCAAAACAACTGGATCGCATTGTAGATAATACTTCCAACACGATCATCACGCGACTTTCCTATCCCGATTCTTCCCGTCATATGACAGGTTTTAATCCGATGATCTACCCTGACCTCCAATTCAATTATACGGTCCGTGTAGAAGGGAAAGGCGGGAATATCGTAGTGACAGTCGACCTCGACCGACCTATCCCGGCAGACTTCGCAGGTAAGGTCGGTTTTAATCTCGAACTTTTTCCGGGCGATCTTTTCGGCAAACCCTGGATCATGGATGAACAGGACGGTATTTTTCCACAACAGCCTAACGGACCTACTTTAAATGTACGTTCCAATCATCAGCATACAGGTGATTACTGTTCTTTTACGAAAGAAAGCGGCCTCTTGGCTGATCGGAAACAGCTGGCGGGAGACGGTTCATCTTATAATCCCATCGTCGCCGACGATCTGATAGCCGAACCTTATGCGGTTGGACATTGTTTCACCGTTCGCCCTGACGACGCTTACAACAAATTTACCATCTTATCGGAAAACACAGAATTAAAATTATACGACGGACGTATGAACCATAATAACGGTTGGTTTGTCGTCCGCAGCGAAATTCCTGCCGGAGTGACGAAAGGCGCTGTCTGCTGGACTATCACTCCGAATGTAGTAAAAGATTGGCTGTATACGCCTGTTATCCAGACTTCACAGGTCGGTTACCACCCGGCGCAGCCGAAAGAGGCGATAATCGAGTTGGATAGCCGCGATAGCGCACGTCCTGAAGCTATATTATACCGTCTTACGGCAAAAGGAGAGGAGAAAATCCATGCCGTAGCCCCACAGCCGTGGGGAAACTTCCTGCGTTACAACTATCTTAAATTTGATTTCACGGACGTGAAGGAGGAAGGACTTTACCGGATTCGTTACGGAAACTCGGTCTCTTCTGTTTTCCGCATCGCCCGGAATATCTATGAACGGGGCGTATGGCAGCCGGTCCTGGAATATTTTCTTCCGGTACAAATGTGCCACATGCGGGTGAACGAAAAATATCGGGTATGGCACGACTATTGTCATTTGGACGATGCCCGTATGGCTCCCGCCCTGAATCATATCGACGGATATACGCAGAATGCTTCTACTTTGACAAAGTATGCCCCGGGGGATATCGTTCCGGGATTAAATATCGGCGGATGGCATGACGCGGGTGATTTCGACCTGCGCGTAGAATCGCAAGCCGGTGAATCTTATATCCTGGCATTGGCTTATGAGGCTTTTCGCGAGGATTATGATGTCACCTCCATCGATCATCATAACCGGATTACCGAGATCCATCAGCCGGATGGTAAACCGGACCTGTTACAACAGGTCGAGAATGGTGCCTTAACCGTAGTGGGAGGCTATCGTGCCCTGGGCCGCCTGTATCGTGGAATTATTTGCAACGACCTGCGCCAGTATGTCATGCTGGGCGATGCCGGTGCCATGACCGACAATGTGATCGGTAATGCCGACGACCGCTGGGTATTCACCGAAGATAACCCTTCCCGCGAATTAAGCACTGCCGCCGCCCTGGCTGCCGTCTCCCGTGTGTTGAAAGGCTTCAACGACACCCTGAGCGTGCAATCTTTGCAGGCCGCCTGCGAATTGTTCGACCGGACCCGTGTGACCGATCGTTCGGAAATAAATAAGTTACAGGCTGCCGTAGAACTTTATCTGGCAACTCACGAGGATGGATACAAAAAATATATCCTTGGCCAACAGAAACTGATCGTTGATAACATCGCCCGTACAGGCTGGTTTATCGGACGCGCCGATCAGGCCATCAAGGATAAAAAATTTACAGAGAACATACGCAAGGCACTCGCCGCTTTCCGCCGTGAACTGGAAGAACAGAAAAAGGAAACCCCGTATGGCGTCCCTTATAAGCCGAGCATTTGGGGAGCAGGCTGGGATATCCAGTCGTTCGGCTATCAACAGTATTTTCTTGTGCAGGCTTACCCTGACCTGTTCGGGCCGGAGTTGCTTTACAGCGCGCTCAACTTCGTGCTGGGTTGTCATCCGGGCAGCAATACCGCCTCCTTCGCTTCGGGTGTGGGAGCCAATTCGGCAACGGTAGCCTATGGATTGAACCGTGCAGATTGGTCTTATATCCCCGGTGGTGTGATCTCCGGGACTGCCATGATCCGTCCCGACTTCCCCGAACTGTTGACTTTCCCTTTCCTCTGGCAACAGACAGAATATGTGATGGGAGGAGGTTCCTCGCACTATATGTTCCTGGTACTCGCCGCCCGTCAGTTATTGGGAAATAAATAAAGGCTAACAAACAGATACCAACATATAAAAGAATACATATCATGAAGAACATATTGACAAGCATCGGCTTATTAGCATTGATACAATTCCACCCTCTTCAGGCGCAGGAATTCAAACTCGATCCTGCCGGTTATCTTCGTAATGAAGGTGTAGATGTAATGGCTTTCAGCGATGTCTATCCGGAGGGCAAACAAACCGGCGTAACTATTATTATGAACAACAACCGTGTGGCTGCCAGTGGCGATATCCGTCTGGAGACCTCTCAGGGGCAATGGCAACCGCTTCCCGTTCTGCGGAGCCGCCAGGTGAATGAGGCGGATAACAGTATAACTGTTACGTTAAGTTATCCCGATTCGTCCAGGCACATGACAGGTTTTAACCCGACCCTTTATCCGGATTTTGTATTCCAGTACACGATCCGTGTAGCAGGAGAGGGTGACAATGTCATCGTAACAGTCGATCTGGATACCCCCGTCCCTCAGAAATATGAAGGAAAAATAGGTTTTAACCTCGAGCTTTACCCGGGTTCCCTTCTGGGAAAACCCTGGATCATGGATCACAAGGCCGGTATTTTTCCTGCACAGGCGAATGGTCCGACAATCTCCTGCGAATCGAATACCCAATGGCTCGGCAACTTTAACCCGGAAGGAAAGGTCGACCTGAAACATCTTTTGGGTGACGGCACCTACAACCCGATGATTGCCGACGATATCATAGCCGCCCCTTATGCCCACGGTAAGAAATTCACCATGAATCCGGCTGATCCTTACAACAAAGTGACGGTCCGTTCAGAAATCGGAGACCTGATCCTCTATGACGGACGTATGAATCATAACAACGGCTGGTTCGTTCTGCGGACAGAGATACCGGCGGGTGTTTCCAGGAATGCGATCAAGTGGGTGATCACTCCGAATGTAGTAAAAGACTGGATGTATACGCCGGTAGTACAGACCTCGCAGGTCGGTTACCATCCGGATCAGCCGAAGATGGCTGTGATCGAACTGGATAGCCGTGATAAGCAGATCGGTGAACCGGCTCTTTATAAAATTACGGATGCAGGTGAAGAACTTGTCCTGGACGGACCGGCACAGGAATGGGGTAAATTCTTGCGGTACAACTATCTCCGTTTCGACTTTTCGTCTATCCGGGAAGAAGGGTTGTATCAGGTTCGTTACGGTGAATCCGTTTCTCCTGTATTCCGTATTGCCGAAGACATTTATGAACGTGGCGTCTGGCAGCCGGAACTGGAGTACTTCCTGCCGATCCAGATGTGTCATATGCGGGTAAACGAAAAATACCGTGTCTGGCATGACCTTTGTCATATGGATGATGCCCGTATGGCTCCTGTGAACCTGAGCCATATCGACGGATATTCTTCAGGTGCGTCTACACTTACTAAATACCAGCCGGGTGATATCGTACCCGGTCTGACCATCGGTGGCTGGCATGATGCCGGTGACTATGACCTCCGCGTGGAATCGCAGGCAGGAGAGGCTTATATCCTGGCATTGGCGTATGAACATTTCGGTATCGATTACGACGCGACAACGATCGACCATCATAAAAGGGTTACCGAGATTCATCAGCCGGACGGCAAACCGGACTTGTTGCAGCAGGTGGAGAACGGTGCATTGACCGTTGTGGCAGGTTATCGTGCTCTCGGACGTCTTTACCGCGGGATTATCTGTAACAGTGTCCGCCAGTATGTCCATCTGGGAGATGCCAGTGCCCACACCGACAATGTGACTGGAAATGAAGACGATCGTTGGGTATTCACAGAGGATAACCCGTATCGCGAACTGACGACTGCTGCCCAGTTGTCAGCAATCTCCCGAGTTTTGAAAAACTTTAACGATACATTGAGTACACAGGCATTGGATGCTGCGAAAGAACTGTACCGGATCACCCGGACTGATGAGCGGACCAAAGGAGCTAAAATACATGCGGCAGTCGAACTGTATCTGACAACCGGTGATAATTCCTATAAGGAATATGTGCTGGCCGAACAGGATTATATCGTTCAGCACATCGATCGTCTCGGCTGGTTTATCGGTCGTTTCGATAAAGCGGTGAATGATAAGAAATTCTCGCAGTCTATCCGTAAAGCATTGGTTACCGTTCGTGACCAGTATGAGAAAATGAAATTACAGACTCCATACGGCGTACCCGAAGATCGTGGAAACCTGAGTTCTGGTTCCTGGGATGTGCAGACGCTTGGCTATTATTACTGCTTCCTGCAGGATGCTTATCCTGATCTGTTCACACCAGACTATATTTTCAATGCAATCAACTTTATCCTGGGCTGTCATCCGGGAAGTAACACGGTCTCTTTTGCTTCCGGTATCGGAGCGAATTCGGCAACAGTGGCTTATGGGGTGAATCGCGCCGATGGTTCTTATATACCGGGTGGAGTTACTCCGGGAACAGTCCTGATCCGTCCCGACCTGCCGGAACTGGTGCCGTATCCGTTCATCTGGCAAGAAGGTGAGTATTGTATGGGAGGCGAGGCTTCTTACTTTATGTATATGGTGTTGGCTGCCCGGAAGATACTAAATGAAAAATAGGATTGTAAAACGCATTTATTTCAATGAATATGAAACGAATATATTATCTTCTGTCAGCATTGCTGATCTCCTCTTCCATTTTTGCCGGTAATTACCGGAGTTTCAAAGTCTCGGTTTATACCCGCGCATATGAGGTAGAGAAGATGAAAGATCTTGCGTGGCTGGATTCCCCTGGAATATAATCTCTCAACAGGTAAAGGTCGATAAAATCTATTTGGAGACGCACCGTGACCTGTTGATCGTTCCCGATGAAACTCTGGAACAGGCAAAGAAGTACTTCCTCGATCGGGGAATCGAAGTGGGTGGCGGCATCACCTATACGATCAATGAAGCGAATAACTTTGAAACCTTCTGTTATTCCGATCCCGAACATCGGAAGATGGTACAGGAGATAGCCGAACATACAGCCAGACATTTCGATGACTTTATCCTGGATGATTTTTTCTTTACCAGCTGTAAATCGGATATAGAAATCAAGGCCAAAGGCAGTCAGAGCTGGAGTGATTACCGCACTAAATTGATGACTGAAGCCGGTCAGACGTTGGTTCTGCAACCGGCAAAGAAAGTTAATCCGAATGTAAAGGTGATTATCAAATATCCGAACTGGTACGATCATTTCCAGGGATTGGGATTCGATCTGAAGAACGGTCCCCGGTTGTTTGACGGTGTATGGACCGGAACGGAAACCCGTGATCCGGGTAATGCACAGCATTTGCAAAATTACCTGAGCTATAACGTGGTTCGGTATTATGAGAATCTGCGCCCCGGTCATAACGGAGGTGGTTGGGTGGATGCCGGTGGTTCCGAGCTGGGAATGGACCGGTATGCTGAACAACTTTGGCTGACCATGTTCGCCAAAGCTCCTGAAATGATCCTTTTTGCCTATAACCAACTGCTGGATGTAAAGATCAGACCGGAGCACTGTACTCCCTGGCAGGGACAAGGAACCAGTTTCAGTTACGATGACATGATGAAGCCGGTCAGATCAGCCGACGGACAACAGGTGCAGCCAACTACGATTGCCCGTGCAGCCGGTGTGACTTTCGAACAAATAGATAAGTTTGTCCATAAGCTCGGGAAGCCGGTCGGGATCAAGTCTTACAAACCTTATCATTCGCTGGGGGATGACTTTCTTCCGAATTATCTGGGAATGATCGGCCTGCCGATGGATATGTATCCCGAATTTCCGACAGATCAGCAAGTCGTTTTGTTGACTGAACAGGCTAAATATGATCCGGTGCTGCTTCCAAAGATGAAGGCCCAGTTACAGAAAGGCGGAGATATAGTGATTACCAGTAACCTGTTGAAAGCTATACCGGAACAAATTGCCGAGATTGCTGAATTGCGTTGTTCAGATCTGAAAGCATTGGTGAATGATTTCGGGTCTTTGGGTAAATCCGGTCGTGACCTGTTGATTCCTCAGGTTCGTTACCAGACAAACGACGCCTGGGAGCTGGCAAGTGCCGGGCGTCCTCTCAAAGGAGGTGTCAGTGGATATCCGATGTTGCTTCGGGCTCTTTATTCGAAAGGTAGTTTGTACGTGATCACTATTCCGGACGATATGGGAAATCTATACGATCTTCCCGAAGGCGTACTGAATATATTCCGCCGGGTGATGAGCCAGGATCTGCCTGTGCGTATCGAGGCTCCGTCCAAAGTGAGCCTGTTTCTTTATGATAACGGGACATTCATTGTGGAATCATTCAATGATGAGCCTGTCACGATCCGGGTGATCACAGATGAGGGAGTAAAGCAACTGACTGATATTGTTGACGATTCCGTTGTGGTTCCGGTGAGTGAAGAAACTTCGTCCAAAAGGTTCCGCCTGACGCTTATGCCTCATTCGTACCGTGTATTCAAATATTAAAAATAGATAGATTATGAAAAATAAGAAATTATTTCTGTCATTAACTTTGGCTGCTTTGGGTGGATTACCTTCGCAGTCACAGGCACAGCTTCAGATTAATTCGGGTTCACAGTATCTGATGAACCAGGCGAAAGATATGAGCACCGATTTCGGTGATTTCACCAACATCTTTTTCTTTGCAGATGAATTGTCATCATTTGATGTAGCAAAAGCCAGCGGTACCGTTCGATGGAAACGGTACACGCTGGAAAGCCGCCAGGCGTTCAATACAAATACAGTATTGCCTGTACCCCTGAAAATGCAGGATTTCCCCTTTACAGCTTATGTAAATGATCCCGAATTAAGATTCTCTATCGACTTTGTCTCTCCCCGTACGGTCCGTGTCCGGATGCTAACGACACCGGTGGAACCGAAGGATGAAACCTCCCTGATGCTTGCCAAAGAACCAGGCAAAGACAGCTCCTGGAAGGGAACAGAAACGGGGAATGCCGTGACATATGCAAATGCCAACGGCAGTATAACCATCGAAAAGAACCCCTGGCGTATCGTTTTGCGTGATGCGAATGGCAAGATTATGACGCAGACCCGTACATTGCATGATAACGACTCGACCCAGGCTAAGATTGTCCCGTTCAATTTTATCAAACGCGGATCGGATAACAGCCGGAGCATTAATCCAGTATTCTCTCTGGCTCCGAACGAAAAGATTTTCGGTTGCGGTGAGTCTTTCGGCCCTCTGAATAAAGTGGGACAGAAAGTACACCTGTTTGTAACCGACCCCCAAGGACCTGAAACCGACCAGCAATATAAACCCATTCCCTTCTTTATGAGTAACCGTGGCTATGGTATGTTCATGCATACCTCCGCCCCGGTGACCTGCGACTTTGGTGCGACCAATATCAATGTCAATAAGCTATTCATGGGTGATGAGACAATGGACTTTTTCGTTTTCTTCGGAGAACCGAAAGATATTCTGAATGAATATACGGAGATTGTGGGTAAGCCGGGAATGCCGCCTCTGTGGTCGTTCGGAACCTGGATGAGCCGCATCACTTATTTCTCACAAAAAGACGGATACGACGTAGCAGAAAACCTGCGTAAGCATAAGATCCCCTCCGATGTGATTCACTTTGATACCGGCTGGTTTGAAACTGACTGGCAGTGCGATTACCAGTTTGCTCCGAACCGCTTCTCCGATCCGCAACTGATGTTGGATGATCTGAAAAAGAAAGGCTTCCATACTTGTTTGTGGCAGTTGCCTTATTTTACGCCGAAGAATCGTTTCTTTAGCGAGCTGATTGAAAAGGACCTGTATGTGAAGAATGGTAAAGGAGAACTTCCTTATGAAGATGTTGTATTGGATTTCTCCAATCCGAATACGGTTAAGTGGTACCAGGACAAACTGGCCAACCTGATTAAGATGGGGGTAGGCGCTATCAAGGTCGATTTCGGTGAAGCCGCTCCGTTCAATGGCATTTATGCTTCCGGTAAAAGCGGGTTTTATGAGCATAATCTTTATCCGTTGAGATATAATAAGGCTGTTGCCGATATTATCAAGGACGTACATGGCGAAAATATTATCTGGGCGCGTAGTGCCTGGGCAGGCTCACAGCGTTACCCGTTGCATTGGGGCGGTGATGCCGAGAATACAGATATGGGTATGTTGGGAACATTGCGTGGCGGTCTGTCCTTCGGTTTGAGCGGATTCTCTTTCTGGAGCCATGATATCGGAGGCTTTGTAACATCTACTCCGGAGGAACTCTATCGCCGCTGGTTGCCGATGGGGTTCCTATGCTCTCACACCCGTGCACACGGTGCACCTCCTACAGAACCCTGGTTGTATAATGAAGGATTCCTGAAAACTTTCCGTCAGAATGCGGAATTGAAATATAAACTGATGCCGTATGTCTATGCACAGGCAAAAGAATGTACGGAGAAAGGTCTTCCGATGATGCGTGCTCTCTTTGTGGAATACCCGCATGATGCCGGTGCATGGCTGGTTGAAGATGAATACTTGTTCGGTAGCCAGATGTTGGTCGCCCCGATGATGGAAAGCGGTTCCGAACGCGATGTCTATCTGCCGGAAGGTAAATGGATCGATTACCAGACCGGAAAAACGTATGCCGGAGGTTGGCATACTATTCAGACAGGAACAATACCTGCTGTGATCCTGGTTCGTGACGGTTCCGTATTGCCACATATCAAACTGGCACAAAATACAGATGAGATGGATTGGAGCCAGCTCGAACTGAAAGTCTATGCTTCCGATGCAACCGAAGCAACCGGACTGGTTTGCCTGCCGTCAGACAATCAGCTTCATCCGTTGACAGTCTCTGTAAAAGGGCATCAGGTGAAAGCCGACGGCCTGGAAGGAAAAGTGAAATTTAAAGTGACAGACTAATAAGATAGAATATGAAACAAGCGATTGTATGTCTTACCTTCGGAACGCTGTTGTTCTCTGCCTGCCATTCGGATGCTGTCCGGCAGACAGAGAATGGAATAATCGTCCCTATTACTTCCGGCGAGACAAAAGCCGTTAAACTGGAAGTGATTACCGACGATGTAATCCGGGTGATGGCATCGCCAACAGGCATATTTGAAGAAAGTGTAAATCTGATCAAAGACACGCACCAGTTACCTGTCCCTGCTTTTGAGATCACCCGGAACGGGGATACCATCACGCTTGGAACAGCTACCTTACAGGCTCGTCTATTACAGAGAACAGGCGAAGTTTGGTTCACGGATAAGGCAGGGAACCTGATCCTCCGTGAACAGAATGGAGGTGGGAAAGAATTCACCCCGGTACGGGTGGAAGGAACCAATGGTTATTCGTTCCGTCAGGTTTTTGAAAATGACGAAGAGGAAGGATTGTATGGTCTGGGACAACATCAGAGCGATGAGTTCAATTATAAAGGAAAAAACGAAGAACTGTTCCAGTACAATACGAAAGTAAGCGTTCCTTTTATCGTTTCCACCAAAGGGTATGGAATACTCTGGCATAACTATTCCCTGAGCCGTTTCGGGGATAAACGCCCCTATGCAGAACTGGGCGATGTCTTTAAACTGTATGATAAGGAAGGGCAGGCCGGTGCATTGACCGCTACTTATTATAAGGATCGGACCTCTTCGGTACAACCTTTGATCCGAAAAGAGGACAAAATCAATTATGAAGATCTGGTAACGATCAAGAATTTCCCGGAGAAATTTCCTTCCAATGAGGCTTATGCCACCTGGGAAGGAGAGATAGAACCAACAGAAAGTGGTGTACATCATTTCAAACTACATTATGCCGGATATACGAAAGTCTTTATCGATGGGAAAGAAGTGGTCGCCGAACGCTGGCGTACTGCCTGGAACCCGAACGATTATAAAACCAAAGTTCGTCTGGAAAAAGGAAAGCGTTATCCGATCCGGGTCGAATGGCTTCCGGATGGTGGTGTCTCTTATTTGGGATTGAAGGTGCTGAGTCCGTTACCCGAGGCCGAACAGAACCGTTTGGCATTCTGGAGCGAGATGGGTGATCAGATCGACTATTACTTTATCAACGGTAAAAATATGGATGAGGTGATCAGTGGATATCGTTCCGTAACCGGAAAAAGCCAGGTGATGCCTAAATGGGCCATGGGGTATTGGTTAAGCCGTGAGCGTTATAAAACACAGGATGAATTGCTGACCGCATTGAATGAATACCGGAAACGCCAGGTCCCATTGGATGTGATCGTTCAGGACTGGAGTTATTGGCCGGTAGATGCCTGGGGAAGCCATGAATTCGACAAGGAACGTTTCCCGGACCCTGCCGGAATGATCAGGGAGATACACGAGAAGGATGCCCGTTTCATGATCTCCGTATGGCCTAAATTTTATATGACGACAGAGCATTACAAGGAACTGGACCAACTGGGAGCTATGTATCAGCAAGCGATTAAAGACAGCATCCGCGACTGGATCTATCCGGGATATATCGGCTCATTCTATGACGCCTACAATCCGGAAGCACGTAAATTGTTCTGGAATCAGATGAATGAACATCTCTACAGCCTGGGTGTCGATGCCTGGTGGATGGATGCCTCCGAACCGAATGTACAGGACAATACGGATATGAATTACCGGAAGAAGTTGTGCGGACCGACTTATCTGGGCCCTTCTACCAAATATTTCAATGCCTATGCCCTGATGAATGCGGAGGCAATCTATGACGGACAGCGTGGCGTAAACCCGGATAACCGTGTTTTCCTGTTAACCCGTTCCGGTTTTGCCGGACAGCAGCGGTATTCGACAGCTACCTGGAGCGGTGATATCGGTACCCGTTGGGAAGATATGAAAGCTCAGATAAGTGCCGGTTTGAACTTTGCGATGTCGGGTGTCCCTTACTGGACGATGGATATCGGCGGATTCTGTGTGGAGAAACGTTATGAGCACGCGGAAGAAGGAAGCGAAGACCTGAACGAATGGCGCGAATTGAATACCCGTTGGTATCAGTTCGGTGCATTCTGCCCGTTGTTCCGTAGCCATGGTCAGTATCCGTGCCGGGAAATCTATAATGTCGCACCGGAAGGAACGCCTACCTACAAGTCAATGAAATATTATACCGAATTACGATATCGCCTGATGCCTTATATCTATAGCCTGGCAGGTATGACCTATTTCAATGACTATACGATCATGCGTGCCCTGGTGATGGATTATGCGGAAGATAAGAATACCTATACTATTGATGACCAGTTTATGTTCGGTCCGGCCTTTATGGCTTGTCCGGTTCATCAGTACAAGAAACGGGACCGGGAGGTCTATTTCCCTGCCGGAGTTTGGTACGATTACTATACCGGTAAAAGTATGACCGGAGGAACTTCCCGCACTGTAGCTGCTCCGTATGAACAAATGCCGTTATTTGTACGCGGCGGCTCCATTATCCCTGCAGGTAAATTGATCCAGTCGACTGCCGAAGAACAAAAGGACCTGACGGTCTACGTGTATATCGGTGCCGATGCCTCTTTCTCCTTATATGAGGATAATGGGGTGACTTATGCCTATGAAAAAGGTGAATACAGTACGATTCCGCTTTCTTATAAAGAATCAGGAAAGGAACTGACTATCGGAACCCGTTCCGGTTCTTTCCCTGAAATGGCTATGGAACGGAATATAAAAGTTATCTTTGTTACACCTGAATATCCGGCGGGAAAGGAAGTCTCTGCTGTATATAAAGGCGAACAGTTAACCATTTCGTTACCCTGATAAACTAACATGTATGAAACAATTAGCAATTGTATTCTTTAGTCTCTTGTTGGCGGCCTGTTCGGCCGACCGGCAGGGACGTGAGAGAACCTCCTTTAACAACGACTGGCTATTCTCGTTGACAGACAACCAGGCGGATCTTTCCGCTCCGGATGCCGACGATACCGGCTGGAGGCAACTGAACCTTCCGCATGACTGGAGCATCGAAGCAGATTTCTCCAAAGAGAATCCGGCGACACCCGGGGGCGGAGCCTTGCCCGGTGGTATGGGCTGGTACAGGAAGCATTTCAAGATACCGGAAAGTGACCGGGGAAAGCAGGTCTATATCGACTTCGACGGTGTTTACCGTTGCAGTAAGGTATGGCTGAACGGTCATCTGCTGGGATTCCGTCCGAACGGATATATCTCGTTCCGTTATGATATGACTCCTTATCTGAAATACGGTCAGGAGGAGAATGTACTGGTTGTACAGGCTGACAACTCGCAGCAACCTAACTCACGCTGGTATTCGGGATCAGGTATCTACCGGAATGTCTGGTTGGTTAAAACCGGTCAGGTTCATGTGGATCAGTACGGAACGAATATTACAACTCCGGATGTCGCACAGGAGAGGGCGACGGTAGTGATTGAAACGACATTGAAGAATACTTATGCAGCTGCAGTTACTGCCGAGTTGATGACAATCATTAAAGCCCCTTCCGGAAAAGTTATTGCACAGACCTCTCTTCCGGTCGAACTACCGGAGAACGGTAGCGATATTATTAAACAGACTCTTGAGGTAAAAGCCCCTGAATTATGGGGAATAAAAAATCCCGCATTATATACTGCTGTAACTGAAGTAAGATCCGGAAATCAACTGACCGACCGATATGAAACAACCTTCGGTATCCGTACTTTCCGGTGGGATGAGGCAACCGGTTTTTATCTGAACGGAGAACCGACAAAGGTGTTGGGTGTTTGTCTGCATCATGACCTGGGATGCCTGGGTACGGCCGTTAATAAACGTGCGATCGAGCGTCAGTTGCAGATAATGAAAGATATGGGTGTCAATGCGATCCGTACCAGCCATAATCCTCCGGCTCCCGAATTACTGGAACTATGCGACCGGATGGGACTGCTGGTACAGGATGAGTCGTTCGATATGTGGAGAAAACGAAAATCGCCTTACGATTATGCACAATACTTTGACGAATGGCATGAACGGGACCTGACCGACCAGATCAAGCGTGACCGTAACCATGCCTCCGTTTTCATGTGGAGTATCGGAAATGAGGTACTTGAACAATGGTCGCATGCGGATGCCGATACACTGAGCCTGCAGGAAGCGAACCTGATCCTGAATGCCGGTCATAAGATAGATCCGGCTTTGCTGGAGGATAGCACAATGAGTGTCCAGTCGTTGATCACGATCGCTTTGGCTGATATTGTCAGAAAGTTGGATACTACCCGTCCGGTAACTGCCGGAAATAACGGTGTAGATCCGGCCAACCATCTGTTCCGTTCCGGTGCACTCGATGTGTATGGTTTCAACTACCATGAGAAAGACTATGCCCCTTTCCCACAGGTCTATCCGGGTAAGAAGCTGATCGTCAGTGAATCTACATCGGCTTTGATGACACGCGGTTATTACCAGATGCCATCCGACGAAATGTATATCTGGCCCGAATCATGGGACAAGCCTTTCGATCGTCCTGAACACCTTTGTTCTTCTTACGACAACTGCCATGTTCCCTGGGGATCGACCCATGAAGTAACCTGGCACGAGGTAAAACGTTTGCCGTATGCTTCCGGAATGTTTATTTGGACTGGTTTTGATTACCTGGGTGAGCCGACACCTTACTGGTGGCCGAGTCGCAGCAGTTTCTTTGGAGTCGTCGACCTGGCAGGATTCCCGAAAGACGTGTATTATATGTACCGGAGTGAATGGACCGACCAGCCGACCCTGCATCTATTCCCGCATTGGAACTGGAAAGAGGGTGAAGAAGTAGATGTCTGGGCCTATTACAACCAGGCGGATGAGGTGGAACTATTCCTGAATGGTAAGAGTCTCGGCACGAAAGGTAAGAATGACAGTACCTACCATGTATCCTGGCGTGTTCCATTTACACCGGGTACGCTGAAAGCCGTATCACGTAAAGCCGGAAAAGAAGTGCTGGCACAGGAAATCCATACTGCAGGCGAGGCTGCCGAGCTAGCATTGCTCCCTGACCGTCGGGTTATTCAGGCAGATGGTACGGATCTCTCTTTTATAACCGTTGAAGTGAGGGACAAAGCTGGTAACCTGGTTCCCCGTGCCGATAACCTGATTCGTTTCTCGGTGGAAGGAGACGGGTTTATTGCCGGAACGGACAACGGTGATCAGAATGATCCCAACAGCCTGAAAAAACCGGAGAGGAATGCGTTTTACGGAAAAGCGCTTGTCGTTGTTCAAAACACAGGCAAAAAAGGGGGTATCCGTGTAAAAGCAACAGCCGCCGGATTACCGGATGCTGTCACTGAAATAGAAGTTGAATAAATAAGAAAACATGAAGAAATTAATGACTATGGCTGTGCTTTCCTTTTGTATGACCACTGGGGTATCGGGTACACAGCCTATAAATAAAGAGGATCAGCAGATAGAAAAACAGATCGAGAAGCTGATTCGTCGGATGACACTGGAAGAAAAAGTTAGTTTGTTACATGGTAACTCCAAGTTTTATGTCTCGGAAATCAAGCGTTTAGGTATTCCGGAATGGAGCCTGAGCGACGGTCCTCATGGGGTCCGTGCAGAGATTAACCGGCATGACTGGGGATATGCCAACTGGACTACCGATTCGTCGACCTATTTTCCGACAGGTACGGCTTTTGCGGCTGCCTGGAATCCGGAGCTTGCCTATTACCGTGGGGAAGTACTGGGTGAAGAAGCCCGTTGGCGTAAAAAAGACGTGTTGCTGGGTCCTGGAGTGAATATTATCCGTAGCCCGTTGTGCGGACGTAATTTTGAGTATATGAGTGAGGATCCCTATCTGAACTCTGTACTGGCCGTCCGGTATATTCAGGGATTGCAAAGCCGTGATGTAGCGTGTAGCGTGAAACATTTCGCTTTGAACAACCAGGAAACGAACCGTACCACTGTCGAGGTGGAATGTAGCGAACGTGCCCTCCGTGAAATCTATCTGCCTGCATTCAAAGCGGCAGTACAGGAAGGCGGTGCCCTGACCGTGATGGCCGCCTATAACAAATATAAAGGGGATTGGTGTGCAGAAAACAAATATCTGGCACGCGACATCCTTCGTGATGAATGGGGTTTTAAAGGAGTGTATGTGACCGATTGGGGGGCTGCCCACAGTACGGTAAAATCTGCTATTGCCGGTCTGGATCTGGAAATGGGAACCAATATAGAAAATTATGATGACTGGTATTTTGCCAATCCTCTGATGGAGGCGGTAAAGAAGGGTGAAGTGGCTGAAAGCCTGGTGGATGAAAAAGTAAGTAATGTACTCCGTGTCATGATCAAAACGAAAGTACTGGACCCGAAGAAACGCTTTAACCAAGGTTCTATCAATACACCGGAGCATCAGCAAGCAGCTTATCAGGCCGCTGCCGAAGCGATTGTGTTATTAAAGAATAAAGAAAACTTGCTGCCGTTGGATATCTCGTCGGTGAAAAGCATTGCTGTGATCGGCGATAATGCTACCCGTCGGCATTCGGATGGTGGACTGAGTTCCGAGATCAAGTCTTTGTATGAAGTCACTCCGCTGGAAGCAATCCGTATGAAACTGGGTGACCGTGTGAAAGTCAATTTTGCACAGGGATATGAAAAACTATCCACTTTTATCGAAGGAAGTAATAACGGGCAGAATGCCGGCAGTTTTACCGATGGAAATCAGGTAAACGAGAAGTTATTGAAGGAAGCAGTCGACGCAGCCCGCAACAGCGATGTGGCGATCGTTGTCGGAGGGTTAAACCATGATTATGATACGGAATCGGCAGACCGGCAATATATGGAACTGCCTTACGGTCAGGTGCAATTGATCCAGGAAGTGATCAAAGCCAATCCCAGAACGATCGTGGTGATCGTTGCTGGTTCGCCGGTGAATATGGCTGCTTTGGATATCTGTGCCCCGGCAATCCTTTGGGGATGGTATAACGGAATGGAAGGTGGAAATGCCTTGGTGGATGCCATTACCGGGAAGGTGAATCCCAGTGGCAAAATGCCTTTTACCACCCCTGTTACACTGGAACAATCTCCGGATATGGCTTTAGGTAATTTCCCCGGAAGAGATCTGAAAGTAAAATATGAAGAAGATATCCTGGTAGGTTATCGCTGGTATGACACGAAACGGTTACCGGTGGTCTATCCGTTCGGCTATGGTCTGTCTTATACTGACTTCTCTTTTGGAAATCTGGCTACCGACAAGAAAACGTATGGCCAGGGGGAAACGATCAAAGCCACTTTCACATTGACGAATACCGGAAAAAGAGATGGTGCCGAAGTTGCCCAACTCTACGTAAGCGATCCGGAATGTTCAGTCATGCGTCCGGTAAAAGAACTGAAAGGTTTCAGGAAAGTTTTTTTGAAAGCAGGTGAAAGTAAACAGGTAGAAATAGATATCCCGGTAAGTTCTTTGGCTTTTTATAGCGAAGCACAGAAACAATTCGTTGTAGAACCGGGTACTTTTGTCTTACATTTGGCTACCTCTGCAGAAAATATAAAGTCTGATATGTCTATCGAAATCCAGTAGTAAACTTTCCCTTCTAGAAGGGAGCAAGGGGTGTGTTATTGCTTTGTTATATAACTAGCTTTAACACACCCCTTATCCTTTTAATTCTTCTTCAGCGTGTAATCTGTAATTCCCAGCGCCTCATAAGCCTGAAGCAGTGCTTCGTCATTATCGGAAATCATCAGTAGCTTATCATTCTCCATCAGGACCGTATTCCCTTTAGGTATGAAATAACGTCCGTCACGCATGACCATTACCGCCAGCGTATGGTCGGGCAGGGTGAGTTCCATCAGTTTATTCCCATGCGTAAGTACTTCGGGAGTTACATCGATCTCGCTCATCGCGCTCTTGATACCTTCCGGCAGTTCGATACCGAATACATCCTTTCGTTCCGGTTCATCTATCATATCCAGCCATTTGGCAGCCTGTGTTACTGTTGTGCCCTGTATCAGCAGTGACAAGATCGTGATAAAGAATACCACGTTGAATATCAGCCCGGCATGCTCTACTCCTGCAATCAGCGGATAGGTGGCGAAGATAATCGGTACGGCTCCTCGAAGCCCTACCCACGAAATATACAGTTTCCCTTTGAAAGAGAAGTTCTTATATGGGAGCAGGCAGAGGAAAACACTGATCGGACGGGCGAAAATGATCATAAAGATACCGACCGTCAGACCGATGGGAGCTACCGGCAACAGTTCGTGCGGATTGACAAGTAATCCCAGCGTAAGGAACATCACGATTTGCCATAACCAGGCAAAACCGTCGAAGAAAGTACCGATACTCTTCTTGTGTACGATCTTCGCATTTCCGACTACCAGGCCAGCGATATATACAGCCAGGTAACCGTTCCCCTTGCAGAGCGAGGTAGCGGCGAAAGTAAAGAAGGCTGTTGCCAGCAACAGGATCGGATACAGCGACTCATTATCGATGTCAATTTTATTGATAATGATTACGGCCAGTTTTCCGAATAAGAATCCAGCTATGGCACCTACCGACAATTGGATCACCAACGACAAGGCAGCATCGGCCAGATTCATGCCGGCTGTCTGGATATAAGCGATCAACAATAGGGTAAGCATATACGCCATCGGGTCGTTACTACCACTTTCCAACTCCAAGGTTGGTCGGAGACGCTCTTTCAGGTAGACTCCCTTGCTTCGCAGGATGGAGAATACGGAGGCCGAATCGGTTGACGACATAACGGCAGCCATCAGCAGGGACTCGGGGAGTGTGAGCGTTTCATAACCGGTCACGAGTTTGGACAGATAATAAATGAATCCCCCCGTAATGAACGTAGTTGCCAGTACACCGACTGTTGCCAGAATGACCCCTTGCGACGCAATGGGTTTTACCTCGGATATCTTCGTGTCCATACCACCTGAGAACAGGATGATACTCAACGCTAGCATACCGATGAACTGCGCAATATTTGGATTACTGAACTGGATTCCCAGCCCGTCGCTACCGAATAACATACCGACTCCCAGAAACAGCAACAATGCGGGAAGTCCGAAACGATAACCTGCCTTACCGGCGAAAATACTGAAAAAAAGAATGACGGAAGCAATCAACAAGATTCCCTCCGCATTGTGTAAGAGTTCTAAATCATGGAACATAAGCGGAAACGGTTTACTCAATTATCCCTCAAAATAACAAAAAAAATCTGAAACTACAATGGAATGAATGCCGAAATATATGGCTCATATACTGACTAATGAATATATTACGTATATTTGTCGGGATAAAATTAACACTATGCATAAAACACAATTATTCGCACTATTGTTCATCCTCCTGATAGGGACGGCATGTAACAAACAGCAGCATTTCATCTCTGACGATGCATTCAGAGCTGAAGTGGAGAAAGATTTCCAGGCCAAACAGGCGGCTTTGCCTGACGGAGATCTGTTCACAGTTTTCAATCAACAAATGACGCCGGAAGAAAAAGAGGCACTTACATTTCTGTATGCCTATATGCCGATAGGCGACATCACCGATTATGATGGAAAACTTTATCTGGATAATATCCGCAGTTCTTTCAAGGCAAAAGAAGAAATGCCCTGGGGCGACAGCATTCCTGAGGAGATCTTTCGCCATTTCGTTCTGCCTATCCGCGTGAACAACGAGAACCTGGATGAAAGCCGTATGGTCTTTTTCGATGAACTGAAAGATCGTGTGAAAGGCTTGTCATTATATGATGCCGTGCTGGAAGTGAACCACTGGTGTCATGAAAAAGTAATTTATACACCGTCGGATGCCCGTACAAGTTCTCCGCTGGCTTCTGTAAAGACTGCTTACGGACGTTGTGGTGAGGAATCGACTTTTACGGTGGCAGCACTTCGCTCGGTAGGCATCCCTGCCCGCCAGGTATATACTCCCCGCTGGGCACATACCGATGACAACCATGCCTGGGTAGAAGCCTGGGTAAATGGTAAATGGTATTTCCTGGGTGCTTGCGAACCGGAACCGGTTCTGAACCTGGGATGGTTTAACGGTCCGGCTTATCGTGGTATGTTGATGCATACGAAAGTATTCGGTAAGTATCATGGTCCGGAAGAAGTTATGCTTGAAACAGACGGTTATACAGAGATCAATGTGATCGACAACTATGCTCCGACAGGTAAAGCGATTGTTACTGTAGTGGATGAGGAAGGTAAGCCGGTATCCGGTGCCGATGTGGAATTCAAAATCTACAATTATGCCGAGTTTTATACTGTTGCCAATAAGAAAACAGATGCCGAAGGAAAGACATTCTTGACAGCCGGTAAAGGGGATATGTTCGTATGGGCAACCAAAGACGGCAAATTCGGTTTCGATAAAGTCTCCTTCGGTAAAGGCGATGCAACCATCAAGCTGGATAAGAAGCCAGGTGATGCCATCGGAGCTGTAGCCCTCGATGTTATTCCTCCGGTTGAAGGTTCTATCGCTGTCGAAGTAACTCCTGAACAAAAGGAAGCGAATGCAGCCCGTTTGTTGAAAGAGGATGCGATCCGTAATAAATACGTTGCCACTTTCTATACGGAAGAAAAGGCCGAAGCATTGGCAAAAGAGCTGGGTATCGATCCGTTGAAGACATCTGATTTTATGATCGGTAGCCGTGGTAATTGGATGGAAATCGAGAAGTTCCTGCGTGAGAATAAAAATTATGGGAGAGCAATGGCCTTGTTGGATGTGATTTCTGCAAAAGACCTGAGAGATACTCCTGCCTCTGTTTTATCGGATCATTTGAACAATACGGTTGCTATTC
This sequence comes from Parabacteroides sp. AF18-52, assembly GCF_003479145.1. Classification (NCBI taxonomy): domain Bacteria; kingdom Pseudomonadati; phylum Bacteroidota; class Bacteroidia; order Bacteroidales; family Tannerellaceae; genus Parabacteroides; species Parabacteroides sp. AF18-52. The sequence goes on from NZ_QUGR01000014.1 coordinate 91,263, forward strand.
TTACCGATTATATGCCTCCAAAAGAAAAAGAAGAATTTGGAGATATCTATGTACGTTATGTCATGAATCCTCGTGTTCAGAATGAGTTCCTGACTCCGTATAAGAAATTCTTTGCAGAGAATATCGATAAGGATTTATCGGATAAGGCTATCAATGATCCGATGGCATTGGTAGATTGGGTGAAGAAGAATATCACCATCAAGAACGAACTCAATTCACAGCGCATCCCGATTATGCCGATGGGTGTATTCAAATCGCGTGTGGCTGATACCGGATCGCGTGATATCTTCTTTGTAGCCGTTGCCCGTAGTCTGGGTATCCCCGCACGTATCGAACCGGTTGCCCGTAAGGTGCAATATTGGAAAGACGGCAACTGGATGGACGTGGATTTTGAAGCTGCTGTTCAGACGACGGCTAAACAGGGTAAGGTTGTTGCTTCCTATGCTCCGATCAAAGCATTGCAGGATCCGAAATATTACAGCCATTTCACTATCGCTAAGATATTACCGGATGCTAAGTTGCAGACCCTGAACTTTGAACGCCGCGGCAATGTGGATATGGGTGTAGGCGACACCTGGAGCAGCATGTTGAAGACTCCGTTGAGCATGGACGAAGGTAACTATATGATGGTTACCGGAACCCGTATGGCTAACGGCAGCGTATTGGCTGAAGTTTCTTTCTTTAATGTGGAACCTGACAAGACGACCCCCACAAAACTGGAAATGCGTGAAAACACTGACGAAGTACAGGTGATCGGTAATTTCAATTCGGAAAACAAGTTCAAACGTGCCGATAACGGCGAAGAAACCAGCGTACTGGCAACGACAGGCCGTGGTTATTTCGTTGTCGCTATCCTGGGTGCCCGTCAGGAACCGACCAACCACGCTATGCGCGACATAGCAGCTGTGAAGAAAGACCTGGAAGAATGGGGCCGCAGTATGGTACTTCTGTTCCCGGACGAAAAGGGTTACCAGAACTTCGATCCGAAAGAGTTCGGCGATCTGCCTAGCACGATCACTTACGGTATTGATGCTGACAACCATATCCAGAAGGAGATTGCATCGGCCATGAAACTGGCAAATGCCAGCCAGCTCCCTATCTTTATCATTGCAGATACTTTCAACCGTGTTGTGTTCGTCTCTCAGGGATATACCATTGGTTTGGGAGAACAGTTGATGAAGGTGATACATAAGTTGTAATACATCATCTAGTAAATATTTAGCCCTGGTAGTCTGTAAGTAAATTCTGATAACCGGGGCTGAATATTTATTATCCTACATCATATTCAAACAAAAAACTGTTATATTTGTAGTTAAGTAATAAAAAAGGAGGCATTATGGAGAGAACGGTTTTTAATGCTGCCCAGTTACAGATACTGGATTTGATGGCATATGTTGAAAGTGAGGATACGCTAAATGAAATAAAAGATATGTTATCGAGTTATTTTGCACAGAAAGCAGAAAAGGAAATTGATAAGCTATGGGATAGCGGACAGGTCAACAATACTGTGATAGAAGAATGGAAACATGAACATATGCGTACGCCTTATAAGACAAAACAATGAATAGAGTTGTTTTAGATACGAACTGTCTGTTGATCTCGTTGTCTAAGAGAGGCAACTATTATAAGGTGTGGAAAGATTTCTTTGCGGAAAAGTATACATTGTGTTATACCAATGAGATACTGAATGAATACGAGGAGATTCTTTCTTCAAAGATGGGGAGTGATATTGCACAGAACATTATTAAGGCAATTATAACTCGTAAAAATACATTGAAATTAGATGCTCACTTCCGTTTCAATCTAATTCAATCAGATGTTGATGACAATAAGTTTGTTGATTGTGCTATTGCAGCGAATGCTTCTTATATTGTTAGTCAAGATCATCATTTTGATATTTTGAAGAATATAGACTTTCCAAAAGTAGAATTAATAGGTATAGATACTTTTATCGCTTTATTGAGTGATTATTGATTGGTACTCCCACCAAGTTGATTGCCGAATGTACCGGGCTTTCTGAAGCTGAAATCAACAATTTGTAGATACCTCTAGAAATAATGAATGAAGGCTGTCGTTTCGAACGATGGCCTTTTTTGTGAGTGAAAATGCCTGTATTTCTCCATGCAAACAGGCTAAATAGCAGCTTTTAACATTCGCTTTTGAAAACTGGATAAAAGCACTCTTGATAATGAGTGAGTTAAAGATGTACGCTTGTACATTATTATATAATATGAATAAGTAGTGAAATTGTATTTAATATAAAGAATAATAGTAAATTACGAAGTATAAGTAGTGACTAAAAGAAAGGTTCCTTTTTTCTCGCCAGCAAAGTTAAATATAAGTTTTAAACATACAATTCTTTCCCATAATTTTTTTTCAATCCTATCCTCTTTCTTATCAATTGGATAGCAATTAGAGTACAAATCTAGTACTTCTTATTACCAAGACTAAATGTACCCTAAAAAATGGCGAGAAAAAAGGAACGTTTAATCTAGTCATTCACTCTCAGAAGCGTTCCTGATCTAAGGTTAAAAGGCTTTTTAAGTAACACTATTATTAATATTAAATTAAAGATTATGAACAAAAAGTTTTCTACTTTGGTCGCCAGTATGCTGCTGGCAACAACTGTTGGAACAAGTTATGCTCAGACTCAGACTGTGTATACTAAAGCTACGGCTCCTTCTTTAGAGGCTGTATCTAAAGTTACTGATGGTAGAGCTTATCAATTGTCTGATGGTTATAATGTGCTGGTTATGCAGAAAGTAAAAGATCTGCAAGGCGGCGGTTTCCACTATGAATTGGCCTTTGTTCCTTATTTTCAGGCTAATATTGGAGAATCTCTTTGGACTGTAGAAAAAGATTCTAATGTAGACAAATCCAGAACTGCTTTTATTTTCAGAAACCTGGCTCATCACCTTACTTTGTCTTTCGATCCTGCAAAGGCGCAGGATTATAAAGGTGGAGCGCGGACTGCTTCCCATTTAGGCGGAAAGGATGTTTCATGGACATGGATGCTTGATGAAGCTGGTGAAAACCTGACAATCGCAAGAACTCCGGAAACATATATTCATGCAGACTCTATCATGACTTTGCTTCCTGCATCAGATGGTTCTGGTAAAGTGGCTGCTGTCAAGTATGCAACAAAAGATGTTCAGGAAAGAGTCGATTTTTTCAGAATCAAACCGGTAGTAGCTGGCCCGGTATGGTTAAGCAAGTATGATTTGAACAGTAAACTTCAGACTCAGGCTGATGATAAAGTAGCTTTCGCATTTGCAAAAGGTGTCTCCGATGGTATGCCTAACAAATGGGTAGAACAAGAATATGAAGCTGTCGATCCGAAGCCGGGTACATTGTCTTATGGTGAAGTGGCTGATGCCTATGAAGCTTATGAAAAAGCTTATGCTGTTTACGAGGCTAAGGTAAAACTGGTAGACGCTGCTTTGGAAGCATTAAATGATCAGAAAGAGGATTATGCTGTAACAGCGAAGATGCTGAAAGATGAACAAGCAAACTATAATGATCTGGTAAAACAATTACAGACTGTTAGTGTTTCTTTACGTGGACATCAATATGACTTGAAAGACCTTACCAAGAGGTTGCAGTCTATTGAAGAAAGTATTAAGAATAATGCAAAGATCAGTGATGCGGAGAAACAAAAAATAGAAAAATTACTTCGTGATTTAGTACATGCGGAAGATGCACTGAGTGATGCAGAAGAAGTTGTAAGTAACTACGAAGCTGAGTTAATGACCGCTAAAGGTAAAGTGCTTGAAGTAACAACTGATGTGCAAGCAGCATCAACTGAACAAAGTGTTGCTGAGCAAAAGAAAAAATTAGCAGATGCATTCAAAGGGTTACAAGATGCTGATAATGCAGATATAAAAGCTCTGACATTCGATCTTTTCAATAAAGAATATCTTGACGATTCAAAAGCTTGGAATACGATTTTTGCTGCTGCTACTATAGAGTCTGAATCTGATAAAGAGTTGTTCATGTCCTTTGCGAAAGAATTGTACGCAAAAGTGATAGCTGATAATGCTGGTGCTGATGCTTGGACGCTTAATCAGACAGTATGTAAAACGGTAACGGCTAATTATATTACAGATGTAGTGGATGAAGCCTTAACTCAGGCCGATGCAGCGTTGGCTGAGAACAAACAAGTACTACAGGAGGCTGAGAACAAAGTAGCCGAACTGGAAACAAAAAAAGCTGATGCAGAGGAAGCCTTAGAAGCTGCTAAGACTACAGAGAGTAAGGCGCGTACTGCATATATTACTGTAAAAAATAACATTATCCATTCTGACGAACTGGATAAAGATCTCTTAGCATTACAAAACCGTTTAGAAGAACAGAAATCTGAACTGGTGGCTACAATTGAAAAGGAAGAAAATGAGGAAGCTACCCTGAGAAAATCTTGTACTACTTCGATAGATAGAATTCTAGCCTTAAGCCAGGATCTTGAATTCGACAAGGGTGATGTTATTTATCACATGCATAAATGGGCCCTTGCTGATAGAGCTGCCGCTAAAGCTGCCCGTACTGCCCAGGGATTGTATGCAGTTTATGCTAATTTGAATGCTGTTAAAACTCCGTATTGGTTATCTCTGAAAGCTGATAACGGTCAATACTTGATGGTCGATACTGCTTATCTGTCAGATGAAGTGGCTGGTCAAAACCACTTGACATTCAATACAAGAGAATATAAGAAATTTGAAAATCCGAATGCACCGCTTGCTGCTCGTGATATTAATGGTCGTTTCAACTTCCGTTTCTTGTATTTCCCGACTCAGGACTCTTTACGTATCGAAGCTGACGGTTACAACCAGAAAGACGTTACAACAACTTATTGGAAAGACCGTGCAGACAGTGAGATCCGTTACAAGGCTTCTTACGCTCCGGGCTTTGAACAAAATTTAGTGAAAGTAGCTGTTCTGGGCAACCATCGTGAAGTAACAGTTGGTAGCTCTGAATATATCAAACGTCCGAATGCACTTCAACTTACAATCAATGACCGTATCGGTTTGAGCTTAGCTGGTCCTGTAAATGTTATTAATGTTCCTGCAGGTTTGTACTATCTGGATATTGTAAAAGCAAACACTCAGGAAAACGGTGCCCGTTTGATGTTGGATGTCGATAATTATTCATTGACGAAAGTGACTCCGGCAGATCAGGGTAAGATGGATTTTGCTCATCTTCCGGCTGCTAAATGGTATGTAGAAGCTACCCCGACAGACTTCGGTGGTTATCCGAATATTTACAATATGGAAACAGGTGAAAAACTGAACCTGGGTGCTTATACTGTAGAAGAAAAAGACGGTAAATATTATGTAACAATCAGCCAGTATATCTATCAGGGTTCTGTTGAAGAGAAAAATGATACATTCGTATTGAGTGTTGCTCCTGAAAGTGAAGAAGGTTATTACCGCACAGCAACAGGAGATCCGAGAGCTCTCTTTACACTGGGTTATCTGAATATTTCTTCCGGATTGAATGTTGAAGTTGGTAATAAAACTATCAATAATGATTCTGTTTTAGTTGTATCTGCTGACTCTGAAGATAAATTCAGATTGCACAGAATTGGAGATAACAAAGAATATGGTTATGGTAATTCTCTGGAACGCGGTTTGTATCAGATCAGCCTTTATAATCCGAATAAGTTGAATCAACATAACAAATATGTACAGATCACAAATGTAGATGGAACAGAAATGATGGTAGTATCCAATGCCGCTTCTGCAACTAACTTCTATTTGAAAGAAGTGAATGATGTGGATGGTACTCACTATTATGCTTTGATTAATGCTGCTTGGGATAAGAAAGCCGGTGTGGTTGATGCAACAGGTTTGATCAAAGCTGAAGATATTACTGCTGAAACACGTACTTCTGCATTTGCTTTAGTCGTTGATTCAACTCGTTACTATCGTGAATTTACTAAAGAAGAACTGGGTGAAAAGAATATCTTGAAGTTCTATCGTACACGTTCAACTGATAAAGAATATCTGTATGCTTCTGAAGCTGCTGAATTGAATTTGTTGGCAGTGGAAGGTAAGGGCGATAACGCCGATGCTTTGGCTGAAATGACAGTAATACCGACAACAGAAACAGGTGTATTGATGCCTCAGTACTTTATTGCTCGTAATGTAACGGAACAGAAAGGCTCTGTTAAATGGTGTGGTGAAGATCATACTTCATTAGCTGATTCTTTGTCTTGCGATCATACCCATGTAACTCCTGATACACTCTTTGGTAACTTCTTGGTTAACTTGAAGATCGATGCTAAATATAACAAGTATAACTGGGAGAACAAGTATACTCGTCTGGCATTCCTGAAAGGGTATGTTGTGAAAGAAGAAGGTACTATGCCGGGTACAGGTAACTATACTAAATTGTTTGTTGATGGCAAACAGGTTACTATTGCTGAAAACAAGCATAATGCTGCTAAGTTTGAATTCCGTTTGATCAATGATGATGAAGCTCAAGATTTCTTGATCGAATCTGAATCATGGATGAATGACAATGCTTTTGCTGGTAATGCTCGTCCTATGACTGAAGGCGGTTGGTTGAAAGTTCAGAACGGTGTTCCTGTAATTGTAAAAGACAACTTTGAAAACTTCGATGCTTCATCTGCTGATATCTACAATGTAGAATCTTCAGAAGGTTCATCTGTTGCCAACGAAGATATCACAACTTCTACAATTGCTGTAATCGGCGGTAACGGAACAGTAACAGTTAAGGGTGCTGAAGGCAAGAAGGTTGTTATCAACAACGTACTTGGTCAGGTAGTGATTAACACGGTAATTACTTCAAGCGAAGCTACAATTGCAGTTCCTGCAGGTGTAGTTTATGTAACGGTTGAAGGTGAAGCAGCAGTACCTGCTATCGTAAAATAAGAAATTATTTATAATCAATAAATTTAAATTGACTGCGTGTCGTAGAGGTGGGGTTCACCCACCTCCATGGCAAGTATCCTGCGACAGGCGAACAAGCGGTCGGTATTAATACTAAAGTAATGAAATAAAGTTCTTCTGTTCGATCTCTGTGAAGAGCGAAGACAGACAAAAACAAACCCCGGGGAATACGTTCTCCGGGGTTTCGTCGTTAGAAAAAGGTGGAACCTTTTTCAGTTGACAAGTGACAACTGACAGTTGACAGATAGGCTTCGCAATCGAACATAGAAATATTTGAGCCAATGTTGCAATAATAGAAATAATTGAACTATCCGAGCAGGCGATCAGTCATACATAAAACATGCTTAGTTACAGGTTCATTTGCCGTTGGTTTTAACCAACGGATTAGTAAATGATCTCTCTCTTTGGACTTTAGTCCCATTTTAAGAATCTCTGTATGAAGAGAAATGTGGCTAAAGCCAAAAAAAGGACAGCCTATCAAAACCGTCGGTTAAAACCGACGGCAAATGGACCTGTAATGGCGAAGTTACTTTGATAAGGGGATAGCTCAAATTTGACAAATACTGAACCAGTTGCTATCTTCATTGGCACATTCTTTATCGTCTGCGACGTACGCTGCGTACCGGAGAGGATTTCTCGGCTTTCGGAGCTTTTGTCTTGACGGTCTTTTCTTTGGTTTCTGCCTTTTCGGTGGTTGCGCCTCTCTGTCCGCGAGCGGAGGCCTTGCTGGCCTTCTTAGCTGCTTTCGGATCTTCTACCTGGGTAGTGTCGGGCTGGAACCAGAGTGACTTTTCAAAAGCAACCAACTGGCCTTCGATACGATCCTGCTCTTTCTTTATTGAATCCGGAGTCGGGCAATATGCCTGCAACGGTAGGTTCATCAGATTCTGTGTCTTGAAAATATCACCTTCGAACATACGGCGGCGGAAATAATCGTCGAGCGTGAAGGTCATCGCGTTGTTGATGTTCGACGTCATGATGAACGCTGTATTGATATACGGGCGGATATTTTCGTAAGGGATCCAGAACATCGGCATCGTCAGCTCTCCGACATCACCGGAAGTGGTCATGATCGGGCAGATAGCCAGTGTCTTTACGTCGAATACGGAATTGTTCTGGTCGAAATACCAGGCTTCCTTCACGTAATAAGAACGGACATATTCGGAAGGTATATCGCTTTCGTTGATAACGAACGTCGTTCCCTGATTACCTTGTCCGGCTATTTCTTCGTAGTAGATACCGAAGCTGTCGAGCATCTTTTTCAGGTCGATCTTGTTACCTTCGCTGAAATCTTCGTAACCGTCTTCGTACTGGTACGCATCTATTTTGCCTTCACTGATCAGACTGAAGATGATGGAGAAAAGGTTCATCTGTCCGTTCATCGGTGTGACGGGATAATAAAGCGGAGCATTCTTTTCTTTCATCAGGTCGATCTGACGATAGATGACACGCATCCAGCGGGCGTTTCCCACTTCCTGTGTCATACGCTCGTTCATATCCTGTGCCCGTACGGTCAGTTCGGGCATACCGATGTCTTTTTTATCGTTTGCCCGTTCTCCGCGGGAGGCTTGCGGGGTTCTTCTTGCCCGTTGCTGGGTGTTCTCCGATTCTTCCTGTGCCTGCATGGAGGTAGCAGTGAAGAACAGGGCGCTTGCAATTGCCAGTATGTAATAAAAACGTTTCATATTTTATATCCTTATTTGGGACGGTTCGCAAACCGCCCCTACATTTAATTTACAATGACTTCGATCGGTGTAAGGGTACGTTCCAGACCGTCAGGACCTTTGGCCACCACGCCTCTGATGTAAAAACGCTTGCCTCTTGTCAGACGACGGATCCTGTCCTTCTGACCGTCGGAGAAGCGGGGACCCTGTGATACTTCAGGGATCGCATTTCCCATCGAGTCGAAGAAGATCAATTCGAAACGTAATACATCGAATTTGATATTCAATATGTCGTCGTCGATAGCAGCCTGCAGGACTTCGGTGTCGACCAGGTTACGCTTGGTCATGTTTCCACCGCGGAATTTACGCATGTTGCCATTCTGATCCTTATATTCGATATACGGCATCGGATCGGGCAGGGCACGTACGCGGAACGTATTCTTTGCCATTTCCACACTGCGGCCGTCAGCCATACGGGCACTTACCGATATGACGGCATCGGTTCCAACTTTCGACGGACGGGCTTCCCAGATGTCGCCTTTGCGTGTCAGGGTTCCGTTGGTCATGCTGGCCGTGATGTTTCCGCTCGGTACACCCGGTACGGCGATACGCATATCGTTGGCGATACCGGCATATAATACGTTCATCAGCAACGGTGCTACCGTAGCACTCGGCTCCGTAACGAAGTATTCGCTTTCAAACTCCTGGTGCATCACGCTGCCGTCGTTGTTCGGCATCTCGATATATCCTTTGATGGGATAAGTACCCGGAGCACCGGCAATGGCTGTGAACTGGCCGCGGCTGTCTGCTGGCAATTCCTTACCGTTGACAAACACGGTCGGACGTTTCGTCGAATCGACGGCAGACAGGACGATGTTCGCCTTGTACTGTCCTCCGCGCATAACGATCTGGCTTTCCGGGATGACCTGTGCGGTCATCTGGTTCACACGGTAGTCACCTACGTCGACGCTGTTCAGCAGGTTGTTCAATACTTCTCCTTCTGCATAACGGATATCGCTCTGCAACTTGGTCAGCAATGTCACAGCGGCTGCGACCGGCATATTTTCAAACAACGCCTCTTCCCAGGTACGGGTATTGATACCGGCTTTGTGGGGAGGGGTTGTGCTCAGGCTCGCTTCCAGGATGCGGGTCTTGGCACTATCTTCCACCATTTCACCCATCATGGTACGGTAAGAGTCGATGGCTTCGCGCAGCTTTTTACCTTCGCCGGTAACCGGGCCGAGCATGATGCGTGAAGCGGCTTCGAGGTCGTCTTTATGTTCGATCTTATTTACGTTGGCATCTTTACCGTCGGCAATCTCTGCGATACGTTCTTTCAGGTTCTGTACGTAGTTGTACAGGCTGTCGGAGGCATGCTTTACCTGTATACCTTTGTCGTACCATTCTTTTACCTTTTCGGGATTGGACTGGTAGTAGGTATTAAGTTCGCCGGCCACGATATCGTTACGATGCGTAGAATTGTCGATAGAAGTGCGCAAACTGTCTTCCACTAGCTCGAAACCGTCGAGTACCTCCGACGACACATTCAGTGCCATCATGGCGATGAACACCAGATACATCAGGTTGATCATCTTCTGACGGGGCGAGTTGGGATTATTAGCTATTCCGGACATCTTTCTTTTGTTTCGTTTGTTTGTTATCTACCGGCTTGTTGCTGGCCTGGATTATTTGTATACGGAGCCTGCTGCTGATATCCGTACGGTTGCTGGTACGGCTGCTGATAGGCAGTCTGCTGCTGGTAATTAGGCTGCTGGGGCTGCGAAGCCGGTTGCTGGTAGGCTGGGGCTGCACCCATGTTGACCGTCATCGCCTGTAACAAACGGCTGTATACCTGGTTCAGTTCGGCCAGCTGACGGGTCATCTTTTCCGTTTCGTTGCGGAAAACAGAGCTGTCGGTTACCGAACCGTCGTACATTTCGCGGATGCGGTTCAGGCCGCCGTTGATATGTTCGATCGATTCGATCTGTGAACTGATACTTTTCAATTGTATTTCGTAGATTGTATTCAAGCCGGAAATATTACGGTTCAGCATTTCCATCTGCTGCACGTAACCGCGTGAGTTCTGGTTGATACCGTCTGAATTGTCCGTAATGCTCTTATAGGAATTAAGCAGCGTGTCGGATACGTTGGTCAGCGAGTTGGTCACATGGCTGAAACGTTCCATATTTTCCGACATACCCGACAGTTGTTCCAGGTATTTCTGGGTTGCTTCGGTCAGTTCTGCCATCTTTGAGATCTGTTCGGCGGCACCGCTTAGTTTCTTGATGCTTTCGCTCAGGTTTTTTGTATCTTCTTCGCTGACATCGAGGTTACCCAGAACGGATGCTCCGCCCAGGTTGTTCGTAACACCTGCTTTCTTAGCAGCACCGACATTTATATTGATACCTCCTCCGGCATTGTCGTCTTCCAGATTCTCCGGCGAGTTGATCAGGTTAGACATGCCTGTTCCGGCAAAGTCCGGGCGGTCCATCGGATTCTTCGATTTCAGGACGGGGAATACTTCTTCCCAGTGATATTCGTTTGAAGGATGTTCAAAGGCAGAGATAAAGAATACCAATGCTTCCACTGTCATGGCGATGAACAGGATCTGGTTACCGTACGGCAGGTGCAGCAATTTGAACATGGCACCTATAATAACGATAGATGCTCCCCAGCTGTAACAGAAGTTCAGTACTCTCTTTCCCATATCGCTGGAAAGGAACATCTCTATTCTGTTTTTATATCTTCTATATTTTCCCATAATGTTGTATGTTTCTTATATTATTTCTTTCCTTTTGAACGGGAGAAACCGATCTGTGTACGTGCGCAACGGAAACCGATATACGAACGTGTTTCGTTCTGATATTCGAATGTACGCATATCCGAGCGGATGAATTGTGCCACGTCTTTCCATGAACCGCCGCGTACGACTTTCTTCTTCATGGCATACGGGTCTTCTTTCGCAGCGTTGTAGCGCAGATCCGGGTTCATGTCGCTCATCTGGCTCGGTCCTGATTCGGAATACATGGTAGAAGTCCATTCTGCCACGTTACCAGCCATGTCATACAGGCCGAACTGGTTCGGGGCGAAAGAGCCTACACGTGAGGGGATCAGGTGACCGTCTTCCGTATAATTTCCTTTTCCGGGTTTGAAGTTCGCCATGAAACAACCTTTGGCATTCTGCAGTTCGTCGGTCGACCACGGGTATTTGTTCTCGTTCTTTCCGGCACGGGCGGCATATTCCCATTCGCCTTCCGTCGGTAGACGGAACGGTTCGATAGCCTGTCCGGCAGGGAAGTTCAGCGATTGCTTGAACATATCGGTACGCCATACGCAGAATGCGGTAGCCTGTTCCCAGGAAACACCCACGACAGGATAATCGTCATATCCCGGATGCTGGAAGTACATGCGCATGTATGGCTCGTTGTAAGCATTATTGAAGTCGTTCACCCAGCAGGTTTCATCCGGGTAAATGTTTACGATGCGGGTGTGAAGGAAGTCCCACGGACCGCTCAGCGGGCGGGTCAGGGTTTCGTTGATGATGTTGCCGTCGTCGTCGATATAGGCGGTATCCTTGGAGATCATGATCACCTCGTTCGGGTTTACCTGGATATCTGTGTTGCGGACACGTTCGCCCGGGTCCAGGCGGTTTTTGCGAAGGGCGGCGCCGGTATAGTCATACCATTCGTATTTGTAGACCATCTGCTTTTCGTCCAGACGTTTCTCGCCGGTGATCGGGTGTACGTAATAAACGCTTTCGATGGCGCGCAGCTCATCCTCGTTCGCCCGTTTCCAGGGGATCGGACGGCTCCAGTCCAGATGCGGGGTGACAGGTTCGCCATACCGGTCTTCGGTAATCTTGAACAGGTCGTTGCCACCGTAAGCCGGGTCTGCCAGGCGTTCGCGGATAATGGAGTCGCGCACCCAGTAGACGAACTGGCGGTATTTGGCGTTGGTTATTTCCGTTTCGTCCATCCAGAAAGCGTCAAACGAAACACCTTTTGTTTCGGGATTGATCCCCCACAAGGAGTCTTTGTCTGCCGGTCCCATCTCGAACGAACCTCTTTTGATCAGAACCATGCCATAAGGTGACGGTTCGTTAAAAGCCACAGATCTTACCCCGGTAACTTCTCCTCCCGCTCCGGAAAGGGATTTACCACATGAGGTAAGCAAGGCTACTGCCATAAGTACTAATAATACTTTTTTCATATACTATAATATACGTACACTTTTATGTCTGTTCTTTCCTGTTTTTGTCTTCTTCAACTTCAACTGGTAGCGCACCAACACTTCGTGGCTACCGGAACTCCCTTTTAACATGGCCGTGGTAGGGAAATCGTAAGCATATCCAACCTGCAATCTGCCGAATGTGGCTCCCAATAATACTACTACCGACTCGTTTATACGCCAGGAAAGACCTCCGTTAAACATTTTATTATAGACCATCCGTGCGGTGATATCCGCCTGGAAGGTTTGCATATCTGTCTTCAAGAAAACAGAAGGCTGTAATTCATACAACGGGTTCCTTAGCTGAATATTGTATCCGCCTGTCAAATTTAATCCCATAGGAATGTAATAATTTGTCGTTTCACCCAATGCCATTTCGGGGGCTGTCAGGTGAGTGGCTCCGAAACCCGCATAGAAATTCTTATGTGTGTAATAGATACCGGCATTTACATCGAGGGCCATCGCTTGTACCGAAGTGGTCGGCAGGGCCGGGTCGGATTCAGCAGGGGTATGGTCCGGGCTTTCGGGGATATGTATCTTTGTTCCGTCGAAACCGACGTTGTATATACCTCCCTGCAGTCCGATACTCAATGTCCCTCCGAACAGTTTCTGCTTATAGGCGTATTGGAAAGCGACCTTCGTGAATTGGAACAATCCGATGCTCTCCGTGTTGACAACCAATCCGATACCATTGTTTAAGCTGCCTAGTTTCAGCGGCATATCGGCAATGACAAAGAAGGAGGTACCCGCATTGGGTATGCCTATCCATTGCTGGCGGAAAAGGCCGAGCATATTCAGGTCGCCGGTTGTTCCGGCATAGGCGGGGTTGTAATATCCCATTCCCAGGAAGTACTGGCTTAACTGCATATCAGATTGGGCCCGTACGCTCATCGTGCAGGTAATCAATGCAATAATAAACAGGAAGACTCTCTTCATTTAACTATAACTAACGAGGTGAAAGATGTTTCACCCCTACAATAACGCGGCAAAAGTATATAAATTGTATTTTCCGCAAAAAAACAAACGAGGCAGGGGACTTCGCAAGCCCACTACCTCGCCTATATTTCAATACTTTGTGTTAAAGCACATCAATATTCCTCTTCGTTGAAGAAGAAGTCTTCTTTACTAGGATAGTCAGGCCAGATATCTTCCATGCATTCGTAAATCTCACCTTCGTCTTCCATCTCCTGCAAATTTTCTATTACTTCTAACGGCGCACCAGAACGTTGTGCATAGTCAATCAATTCATCCTTGGTTGCAGGCCAGGGCGCGTCTTCCAGCTTCGAAGCTAACTCTAATGTCCAATACATAGTTATCTAGTATTAACAACTGCCCGAAGGCAGTCAGGTTCTCAAATTTTCCGCAAAAATAAAACAATATTTCTTAGATGCAAGTATAATCCCAAATAATTTCTTTGCCATTATTTTTTATACATTCCTTCCGGGCCAGAACAAACAGATAATCAGAGAGTCTGTTTACAAAAATAAGAACAGGCTCTTCTACCGGATTTGTTTCGGCCAAACGGTATATCTGGCGTTCCGCGCGACGGCAGACGGTACGGCAGACATGTGCCAGTGAAGCGGAACGGCTGCCACCGGGCAAAATGAAGTTCTTCATCGGAGGCAGTTCGTTGTCGAGACGGTCGATCTCCCGTTCGATGCGTGCGATGCTTTCGGGAGTAACCTTGCTTTCTATTTTCAGTTCGGTCGTCTCCTGGTCGGTTGCCAGGTAAGAACCTATGGTGAACAGTTTATGCTGGATGAAAGAGAGGAAGTCGATATCCGCCTGGTCATCGAGTGCCGTGATAAGCAGGCCGATGAATGAGTTCAGTTCGTCGATCGTTCCGTAACTTTCGATGCGCTGGTGCGCTTTCGATACCCGCTGGCCTCCTACGAGGGAGGTCTTTCCCTTGTCGCCGCCACCGGTATAAATAAGGCTTTTTTTCATATACTTCTTTTTTTATTCAATATTCTTAATATAGTGTCGTTGGTAGGGGCGGTTCGCGAACCGCCCTTACAGTACCGCGGTCAGAAGTAGACTATATAGTCTCGCTTGTGCAATTTCTTGTTAAAGAATACGATACCCATCGAATAGAGGTCTATCGTTACCGTCACCTCGGGATGGGCGCATACTTCTTTCCAGAACTCCCTCATCTTACGGCTTGCCTTGATTCCTTCAAAAACAAAGATCGTATCGTTATGGATATGCTTTGTACATTCATTAAACAACCAAACGTTGTTATGTTGTTCATATAATGTATTAAAAAATACAAAATCGACTTTCCCCATGTCTTCCAATGCCTGGGGGAGCAGCTCTTTATACGTTCCCGTACGCAGGTCCACCGGGTTGCGTGCCGCTTTATCGAAAGCGATCCGGGCGATGGAGGCAAACTCCGGGATATTCTCAAGGGCAATACATTTCAGTCCGGGGGCGTAGGAGGTCAGATAAAGGGTAGATAACCCCATCGACGGTCCCAGTTGAAGTATGTTTTGCGACTTGAAATAGTTCGCCAGGCGGAAAAGCAAAGCACCGTGTTTGGGTTTGATCGCTTCGCGCTCCACAATCTCTCCGATCGTACGGCGGCGTATCCCTTTCTGCTGTCGGTCCGGATAGGTGATGATATTGTCGCGGAAAAGCAGTTGTTTCCGGATCAGTTCTATATCATAAAAGCTATAATAGGAACAGCGTTCTTCTATCACCTTTGTTATCAGGTTGAAGACGAAAGGCGAATGCACTCCATAACCGCGGCGGTAACGGATGCCCCGGTATATAAGTACACTTTTTCGTAAGGTATTAGCTTTGGGAATGATTTGCATTTCTCTTTTCGTATTTGTCACACAAAAGTAAGATATTCTTATTTATTGGCAATAATTAGCATCTACAGATTCATGTCGGAAACAAAATATCTATATATTTGTCGCCGGATTTAGGTTTATTTTGCAGTAATATAAGAGTTTGTGAAGGCAGAAAGAAGAAAGCGTATTTTTCTGGCATGGTTGTTATTCATGGCCATGCTTCCATTCTTTGTCGCGAAGATCACGCACCGGCATGATCCCGACGAGGTGGTTTGCTGTTCTTCCGGCCCGCATGAGACGGATAGCCATTCGCAGAATCCGGATCACTGTCTGCTCTGTAATTTGCTCCTTTCTCCTTTCCTTTCAACCGATTCATTCGATTTACATTTTATATTGACGCTCAATCCCGTTGGGCGGATCGATTACCCGGATGAGAAAGTCTATCTGCTTTCTTACTCACATTACCTGCGTGCGCCGCCTGCCGCCTGATACATATCTTATCCAATTAATTTTTCAAATTAAAACAGATTGTATTTATGCGTATCGGAATGATTCCGGGTATGCTGGTGGTATGCTGTACAGGTACCCTTCATGCCCAAGAACCCGATTCACTCCGTAATGTGTCGCTTTCCGAGATCGTGGTTACTGAAAACTATCAGTATCTGCGGAACAGGAATACGACGCTTCATCTGGATGTGGTAGGGAAAGAATTTCTAAAAGAGCATTTTTCCGGCAATCTGATGCAGACCCTGGAACAACTACCCGGTGTCCATTCCATGGATATAGGTTCCGGCTTTTCCAAGCCGGTGATCCGGGGTATGGGATTCAACAGGGTGTCGGTGACGGAGAACGGAATCAAGCAGGAAGGCCAGCAATGGGGTGCCGATCACGGGCTTGAGATAGATGCTTTTAATGTCGAACAGGTCAATATACGGAAAGGGCCGGCTTCGTTGCTTTACGGAAGTGATGCGATGGGCGGTGTGGTGGAGATCACGCAGGCAGCTCCTCCGTTTGACGACCAGGTGTTCGGTGAGGTGAGTTTGCTCGGTAAATCGGTGAACGGTTTGTTCGGCGGCTCTGTGATGCTGGGTGTTAAAAAGGACCGTTGGTTCACGAAGCTGCGCTTTTCGGAGCAGCATTTCGGAGATTACCGGATACCGGCGGATACGATCGTTTACCTGACTCAGAAAATGCCTGTGCATGACCGCAGGCTGAAGAATACGGCGGGGTTCGAACGTAATGCCAGTTTGTTTACCCAATACCGGAAAGGGGCGTATATGAGTGATTATATGGTGAGCAACGCTTATCAGAAGGTCGGATTCTTTCCGGGTGCCCATGGTATCCCCGACCCGTCGCGGGTAGAGGATGACGGGAGTGCACGGAATATCGGGTTGCCTTATAGTACTGTCAATCATTTGAAGGTGACGACCCATCAAGAATATGCCTGGGAGAATATCCTTGCCCAGTGGGACCTGGGGTACCAGAACAATCACCGGGAGGAATGGAGCCTGTTTCATACACATTACGGTTCGCAGCCCGTCCCTGAAACGGACCCGGACAAGGAACTGGCTTTTGTTCTGAATACCTTTAGTTCGGGTATGAAGGCACGGTTTACCGGGTCTTCTGTCTGGGATCACCGTATGGGGGGGGATGTGCAGTACCAACGGAATACGATTTCCGGTTATTCCTTTCTTTTGCCGGAGTATAGCCGTTTCACGACAGGGATAAGCTGGCTGACGACCTGGAAGCCGGATGAAATGCTGTCTGTCAGCGGAGGTTTACGGTATGACTTCGGTAAAACGGATATCCGTTCGTTTACGGACCCCTATCTGGAAACGTATCTTCGTGAGCAAGGGTATAGCGAAGAGATCGTGGAGAAAAGCAAGACGCGTAGTTATCCGGTCAAACGGGACTTCGGTGATTTCTCCGGGTCGCTGGGGATCGTATGGGCTCCGGCAAAAGCGCATTTACTGAAGGCGAATGTCGGTCACAGTTTCCGGCTGCCGGGTGCGAATGAGTTGGCATCCAACGGGGTACATCATGGTACGTTCCGGCATGAGCAGGGTGATCCTGACCTGGGGTCGGAGCGGGGATGGCAGCTGGATGTTGCCTATTCTTTCTTCGGCACTTTCTTTTCCGTCACGGTATCTCCTTTTGCCAGCTGGTTCAGCAATTATATTTACCTGAAACCGACAGGGGAGTGGTCCGTCCTTCCCCATGCCGGACAGATTTATCGTTATACAGGAGCGGAAGCCTTGTTTGCCGGAGGAGAGATCTCGGCAAAAGTAGATCTTCCCTTGCATTTCAGTTATGAATTGGGAGGTGAATATGTCTATACTTATAACTTGGACGAGCATATACCATTGAGTTTTTCTCCGCCGGGTTCTTTGCGGAATACGCTTTCCTGGGAGAAAAAGAGGATGCGCTTCTATGTGGAACACCAGTATATTGCCGACCAGAACAGGGTTGCCCGGAATGAGGATCCGACACCGGGGGCGCAGTTGTTTCACCTGGGGGCCGGTTTCCGTATCCCTGTCGGCCGGACGGATGTGGAGCTGACACTGTCTGCCCGGAATCTGTTCAATACGAAATATTACAATCATCTGAGTTTTTACAGGAAGGTGGAGATCCCGGAACCGGGACGCAACTTCCAGTTATTAATAAAAATACCATTTAAAAAGTTATTCTAATGAAAACAACGTTTTATTTATCGATAGTTATTGTCCTGATGTCCTCCGTTTTGCTCGTGTCTTGTTCCGATGATGAGAAACAAGGAGATACCACGAAGCCTGTCATCACGCTGAATGCACCGGCAGAAAGTGCTGCCCTGCAGCCGGGCAGCCATATTCATTTCGATATGGATCTGGAGGACGATGTGATGCTGGGCTCTTATAAGGTTGAGATACATAATAACTTCGACGGCCATACCCATACGAAGGCGGAAGCGGGAGAAACGACTCCGTTCGCTTATAACAATTCGTGGGATGTATCGGATAAAAAGAGCACCCATATCCATCATCACGAGATCGAGATACCTGCCAATGCAACCGAAGGTAATTATCATTTCATGGTATATTGCACGGATGCGGCCGGGAACGAGTCGTATGTGGCGAGAAACATTGTGCTGAGTAAAGACGGGGAGACCGGGGAGCATTAATAGTTTATAGTCTGAAATATCAGCAATATAAAAAGAGGTTATCCGGTTAATTCGGGATAACCTCTTGCTCTTTATTTATGGAAGATACTGCTTTTCTGTATACATCTTTGATACTGACAGGCTTGCCACCTTGGCGTATGCTTTCATTGGCTGCTTCCATGAATGTGTATATCTCGATTGTTTCTTCTTTCTCTACGGGAGCAATGCCGGTTCTTAAAAAAGTAAGGATAGATTTTAATAATTCCTCATATCCCTCATATCCTCCTGCCTGCGTTACTTCTTTTTCACAGAAAACAGTTCCACCGTATGTATGAGCACTGTTCCTTACGCCTCTGAATGTTCCGATACGTCCGTCTTCCCAAACCCCTACAACCAGGTCGGAATCTGTATTTGAAGTGCAGGAAACAGATTGACATCCCTTTCCCATAAGTGTGTACAATATTTCAACTCCGTGTATTCCGTACCAGAAGAAACCGGCATGTGAAGGTTCGTTTATGCAAGGGGAATAACAATCGGCACCTACGACTTTCCCTTCCGGCCCGTTTCCGCCTCTCAAAAGTTGGTTACGAGAAGAAAAACGTAGTGCGGAAGAAGAAAATACGGGAACTTGCTTTTCTTCTGCTAATTTGTAGATCGCCAATACGTCAGAAAGACCGGCTGCTACAGGCTTATCGATGAATAGTGCTTTTTTACTGTTTATCACTTCGGTTGCCTGTTCAAGATGTAAGGTACCGTCGTTGGTTTCCAACAGTACGCAATCCACTTGTTGTAGCAGTTCTGCAATCGACGAAGATATCCGTACACCGTGCTTTTTAGCGGTTTCAGTATAGCCAGCTATGCGTGCTATACTGGATTCGATAGTCCGGGAGCCATACGGATAGGCAGCGACTACTTTGAAACCTGCATAATCAGGATCAGGTTGTTCATTGTTTATCAGTTTGATAAAAGCATCGGCATGTGATGTATCCAGGCCGATGATACCCAGCCGTACCGTTTTCTGAGCCTGGTTATCGAAACAGACGAACAGAGGAATGATCAGTAGTATTAGAATCTTGTATCTCATAGGTTGTTCTTATTTGGTTGCCGACTGTTTTAAAAACTGGCTTTCTCCGGCTCCGGCGCCACATAGGTCAGTATCTGGCCGCTTAGTTGCAGGAGAGATATCTCGCATAGCTTGGTGGAGTATTCTGCGATGGATTGCCTTTCTTCTGCTTCCAGCAAGCTTATCTGGGCTTCACGCAGTTCGATACCGGATAATTCTCCCAGTTTGTAGCGGTCGATCGCGATACGGTGATTTTCCAGGGCAACGACGACATTGGCTTTTTCCAGGTTCCACAGGCCCAGGTTGTTTTGGTAAGCCATCCACAGGTTGCTCATGTCGGCACGCAGGCCCAGTTCGAGTTCCTGTTTCTTCAACTGACTGTTTTCGATCTGAATACGGGCGTTGCGGCGTTCGCGTCGGCGGTTCAGACCGTCGAACAGATTCAGGCCGACTGTCAGTCCGTAGTTTAGCCCCAGACGTTGCTGCAGGTCGGTTGTGCCGACTTCATACCAGTTAGCGGTGTAGCCGTAACCGGCATTTAGTTTTACATACGGGTAGTCACGGCTTTTCACCTTTTTGTAATCCAGTTCGGAGAGTGACTGGTTTTTTTGGGCGATCAACAGAGAGGCGTTCGATGCCAGGGTACTTTGCCAGAGATCTATTTCGTCCAGAAAGATGTTCGGACGTATTACTGAATCTTTCAAGGCGATCTGTTCGTCTATATTATCAAGCGCCATGAGTTCGTTCAGCCGGATACGGGAAGTATGAACTACTTCCAACTGATTCAGAACATTTGAACTGTCGGCATTGAAGTCGACCTGTGCCTGTTGCAGGTCCATACGTGATCCGGAACCGATGTGGTAACGCTCTTCCGCGATACGTACACGCTCACGGGAGAGGTCGAGAGAAGAACGCAGGTTGCGCAATCGGATATGCTGGCGGATCAGGTTGTAATATTCGCCTGAAAGCGTTGCGACAAAATCTTCAATCGTCAGGCGCGTATCCAGCTCACCCATCCGCTTCAATTCTTTAAGACGTGCATATTCTGCCTGGATGCCGAAGCCGTCGAACACGGTCCAGTTCACATTCAGTCCGATGTCGCCCGTCTCGTTTTTGACACCGTTTTGCTTCTCGGTCGTACCGTCGGCTAATTTGTTACGGTTGTTGTTGACCGAGCCGCTGAATCCGCCGCTCATATCTACCGTCGGCAGATAACCGGCATTACCCAGTGTCGCGTTATTGTTACTGATCAGTTGCTCGTTGCGTATGATACGGATGGAATAGTTCCGTTCCAATCCGGTTTCGATGCATTGTTTCAGGCTGTATACTTCCTGTGCCTCGACACTCAGGGTAGCAGAAACAGCCAGTATCATTAATAAGACCTTTTTCATATCTTTTTTGCTCTGTCTGTTGAAATAAAACTATACATGGCCGGAACGATAAACAGGGTAAGGAATGTTGAAACCAACATACCGCCTACTACGGCAATACCCATCGCAATACGTCCCTGTGCACCTTCACCGCTTGCATATACCAGCGGAACCAATCCGAGAATGGTGGATACACTGGTCATCAGGATCGGGCGCAGACGCTGTGTAGAAGCTGAACGGATTGCTTCCGCCATACTCAATCCCGCTTCCTGGCGCTGGTTGGCGAACTCCACGATCAGGATACCGTTCTTCGCCACGAGACCGATCAGCATGATAATACCGATCTGGCTGAATATATTCATTGTAATACCCGAGTAGCTCATAAATATCAAAGCTCCGGCAATGGCAAGCGGTACGGTGAACATCACCACAAACGGGTCTTTGAAACTCTCGAACTGGGCGGCAAGTACCAGGTAGATCATTAACAAGGCGAGGATCATGGCGAACATCAGGCTGGAAGAACTTTCGCGGAACTCTTTCGATTCGCCGGAAAGAGCTGTGCGGAAACTTCCGTCCAGTGTCTCAGCCGCGATACGGTCCATTTCGTCCAGGCCGTCGCCGATCGTATATCCTTTGTTCAGACCACTGGATACTGTTGCCGAAACAAAACGGTTGTAGCGATATAACTGGGGCGGTGCCACGTCCTCAAGCAGAGTGACGAGGTTATCCAGCTGGATCATTGAACCGTTGTCACTCCGCACATAGATCGACTTCAGATCGAGCGGTGTGTTACGTTGCTGGCGGTTGATCTCGCCCAATATCTGGTATTGTTTGCCATTCATATAGAAATACCCCATACGCTGTCCACTCAATGCATATTGTAATGTCTGGGCGATATTACGCGTACTGACTCCCAGGGAGGAAGCCTTGTCACGGTCGATCTCGATGCGTGTTTCCGGCTTGGTGAATTTCAGGTTCACATCCGCCATCTGAAAGACAGGGCTTTCATTTACTTTTTGCATGAATTCAGGCAGGTGTTCCGCCAGCTTTTCCAGGCTGGGCGCCTGTAGCACATATTGCACAGGCATACCTCCGCGTCGTCCGCCGAAAGTAGACTGCTGCTGGACAAAGGCACGTGCCTGCGTTTCTTTCCGTACGGCAGCCGAGAGTTTTTCTGCTATTTCCATTTGTGAACGCTCGCGCTCTTTGATATCCGGAAGAATCACGCTGATATTGGCATTACTACTGGATGCACGGTTTGTCAGGAACTTACGCTCCGGCGCAATGGAGTCGGCAAGTTCTGCAATCCGGTCGGAATAGTCGCGGATAAACTCGAAAGTGGCCCCTTCCTGGGCACGCATATTGATGGAGATGGAAGAGCGGTCTTCCAGCGGTGAAAGTTCAGAACGGATCGTGTTCCAGAAATAGCCGATCGAACCGAACATAATGATCACGATAGGGATAGCCCACCATTTATGGCTCAGGAAATAGTTAAGCGACCAGGCATAAAGATTGTTCAACCCTTCGAAGAAAGGCTCGGTTTTTACATACAGCCAGTTCTTCTTTTCCCGCTTGCGAAGTAACTTGGTAGCGAGCATCGGAGTAAAGGTCAGGGCAACAAATGAAGAAATCGTCACGGAGCCGGCGATCACGATACTGAACTCCTTGAACAAACGTCCGGTCATCCCTTCCATAAATACGATCGGGAGGAATACCGATACCAACGTCACGGTCGTTGAGATTACCGCGAAGAAAATTTCTTTCGAACCTTCTATACCCGCCTCCTTCGGATTCATCCCTTGTTCGATACGGACATAGATGTTTTCCGCCACCACGATTGCGTCGTCCACCACCAGTCCTACCGAGAGTACGACTGCCAGCATGGTCAATACGTTGATGGAAAAACCGGAGATGTACATGACAAAGAAGGCACCGACCAACGATACGGGGATAACCACGCAGGGAACCAGCGTAACACGCCAGTCGCGCAGGAACAGGAAGATGATCAATACCACCAGTGCCAATGCCACATAGATCGTTTCTTCCACTTCGGCAATGGACGCGCGGATGAAACGGGTGTTATCGTAAATCATTTCGATCGATACATCTTCCGGCAAGTCCTTTTTCAACTGTTCGATACGGTTGTAAGCCTCGTCGGCAATCTCGATATGATTGGCACCCGGCTGGGGCACGATTACACAGATTACCATCGGTTCTCCGTTTTTACGCAGGATACTGCGCAAGTCTTCCGGTGCCAGTTCTGCGCGTCCGACATCTTTGAAGCGGACGATATTGTTGGCATCTTCCTTAACGATCAGGTCATCGAACTCTTTCGCTGTATGCATCAGACCCAGGGTACGGATAGACAGGTCGATCGTATTTCCTTCGATGCTACCGGAGGGTAATTCCACGTTTTCCGCATCTACTGCGTTTTTTACATCCAAAGGGGTAACACCATAACCTGCCATCTTGATCGGGTCGAGCCACAAGCGCATGGAGTAACGTTTTTGTCCCCATATATCTACACCGCTCACATTCGAGATCGTCTGTAAGCGTTCTTTTACGGTTAGTTCGGCTATTTCACTCAACTCCATCAACGAGCGCCGGTTACTTTGTACACCGATTTGCATGATAGGGGTAGCATCGGCATCCGCTTTTGCTACGGTAGGCGGGTCACAGTCGCGCGGCAGATACCGTTGGGCGCGCGAAACCTTGTCGCGCACGTCATTGGCTGCCGTTTCCATATCCACCGACAGTTCGAACTCTACGGTGATACGGCTGCTACCCTGGCTACTGACACTACTTAGTGAACGGATACCCGGGATACCGTTGATGTTTTGCTCCAGCGGTTCCGTGATCTGGTTCATGATAACTTCGGCATTCGCTCCCGGATAGGACACGTTTACCGAAATAATAGGCTGGTCCACACTGGGGAACTCGCGAACCCCCAGGAACTTGTAGCCGATCATACCGAACAGCAGGATGATAAGCATCATTACCGTCGAAAGAACCGGCCTGTTTATACTGGTTTCCGATATATTTGCCATAGGGGAGTTTAATACAGATTATCAATAGTTACGTTCATGCCGGTACGGAGCTGCATCACACCGGAAGTTATCAGTGTGTCGCCGGGTTGTATACCTTTGAGCACCTGTAGATGGCTTTCGGTACGCAAACCGATCTCGATCTCTGCCGGTTCGGCTACCCCGTTCTTGTAGAGGTAAACGACATTCTTTCCCATTTCCGGGATCAACGCTTCGCTTGGGATAGCCAATGCGTCTTTGATCTCGCGTTTGGTGATCTCGACGGATGTGTAACGTCCGGGGAAAATCGCTTCGTTCGTATTCGGATAGGTAGCGCGTACTTTCAGGGTACGGGTGGTCATGTCCATTTTACTCTCGACCGCATATACTTTTGCATTATAGTCGCGCATGATACCGTTCGAGTCTTCCAGGCGGAAAACGATCATTGTCCCGTTACTCACATCATTCGCATATCTTTCAGGGATGGAGAACTCGATTTTCAACGGAGATATTTTAGTCAGCTTGGTAATGACGGTGGTAGGAGACACGTAAGCACCTTCACTGACTGAACGCAGACCGATGATGCCGTCGAAAGGAGCACGCAGTTCGGTTTGCAGGATATTGGCTTTCACCAGGTCGATATCGGCCATCAGCTTTTCGTATTCGGTAGTCACCTGTTCATAAGCTTCCTGGCTGACCGCATCTTTCTCCAGCAAAGTGCGCTGGCGGTATACCCGGTCTTTTGCCAGAGGAATCTGGGCTTCCAGTTTCCTGAGCTGGGCTTGTAAGGGTTTATCATTGATCTTGGCCAGCAGGTCACCGGCTTTTACATGTGTTCCCTCGGTGAAATAGATATTCACCACTTTTCCGGACGATTCGAAGGATAAGTCTACTTCTTCGTCGGGAATGATACTGCCTGTACTGATTACTTTGTCGGTCAGCGATTGGAATTTCAATACTTCAGCGTTAATGTTCAGCACCTGTTTACGTACGTTTGTTCCCGGTGCGGGAACCACATTGGAATCCTTACCGGATGCTGTCAACTGGTTCTTAATCTGTGGATAAGCAATCATTCCTGCAATCATCAGAAAAATTGCGGCGGTAACGCCCCACTTCACTCTCTTCGTCATATTTTCAATGGTATCTACTTTAAAAACTTATCAATAGGCATGTAAATATACACAACTCAATCGAGATATAGACAAGAGAGATAAAAAAAGGTTTAATCAGTGTGGATAAATATCTGTTTTTTGCATGAGATATAATTCCAGATAGCCCTATAGTCTCCCTTGATATAGCATAGTAGTCTAAGCAATGGTAGCACAGTAGTGCTGACGGGATAACACTATGATACTATCGGTCACACCTATCGTTTTTACCACCTACAAGAATTTTTTTACAATCACCTTTCAGCTTTCAGTTCTCTATCACACTTTTATTTTCAATGGATTAGGGCTGAAGGCTTCAGTAAAAAAGAAATAAACTCAGACCTTTAGTCCGACAAATAAGCGTACATATTTCTTCGTGCTGATGCCTATGTTTTTCCGAACAAGTAGGCAGTGAACAAATAACGGATGTTTATTCTTTCGAAGGTGCTGGGGCTGCTTTTTCAGGCGGGTGTACCATTTGCAGACCTTTCAGTGTTACTTATTAAATATCAAATGTTTAAAAGGGATGAAGCCTGAAACGATGATTATAAAAACTATCTGAGGAAAGCAATCGACACAAATATCGGGGTTGTTGTGGTTATTCCCAGAGAATATCGAGTGATTCGGAGATCGGATGAGTCGTTTTTGATGCGATTAACGATAGTTAACAATCTCTTTTCAAAAAACACCTTTTACCCAACGAGTGCTAATCGACCTGAAAATGAGTAGGGATCGGGGTTTTGGCGGGTAGGCATCCATTTTAGACGAATAAGCATCGAGTTAAATATTTGCGAGGGTGATAATTTATATACGCTTTGAAATATAAGGCTAGAGTGGTTATTGTAATGACTAAAAAAAACGTTCCTTTTTTCTCGCCAGCAAAGTTAGGTATAAGTTTTAAACCTACAATTCTTTCTCATAATTTTTTTTCAATCCTATCCTCTTTCTTATCAATTGAATAGCAATTAGAGTACAAAAATAGTACTTCTTATTACCAAGGCAAAATACTACCTAAAAAATGACGAGAAAAAAGGAACGTTTTCTCTAGTCATTATTATAGAATCAATCAAATTTGAGACATATAAATAAAGTATTAATTAAAAAAGAATTCGTATGCGAAACTTTACTAAAACAAAAGTGCTAACTATTAGTGCTATGTTAGTTTTGGGCACAGCATCGGTATTTGGACAGGTAGAAAATGCTCCTGCATGGGCTGCCACCGAATACGCGGGTTTGACTGCTGCTCAAAAACCTATTTTGTATGAAGCCGAAGGCAATGACGTTCTACCGGGTTTCCCTGGTAAGGCTTTAAAAACTGTAGATGGAAAGAAAGTTTGGGGTAATGGTGTTTATTTCCGTGCTTTTAATAAGGACGTAGATGATGTATATTATCCTAATATTACCGAAAAGCCGACAAACAATTATACCACTACTACGGTATGGCAAAGTGGTACTGACTCTTTAGGAATCTTCTTGGGTGACAGTCAGAGTGGTGAGTTGATGTTCGATTTGTCAACTAAGTATATGACAAATGTACGTGAACTGAAAGTTAAGTTAAGTGCTGAGAACTTCGGTTTGGCTGCAACTTCTTCTGCAGATTGGCATATTAAAGTTGCTGTATTTGATTTGGAAGGTAATCCAGTAAAGAGAAGTGAAATATTGAAAAATGGTTCTGCTTCTGCTGATGCTGAATTTAAATCTGACGGTGCAATCTTTAAAACAGGAGCTGCTGATGTAGAAGATAAAGTAATCAATTTGTTCGATGTTGTAACTGATCCGATTACTGATGCAAGGATGTTTATTGAAGGTTCTTTGGATAACAAGTTGATCCAGGTGACCTTGTGGTCTGATTTTGTTGAAATTAAGGATGTAGAAGAGACTGCTTCTAAGAGCCATTTTGCTCCGGCATTGGTTGTTAGTGGTTTCCAGATGAATTTCGACGAACCGACTTTGGCTTTGACTGCTGATGTAACATCTTTCGAAGCTGGTTTAGGCTTAATTAGCTGTACAAATGGTACTTTGGCGTTGAGCGCAGAAAATGTTAAATTACCTGCTAAAACAACTGCTGAAAATGCTTTTGTATGGACAAACGTAACAAATAACAACGATGTTGTTCGTGCTGAATTTGAAAAAGAATCAGATGGCGCTAAGTTGGAAGATAAAGTAACATATGATTTCCAACCGAAATCAATCGCTACTTTCTCTGGAAAATATGCTGCTAAGTTACCAGAAACAGATGTATTGAATCCTATCCGTTTGTCTGCTGAAACAGGATTAATTTCTGCAAACTCTGTTCCTGAATTAGCTTTCGCTAAAGATCATATCTTTTTCAATGAAAATTGCCAGACACAAGAAGTAGAAGTTGTGGGTAAGAATATTCCTGATCAGAAAACATATCCGATGGATTTCTTGGCATATGAAAAGATGACTTCTGATCAGTGGACTTCATATGGTAAAGTGAAAATAACTGACGGTATTAAATATTCTTCATGTGGTGTAATAGAAGAAGGTTCTAAATTGACTTTAGCGTTGAGAGAATGGACTAACGACATCACTCGTGAAGAAGCATGGAAAATCGCAGTGAATGCAGACTACAAACCGTTAGGTTTTGATGCTTATGGAAAATTCGGCTGGACATTGGCTGCTGCTAGAGTTGGCGCATTGTGGCTGACTTATGAAGGCGAAAACTTTGACGGTACAGTAGGTCGTTATACTGCCGACAATGTATTCTTTGCTCCTTATAATAAGAAAGATGCATTGGATAACTCTCGTTATGCTTCACGTGTTAAGAAATTGGTGTTGCATGGTAGCGAATTGAAACCTACAGGAAATGACGGTATCGCTAAAGTTCGTATAACTTTGCAGAATCTGAATCTTAGTGGAAATAATGAGAATGCTACAGATAACCAGGAATTCCGCTTCAAATTGAGTGAAGATGCTGCTTGGGTAAACAACAATACGGATACATTGGAAATCAGCATCAATACATTGGACGATGCTAAGATGAAACAGTTCCGTGAAGAAGGTCTTCCTATTTATGTACAGTTCGTTCCGAATAAGGATGGTTTCCTAGATCCTGAAAAAGCAAATGTTAAGGAATGGAATCCTGATACATATGAATTGCAAGTTTGGGCTGTAGGTGTTGAGTCTGAAAGTAATTGCCCGTTATGTGGTGTTGGCGTAGTTGCAGGTTTATATGGTGATACTCGTGCTAATCTGTGGAGTAATATCAATAATTTGAGCCTCATCGAAGAAATGCACAATTCTTATCGTCCTTCATTTGGTACAAATTTACCGAACTTAGTATATCCTGAATTCCAGAAATACTTTGGTAAAGTATATCAGGACGAATGTGATTACGTAAACCCATTGGCAGTAGACTCATTCTACGTAGCTGGTTACAACTTGGAAAAAGTAGTTAATGTAACTCGTAAAGCGAATGTAAGCGCATATCCGAATGCATTTACTTATGTAATCAAGGATATGTTGAATGATGGTGCAGCCGTTGATAAACTGACTCCAAACCAATATGGTGAAGTGTTAGGTTTAGTGGTTGTAACATTCAACCAGGCTACTAAAAATGGAGCTATGCATAGAGCTGAAGATTTATTCACTGTTAAGTCTAACGAAAATGTAATGACTTGGACAGACGGTGAGTTGAATCCGTTAGAACAGTTTAATTATATGCACTATGTAAACGAAGGTGGAGTATATGGTTTCATTTACAAACCGGAAATTACAATCACTCCTGCGGGAGACATTACTGCTAATGTAGATGAAGAAGCTAATGTGAATGTAGTTATCGAAGGTAAAGAATTTAACCCGCTGACTGCAACAGAAGCTATTAAGGTTTCTTTGGGTACAGTAAATTATGATAACCCATTTACTTTGACAGCTCCGGCAAATGTGAAGGTTGATGTGAACGGTTCTTTCACTACTACTGCTACTGTTAAGTATGCTCCGACCGCTGCTACAGCATGTGCAAAAGAAAATGTATTGATCGTAGAGGCTAACTGCTTAACGAATGATTTGGCAATTGCTGGAGAACCGACTGTTGGAGATGAACTTCCTGTATTGCAACCGATGGTACACGGTGATATCGACGGTGCAACAGCTGTCTTGAAATGGGAAGGTATTCCGGGTGCTGACTATTATGTAGTACAGGTAGGTCACTTGGCTCCGAAGAATACATCTAAGAATGTCTTCATGTCTGAAGTATTGGCTAAGAGTAAAGGTTCTAACCAGAATAACGATATTTTGTCTGTAGAGTTGTTCAACGGTACAGGTAAAGTAATCAATCCTAAAATGATTGTTAACTATTATCTGAAAGTAGTTCGTACAGATAAAGCTGGTGACGAAGAAGTATATTATGGTCACTTCAAGAATACAACTATCAATACATTCAATCTGCAAGGCGGTTGGACAAACAGTGCTGTGATCATCAGTGAATTCCGCGATAAGAAGGGTACAGATGAAAACGCAGGTAACCTTGTAAACATCACAATTAGCGATCAGTATCGTTATAATGTATATCTGATGGAAGGTGAAAATCAGATCGACGTCTTCACATTCGGTGAAGCTGGTGCTCACTTAGCTCGTAAGGCTTATAATGGTATGCCTGAAAACCAGGGTGAATTCAATATCACTGACTGGGAAACTATCAATACTTCTTTAGTTGATGGTAACGGTAATGCTTCTTATTGGTGGGAAGGTCCTGAAAACGTAGAGTTCAACTTGGTTGATGGTGCAGAATCTGTAAAAATTCATGCTGGTAACGAAGCTAACTATACGAAGGATGGCAAATACTTAACTGTAAATGTTAAGAACATGAAGCCGAATAGCTTGTATGATGTAACAGTTACTGCTTATCATCCTTGTCTGTTTGCTGATGGTAAAACTTTGTTAGCACAAGAATTCATTCCTACTTCTCAGTTCGTTGGTGATAATGTAGGTGAAATTGAAATCGAAGTTGGCAAAGAAGGTACTATTACAGCTAACGATGAAATCAATGCTTCTGCTGTGAAGGTTGTTGCTGGCGAAGGTCAGATCACAATTGTTGGTGCAGCAGGTAAGAGAGTAGCTATCAACAATCTGCTGGGTCAGACAATTGCTAATACTGTTATCACTTCTGATGACGCTGTTATCAAAGCTCCTGCAGGTGTAGTTGTAGTAGCTGTTGAAGGAGAAACAACAGTTAAAGCTATCGTAAAATAAGACATTTATAATCAATAAATTAGAGTTGACTGCGTGATTCCGTAAGGAATCAATTACCCTGCGACAGGCGAACAAGCGGTCAGTATTAATACTAAAGTAATGAAATAAAGTTCTTCTGTTCTAGCTCTGTGAAGAGCGAAGACAGGCAAAACAAAGCCCCGGCGGAATTTTCTGTCGGGGCTTTCGTTATAGGATAGGAAAACAGAACAGGATCACTGGAAGTGAAACGACACTCCTTTACGGAGTAAATATCATAATATGATGAACGAAGATTTGATCAAAAAATGTTTCCAACCCAAGAGATACAGGATGATTTCCTGGTTACCAGTACAATATCAACCCCGCAACCCCTGCCAATACAATCATCAGGATGGGGTGAACTTTGAACTTCCAGGTAAGGATAAAGGCGGCACCAAAGATCAGGAAACTTTTGTAATCGATGAAGTTTTCTTTGTTCATCAGCATTAATGCGGCAGCGGCTATCAGTCCTACAGTTGCAGGTCGTAAGCCTGTGAAAGCGGCAACGACATATTTATTATTCTTGAACTTGGCGAAGAAATAAGAGATGACCAATACGAGTATGAACGACGGCAGACACACGGCAAATGTGGTCAGGCACGAACCGAGAACAGCCATGAACGGTGAATATCCGGCGTTGTGAATGGCGGTGTAACCGATATAAGTCGCACTGTTGATCCCGATGGGGCCTGGCGTCATCTGTGAGATGGCCACGATATCCGTAAATTCCTGTAGAGAAATCCATTTATAACGGTCTACAACATCTGCCTGTATCAGTGAGAGCATGGCATATCCGCCACCAAAACCGAAGATTCCGATCTTCAGATAGACATAAAGTAACTGTAACCAGATCATATCAATTTTTCTTTATCTTTAAACCATACACTAATCCTCCGGCAATGGCTACCAGAATGATCCATACCGGCGAAACTCCTCCCATCCAGATAAGCAACGCGGCAGCAACAGGGATCAGCATCGAAACATAAGTCAATTTGATGGAACGTGCCGTAGTGATACACGGTACGGCGATCAACGCCACGACGGCTGGGCGTAAACCTTTAAATATCTTCTCCACCCATTCGTTATCCTGAACTTGGGTAAAGAACGTGGCAATCAGCAGGATGATCAGGAAAGACGGCAGGATCGTACCGAGGGCACAGACTACGCTTCCCATACTTTTCTTCAGTTTATAGCCGACGAAGATGGAGATATTTACAGCGAAGATCCCCGGTAATGACTGTGCGACGGAGAACAAATCTATGAAATCTTCTTTTGATAACCAGCCGCGGTCCACTACCTCCCGCTGTATCAACGGCAACATGGCATATCCACCGCCTATTGTACCCACACCTATTTTTAGGAAAGTTAGAAAGAGCGTCAAATACATAATTTTTCTTTTTGAAAGTCGGTGACAAAGGTACGTAATCCGATTGAAAAAGGAAAATATAGGCGGCCTGCACTCGCTGCTGTTGGCGAGCATGCCTAACTGGTGGTAGCGACACACCCGCACTACTGTTAGTGAGAAGGCCTCGCTGCCATTGGCGAGGCGGTGCGCCTAAAATATGTTAAAGCGGTTTAGTCGAGCCACGGAGACGGATTGAGTTTGGTCTTCTCTTTCCAAAGCTGGAAATGCAGGATCGTGGCATTGCCGTTTTCCGTATCGGTAAAAATCTTGCCGATAGCCTGGCGGGTGCTGACCTTGTCGCCGGCTTTTACATACACCTGGCTCAGATTACTGTAAACGGTCAGGTAGTTACCGTGACGTATGATGACAGAGTTGTTGTAGCCCGGAACAACGAACACGCGGGTCACTTCGCCATTGAATACAGTACGGGCATCAGCTCCCGGAGTAGTCTGAATGTCGATACCGCTATTGTTGGTACGTACATATTTTAATTCCTGATGTTGCTGTTCGCCGAAAGTGCCGACAATGGTGTAACGTCCTGCAACAGGGAATGGCAGGCGGCCACGGTTACCGGCAAAGTCGTCGGAAAGTTTTTTCTCCGCCCTGGTCATGGCATAGCCGCCTTTGGTTTCGGCAACACGTTCTTCCTGTACAGGCTCTTTGACCGGTTCTTTGCCTTCCGCTTTCGCTTTTTCACGGGCACGGCGCTCACGTTCGCGGGCAGCCTTTGCTTCTGCTTCGGCACGGGCTATTTCCTCGGCAATCTGTTTTTCGATCTGGCGGTTCAGCGCGTTGGCTTGTTGTTGTTTCTTACGGAGTTCCTCTTTCAGTTCCTTTTGTTTCTTGCTGAGTTGCTGCACTTCGGCTTTCTGGCTGGTTTCCTCGGTCTGCAGTTTCTGGCTTTCCTGTTCGCGGGTGCCCAGCAGTGCATTCTTTTCGGAACGTGTTTTTTCCAGTTCTTTCTGTTTGAGGGTTATCTCGGTTTGTTTGTCAATGATTTCGGTAGCCTGTAACTTTTGCCAGTCGGCATATTCGCGCAGATAACGCATGCGGCGCATGGATTGGGCGAAATTATCGGCAGAGAGAATAAAGAGCAGCTTGTCTTGCGAGCTACGCCGTTTATACATGCTTTGCACGGACTTGCCGTAGTTATTCCGTTTTCCGTCCAGTTCCTTTTCCAGTTTAGTGATTTCGCGGCGGGATGCGGTGATCTGGTTATCCAGTTCACTTACCTCCTGGTTGAGTAGGCTGATCACTTTCTTTCGGGAGAGGATCTGTTGTGAAAGAAGATTCAGACGGTTGAGAGAGTTCTGCGCCGTCTGGGTCGTTTCCTGCAATAGCTGGTTTGTCATCTCGATTTCGGCCAGCGCCTTTTTTCGCTGTTCTTCAAGCTGTCTCACCCGGGCGGACTTCTGGCCGAAGGCGGTCAGGGCAGATAACGTGAATATGACAAACCAAATATACTTCATCTCTATTTCTGACTGTTACTGATTGACTTTATGATCTGTGCAAAGGTAATACGTTTATATTTAGCCGGAATGGAAAAGTCCAGGTTTACCGGAATATTTGTCTGTATGCGGGAGAAGCGGAAAGCGATCCCTCCCTGTGAGGAACCGTTTGCCAGGACTTGTACGTCCATCAGCATCGGGAACGGTTGTCCTTCTGTCAGGCGAAAATCTGTATAATCCCATTGCAGAGCGTATTGTTCGGACGGGTCGGTGATATAGGTGGAAAGTAACTTCTCTTCACCGTCGGCAAAGAATGTATAAAGCAATCCGATAGAATCCTTGATCTTGATCTCTGCGGTCGAACCTTCCTGGTTCAGCTTGAAGCGTTTGAACTGTTTCGGCTCGATATACTGTTTTCCGGGCAGGAAGATATGATTGGTGAACAATGCCTGCAGGTTATAGAAGTTGAACTCGATCGGGGTCTGTCCTTTCAGATCGGCGTAGCGTTCGGCTACATACCGTTTATTCATGCGGTCTACTACCTTTATGCTGTCGACTGTAAATTCGGCACGGAAAACTTCGATACCCAGAAACGGTTGGACTGATAACTGAAATGCACTGTCTTTGACCATCTTCAGGTCCACACGTGAACTCATGTTGTTTTTAGTGCCTTTCAGTTCCGCATTCAGACGGGCGGTCATCGTATTGAACTGAAAAGAATGCTCTTCCATCGCTTCAAAGAACTCGTCGTGTGCTTTGGTACTTCCGGAGGCTACTGTTCCGACTTTCTTGGATGATTTACAGCCGGACAGGATCAGCAAGAAACACAGAATCACAAGAGCTGGCAGTTGTACTCGCTTTATTAACGGGGTTCTCATTTGGCCTCCTCCTCTTCGATATATTTACCTTCTATGATTTTACGGTCGAGTGTCTCGCTTTCTTTTCCCATTTCACGGGCTTTCTTCCATTGAGCTATGGCACCGTCCTTGTCTCCTGTCATAAACAGGATATCCCCGTAATGGTCTACCAGTTCCGCACTTTTGGTCGTATCTTTTTCCAGTGCGCTTTCGATGTATATCTTGGCAAGGGTATAGTTGCCCTGTACGAAGAAAATCCAGGCGTATGTATCCAGGTAAGTTGCATTGTCCGGTTCGAGCTTGATACATTGTGCGCTCATACGTTCTGCCTTTTTCAGGTCCTTTTTATCCAGGGACAGGAAGTAAGCATAGTTGTTGAGGACAACGATGTTGTTGTCGTTATATTTCAGAGCCTCGTCGTATGCTTTGTATGTCTGGTCCATCTGTTTCATCTGATAGTAGATATCGCCGATCTGACCGTAGAAGTCCGACTTTAACCGCGGATTCTCCGCCGGGATAATGTTGATACCTGCATAATAGGTGTTCAGGGCCTCCTGATATTTTTCCTGCTGATAATAGGCAATACCCAGGTAGAAATAATATTCGGGGGCATCCGGGAATAGTTCCTGGCATTTGGTACAGATACGGATTACTTCAGGGATATCTTCGGCTTTCAGTGACATGTTCAGCAATTGCTGCCAGGCTGCTGCATCCTCTGGCTCCATCTCTGTGACGATTTGGAACTGGAAACGGGCTTCGTCTGTTTTACCCTGTGCGATCAGAAGACTGCCGTACATCTGTTTCAGGTCGGTATCTTCGGGATGCTGCTCCAGCAAGGTCTGGAACAGAGTATTGGCACTATCCGTTCCTTTCTGCGTCTGTTGCAGTTTCAGGATATAACGGGAGAGGATGGCGACTTTGGTCTCTACATCCAGCTTCTCGTTGATCAAGGCATTGCGTATCTGAGTTTCGGCAGCATCTTTATTGCCGGTCGCTTCGTAATAGTTGGCCATGGATACGATGTAATAGGGGTTACCCGGATCGATCTCATGGGCTTTGTCATAATAAGAACGGGCTTTTACCGTGTCGTTCTTTTCCAGGTGCAGGTCTCCGAGGATGATCTGGTAGCGTGCCTCCATCGGATATTTGGCTGCCAGTTTCTCTATTTCTTTGAAGGCGGCATCCGATTGCTCCAGTTGGGTGTATAGTTTATATTTCTGCATGGAAAGAGCTTCGTTCATGCCGATGGACGATTCGAGGGCATTATAAGCATCGATCGCTTTGCCGATCTCACCTTCCTGGGTCAGGGCTTCTGCCAGGTAGTAATTCAGTTCGGTTTTTCCGGGAAAGGCTTTCACCAGTTTCTCGTATTCTGCAGCAGCTTCTCCGTACATACCCAGGTTGCGGCTGATTGTAGCCAAAGCCATCCGGTAAGTGAAGTTGTCTGTGCTGTTGTCCACTGCACGCTGTAACATATCGACTGCCTTTTCCGGGCGGTTCATCTGCACGTAGAACGATGAAAGTTCGTACAGTACAGGAGATGCTGTAGAGTCAATGGCGAGACAGTAGTTGAATGCATCAAAAGCGGCATCGAATTTTCCGGCAGTCTTCAGGTTCAGTCCTTCAAAGAAGAAATAGTCGAATTTTCTCCGTTCAGCATCATTTAATTCTTTAGCCTTAGTGGGAGTTTCTTTCCGGGTTTCTTCTGCATGCAGCGAATTGATCCCGGTAAGCAGGAAGAGTGAAAAGAGTATCCCGTATATTACTTGTTTCAGCATATATTCGTTTTCTATATTTATCACGTATCTAATTTTATACGATAATCATATACGGTCATCGTATAAAGGTGTATACGGCAGTCGTATAGTATCACATACGATGTCCGTTTATTCTTTCCCGGTATGTCCGAAGCCACCGGCGCCGCGTTCGGTATCGTCGAGCACTTCCACCGGTTTCCAGCTTACCTGGTTGAAAGTAGCGATCACCATCTGACAGATACGTTCTCCGTCATTTACGGTAAAAGGCTCGGAGGAAAGGTTGACCAGGATAATACCGATCTCACCGCGATAATCTGCATCGATCGTTCCCGGTGTGTTCAGTAGAGTGATACCATGTTTCAAGGCCAGGCCGCTGCGGGGGCGCATCTGTGCTTCGTATCCTTCCGGCAAAGCAATATATAATCCTGTCGGGATCAATTTGCGTTCCAATGGTTTCAGCACTACAGGCTCTGTCAGGTTTGCACGAATATCCATGCCTGCAGACAATTCTGTCGCATAGGCAGGGAGTGGGTGATGGGATTTATTAATTATCTTTACTTCCATTATTATATCTTGATTTTGAGGGACGAAGATAGTACAAATATCAGTTCTGCCAGTCTCCGTTCTCTTTTATTAACTGAACTAAACGTTCTACTGCATCTTCTTCGGGGATGTTTCTCAACACGCATTCTTTACCTTTGTACAGGCTGATCTGTCCGCGTCCGGCACCGACATAGCCGTAATCGGCATCTGCCATTTCTCCGGGACCGTTTACAATACAACCCATGATGCCGATCTTCAGCCCTTTCAGGTGTGAGGTAGCTTCTTTGATGCGGGCAATGGTCGTTTGCAGGTCGTAGAGTGTACGTCCGCAACTCGGGCAGGAGATATATTCTGTCTTACTGATGCGTGAACGGGTTGCCTGCAGGATACCGAACATGTAACTGTCGATGCATGAAGCTTCGATCCTCTGATTATGAATCATGATGCCGTCGCCGAAACCGTCCAGCAGCAATGTGCCGAAATCGGCAGCCGCTTTTAGCTGTAAGGTCTCCTTGTCTGTCTCGTGATAGTCGCGGTGCAGGACGACAGGGATATCGCAACCGGCAACCAGTAGTTTGTGCATGGCGGCACGTTGTGATCCGACACCGTTCCGGTGGTGGGTACTCAGGACTACCACGGTTGTTTTATCTTGTTTCAGTATCTCCAGTGTCTGATCTGTCAGGTCATTGTAGGTCAGACGGATGAATTTCAGCGGAGAGTTGAACTCTTTCATCTCTTCTATTTCGGAAGCGATGAAATAAGGGTATGCGTTGGGACGTTCTTTCCAGAAATGGGCATCTACCAGCAGGCGGAATGTGTCCGGAAGATTGTCCGGGTCTTCCTTGCCGATGTAAATATAGTCGGGCAGGGAAGAGTAGTCAAATTCAAAATCGCCGTTACTTCGGTCAGAGATAACGACAGGAGGGAAATTACCTCCGATAGCTTCTGTTATGCGGCTGATTCGGCGTGTGGCTGTTACCGGGTCGTATCCGGGGGCGGGAGAGGCAGCGATCGGCCTGTGCTCCCGACGTTCCAATATGTAATCGACCAGTTTGCGGGCGACAGGTATTTCTGCCTCGGGATCTTCGCTGAGGGATACGCGGATGGTATCGCCTATTCCGTCGGTCAGCAGGGTACCGATGCCGACAGCGCTTTTGATGCGGCCGTCTTCGCCGTCACCGGCTTCGGTCACTCCCAGATGAAGCGGATAGTGCATGTTTTCTGCGTCCATGGTACGGACGAGCAGGCGTACGGTACGTACCATGACTACCGTATTGGAGGCTTTGATGGAAATCACCACGTCCGGGAAATTCTCATCCCGGCAGATACGCAGGAATTCCATGCAGGAGGCTACCATTCCTTCAGGGGTATCACCATACCGGCTCATGATACGGTCGGATAGTGAACCATGATTTACGCCAATGCGGATGGCGGTTCCGTGTTTTTTACAAATCTCCAGGAAAGGGACAAAACGGTCGCGTATCTTCTGTAATTCGGCGGCATATTCTTCGTCGGTATATTCCAGAAGGTCAAATGTTTTTACTTTATCAACATAGTTCCCGGGGTTGATGCGTACTTTTTCCACCTCTTCGGCTGCGGCGTCGGCAGCCCTGGGGTTGAAATGGATATCGGCAACAAGAGGAGTGGTGTATCCCTGCGTTCTCAGCTCTTTCCGGATCTCGCCCAGATTACGGGCTTCCCGTTCACCCTGTGCAGTGAAACGTACATATTCGGCTCCGGCATCGATCATACGGATGGCCTGGCGGACGGATGCTTCGGTATCCATGGTGGATACATTGGCCATAGATTGGATACGTATCGGGTTCTCACCTCCCAGCGGAGTGTTTCCTATATTGACAACAGATGATTTACGGCGACTGTAATTAAAAAAATGTTCCATTTTTCCAGTTGGCAAGTGACAGTTGACAGTTGACAGTTCCGGCAGCGTGAAATCTGTCAACTGTCACTTGTCAACTGTCGACTAATTAATTCGTTTTGTATTTAAAAGATACTTTTGCTAACTCTTCGTTTGCTTTTACGATCTTTTTCTTCAGATTTTCCTTGTAGTCGGCCAGCTTACCCTGAAGTTGTTCGTCTCCAACAGCAAGCATCTGAACTGCCAGGATTCCGGCGTTTAGTGCTCCGTTGATACCGACTGTGGCAACAGGTATTCCCGGAGGCATCTGTACGATAGCCAACAAGGCATCCATGCCGTCGAGTGTAGAGTTGATGGGAACACCGATTACCGGAAGGGTAGTCATAGAAGCGATCACTCCGCATAAATGCGCTGCCATACCGGCCGCAGCAATAATAACTTTGATACCGCGGTCTTTGGCTCCTTTGGCAAAAGCTTCTACTTCTGCCGGGGTACGGTGTGCAGACAACGCATGGATTTCGAACGGGATCTCCATCTCGTCCAGCAATTTGGCCGCTTTTTCCATTACGGGCAGGTCGGAAGTACTGCCCATGATAATACTTACTACAGGTGTCATTTATTTTGCGATCAATTGTTCGTATTCAGCAGCAGACAACAAGTCGTCCAGTTCAGAAGGATCGGAGATGGAGATCTTGATCAACCAGCCGTTTCCGTAAACGTCTTCGTTCACCAGTTCGGGTTTGTCGTCCAGTTCAGAGTTGCCCTGGATCACTTCTCCGCTTACCGGCATGAACAGGTCGGAAACAGTCTTTACAGCTTCGATAGTACCGAAAACTTCTTCTCTGGCAACTACTTCGCCTTCTGTAGTGATGTCTACATAAACGATTTCGCCCAATTCGCTCTGGGCGTAGTCAGTGATACCAACATAGGCAACGGCGCCGTCAACACGAATCCATTCGTGATCTTTTGTGTACTTTAAATCAGCAGGAAAGTTCATAACTTTAGTGTTTTTATTAGATGAATAAATAGATATAACTCAATAATGAGGCTACAAAGGTACATATAAAACCGAGACAAAAGCCGGCATATACCTGCATAGGAGTATGCCTTTTCAAAAAGATACGCGAAGTACCGACCAGCCCGGCTGCCAGGAGTATGATGATGAATCCCCAGTAAGGATTTATCAGGTGGATGCGGGCAACCCCCATGATACCCCCTAGAAGTCCTCCGATACCCAGGGTATGGGCACTGATCTTCCAGTAAAAGTTAATGCACAGCGAGAGGATCAAAGCGACACAGGCACCCATCAGCAGCGACAGGAACCAGAAAGGGATCATCATTTTGTACATATAAAAGATACAGACCATTATGGAGGTGATAATGATCAGGTAAGGAACGACCCGTTCTTTGCGGTCCGTCAGTTCCAGGTCGCCGGCGGCTCCGTTGCGGACCATCAGGAAGATGAAAAGACCCGGTACGACAGCAGTCGAGAGGAATGCTCCGCCAACCAGGAACATTTTCATGGTGGGCGGGTAGATCGCCAGGTATGTGAATGACAATGCCAGTATGACTCCATACGTTACCATCAGTAACGGGTGGAACATTCCGGATATTATATTTGAAAATAATCTCATAATGCTTCAAATTTAGATTTCTTTTCTAAGCCTTGCAACAGGAATATCGAGTTGTTCCCTGTATTTGGCCACTGTTCGGCGGGCGATTACGTAACCTTTCTCTTTCAGGATCGTGGTAAGTTCCTCGTCGGTAAGCGGTTTACGTTTATCCTCACTGTCTATATGTTCTTTCATGATCTTCTTCACCTCACGGGTGGATATTTCCTCGCCGCTGTCGGTCTGCATCGATTCGGAGAAGAAGAATTTCAGAGGGTAGATGCCGAAATTGGTTTGAACATACTTGCTGTTGCTAACCCTTGAAATGGTCGATATATCGTATCCTGCACGTTCGGCCACATCTTTCAGTATCATCGGGCGCAGCGTAGCATCGTCACCTGTCAGGAAAAAGTCCCGTTGCAGGAGGATGATCGCTTCCATAGTGCGTTGTAATGTCTCCTGACGCTGCCGGATGGCATCGATAAACCATTGGGCGGAGTCTAGTTTCTGTTTTACAAACTGTACGGCTTCACGCATCTTGGACGTCTGGTTGGCTTTATTGCCTGCATAGTCCTGAAACATTTCCGCATATTCACGGCTGATCCGCAGATCGGGAATGTCCCGGTTGTTCATGCTCAGGATCAGCTCGCCGTTTATAGCTTCGACCAGGAAATCCGGAATGACCTGGCTCATGGCTACTTCCATAGAACCACCCCAGCTGCTGCAAGGTTTAGGATCGAGAGCAATTATTTCGTGAATAGCCTTTTTAAGGATTGCCTCGCTGATGTTGAGACCACGCATGATCTTGTCGTAATGCTTGCGGGTGAACTCTTCAAAATATTCGGTGAGGATACGGATCGCCATATCTGTTCCCGGCGTCGGTTCTTTCCGGTCGAGTTGCAGCAATAAACATTCCTGCAGGTTACGGGCACCGACCCCGGCTGGGTCGAAATCTTGTATGATCGCGAGGACTTCTTCTATTTCTTTCTCATTCACGTCTTGCCCTGCCTGGAAGACCAGGTCGTCGGCAATGGCGGAGAGTTCGCGGCGCAGATAACCGTCGTCGTCTATGTTACCGATAATGTATTCGGCTATTTTAACTTCTTTTTCCGGTAGGTCGCGCAAACCG
Organism: Parabacteroides sp. AF18-52; assembly: GCF_003479145.1. Taxonomy (NCBI): domain Bacteria; kingdom Pseudomonadati; phylum Bacteroidota; class Bacteroidia; order Bacteroidales; family Tannerellaceae; genus Parabacteroides; species Parabacteroides sp. AF18-52. The sequence goes on from NZ_QUGR01000014.1 coordinate 132,454, forward strand.
AGTTGCTGGAGTAGATATTCGTTCAGCGATTGGCTTACGGAGAAGGGAATGTCTTCTTTGCGTTCGGTTTTCTCACTTATCTCCCGGAGCTTGTAGTCCGGTATATCGTCTTCGCTCATATAATCTCCGAGCGAGAGGTCTGCCTCTGTTTCGTTTGTAGATATATCGTCAACTCCCTCGTCGTCAGTTCGTTCAAAGTCGTCTGCAATATCTTTCCCCTCCTCCAGTGCAGGGTTATCTTCTAATTCGTGCTTGATACGTTCTTCCAGCTCGATAGCGGGAAGTTCCAGAAGCCGGATTAGCTGGATCTGCTGTGGAGAGAGCTTTTGCTGTAACTTTTGTTGTAACTGTTGCTTCAACATATTTAAAATCGTCTACATTAGAACATGCAAATATAACTTTTTACGGTGAACCCTCTTATGATTAAAAGCATAATTGTTCTAAAGAATCCGTTTGCCGGACGATTCTGTGTGACTTTTAACATGTCAAATGATGAATTAGTCTCTTGAAATGCCTTAAAAATCAAAACTATTCAATATTTTTGCGTTTATAAAGTATCACCGTATGATGTCGACGCTAACAAAAAACAAATATAACCAATTGTCCAAAGAAGAACTAATACAATTATTGGAAGCACAAGACAATAGAGAGAAAGCGAATGCCGGAAATTCATTTACAGAAGCTTCAAATATCAAACGTATTATTTCCGAAGTACTTGTATTGCTGTTTAATGAGGAACAACAGCCGATAGAGAAAGCCATGAGTTTGCTGATGAACTTTTTCGATGCAGACTGGGGATATGTAGCCATCTTTGAAAAAGACGGGCGGACAGCCTATTTTCCCTGCGAGGTAATGAGCAGATGGGTGGAGGTTCCCAAAGAGAATCATTCGGAACTGACGGACGAAACGATCCCCTGGATCATGAAGACCGTGAAGAGTGGTCGTGATATTGTCATGTGCAGCATGGACGATCTGCCTCCTGAAGCGGAAGTGGATAAGAAGTTACTTGAATTTCAGGGACTAAAATCCATGCTGATGATCCCGCTCTCTTTTCATAATAGAATACAGGGATTCATCGGTTTTGACTCGGTGCGTGTGCAGCGTTCCTGGACGAGTACGGAAATGGAAGACCTGCATATTATAGCAAGTATCTTTTCTCTTATAATAGAGCGCAAGGAGACACAAGCCAGTCTGGAGGAATCCCGGAAACATCTGGCGGAACTCAGTACTAAATTCAAACAGTTCTTCAACAATCTGCCTATCGGGGTCGAATTGTATGACTCGGAAGGATATCTGATCGATATCAACGAAGCCGATGTTCGTATCTTCGGTTCTACACGTAAAGATCTTCTGGGGGTTAATCTGTTTGAGAATCCGGCTGTTCCTAAAAAGCTCCTGAAGAATGTCAGGAGCGGGCGGGCTTTCAGTTTTCCTCTGGTTTATGATTTCAGTATCATACAAAACAGTAGCTATTATCCGTCGGCTTTTGTCGACCAGATCAAATATCTGCAGGTGAAAGGGATCAGCCTGAACGATCCGGAGTTCGGACGGGTGGGATATCTGCTTATCATCTCTGATAATACGGATGTCCAGATCAAAGCGGAACAAACCAGAAACAATCTGGCTATATTGAAGGCCGTGCTTTTATCCGGACGTTCGATAGTCGGTGAGTATAGTGTGGAAGAAGATGAATTATATATCGATCCTGTGCTGAACGATCATTCCAGTCCGAATCATTTGTTCAATTACCTGAAAACACATAATTATCTGTCTATTCAGGAGTTGTGGAACCTGGGACGGTTCAGTGAAATTCCGACGAATAATATGGAGCCGCTTTTACAGGTCGTTCGCGGTGATATCGATAGCTGTAGTTTTGTCTGTAAAATGTTCGTTCAAGAAGTGCCGACCTGGATACGTATCAATGCACAGGCACATAAAATAAATAAGGACGGGCATCCCAGCAAAGTTGTTTGTTATATAACAGATATAACGGGCGAGAAACAACTGGAGGAGAAGCTGCAACAAGCTCGTGACGAATCACGCAGGAATGAACTGGAAATGCAAAAAGCACGTGAAGCGGATAAGTTGAAATCTACTTTCCTGGCCAATATGAGCCATGAGATCCGTACACCTCTGAATGCGATTGTCGGTTTTTCCGGTATTATTGCTGAAATGGACAATGTGGAAGAGAAAGAGGAATATGTGAAGATCATCAATAAAAACTGCGATCTCCTCCTTCGTCTGATAACGGATATCCTGGATTTCTCAAAGATCGAGTCCGGAGTAATGGACTATTCACTGGCGGATGTCAATATAAAGGAAATATGCAGTGAGCAATATAAGGTGCATTCCCTGAAAGTCCAGGAAGGTGTTACTATGGTCTGTGACCTGGATGCGTTGCCGGATAAAATACTCTATACGGATCCTAAGCGTGTGACCCAGGTAATATCCAATTTACTTTCGAATGCTATCAAGTTTACTGAACAAGGTTATATAACCCTTTCATACAGTGTGAGAGAAGATCATGTGCTGTTTGAGATAAGTGATACCGGCATCGGTATTTCTCCGGCACATGTTGAAGCTATTTTCGAACGCTTTACCAAAATAAACTCTTTCAGGCAGGGAACGGGACTCGGGTTATCTATTTGTAAAACGATCGTTAAGGCCCTGCGTGGGGAGATCGGCGTAGATTCAACGCCTGGCAAAGGGTCAAAGTTCTGGTTTACTTTGCCTTGTAAATAAAAATAATAGCCGTAAGCTGGTATAACAGGAACATAATCAAAAGTTTTTCTCTATATTTGTAGAGAACAGAAGTGTATTTTTTAGCGTAAACGCCGGGAACTGAAGACCAAATTTGAAAAAATGATTATGTTATGAAGAATGACCTATTGTATAAAAATCTTGTAGCGGCCATTAAAGAGAAGTTCCCGGAAAGAGGAAAACTGACAAATCACTTGGCCGATCTTTTGATGTTGGAAAAGGAAGCCGTCTACCGCAGGTTGCGGGGCGATGTGCCTTTCACTATTTTTGAAATAGCGACTATTGCCGATAAGCTGGATATTTCGCTGGATCATATCATTGGTTGTGCCTCGGGTAAAAGCAGGCCGTTCCAGTTGAAAATGGTGAATTTCCTTAATCCGAGCGAAGAGGATTATGATATGCTTGAACATTTTGTCGATGAATTGAGATATCTCGGAGATGATCCCGATTCGGAAGTAGGAGGAGCTTTGAATATTCTTCCCCAGTCGCTGGTATTGGGATACAGGCATATTTATCAGTTCTATCTTTTTAAATGGATGTACCAGTGCGGCAGCGTTATGCCTGTTAAATTCAGCCAGATCGTATTGCCCGACCGGTTGTTGTTGATCAACAGCGAGATCGTTGTGGAGGCGCGCCAGGCCGCCAACGCTTATCATATCATGGATAGTATGACTTTTCTCTATCTGGTGAATGACATTAAATATTTTGCCAGCATTTACCTGATAACCCGTGAAGAGATAGCGGCTCTGAAAAAGGAACTGATGGTGTTTCTGGATGATATGGAGGCGCTTGCAGCCAAAGGTTCCTGGACAGAAGGTAAGAATGTCCATTTCTTTGTCAGCAGTGTGAATTTTGAGACCAGCTACAGTTATGTGGAGACACAGCACTGCCACCTGACAATGATCAAATCTTTTACTTTGAACGACGCTACATCACCGGATGAAGCTATCTTCCAGCGAATGAAAAAATGGATGCAATCTCTGATCCGGACTTCTACCCTGATTTCAAGAAGTGGCGAGAAAGACCGCATCGTCTTTTTTGAAGAGCAACGCAGGATAGTGGATACGCTGTAGAAGCGATGATGAAACCGGATAAAATCCTTCTTTGAGGCTGTAATTTAAACTGTGTCAGCAAAGCAAACAAATAAAGTATTAACTTTGCTAA